>JACKKC010000001.1 GCA_020637615.1 Rhodovulum sp.
CGCCGGCGCTGCCGGCGACGGCCGCCGCCGAGCCGATTCCGCTCGTGGTCGTCTTCGAGGATGCGGATCTGATCGTCATCGACAAGCCGGCCGGGCTGGTGGTGCATCCCGCGCCTGGCGCGCGGGAGGGCACGCTGGTCAATGCGCTGCTGCATCATTGCGGGCCGAGCCTCTCGGGCATCGGCGGCGCGCTCCGGCCGGGCATCGTGCACCGGATCGACAAGGATACCTCGGGGCTTCTGGTGGCCGCCAAGAACGATGCGGCGCATCAGGCGCTGGCGGCGCAGTTCGCGGCGCATCGCCTGGAGCGGCGCTATCTCGCGGTGGTGCGCGGGGCGCCCGACCCGGCCGATCCGCGGCTCGCGGGGCTGGCAGGGGTGTCCTGGGAGCCGGGCGGCGTGCTGCGCATCGAGGGCCGCATCGGCCGGCATCCCGGCGACCGCAAGCGCATGGCGGTGCTGAGCGCGGGCGGCAAGCCGGCGGTCACGCGGGCGCGGGTCCTCGAACGCTTCGGCCCGAAGGGAGCGCCGAGCGCGTCCCTCGTCGAATGCTGGCTGGAAACCGGGCGGACCCATCAGATCCGGGTGCATCTGACCTTCGCGGGGCATCCGCTCATCGGGGACAGCGTCTATGGGCGGCGCGGCGGCTCGGGGCCGCTGGCGGATTTCCCGCGCCAGGCGCTGCATGCGGCGACACTGGGCTTCCTGCATCCCCGGAGCGGCGAGGCGATGCGCTTCGAGGCGCCGCCGCCCGAGGATTTTGCGACTCTGCTGGCGAAATTGCGGGCGGGGGCGTCCTGACGGCGCGGGGCCGGTCAGGCCCCTGTCCAGTCCATGACGACCTTGCCGGAATTGCCCGAGCGCATGACCTCGAACCCGGCGGCGAAATCGTCGATGCCGATGCGATGGGTGATCAGGGGCGCGAGATCGAGCCCCGATTGCACGAAGGCGATCATCTTGTACCAGGTCTCGAACATCTCGCGGCCGTAGATGCCCTTGAGCGTCAGCATCTTGAAGATGACCTTGTTCCAGTCGATCTCGAACCCGGCCGGGGCGATGCCGAGGATGGCGATCTTGCCGCCATTGTTCATCTTGTCGATCATGTCGCGGAAGGCCGGCGCGGCGCCGGACATCTCGAGGCCGATGTCGAAGCCCTCGGTCATGCCGATGCGCGCCATCACGTCCGAGAGGTTCTCCGCCCCGGCGTCGACGACGGTCTCGATGCCGAGGCTCCGGGCGAGGTCGAGCCGGTAGGGATTGACGTCGGTGATGACGACCTTGCGCGCCCCGGCGCGCGCGGCGACCAGCGCGCCCATGATGCCGATGGGGCCGGCGCCGGTGACCAGCACGTCCTCGCCCACGAGATCGAAGCTGAGCGCGGTATGCACCGCGTTGCCGAAGGGGTCGAAGATCGCGGCGATCTCGTCGGGCACGTCGTCGGGGATCAGGACGACGTTGTCCTCGGGGATGCAGACGAATTCGGCGAAGGACCCGGGCCGGTCGACGCCGACGCCCTTGGTGTTGCGGCAGAGATGCCCGCGCCCTGCACGACAGTTGCGGCAGGCGCCGCAGACGATATGGCCCTCGCCCGAGACGCGCTGGCCCACATGGAAGCGCCGCACCGCCGAGCCGGTCTCGGCGATGGTGCCGCAGAATTCGTGCCCCGTCACCATCGGGACCGGCACGGTCCGCGCGGCCCAGGCGTCCCAGTTCCAGATATGCACGTCGGTGCCGCAGATGGCGGATTTGGCGACCTTGATCAGCACGTCCGTAGGCCCCGGCTCGGGCACCGGCACGCGCTCCATCCAGAGACCGGGCTCCGGGCGGGATTTGACCAGCGCCTTCATCTCGTTGCTCATGCGATGACTCCCAGTTCGCGCCCGGTATCGGCGAAGGCGGCGATGGCGGTGGCGACATCGTCGTCGGAATGCGCGGCGGACATCTGGGTGCGGATGCGCGCCTTGCCCCTGGGAACGACGGGGAAGGAGAAGCCGACGACGTAGACGCCGCGGTCGAGCATCCGCGCCGCGAAGTCCTGGGCGAGCTGGGCGTCACCCAGCATGACCGGGATGATCGGGTGACCGGCGCCGGCGAGCTCGAAGCCGAGTGCGGTCATCTCGGCGCGGAACCGGGCGGAATTCGCCACGAGACGCCCGCGCATCTCCTGGCCGGTCTCGATCATCTCCAGAACCTTCAGCGAGGTGGCGGCGATCACCGGGGCGAGGGTGTTCGAGAAGAGATAGGGGCGCGAGCGCTGCCGCAGCAGGTCGACGACCGGGCCGCGCGCGGCGGTATAGCCGCCCGAGGCGCCGCCGAGGGCCTTGCCGAGCGTGCCCGTGAGGATGTCGACGCGATCCGCGACGCCGCAGAGCTCCGGCGTGCCGCGGCCGCCGGGGCCGACGAAGCCGACCGCATGGCTGTCGTCCACCATCACCAGCGCGTCGTGGCGCTGGGCGAGATCGCAGATCCCCGCCAGGTTGGCGATGATCCCGTCCATGGAGAAGACGCCGTCGGTGGCGATCAGGCGGTGCCGCGCGCCGGAGGCCTCCTTCAGGCAGCGTTCGAGATCGCCCATGTCGTTGTTGGCATAGCGCAGGCGCCGCGCCTTGCAGAGCCGCACGCCGTCGATGATCGAGGCATGGTTCAGCGCGTCGGAGATGATGGCGTCCTCCTCTCCGAGCAGGGTCTCGAAGAGGCCGGCATTGGCGTCGAAGCAGGAGCCGTAGAGGATCGCGTCCTCCATGCCGAGAAATCCGGCGAGCCGCGCCTCGAGCGCCTTGTGCTCTTCCTGGGTGCCGCAGATGAACCGCACCGAGGCCATGCCGTAGCCGTATCGCTCGAGGGCCGCCTTGGCCGTCTCGATCAGCTCCGGGTGGTCGGCGAGGCCGAGGTAGTTATTGGCGCAGAAGTTGAGCACCTGCCCGCCGGGGTCGGCCTCGATGCGGCCCGATTGCGGCGAGGAGATCACGCGCTCGCGCTTGTAGAGGCCGGCGGCCTCGATCTCGCCCAGCTCCGCCTCGATCCGGTCGATGAATTTCGCTGTCATCGCTGCCGCATCCTTCTCTGCCGGGGGCCGGTCCCGGCAAGAGGCGGGGCCGGGGCCCAATCTGCGCGGATCCCGGCGCCAAGTCCAGCGGTCGGGACGCGGCGCCCGAGGGATGGACATTCCGGTGCTGCGCTGCAATAAAAGCCGCCTGTCGCGGGGCGATCACCCATCGCTTCACCGCGGCGCGGCCGGGGAAGGCGCCCCGGCTCGCGGGAACGTGGGCGCGGCCCGGCGCGTTTTCGACGGAAATCCGCGACGCGTGCGTTATACTATACGGAAAGTGACGTGACGCGGGCCTTCGCCAGGGCGAGGGACCGCGGAAGGAGGAGGCGGGATGAATTATGCCAAGCTGCCGGCGCCGTCCCCGGAACAGGGGCTGTCGCGCTACATGCAGGAGATCCGGAAGTTCCCGATGCTGGAACCGGAGCAGGAGTACATGCTGGCCAAGGCCTGGGTCGACCATGGCGACACCGAGGCCGCGCATCAGCTGGTGACGAGCCACCTGCGGCTGGCGGCCAAGATCGCCATGGGCTACCGCGGCTACGGGCTGCCCACGGCCGAGGTCATCTCAGAGGCCAATGTCGGCCTGATGCAGGCGGTCAAGCGCTTCGATCCCGAGAAGGGATTCCGGCTTGCGACCTATGCCATGTGGTGGATCCGGGCGAGCATCCAGGAATACATCCTGCGGTCCTGGAGCCTGGTGAAGATGGGCACCACCGCGGCTCAGAAGAAGCTCTTCTTCAACCTGCGCAAGGCCAAGAACAAGATCGGCGCCATCGAGGAGGGCGAGTTGCGCCCCGAGAACGTGGCCAGGATCGCCCATGACCTGAGCGTGACCGAGGAAGAGGTGATCTCGATGAACCGCCGCATGTCCGGCGGGGACGCGAGCCTCAACGCCCAGGTCAACAGCGATGGCGACGGGTCCGCCGAATGGCTGGACTGGCTGGAGGACGAGGAGGCCGACCAGGCCACGGCGCTGGCCGAAAGGGACGAGCTCGAGAGCCGCCACGCGCTTCTGCTCGAAGCCATGCAGGCGCTCAACGAGCGCGAGCGGCACATCCTGACCGAGCGGCGGCTGAAGGACGAGCCGGTGACGCTGGAGGAGCTTAGCCAGGAATACGACGTCAGCCGCGAGCGCATCCGCCAGATCGAGGTCCGCGCCTTCGAGAAGCTGCAGAAGAAGATGCGCGAACTCGCCGCGGAGCGCGGGATGGTGCCGGAGCTCAACTGACCGGCCCGAACCGGCGCCGCCATGGTGACGCTGGGGGTACCCCGGATGGGGGGATCCCCGCATCCGGACTTGATCTTGCTCAAGTCCGGCGCCATGGCATCATGTCATAAAACCGTCACACATCTGGCGCCGTCGCGCGCGGGGAAGCCTGTGCGCGGGAGGGGCGGGGCGGATGGAGAGCGATCCAGTCAACGTCAAGAAGCTGGAGGCCGCACTCCTGGTGAACCGGAGCGAGCTCTTCCGCTTCGGCAGCGCGCTGCTCTTCGTCGTGCTGATCATGCTCTTCACCATGGCGAACAGCCCGGGCGGACAGCACGGCACGCTGCTCGTGGCCGCCGCGATGATCGGCGGCTACATGGCGCTCAACATCGGCGCCAACGACGTGGCCAACAACGTCGGCCCGGCGGTGGGGTCGCATGCGATCACCCTGGCCGGGGCCATCGCCATCGCCGCGATCTTCGAGGCCTCGGGCGCGCTGATCGCCGGGGGCGACGTGGTCGGGACCATCAAGAACGGCATCATCGACCCCCACCTGATCGCCGATGCCGACACCTTCATCTGGCTGATGACGGCGGCGCTGCTCGCGGCCGCGATCTGGCTCAACATCGCCACCGCCCTGGGCGCGCCGGTTTCCACGACCCATGCGATCGTCGGCGGCGTGCTGGGCGCGGGCATCGCCGCGGGCGGCTGGGGCATCGCCGATTGGGCGGAAGTGCTGCGCATCGCGGCCTCCTGGGTGATCTCGCCGGTTCTGGGCGGGCTCATCGCCGCGGCGTTCCTCTATCTCATCAAGCGCACGATCACCTACCGCCCCGACCTGATGCGGGCGGCGCATACCATGGTGCCGCTCCTGATCGCGGTGATGGCATGGGCCTTCACGACCTATATCGCGCTCAAGGGCCTCTCGCATGTTCTGGCCCTCAGCTTCGTTTCCGCGAGCCTGCTGGGCGCGGTCGTGGCCGGCGTGATCTGGCTGATGATGCGGCGCTACGTCGCCGAAAAGGCGCCGGATCTCAGCAACGACAAGGAGGGCGTGAACGAGCTCTTCACCGTGCCGCTGATCTTTGCGGCGGCGCTGCTGAGCTTCGCGCATGGCGCCAACGACGTCGCGAATGCGGTTGGGCCGCTCGCGGGGATCAATGACGCGGTGATGTCCGGCGGCGTCACCGAGAAGGCCGCGATCCCGCTCTGGGTCATGCTGGTCGGTGCGGTCGGGATCGCGCTCGGCCTCGCGCTCTACGGGCCGAAGCTGATCCGCACCGTCGGCTCGGAGATCACCGACCTCGACAAGGCGCGCGCCTATTGCATCGCCATCGCCGCGGCGATCACGGTGATCCTCGCCTCGCAATTCGGCCTTCCGGTCAGCTCGACCCATATCGCGGTGGGCGGGGTCTTCGGCGTGGGTTTCCTGCGCGAATATCTCAAGGTCAGCTATGCGCGGAAGATCGAGGAGATCCGATCGCACCACCACGACGCCGACCAGACCACGGTCGAGGCGTTCCTGGAACGCTTCGATGCGGCCAGCGTCGACCAGAAGGGCAGGATGCTCGCGGAGCTCAAGGCGGCCAGGGCGGGCAGCGCCCTTCACAAGGCCGAACGCAAGGATCTGCGGCGCCTGCACCGGATCGAGCTGGTCAAGCGCTCGCTGCTGCTGCGCATCGCCGCGGCCTGGGTGATCACCGTGCCGGCCACCGCCCTGGCGGGCGCGATGTTCTTCTTCATGATCCGCGGCGCGTTGCTGCCGTGAGCGGCGGGGCTGGCCCGGCCTCCCGCGAGACCATCCTCTGCGCGGTCGATTTCTCGGGCGATTCCGCCGCCGCGCTCGGCTGGGCCTGCCGCCAGTCGGCCCTGACCGACGCCCGGCTGGTGCTGCTCCATGTGGTGCATGATCCGGCGTCGAGCCCGGGCTTCTACCGCCGCGTCGGATCGGACTGGCTGGAGCCGATGGTGGCGGTCGCCGAGGACATGATGGCCGAGTTCCTCGCGGCCTTCCGGGCGGGGGCGGAGGACCTGCCGGCACTGCAAGCGCTCGAGACCCGGCTCGTGCGCGGCCTGCCCCCCGGGCGCATCGTCGAGGTCGCGCGGGAGCTGGGCGCGGATCTGGTGGTGGTCGGAAGCCGTGGCCGGACCGGTCTGCCGCATATCCTGCTCGGGTCGGTGGCCGAGCGGGTGGTGCAGACGGCGCCGGTGCCTGTGACGGTGGTCAAGCGCAGGGACGCGGCCCCGGAATGACGGCCGAGCTCAACCAGTTCGACCTCTGGACCGGGCTGGCCGGCGGGCTGGCGCTCTTCCTCTTCGGCATGGATCTGATGACGGCCGCGGTGAAGCGCGCCGCGGGCGAGCATCTCAAGACCCTGCTCGGCCGGGTCACGCGCAACCGCTTTCTCGGCGCGCTGGCGGGCGCCGCGGTCACCGGGCTGGTGAATTCCTCCACCGTGACGACGGTGATCCTCGTGGGCTTCATCTCGGCCGGGCTGATGTCCATGGCGCAGAGCGTCAGCGTGATCATGGGCGCCAATATCGGCAGCACGGTGACGGCGCAGATCCTGGCGTTCAACGTCACGCGCCTCGCGCTGCCGATGATCGCTCTGGGGTTCCTCGTGGCCTTCCAGGCCCGGTGGGAGGCCTGGAAGGACTATGGCCGGATGCTGCTCGGGCTCGGCTTCGTCTTCTACGGGATGGGGCTGATGAGCGCGGCGATGGTGCCGCTGCGCACGAACGAGACCTTCATCGATTTCGTCGCGGCCCTCGCCAATCCGGTCGCGGCCATCCTCACGGGCATGATCTTCACCGCGCTGGTGCATTCCTCGGCGACGACCACCGGCATCGTCATCGTGCTGGCCGGGCAGGGGATGCTGACGCTCGAGACCGCCATCGCCGTGGCCCTCGGCGCCAATGTCGGAACCTGCGCGACCGCAGGCCTCGCCGCGATCGGCAAGCCGCGCGAGGCCGTTCGCGCGGCGCTGGTGCACGTGCTCTTCAACGTCGCGGGCGTCCTGATCTGGGTCGCCTTCATCCCGCAGCTGGCGGCGCTGGTCCGCTACGTCTCGCCCGCCGGCGACGTGCCGCGGCAGGTGGCCAATGCCCACACGATCTTCAACGTCGCCAATACCCTCGTCTTCATCGGCTTCACGACGCAGATCGCGCGGCTGGTCGAATGGATCGTGCCCGACAGTCCGATCACCGCGGACGAGCCGCTGAAGCCGCTCTATCTCGACACGGCGCTGCTCTCGACGCCGGCGGTGGCGATGGAGAACGCCCGGCGCGAGCTCGGCCGGATGGGCAGCTATGTCGCGGACATGCTCGACCGCGCGCTGCCGGCGGTGCTGGGGAATTCGCGCGGTGCGCTTCATGCGCTCGAGGCCATGGACAAGCCGGTGGACCGGCTGCACCAGGCGATCATCGCCTACCTCGGCCGGGTATCGCTCAACCGCCTCTCGGAGGACCAGGCGCAGACCCTGATGCAGCTCGTCGCCATGTCGAACGATCTGGAGCATGTCGGCGACCGCATCGCCACGGACCTGACCACATCGACGCGCAAGCGGCTCGACGAGCATGCCCCGATCCGGCCCGAGGCGGCGCGGCGGATCACCGCCTATCACGCCGATGTCGCGAAGGCCTTGCGGCAGGCGGTCCAGGCGGTGATGGAGGAGGATGCGGCGCTCGCGGCCGAAGTGCGGGGGATGAAGCGGGAGGTGACGGTGCTCTCCCGGGACATCGCCCGCGAGCGCTTCCGCCACGTTCCCGATCGCGTCGATGGTGCATTGATGGCCTATGTCCGCGAGGTCGAGATCGTGGAGATCCTCGACGGCATCTTCAAGATCGCCCGCCGCATCGCCCGCGGCGAGATCGAAACCGAGGCGGAGCCGGAACCGGATGCCACGCCGGTGGTGGCCGCGGCCCGCTGAGGGGCGCGGCGGCCGCGGGCGCCTTCACGGAACCGTGTGTGGTCGGACGGGGGCGGGGCGCTAGCCTTGAAAGGCCGGTCAGCGGACATCGGGGAGGAACGACATGCGCAGGGTTGTGGGCATCGCGGCGGTGGTTCTCGCGGGTGGCCTCGGGGCGGCCGCGGCGCAGGACGGGACGATGAGCTTCTTCGTCACCAGCCAGAACCCCGGCCAGGGCGCGAATTTCGGCGGGCTCGCGGGGGCGGACGCGCATTGCGCCGGCCTCGCCGAAGCCGCCGGCGTCACCGGCAGGACCTGGGCGGCCTATCTCTCCACGAGCAGCGACGATGCGCGAGACCGGATCGGCAGCGGGCCCTGGGTCAATGCCGAAGGCGTGGTGATCGCCGAAAGCGTCGAGGCGCTGCACGGCGAGGGCAACAACATCACCAAGGCGACGGCGCTCGACGAGACCGGGGCGATGGTCAACGGGCGCGGCGACGATCCCATCCGGCACGACATCCTGACCGGGTCGATGCCGGACGGCACCAGGGCGGCGGAGACCTGCGGCGACTGGACGCTCGGTGGCGAGGAGGGGGCCGCGATCGTCGGGCATCACGATCGCATGGGGCGCGACGAGTCCCCGGCGTCGAAGTCGTGGAATGCCTCCCATGCCTCGCGCGGCGGATGCAGTCTCGCGGCATTGCGCGGGACCGGCGGCGACGGGTTGCTCTACTGCTTTGCCGTCGACTGAGGCATCCGCCTGATTTTTTAGGATCGGCGCCCGTACCCCGCGGCTTCTCTTCGGGGATTTGGCAAGGACAAATCCGCGCGCGCCTGCCTGCCCCTCGGCAGGCGCGACAAGCGCGCCCGCCCAGTCAGGCGCGCGCGGATTTCCAACCGACGGTGAAACCCCGCATCTCTCGACCTCCGCGCTCGCGCGCTCCGGCCGACGAACCGGCGCGAGGCAGTGCCTCGCCATCGCCGGTTCGGGGTGCCTCACGGCAACAGTCGCGGGGGCTTGATGGCGTGGCTGAGTTGGGCAAGGCGACAGTTTTGCACGAATTGCCCGTGCTTTTCCGCGTTGCGGCGCTCCCGCGCACCGCGATCTTGGGAAAGCGTTAAGGAACGCCGCTCAAAATCCGATGCTTGGGAAAGCTCGGGGGGAGCTGGGATGAGTCTCGACACGGATGGCGAGTTCGAACGGCTGAACGCGCTCAGGCGCTACGCGATCCTCGACACGCCACCCGAGGGCGCCTTCGACCGCATCACCGCGCTCGCGGCCGAGATGCTCGACGCGCCCGTCGCCATGGTCAGCCTCGTCGATGCCAACCGGATCTGGTACAAGTCCGTGCACGGCCCCGCGGGGCTGCGCGAGATCGCGCGCGGCCCGACGCTCTGCGGCGCGGCGATCGAGGAGGACGGCGTCTACATGGTCGAGCAGGCCAGCGCCGACCCGCGCACCCAGGAGCATCCGCTGGTCACGGGGCCCTTCGGGTTGGAATTCTACATCGGCGTGCCGCTGAAGACCCACGAGGGCTATGTGCTGGGCACGCTCTGCTGCATGGACACCCGGCCGCGCAGCGCCGATCTGCGCCAGCGGCGCTATCTCGAGACGCTGGCGGCGATCGTGATGGACGAGATCGAGCTCCGGCGGTCCGCGGCGCAGATCTCGCGGCTGAGCGAGGCGCTGGCCGCCGCCTGCAGCGATCTCGAGCGCCGGGCCTGCTTCGATCCGCTCACCGGCGTGCTCGCGCGGGCGGCGATGCTCGACCGCACGGCGCGGCTCCTGGAGCGCGCGGTCGCCGGGGCGAAGGGGGCGGCGCTGCTGGTGGTCGATGTCGATCGCTTCAAGGGGATCAACGACACCTATGGCCACGGCGTGGGCGACCGGGTGCTCAAGGAGGTCGCCAGCCGCATGGCGGGAAGCTGCCGCGGCGGCGACCTCCTGGGGCGCATCGGCGGCGAGGAATTCCTCGCGGTCTTCGCCGAGGTCACGGAAGAAGAGGCCATGACCATCGCCGAGCGGCTCCGCGAGGCGGTGTGCCGCACGCCGGTGCCGCTTCCCGGCGGCGCGCCGCTGGAGGTCTCGGTGAGCGGCGGCCTGCGGGCGGTCGCCCCCTCCGACAAGCCCGCGCCGCTCGCCGATTCCATGGCCGAGGCCGATGCCGCGCTCTATGCGGCCAAGTCCGGCGGGCGAAACCGGATCGTGCTTTCCGACGGTTCGCAGATGCCGCCGCCGGCGGCCTGAGCCCGCCCGCGCGTTTTCCTTGGACGCTGCGGGGCGACGCGGCTAGGCTCTCGGACAGGGAGCAAGCCGCGGAGGGACACATGAGCAAGGGTCCGGTGCGCTGGGGCATCCTGGGAGCCGCGAAGATCGCGCGGGAATGGGTGGCCCCGGCGATTCATGCCAGTAGCCGCGGGGTGGTGGCGGCGGTCGGCAGCCGGGACCGGGCCAAGGCCGCGGCGATGGCGGCGCCCTACGGCGCAAGGGCGGTGGAGGGATACGAGGCACTGCTGGCCGATCCCGGGGTCGATGCCATCTACATCCCCCTGCCCAACGGCGACCATGTGGCATGGACGCTGAAATGCCTCGAGGCGGGCAAGCACGTGCTCTGCGAGAAGCCGATCGCGCTCGCGGCCGGCGAGATCGACGCGCTGATCGCGGCGCGCGACCGCACCGGGCTCGTGGCGGCCGAGGCCTTCATGGTCACCCACCACCCGCAATGGCGCCGGGTGCGCGAGCTGCTGCGGGAGGGTGCGGTCGGCCGGCTGCGCCATGTCCAGGGCGCCTTCAGCTTCTTCAACGAGGATCCGGGCAATATCCGCAACCAGGCGGATCTCGGCGGCGGCGCCCTGCGCGACATCGGCGTCTATCCCAGCGTCGTCACCCGCTACGTCACCGGCGCCGAGCCGGAGCGGATCGCGGCGGAGATCGACTGGGACATGGGGATCGACGCCACGGCACGGGTGCAGGCGGCGTTCCCGGATTTCCATCTCGATTTCTACGTCTCCATGCGCATGGCGCCGCGGCAGCTGATGACCTTCCACGGCGACGGCGGCTGGCTCTCGGTGCATGCGGCCTTCAACGCCGGGGCCTATGGCGACGAGGTCATCGAGATCCGCGCGAGCGACGCGACGACGGTGCTCGAGCGCTTCCCGCGCGCCGACCAGTACCGGGCGCAGGCCGATGCCTTCAACGCCTCGGTGCTGGATGGCGCGACCTTCGCCTGCCCGCTCGAATTCTCGCGGGGCAACCAGCGCATGATCGACATGATCTATGCCGCCGCCGGGGCCTGAGGGGAGCGCGGGCGCGCGCCCGGTTGCGGCGGCGCGGTTCGACGAGGTGATCGAGAGCCCGGACCGGCTGCGCGCGCTCTTTCCGCCGGTGCACGAAAGGGCGGCGGTCAAGGTGATCGACCATATCGATCCGATCTGCCGCCGCTACATCGCCGCCTCGCCCTTCGTGCTGATCGCGACGCGCGGCGCCGACGGGCGGCTCGACATCTCGCCCAAGGGCGACCCGGCCGGCTTCGTGCAGGTGCTCGATGCGCATACCCTGGCGATCCCTGACCGGCCGGGCAACAACCGCCTGGACAGTTTCGGGAATCTGCTGGCGCATCCGGAGATCGCGCTCCTCTTCCTGATCCCCGGCAACGGCGACTCGCTCAGGGTGAGCGGCACCGCGCGGCTCGTGCGCGACGCGCGGCTTCAGGCGCAGATGGCGACGAACGGTCGCGAGCCGGCGCTGATCCTGATCGTCCAGGTCGAGGAAGCCTGTACGCATTGCCCGAAATGCATGGTCCGCTCCGGCCTGTGGTCACCCGGCCGCTGGCCCGATCTCGGCGACGTGCCGACGCTCGCCGAAGCCCTCTCGGCGCATGTGGCGCTGGCGACGCGGCAGGACGGCCCGGAAACCCCGCCGCGCCCACCCGGGGAGGAGGGCGGGAGCCCGCCATGACGAAAACGGCCGGACAAGGTCCGGCCGTCCCTGCGTTCGGATTGGCGGGCGGAAGGCGTCAGACCGCCGCGCGGCGGCGCCGGAAGACCCCGAAGCCGGCAAGGCCGCCCATCAGCAGGAGCCCCGCGCCCGGCAGCGGAACCGGCGCGACCCGGGCCACCGTGACGTCGTCGATGCCGAAGCCGTCGTTGAGATTGCTCGTCAGCGTCACTTTGGCGCCATGCACGAAATCGTCGAAGAGGATCCTGACGAAATTGATGTTGCCATTGGGCTGCCGGGGGATGGAGGCCAGCGTGGTGGAATAGCCCGCGGCCTCGACCTTGATGCTGAAATGCGTTCCCTTGATGTCGCCGACGTCGCCCAGCATGAAGGCGAGGCTGTCGAAGCGGCCGAAGCCGGTGCTCGCGTCGATCGTCCAGACCATGGAGGTCAGGTCGTTGCTGTCGAGCCAGTTCTCGCCCCCGTCGGTGCTGTTCTGGCGGCCCCAGAGCGTCCCGTCGGAGCTGTTGCCCACGCCGTTGTCGGCCCGGACCTCGAGCCCGCTGCCGCCATTGACCGACGAGCCCCCCGGCCCGCCGTTCGACGCGCTGACCGCCTTGAACGTCCCGGCATTGGTCTCGACCGGATTGGCGGTGCCCACGAGGCCGCCCCAGGGCGTGAAGCTCTCGAAGTCCTCGACGACGTTGGCTCTGGTGCCGGTCAGGTAGGTGGCATAGGCCGCCTGCGCCCCCGACAGATTCGTCATCCCGAAGGTGTCGATCGAGATGCTCACGCTTGCCGCGCTCGCACCCTGGGCGAGCCCGGCAAGCAGGATGGCTGCGCCAAAGAGGCGCTTGGGTACTAGGTACATGCTACTCACTCCACTCGCTTGCACGGACGAGACATGAACCGGCACCGAGATGCTTTCAAATCGAATCAAACTTAACGGCAATGCCCCCAACTCGCCCCGCGTCGGGACCGAGGCATGCGCGGATACACGCAATGCGATATGCGCCATGGCGGAAACAACCTGGGGCTTATATAAACGCCCCAGCGGCCCGTCTGGAGGCCGGCCAGGCGGGTCTTGTGCCCTGCAAATGGCTCGGATTCCGCCGGGCATCCTGACACGCGCCCGTTAAGCATGTCCGCAGTTTCCGCCCGCTGGAAATGTTCCGCTAAGGACGACGGTCCGGACGGCGCCCGGATTCAGTCTCCGGAAACGCCCGCGCGCTATCGCTGGCGGGATCGGGGCGAATCGGCCGGGAACGGCCGGGACGCAACGGATCTTGCCTGAGAACGGTTTTGCGGTCAGTTTGTGTAACAGGTGGGCTTGACATGACGATCTTCGTGCGAACGGGGCTTTCGCTGGTGCTTGGCGGGTTTCTGCTGGCAGGCTGCCTGCCGGTGGAGAACGGCGTCACGGTCGCGGCGCCGCAGGCATCCGACCTGCCGGAGCCGGCGGATCCGGCGGTCTATGCCGCCCGGGCGGACGGGGACCGGATGCTGCCGGCGATCGACGTCGCCGCCTTCCATCCCGCGCTGCTGCGCAACCGGGTCGCCTATGCCACCGCGGAAGCGCCGGGCACCATCGTCATCGATACCAAGGGCCCGTTCCTCTATCTCGTGGAGCCCGAGGGCATGGCGACCCGCTACGGCATCGCCATCGGCCGCGAAGGCTTCGGATGGACCGGAACCGGCTACATCGCGCGCACGGCGCGGTGGCCGGGCTGGACGCCGCCGCCCGAGATGATCAAGCGGGATCCCTCGCTCGCCAAATGGGCCGGCGGCATGCCGGGCGGCGTGAGCAACCCGCTCGGAGCGCGCGCGCTCTACATCTACTTCGGCGGCCGCGACTCCGGCTACCGCATCCACGGCACGAACACGCCCAAGAGCATCGGCTGGGCGGCCTCCTCGGGCTGTTTCCGGATGCTGAACCAGGACGTCATCGACCTCTACGACCGCGTCGGCAAGGGTGCTAAGGTCGTGGTCATGTGAGCCCGGCCGTTCGGCCGGCCACGCTCCGCGCAACAATGCCAGGGTGACGGCGCCGGTGGATCCGGCGCCGCCCGCGTCTGCAATCGGGGATCGCTTCCGCGCGAGGACATGGATGCCGATGGCGGGCCTCGACGGCCCGGATCTGTGCGTCCCCGTCATGCGTGCTATGATCGAGCCGGCCGGGGATTCGAGGGCATGCCGATCATTCGCGACGCGGCGGGCCGGTCCGGAGCAACAGGGGGTGACCACCATGAACATCGCGAGCGGAAACGACGGCGTCTTGCGCAGCACCAAGGGACGCGGGCGTCTCTTCGACAGCATCATCGAGACCATCGGCGACACGCCCTGCGTGCGGATCAACCGGCTCGCGCCCAAGGGCGTGACGATCTACGCTAAATGCGAGTTCTTCAACCCGGCGGGCTCGGTCAAGGATCGTCTGGCGGTCAACATCATCGAGGCGGCCGAGCGCGCCGGCACGCTGAAGCCCGGCCAGACCGTGGTGGAGGCGACCTCCGGCAATACCGGGATCGGGCTGGCCATGGTCTGCGCGGCCAAGGGCTATCCGCTGGTGGTGACCATGGCCGACAGCTTCTCGATCGAGCGGCGGCAGATGATGCGCTTCCTCGGCGCGCAGGTGGTGCTGACGCCGCGGTCGCAGAAGGCTGTGGGCATGTACATGAAGGCCAAGGAACTCGCGGATGCGAACGGCTGGTTCCTCGCCCGCCAGTTCGAGACCGAGGCGAATGCCGACATCCACGAGAGCACCACGGCGCAGGAGATCATCGGCGATTTCGCCGGGTCGAGGCTGGACTATTTCGTGACCGGCTACGGCACCGGCGGCACGGTGTCGGGCGTGGGACGGGTTCTCAAGAAACACTGGCCCGAGGCGAAGATCATCCTCTCCGAGCCGGAGAACGCGCAGCTCGTCGGCTCGGGCCAGCCGCAGGAACGCATGGCCGACCACGGCCCGGCCAAGGGTCACCCGGCCTGGGAGCCGCATCCCATCCAGGGATGGACGCCGGATTTCATTCCCCATGTCCTGCAGGAGGCGATCGACGGCGGCTATTATGACGAGCTGATCCCGATCGCCGGGGCGGAAGGCATCCGCTGGGCGCGCGAGCTCGCGGCGCAGGAGGGGATTCTCACCGGCGTTTCCGGCGGCTCGACCTTCGGGGTGGCGATGGAGGTCGCGAAGAAGGCGAAGGACGGCAGCGTGATCCTCTGCATGCTGCCCGATACCGGCGAGCGCTACCTGTCGACGCCGCTCTTCGAGCCCTTCGCCGCCGACATGAGCGAGGCGGAACTCGCCATCTCGCATTCGACGCCCGGCTATCACATGCCATGACGGGGCCGGCGCCGGTGCGGTGCCGCCTCCGGCCGCTGATCGTGCTCGCGCTGCTGCTCGCGGCGCCGATGGCCTCGGCCTGCGGCGTCGAGAGCGATTGCCGGGTGGGCGCGCGCAGCTACCGGCTGATGCTGCCCGAGGGCCGGGACGAGAGCACGCCGACCGGCGCGCTCTTCTTCCTGCACGGCTATCGCGGGACGAGCGAAGCCGTGATGGCGAATGCGGGGCTGCGGGACCTGGCCGAAGATCTGGGCATCGCCTTCGTGGCGCTGCAGGCCGATGGCGACGAATGGAACGCGCCGGGCGCGCCGGCGCAGGATCGACCGATGAACGCGGACGAGGTCGCCTATCTCGATGCGGTGGTCGAGGATGTCGGCCGGCGGATCGCGCTCGACCGCGACCGGATGCTGGTCGCGGGCTTCTCCTCGGGCGCCATGATGGTCTGGGGCCTCGCCTGTGCGCGGGGAGACGCCTTCGCCGGCTATGTTCCGGTTTCGGGAACCTTCTGGGCGCCGATCCCCGAGGATTGTCCCGCCGCGCCGCTGAACCTCATCCACTACCACGGCACCGCGGACGAGGTCGTGCCGCTGGCGGGCCGCGCGATCGGGGAGGCCAGGCAGGGCGACGTGCCGGCGGCGATCGAGATGCTGGCGGCAGCCGGCGGCTACGGCCCGCCCGAGCCGGTGGCGGCCGAGGGTCTGGACTGCATGCGGCGGGTCGACCCCGGCGGGTATCTGCTGGAGCTCTGCCTCTTCGACGGCGGCCACAGCCTGAACCCTGCCTTCATCGGGCGCGCCTGGGACCTGCTGGTCGGGCCGCCTCGCTGAGCGCCACCGGGGAAAAGGCGGAGCCGCCGGGGGCGTGCGCGCGCGCACAAGCTGCAACGCGTTGATTTCGTGTGTATATTCCTGCCGTTAACTTTTGGTCCCTTCGCGCGCGCGCCCAAGGACCGCGGTCTGCCCTATCGGGCGAGGCGCAGGAGCGCGCCGCCGAGCAGGGTGACCATGGTCGAGGCCACCTTGGCGAGGTCGAGCCGCTCGCCGAGCAGGAAGACGCCGATCAGCAGCGCAAAGACGATGCTCGTTTCGCGAAGCGCGGTCACCAGCGCGATGGGCGCCTGGGTGAAGGCCCAGATCACCATGGAATAGGCGACGAAGGAGGCGCCGCCGCCGAGGATCATCGCGCGCTTGCCGCGTCGGAAGACCTGCGTGAGCAGGCCGGGCCGGGTGAGCGCCATCAGGCTCGCGAAGACGGCGGCATTGCCGATCGAGGCCCAGCCGAAATACCCCAGTGCGGTGCCCGCCAGCCGCGCGCCGGTGCCGTCGACCAGCGAATAGGCGGCGATGAAGCCGCCGGTGGCCAGGGCGAGCAGGGCAGCATGGCGGTTGCGCAGACCGTCACGCTGGCGAACGAGGCTCATGCTCATGATGCCGGCGCCGATGGTCAGGACGCCGAGGAGTTCGAGCGGCGCGAGATGGACGCCGAGAAAGGCGACCGAGATGCCGGCGACGAGCAGCGGCGCGGTGCCGCGGGCGATGGGATAGACCTGGGTCAGGTCGCCGATCCGGTAGGACATCATCAGGAAGAGCTGGTAGCCGGTATGCAGGAGCAGCCCCGCCAGCAGCCAGGGCCAGCTCTCCGGCGCCGGGAAGGGCACGAAGGGCAGCACGACGAGCGCGATGGGCACATGGCCGAGCACGACCGCGGTCATGCCGAGATGCTTGTCCGCGCCCTGCTTGACGAGCGCGTTCCAGGCGGCATGGAGGAGGGCGGCCGCGATGACGGCGAGGAATACGGGCGTGGACAAGGGCGGACGGCCTTCGCGGAACGGGCGGGCAGCATCCGATGCGCGGCGGGGAATGTCGAGGCCGAACCCGGCCCTGCGTGGACCCGGGACCCGGATGCGGGGAAGGGCGCGCCTTCAGGCGGCGAGCTCGTCGATCCAGACCCGGAAGCCGCTCAGGGTATTGGGCCCGAAGGTGTGCGTGAGCGGCACGTCGGCCGCGTCGCGGCCCCGCGCGATCAGCACCCGGCCCCGGCGCGGCGCATTGTTGCGCGGATCGAAGGCCCACCAGCGCCCGCCGAGATAGACCTCCATCCAGGCGGCGAAATCCATCGGTTCGTAGGGCGGCGGCAGGCCGATGTCGCTGATGTAGCCGGTGCAGTAGCGGGCGGGGATGTTCATGCAGCGGCAGAAGGCAACCGCGAGATGGGTGAAGTCGCGGCAGACCCCGCGCCCCTCGGCATAGGTCTCGGCGGCGGTGCGGGTGGGCCGGGAATGCTCGTAGCCGAAGCGCACGTGGTCATGGACGAAGTCGCAGATCGCCTGGACCCGGCCCCAGCCCGAGGGCCCGTGCTCGAAGAGCCGCCAGGCCTCGCCGGAGAGCAGGTCGGTCTCGCAATACCGGCTGGCGAGCAGGTAGCCCAGCGTCGCGGCGGGCAGGTCCTCCACCGGGTGCTGGATCGCCGTGAGATCCACCGGATCGGTCTCGCCGTCGTCGAGGATCACCCCGTCGGTGCGCAGCACGAAGCGTCCCCGCGGGCCCACCAGCCGGCAGCACCAGTTCCCGAAGAGGTCGCGATAGCTCTCGATCGGCACCGGCGGATCGGTCACCAGCCGATCGGGGCGCTCGAGATATCCGACACGGGAATAATGTACGTTCAGGAGCACGATCATCGGCGTGTCCTTCGGCAGCTCGTAGGTCAGTTCGCAGCCCAGCCCGATCCGCATGCCATCCCCCCGTTTCCGCCACGCAAGCCCGCCCGCCCGGCGCATCCGGGCGGCGGATTGTCACCGCGATCCGTCCGGCCGCGCGGCGGCGTCAGTCCTCCATGGCCTCCAGTTCGTCGATGAGGCCGGCGATGACGCCGAGGCCCTTGTCCCAGAAGGCGGGATCGGAGGCGTCGAGGCCGAAGGGTGCGAGAAGCTCCTTGTGGTGGCGCGACCCGCCGGCCTTGAGCATCTCGAAATAGCGGTCCGCGAAGCCCGGCTCGCCCTCGCGATAGACCGCATAGAGCGCGTTCACCAGCCCGTCGCCGAAGGCATAGGCATAGACGTAGAAGGGCGAATGGATGAAATGCGGGATATAGGACCAGAAGGTCTCGTAGCCCTCCATGAAGTCGAAGACCGGCCCGAGGCTCTCGGTCTGCACGCTCATCCAGAGCGCGTTGATGTCCGCGGGCGTGAGCTCGCCCTTGCGGCGTTCGGCGTGGAGCCTGCTCTCGAAGTCGTAGAAGGCGATCTGGCGCACCACCGTGTTGATCATGTCCTCGGTCTTGGAGGCGAGCAGGATCTTGCGCGCGGCCCGGTCGGGCGCGGCGTCGAGCAGCTTCTGGAAGGTCAGCATCTCGCCGAAGACCGAGGCGGTCTCGGCAAGGGTCAGCGGCGTGGAGGAGAGGAGCTCGCCCTGGCCGGCGGCGAGCACCTGATGCACGCCGTGCCCGAGCTCGTGGGCCAGCGTCATCACGTCGCGCTGCTTGCCGAGGTAGTTGAGCAGCACATAAGGGTGCACCTCGGTGATCGTGGGATGGGCGAAGGCGCCCGGGCTCTTGCCCGGCTTGACCGGGGCGTCGATCCAGCCGCGCTCGAAGAAGGGCGCGGCGATCTCGGCCATCCTCGGGTCGAAGCCGGCATAGGCGTCGAGCACGGTGGCCTTCGCGTCCTCCCAGCCGATCTTGCGGTCGTCGTCGCGCGGCAGCGGCGCGTTGCGGTCCCAGATCTCGAGCCGCTCGAGGCCGAGCCATTTCGCCTTGAGCGCGTAGTAGCGGTGCGAGAGCTTCGGATAGGCGGCCACGACCGCGTTCCTGAGGGCCTCGACCACCTCCGGCTCGACGTCGTTGGCGAGGTGGCGCGCGGATTGCGGCGCGGGCAGCTTGCGCCACCGGTCCTCGATCTCCTTCTCCTTGGCGAGCGTGTTGGTGATGCGTGCGAAGAGCGGCTGGTTGGCGCGAAAGACCGCGGCGAGTGCCTCGGCGCCGGCCCGGCGCCGGCTGCGGTCCTGCTCGCTGAGCAGGTTGAGCGTGGCCTCGAGCGGCAGGGCCTGGCCTTCGACGTCAAAAGTCATCCCGGCCAACGTCTCGTCGAAGAGCCGGTTCCAGGCCGCGGCGCCGACCACGGACTGGTCGTGCAGGAATTTCTCCAGCTCGTCGGAGAGCTGGTAGGGCTTCATCTTGCGGATGCGGTCGAGGATCGGGCGGTAGCGGGCGAGATCGGCGTTCTCCGCGAGGCGGGCGTCGAGTGCGGCATCCTCGACGCGGTTGAGCTCGAGCGCGAAGAAGACGAGCGGCGCCGAGAGGTCGGTGATGCGGCCCTGCATGTCGCCGAAGAACTTGCCGCGCCCGGCATCGGTGGTGTTCTGGAAGTACCGGAGCCCGGCATAGCTCATGATCCGGCCGGAGACGGTCTGGATGCGCTCGTAGCGGCGGATCGCCGCCAGCAGTCCGGCGGCGTCGAGATCGGCGAGCCGGCCCTCGTAATCGGCAGCGAAGGCGGCGCATTCGGCGGCGAGCCAGTCGAGGTCGCGGGCGATCTCCGGCGCGTCGGGCGCGGCATAGAGGTCGCCAAGGTCCCATTCGGGCAGGGCGCCGAGCGCCTCGGCGGCATCGGGCTCGCGGGCGTCTTGGGCGGAGGTGGCGGGCATGGGGGCTCCTCGGTTCGGGTCCGGGCTGAGATAGGCGCTCGCGCCGCCGCTGTCGAGGCGGCGACCGGCAGCCCCCGAGGTCACATTCCGTCGATGATCGCGACCGTGCATTTCGCGGCGCCGAGGCGGATCGCCTTGACCGGGGCGTAATCGGGATCCTCGGCGAAGGCGCGCGCCGCGGCCATGTCGGGAAAGCGGATCACCACGAGGCGGGTGGGGGACCAGAGCTCGTTCTCGAGGGTCTCCAGGGCGCCGCCGCGGGCGAGGTATTCGCCGCCGTGCTTCTCGGCGAGCGGCCTAGCGAGCGCCTTGTAGCGGTCATAGGCGGCGGTGTCGTGGATTTGCGTGTCGACGATCAGATAGGCGGGCACGGGCGGCCTCCTTGCAGTCCCCGAGGGGGATCACGAAGCTAGCGCGACGTCCGGCCGGCGGCCATACCGCGACGGTGTGCTCGGGCCGAGCCCCTAGTGTCTGAAGCCCAATGCCGTCAGCGCGCGGCGCAGGTCGCTGCGGATCTTCTCGTCCCGGAAGGGGAACGCCGCGAAGAACGCCTCGATCGAGGCATCCTTGCGGCGCGCGAAGCTCTGTTCGGCCCAGTAGCGCGCCTCCATCGGCTTGCCGGCGATCTCGTTGATCGCCGCGGCCACCGCGCAGATCAGATAATGGGCGCCGGGCGTGCGGGCGCCCTGGCTCGACCAGCGCGCGGCCTCCTCGAGCTCGCCGAGGTGGAGCTGGGCGAGACCGGTGGCCGATTTCATGGCGTAGAGGAACGGGTCGAGCGGGCTCAGCGTGATCGCCCTGGAGAGATTGGCCAGCGCGGCGGCGCCCTCGCCGGCCATGATGTCCGCCCAGCCATGGGCATAGAAGCCCTGCGCGAAGCTCGGGCTCAGGCTCAGCGACCGTTCCAGCCAGGCCTGGCCGGCGGCCGGATCGCCGCGCAGCCAATGGGCGCGCCCGAAGTTGAAATTGCCGAAGGGATCCATGGGGTCGAGGGAAACGGAGCGCTCGGCATGGCGGCGGGCGTTCTCGATATCCGCGGCGCGGTCCGATCCGTAGCGGAGGAAGGCCGACTGGAAGCTCGTGAAGGACCGCGCCGCATGCGCGCGGGCGAAGAGTGGGTCGAGCTCGGTCGCCCGGGCGAAATGTCCGGCCGCCAGGTCGTTGTCGGCCCGGTTGAACCGGTACATGTGCTGCAGCCCGAGGTGGTAGCAGCTCCAGGCGTCGAGCGATTCCGGGCTGAGCAGCCGCGCCATCTGCGCCTCGTGCTGCGGGACATGGAGCTCGAGCGCGGAGGTGACCAGGATCACGATCTCTTCGCGGATGCCGTGGACGTCGTCGATGCTGCCGCTCAGGCGGTCGCCCCAGATCACGTGGCCCGTGCTGCATTCGGCCAGCTCCACCGTGATCGCGAGATCGCCGTCGAAAAGCTCGACATCGCCCGTCAGCAGGTATTTCGCGCCGAGCGCCTCGCCGATCGCGGCGAAATCCCGTTCGGTTTCGCGGAAGCGGAAGCTGGAGCCGCGCGCGATCACCTTCAGCCAGCGCAGGCGCGAGAGGCTCGCGATCAGCTCGCTCGGGATCGCATCCGCGATCGCCGAATAGCTCTCCGAGCCCCCGATCAGCGTGAAGGGCAGCACCGCCACCGTCGGCCGCTGGCCGGTTTCGCCCGTCGCGGCGAGGGTCACCGGTTCTTCGGTGTCCCGGACCTGGGCCGTGGCGCGGACGGTCCGGGTGGCGACGAAGCGGAAGCCCCGACCGTGCACGGTGCGGATGTATCGCTGCTCGCTCCCGCTGTCGCCGAGCGCCTTGCGCGCCGTCTTGAGCACGGTCGAGATCGCGGCGTCGGAGACGATCCGCCCGTCCCAGAGCTTTTCGACCAGCTCGTCCTTGCCGATCAGGCGGTCCGAATTCTCGACGAGGTAGCAGAGCATCGCGAAGGCGCGGGGCTCGACCGCGATCGCCTCGCCGCCGCGCAGAAGCTCTCCGAGATCGAGATCGAGCGTAAAATCGTCGAACCGGTACTGCATCTTCGGCACCTTGGCAGAACTCAGGAGTTCAACAGGAAACTCTCAGACCCTTCTCAAGCAGGCAAGCGCCCTTTGTCCTATCCCGTATCCAGCGCCGGACGATCCGGCAGTCGGGAGACGGAACCATGACACTGCACGCACACGATCGCATCCAGCCGGCCGACACCGAGCTCGTCGCATTCTGGAACGAGGTCCTCGCGCCGAAATTCGTCCGGTACCGCCACATCCTCGTCGGCGGCCTCTCGCGGCACAGCGCCGCCGTGATGCCGGCGCTCGACATCGCGCCGGGCGATTCCGCGCTCGATGTCGGATGCGGCTTCGGCGACACCGCGGTCGAGATCGCCGGCCGGGTCGGGCCCGAGGGCGCGGTCCTGGGCATCGATTGCTGCGACGCCTTCCTCGATCAGGCCCGAAGCCTTGCGGAAGCGGGCAGCGTTGCCAACGTCCGCTTCGAGCGGGGCGATGCCGAGATCGGGCTGGAGGAAGGCGTCCATGACTTCGTCTTCTCGCGCTTCGGGACGATGTTCTTCGCCAACCCGGTCCGGGGGCTGCGCTCGATGCGCAAGGCCCTGAAGCCCGGCGGCCGGATCGCCCATATCGTCTGGCGCCGGCGCGAGGACAATCCCTGGGTGAACGCGCCCCATGCGGTGCTGCGGAAGTTCCTGCCGGCGCCGGGCGAGGACGCCCGGACCTGCGGCCCGGGGCCGTTCTCGATGGCGAGCGAGGAGGTGACGCGCGCCCAGATGGCGGCGGCCGGCTTCACCGACATCGCCTTCCGGCGGATCGACGCCAAGGTGATGGTGGGACGCGACATCGAGGATGCCATCGGCTTCCAGCTCGCCATCGGCCCGGCGGGCGAGACCTTCCGCGCGGCCGGTCCGCGCGCCGAGGCGATGCGCCCGGAGATCGACCGGGCGCTGGCCGAGCTCTTCGCCGGCGTCGAGCGGACGCAGGAGGGGTTCTGGATGGAGAGCTCCTCCTGGCTGATCACCGCCCGCGCCCCGGAATGACGCGGCCCTGAGAATGCCGCGGGACCGGTGCCGCGCCCTGGCACCGCCTCCCGCCCCCGCCCTGATCCTGGCGACAGGACCAGCCGGAAGCGGCGCGCCGCCGCCGCTCCGAAACCCTCACGACCAACCCCGAACCCAAAGGACCAGAACCATGACCTTCGAGACGAAAATCTCCGGCGCCCCCGTCGACAACGGCGTCGACACCGCCTCGCTGATCGGCGCCCGCGCCGCCTTCGAACAGGCGCCCGAAGCCGCGAGCTTCACCTTCCGCAGCAGCTGCGACTGGATCACCGGCACGCAGAACCGCAACACGCTGAACGGCTACTTCGGCCTCGGCCAGGAGCATGCCCGCAAGCAGACCTTCACGATCGCTTCCGATCATCCCGAGGTCTTCCATGCCGCCGACACCGCGCCGACCCCGCCGGAGATCCTGCTCTCGGCACTCGCCAGCTGCCTGACGGGGGGCCTCGCCGCCGTCGCCCAGCATCGCGGGATCAAGCTCCACGCGGCGCGCGCCATCGTCGAGGGCGACATCGACGTCCGCGGCATCCTCGGCATGGATCCGGACATCCGCAACGGCTTCTCGGCGATCCGGGTCAGGTTCGAGATCAGCGCCGACGCCTCCGACGCGGAGATCGCCGCGCTGGTCGCCCAGTCCCAGAAGCGGTCGGCGGTCTTCGACATGCTGACCAACCCGACCAACGTCGTGGTCGAGGTCGCCTGATCGCGACGCCGGCAAGGAGTGGCTTTCCATGAAACGGATCCAGACGATCGTCATCGGCGCCGGCCAGGCCGGCCTCGCGATGAGCCACTGCCTGTCGGAGCGGGGGATCGCCCATGTGGTGATCGAGCGCGGAGAGGTCGCGAATTCCTGGCGCCACGAACGCTGGGACAGCCTGCGGCTTCTCACCCCCAACTGGCAAAGCCGGCTGCCCGGCTTTGCCTATGCCGGGCCGGACCCCGACGGCTTCATGAGCCTGCCGCAGGTCGTCCGCCATCTTTCCGATTATGCACGCGCCAGCCGCGCGCCGGTCGAGGAACGCACCCGCGTCACCTCGGTCACGATCGACGGAGGCGGCTATCGCGTCGCCACCGACCGCGGTGACTGGGCCTGCCGGTCGCTGGTCATCGCCTCGGGCGCCTGCAACCTCGCAAGCCTGCCCGCCTGCGCCGCCGGTCTGCCCGACGGCATCGCCCAGTTCACGGCGCTGCAATATCGCGGCCCGGCCCAGCTGGCGGCCGGCGGCGTCCTGATCGTCGGCGCCTCGGCGACCGGGGTGCAGCTCGCCGCCGAGATCCGCGCGGCCGGCCATGCGGTGACCCTGGCGGCGGGCGAGCATGTCCGCATGCCGCGGCACTACCGCGGCCGCGACATCCAGTGGTGGATGGACCGCGCCGGCATCCACGACGCCGGTCACGACGCGGTCGACGACCCGGAGCGCGTGCGCCGGCTTCCCTCGGCGCAGCTCGCCGGAACCTCGGAGCGACGGTTCTTCGATCTCAATTCCCTCCAGGACGCGGGCGTGGAGATCGTCGGGCGGCTCTCGGCGATCCGCGACGGCCAGGCGCTCTTTTCCGGAGCGCTGGCCAATTGCTGCGCCCTCTCGGACCAGAAGATGAACCGCCTGCTCGCGACGCTTGACGAATGGGCGGAGCGGGCGCAGCCTGAAGGGCTGCAGGGCATCGAGCGCTTCGCGCCGACGCGGGTCCCGAACCCGCCGCGGCTGACCCAGGATCTGACCCGGGGGAAGTTCCGGACCGTGATCTGGGCGACGGGCTTCCGGCCCGACCACGGCTGGCTTCATGCGCCGGTCTTCGACCGCAAGGGCCGTCTCGCCCATCGCGAAGGCGTGGTCGCGCCGGGCCTCTATGCGCTCGGCCTGCCATTCCTGCGCCGCCGCAACTCGGCGCTGATCGACGGGGTAGGGGCGGACGCCGCCCATCTCGCAGACCACATCGCCGGAACCCGCGGCCGGTTGGCCGCCTGAAAGGAGCTACGACCATGAATGCCACCAGAACCGCGAATGTCCTGCCCGCCGAAGAGGCCGGCGACGGCGACCGCGACGCCTTCATCCGGCACGCCCAGAACCGGGTGATCGAGCGGATCCGGGAGGACGTCGAGGCGGCGCGCAGCACGATCGTTGCCGTCGGCGAGATCGGCGAGGGCCTCGCCTGCCACGTCCGGCAGGGGAAATACACGGCGACGCTCGACTTCGGCCCGGGAATGGGCGGGAACAGCGAAGGGCCCTCGCCCGGATTTCATGCCCGTGCGGCGGTCTGCGGCTGCGTGGCGATGGGCGTGAAGATGCTCGCGGCCCGCGAGGGACTGGCATTCCGCAAGGTCACCGTCACGGTCGAGACCGACTTCGACGACGCGGCCCTGTTCGGCCTGAGCCCTTCGACCGCGGCGCCGACGGAGACCCGGGTCGCCATCGCGATCGAGAGCGACGAGGAGGAAGCGCGGATCCGCGCGCTGGTGGACCGCGCGCTCGAGATGGACCCCTGGTACCTGGCGCTGCGCGATGCGCAGCGCGTCCGCCCCGCCCTGTCGGTATCGCCCGGGCCGTGACCGGCGCCGGTTCGAGGTGAGTTCTGAAGGGGTATCTAGAAAATCTGTGTAATAACAATATATTGAGAGGCGTTTCATCGTGAAACGCCCTCCTGACCGGCGCGCCGATACCTGCGGCCCTTCCACCTTGCCGGCGCTGGGGACCCCGGCCCGAGCCTCGGGACAGGAAGAAGGCCGCGCCCCGTGCGGCCCGCATTACCTTCTCCCGGACCGAAAAGGCGAGGCGCCGGTGGCGCGTCGCCCGGTCCGGTCGCCCGAAGGCGCAAGCCGCAGGGCGAGGGGCGTGCAGCTTCACCATTGGTTGAGGATCGGGACGGGTCGGCCCTGGACGGCGCGCAAGGCGCGCCGGCCCCCCGCAGGGCCGGCGCGGCCCGATCGACACCGATCGGGCAGGGGACGTTCGGCCTGCGTGGGATAAGGGCCGATGGCGTGCCTCGCTCGGAGCGAGGCCCAATCACCGCTTCGCGGCGTAGTAGGACACGCGCCGCTCCAGATGGGCGAGCAGCTCCGACAGCGCGAAGGCCATCGCGAAGAGCACGAGCAGCACCGCCCAGAAATGCGACATCAGGAAGTTGGAGGAATAGAGCTCGAACAGCGCCCCGAACCCGACGACCGAGATCAGCAGCTGGCCGATGATCACGCCCTTGACGCCCCGGATCACGCCGATCCGCACGCCGCCCAGGATCTCGGGCAGCGCGGCCCAGAAATAGACCTTGTAGAAGGCGTCGAGGGGCGAGGCGCCGAAGCTGCGCGCCATCTCCACCAGGGACCGGTCGATCTGCTTCACGCCGGCGCGGGAGTTCAGGATGATGATCCAGATGGCGAAGAGCGTCGTGGTGATGACGATCGATTTCATCCCGAAGCCGAAGAGCACCATCAGCACCGGCACCAGCGCCGTCAGCGGTGCGCTGAGGAACATGTTCACCCAGGGCAGCAGCATCTCGTCCACGAGACGGCTCTTGCCCATCAGGATGCCCACGGGGATGCCGATCGCCACGGCAGCGAGGATGCCTGCGAGAAACGCGACGACGGTCTCCTGCAGGGCGTTCTGGAAGGCGGGCGTGCCGATGATCTGGAACAGCGTCTGCAGGACCTCGCTGAGCGGCGGGATGAAGAAGGTGAGGCCCGAGCGCCCGACGATCTCCCAGAGGACCGCCCAGAGGACGAGCGAGGACATGGCCGGCAAGCGGTAGCCGTGGATCGTCATGGCCGTCCTACTCCACGTAGCGGCGCAGCGAGGCCCAGATCTCGTCGACGATGTCGAGATATTCGGGATCGCGGCGGATCTGGTCGGCGCCCTTGTTGCGGAAGCCCCCGGGGCGGATGATCTCCGAGACCCGGCTCGGCCGGGGCAGGAGGATCGCGATCTGGTCGGAGACGTAGACCGCCTCCTCGATCGAATGGGTCACGAAGATGAAGGTCTTGGCTTCCCGCTGCACCAGCGAGAGCAGGTCCTCCTGGAACTTGCGGCGCGTCTGCTCGTCCACCGCCGAGAAGGGCTCGTCCATGAGCAGCACCTGCGCATCGACCGAGAGGGCGCGGGCGAGCCCGACCCTCTGGCGCATGCCCCCCGAGAGCTCGTGCGGATAGCTGGCCTCGAAGCCGGCGAGCCCGACGTTGCGGATGTATCCCTCGGCGATCGCCTCGCGTTCGGACCGCGCGATGCCGCGGAGCTCGAGGCCGAAGGCGACGTTGCGCAGGACGTTCGCCCAGGGCAGCAGCGCGAAGTCCTGGAAGACGAAGGCCCGGTCGGGACCCGGACCGGTGACGGCCTTGCCGTTGACCTCGACCTCGCCGGAGGTCGGCTCGAGCAGCCCCGCGATGATCTTGAGCAGGGTGGTCTTGCCGCAGCCCGAAGGGCCGAGCAGGGAGGTCAGCTGCCCGCGCGGGAAGTCCAGCGACAGGTTCCGCAGCGCCTCGACCGCGCCATAGTTCTTGGAGATGCGGCGCGCGGTGACCGCGATCTCCGATGCGGGCGTTCTCACGGGATGTGCCCTAGGTATCTGAGGCATAGCCACGGTTGTTTCCTTCGAACAGGAAGTCCTCGAGCCGCTCGAGAAGGTTCAGGAACAGGACCGCGAGCACGATGATGGAGAAGATCGCCGCGTACATGCTCGGATAATCGGCAATGGACCGGCTGTAGCTGATGATGTCGCCGACGCCCGTCGGCGTGATCTTCAGCTCGGCGAGCACCGCCCCGATGAACCCGGCGGACACCCCGAGCCGCAGGCCGGAGAAGATGATCGGCGATGCGGCCGGCAGGATGATCTTGAGCACGATGTCGCGCTCGCTGCCGAGGAACGAGCGCCCCATTTCCTTGAGCGGGGTGGGCGTGTTGCGCACCGCGCCGCTGGTATTGAGGACGATCACCGGCATGGCCATGATGCAGACCACGAAGACCTTCGAGGTCAGCCCGATCCCGTAGACCATCACCAGAAGCGGGATCAGCGCCGCCAGCGGGGCGGCCTGCATCACGATGAAGATGGGCGAGAACAGCCAGTCGAACCAGCTGCTCAGGCCGATCCAGAGCCCCAGCCCGATCCCGAGCGCGGCCGAGATGGCGATGCCCACCAGCAGGGGCTTCAGCGTCTCGCCGAAGGCCACGAACAGGGTGCCGTCGAGGACCATGCGCAGGAGCGCCGACATGGTCTCGAGGAAGGTCGGGAAGGCGTAGCTGACGGGGATCATCCCCGCGATCTGCCAGGCGCCGAACACCAACCCGGCCGAGAGGAGCGTCAGCATCAGCGAGCGTTGCGGCATCATGCGCGGTTCCCGTCG
Source organism: Rhodovulum sp. (assembly GCA_020637615.1). Classification (GTDB taxonomy): domain Bacteria; phylum Pseudomonadota; class Alphaproteobacteria; order Rhodobacterales; family Rhodobacteraceae; genus Amaricoccus. The sequence goes on from JACKKC010000001.1 coordinate 28,465, forward strand.
GCGAGCCTGAGCGGCCCGGTCACCGGAGGGTCGGCCGATGACCCGGTCGCTCCCGGCTCAGTTCATCGCGGCGTCGAGCGGCGCGAGGTACCAGAAGTCCTCGATGTTCAGCGTCGAGGGATCCCCGTCGAGCTGCCCGGCGGCCGAATACCATTCCATGTCCGCCATGGCCGCCTTCCGCCCGCCGCCATCGGGGTCGTAGAGCCCACCGGCCACCGCATCGGCGTAGAACTGGTCGATGCCGTCGCGCAGCTCCTGGGGCAGCTGGCCGATCGGCCCGTCCGGATCGGTCTCGCGGCTGATGATCGTCGGATCCGCCGACATGTCCTGCCAGACGCTGACCAGCGCCTTGACGAAGATGTCGACCGCTTCCTCGTTGTTCTTGATCCAGTCGAGATTGGCGAAGAGCGCCTCGTCGCTGGCATCGACCTCGAACATGGGCAGGACGTTGAACTTGTCGGGTTCCTGCGCCATGATCTTGTTCTTGTTGGCAAGATCCAGGATCGTCGCGTCGGCCTGGCCGGCGATCAGCGCCACGACCCGGTTCTCGGACCCGGGCAGGTAGGAGCGCTCGCCGAACTTGATGCCGACCCGGTCCTCGATGACATTGGCGATCGAGTCGGTTCCGCCGCCGCGCGAATGCAACAGGATCGGCTCGCCGTCGAGATCCTTGAGATCGCTGTATTTCTTCGAGGTGACCGGGAAGAACTTCAGCTTGGAGAGCTGGAAGACGATGCGCAGCGGCGCCTTGGAGCGCTGCATTGCGGCATAGGGCGTGCCGAAGCCGATATCCATCTGGCCGCTCAGCACCGCCTGGATCGCCAGTTCCTCGTCCGCGAAGGCGGTCCATTCATAGTCGAGGCCGTTGGCCTTCGCGCGATCGAGCGCCACGAAGAAGGCCGCCATCTCCGGCGAGGGCGTCTCGGCGAGGGCGATGCGTATCGTGTCGGCCGCCGCGGCCGACGCGGCCATCCCGAGGGCCAGCGCGGCTCCCGCGATCTTCATGATCTGGTGTTTCATTTTTCTCCTCCCAGAGATTGATTGGTTTCTTGGGCTTGTGCTCACGGTCCCGACTTCGCGCGGTTTCGACCGTCCGTGTTCGTTCGCCTGCTTCAGACCTCCCCGAAGAGCCGTGCGGAGACGGATCCGATATGCCGGCGCATGGCGTCCTGCGCCGCCGCGGGGTCCCGCGCCTCGATCGCGGCGGCGATCCGGTCGTGCTCGGCGAAGCTGGGATGCTCCGCCGGCGGGCGGTCCGAGACGCGGATGACCGCGTCCCAGGCCACGGCGCGCCGGACCTGATTGAGCTGGTCGAACAGGGAAAGCAGGAGGATGTTGTCCGTCGCTTCCGCGATCGCGCGGTGAAGCGCATCGTCCTGGGCCTCGTAGGCCCGCCAGCTCAGCGCGGTCCTGGCGCGATCCTGCGCGCGCCTTATGCCGACGATCGCCGCCTGGGAGGCGTTGATCGCCGCCTCGCGCGCGATGGCGGGCTCGATGCAGAGGCGCGCCCGCATCATGCGCACCGGCGTGAGGCTCCGGCTGAGCATGTCGAGCCCGCCCGCCGGCCGGCCATTGGCATGGCCCGCAACGAAGGTGCCCTTGCCGACGTGCCGCCAGATCGCCCCCTCCCGCTCCAGCGCGTCGAGCGCCTTGCGCAGGGTGGCGCGGCTGATCCCGAGGCTGACGATGAGCTCGCGCTCCGGGGGCAGCCGGTCTCCGGGGGCGTAGGGACGGTCGGCGATCAGCGCCCGCAGGGCCGAGACGGCGTCAAGGCGCTCTGCGGGTGCCGGTCGTGTCAGCGCATCCATGGTCCGGCCATTGGTCAACCAATTTTGATCTTTGAAGTCATTATGGGCCACATCAATCGCGATTGGAAACCAAATCGCCCCGCATACGGCAATTGGTGGCGATTGATCCGCTCCGGGTGGCGGTGTAGGGGTAACTGAGAAGCTAGGAAGCCGGAGGGGCCGAGATGTCGAAGTTTGCAATCGCAACGCCACCTGTCGTGGCCCTTCCCGTGGCCGGAAGCGACGCGCTCTTTCCGGTGCGGCGCGTCTATTGCATCGGCCGCAACTACGCCGCCCATGCCATCGAGATGGGGCACGATCCCGACCGGGAGGCGCCGTTCTTCTTCCAGAAGAACCCCGACAATCTCGATGCTTCCGGCGAGTTCCCCTATCCGCCGAAATCCTCGGACGTCCATCACGAGGTGGAGATCGCGGTCATGCTGAAGTCGGGCGGCAGCGACATCCCGCTCGACGAGGCGCTCGACCATGTCTTCGGCTATGCGCTCTCGCTCGACATGACGCGGCGCGACCTGCAGGGCGAGATGAAGAAGCAGGGCCGGCCCTGGGAGATCGGAAAGGCCTTCGAGCGCTCCGCGCCGGTCGGCCCGGTGCATCCCGTATCGGAGGTCGGCCATCCGGACCACGGGCGGATCACGCTCAAGGTGAACGGCGAGCTGCGCCAGGAGGGCGACCTCAACCAGATGATCTGGAAGGTCCCGGAGATGATCTCCTACCTGTCGGAGTTCTTCGAACTCGCTCCCGGCGACGTCATCATGTCCGGCACCCCCTCCGGCGTCGGTCCCGTGAACAGGGGCGACCGGATGGAGATCGAGGTCGAGGGGCTGGGAGGCATGACCGTATCGGTCGTGTAAGTCGCGGGTGCCATGCACGGGCGGCAGGATCCCCGCCCGGAAAGAATGCGGCCATGGAGCTGTCCGGCATTGGCGTCCAAACCTGAGGAAAGAACTCAGGTTGACATATCCGAGTGATTCACTCAGTTTTGCGTCACAATCCCCGCCGGCCTTCGAATCGGAGCGCGGGGAAGCGCTGGGCATTCGCACGGAGGCACGCGACGTGAAACTGCCGACCGCCACCGGTCTGGTGACGAGCGCGCCATGAACGCCATCCGTCCTCCCCGCGGCGGCGCTGCGGTCGGCCATGTCGCCGAGCTCGACGCGGTGGCGGCCGGTGCCGTGCTCTGCCTGCGGCGCTGGTGCGACGGGCCCGCGGCGCAGGCGCGGCTGCGCGACGATTTCGCCGCGGCGCTGGGCCCGGAAGCCGGTCGAAGCGCGCTATGCGCCTTCGAGGCGCTCTGCGACCTCTGCGTCCGCCATGGCCGGCGCCCGCTGATGCGGCATCATGTCGCCTGCGAATGCATCGGTGCCGACGAGGCCTGTTTCGCCAATTTCGTCTCCCTGGCCAGCGAGGGGGACCGCGAGGATGCCATGCTCGTCGCCACGATCCTCGTCCGCGCCGATGTCGCGATCTGTCTCCTAGCCCATGCCGAGGCCTTCGGCCTCGCGCTCAGGCGCATGGCGCTCAGGGCGCGGCCGACGCAAGCCCCGCCATCATCCGCAAAGATCCTCCACTAGGGAAAAGGAACGCCATCCGATGAAGTCCTGTGCAATCACCACCTGCGCGCTTGCCCTCGGGGTCGGGCTCGCGACGGAAGGCAATGCCGAAGTCAGCCGGACGGCGATCCTCCAGACCTATGCCGACATCGCCGCGGCGGAATATGCCGACAGCCTGGGCGCGGCCCGGGACCTGAAGGCCGCAGTGGACGCGCTGATCGCGGAGCCCTCGGAAGCGACGCTGGCGGGCGCCCGGGAAGCCTGGCTCGCTGCCCGCGTGCCGTACCAGCAGACCGAGGTCTTCCGCTTCGGCAATGCCATCGTCGACGACTGGGAGGGCAAGGTGAACGCCTGGCCGCTCGACGAGGGGCTGATCGACTATGTCGATGCCTCCTACGGTGGACCGACCGATGCCAACGAACTCGCCGCCCTGAACATCATCGCCAATCCCTCCATCACCATCGCCGGTGTCGCGGTGGATGCCGGCGCGATCACGCCGGACCTGATCGCCGATACGCTCAACGAGGCGGACGGGATCGAGACCAACGTGGCGCGCGGCTACCACGCCATCGAATTCCTGCTCTGGGGGCAGGATCTGAACGGTACCGGAGCCGGGGCGGGCGACCGTCCCTTTACCGACTACGTGCAGGGCGAAGGCTGCACCGGCGGCCATTGCGACCGCCGCGCGGCCTATCTCGAGGCGGCGACGGCGCTGCTGGTCGGCGATCTCGAATTCATGGCGGCAGAATGGGCGGAAGGCGGCGCGGCGCGCGAGGCGGTCACCGCCGACGAGGGTGCCGGCCTCGTGGCGATCCTGACCGGAATGGGCAGCCTCTCCTACGGCGAGCAGGCGGGCGAGCGCATGCGGCTCGGCCTGATGCTGAACGACCCGGAGGAGGAGCACGATTGCTTCTCCGACAACACCCACAACAGCCATTACTACGACGGGCTCGGGGTGCAGAACGTCTATCTCGGTCGCTACGCCCGCCCCGATGGATCGGTGGTCGAGGGGCCGTCGCTCTCCACGCTCGTCGCCGGGACCGACCCGGGCCTCGATGCCGAGATGCGCGCGAAGCTCGACACGACGATGGCCGCGCTCGGCGCCATCCGGACGGCGGCCGAGGGAGGGTTTTCCTATGACATGATGCTGGAGCAGGGCAACGCCGAGGGCGAGGCGCTGATCATGGCCGGCGTGAACGGGCTGATCGACCAGACACGCAGCATCGAGCGGATCGTCACGGCCCTGGGCCTCGACAGCATCGCCTTCGAGGGCTCGGACAGCCTCGACGATCCGGGCGCGGTGTTCCAGTGATCCCGGGAGCCGACCGATGATCGTCTGCCATTGCCAGGCCATCAGCAGCGCGGACGTGCATGCGGCCATCGACTGGATGCGCGCCGCCGACCCGGACACGATCATCACGCCGGGGAAGGTCTATCGCGCCCTGGGCAAGGCCGCGGATTGCGGTTCCTGCATGCAGCTATTCCTTTCCACCATGCGCCAGAATGATAATCTGATGGTCCCCATGCAACTCCGGGGCATGCGCAGGCAGACCGGACAGATACCAGAGGGCCGAAATGAAGGGCGACGAAAAAGTAATCGACTACCTTAACCGTGCGATCCGGTCGGAGCTCACCGCCGTCAGTCAGTATTGGCTGCACTATCGCCTGCAGGAGGACTGGGGTCTCGGACACATGGCCAAGAAGAGCCGTGAAGAGAGCATCGAGGAGATGAACCACGCCGACACGCTCATCCAGCGCGTGATCTTTCTCGAAGGCCATCCGAATCTCCAGAAGCTCGACCCGCTCAGGATCGGACAGAACCCGCGCGAGACGCTCGACTGCGATCTGGCCGCCGAACAGGAAGCCTGCGAGCTCTACAAGGAAGCCCGCGAATACTGCCAGAAGGTCGGTGACTACGTCTCGATGAAGCTGTTCGAGGGATTGCTTACCGACGAAGAGGGACATGTCGATTTTCTCGAGACCCAGATCGACCTCTACGAGAAGCTCGGAGGCGAGCGCTATGCGCTTCTCAACGCCTCGTCGATGGACGAGGCCGAGTAGGCTCGCCCTCGGGTTCGCTGTGCTCGGCGGTGTCGCCGATGCACAGGACCTCGGGGATCCGCACCTGAAATTCATCCCGCGCACCGCCGAGGAGGCGGCGCGAATCGCCGCGGTCACCGCGCCGGCCACGGACTTCTCGCAGCCGCAGCCCTTCGAGGGGCTGCCGGGCGGGGCGGCGACGGTGCGCGTGCGGACCACCGCGGACGCCTTTTCCGATCCCTCCGGGAACATCAGCTTCGAGCGCGAGCTGGACTTCAAGGTCGGCAACGGGCTCTTCCGCAAGCTCTGGGTCTCGGCGCCGTCCTCGACACTCGCCTCGGACGGGCTCGGGCCGCTCTACAATGCGCGCGCCTGCCAGAGCTGCCACATCAAGGACGGGCGCGGGCATCCGCCCTCGGGGCCGGACGAGCCCGCCGTCTCGATGTTCCTGCGCGTCTCGATTCCCGCCGCAGGCGATCCGGCGATGGCGGAGATCGCCGACTACATCGCCACCGCGCCGGATCCGGTCTATGGTGGCCAGCTGCAGGATTTCGCGACCGCGGGGCAGGCGGCGGAATACCGGCTCGACGTCACCTATGACGAGACGACGGTCGAGCTCTCCGAAGGCGAGACCGCCAGGCTGCGCCGCCCGACCTATCGCGCCGCCGATCTCGGCTACGGCCCATTGCATCCCGATGCGATGCTCAGCCCGCGGGTGGCGCCGCAGATGATCGGCCTGGGCCTCATCGAGGCGATTCCGGCGGCGGACATCCTCGCGAAGGCCGATCCCGAGGATCGCGACGGCGACGGCATCTCGGGCCGGCCGAACATCGTCTGGTCGGCCGAATACGCCATGCCGATGCTGGGGCGCTTCGGGCACAAGGCCGGGGCGCCCACGATCCGCCAGCAATCGGCGGCGGCATTCTCCGGCGACATGGGCATAGCGACCCCGCTCTTTCCCGCGCTGTGGGGAGATTGCACGGCGAGCGAGGCGGGATGCCGGTCGGCGCCGCATGGCGGCGACGCCGGCCAGGACGGCTACGAGCTCGACGCCGCCGGGCTCGATCTGGTGACCTTCTACAGCCGCAATCTCGGCGTGCCGGCGCGGCGCGATGCCGATGACGCGCAGGTGTTGCAGGGCAAGCAGGCGTTCTATGGCGCGGGCTGTCCCGCCTGCCATACGCCGAGCTTCGTGACCGCCCGGCTCGAAGACCGGCCCGAGCAGAGCTTCCAGCTGATCTGGCCCTATTCGGACCTGCTGCTGCACGACATGGGCGAGGGTCTGGCGGACGATCGCCCCGAAGCGCGCGCCACCGGGACCGAATGGCGGACGGCGCCGCTCTGGGGGATCGGCCTGACCGGGCAGGTCAGCGGCCACGACACCTTCCTGCACGACGGCCGGGCCCGGAGCCTGCTCGAGGCGATCCTCTGGCACGGCGGCGAGGCACAGGCGTCCCGCGACCGGGTCGTCGAGATGCCGGCCGCCGATCGCGCCGCCCTGATCAGATATCTGGAGAGCCTTTGATGCGCGCCGCGCTCCTCGCCCTGGCGACCCTCGCCGCCACCCCCGCCGCTGCGTCGGTCGGTGACGCCCTTTCCCGCCAAATCCTGCCGGCCCTGGCGGACTTCTCCGCCGCGAGTGCGGACCTCGGCCGCGCGGCGCAGGAGGATTGCCGGGCCGAGAGCCTTCGTCCGGCCTTCCAGGCGGCCTTCGACGCCTGGATGCCGCTATCCGACCTGCACATCGGCCCCTCGGAGACCGGGGCGCTCTCGATCGCCTTCTGGCCCGACGACCGCGGCTTCACCGCGCGCACGCTCGCCGGACTGATCGCCGCCGAGGATCCGATCGCCGGAGATCCGGCCGGCTACGGCGAGGTCTCGATCGCCGCGCGCGGGCTCTTCGCCCTCGAGATGCTGCTCTATGACCCGGCCTTCGATGGCTACGGTCCGGACGATTATTCCTGCAGGCTCGTGCAGGCGATCGCCGGCGATCTCGGCCTCCAGGCGGCGGCGCTGCAGGCCGCCTGGACCGAGGATTTCGCGCCGGTGCTCGCCAGCGCCGGCGAGGCGGGAAACGCGACCTATCTCACCGAGGACGAGGCGATCCGGGCGCTCTATACCCAGTTGCTGGCCGGTCTCGAATTCACCGCCGACACGCGGCTCGGCCGGCCGATGGGCAGCTTCGAGCGGCCGCGCCCGAAGCGCGCCGAAGCATGGCGCTCGGGGCGCAGCCTTCGCGATGTCGTGCTCGCGGTCGAGGCGGCCCAGGATCTCGCCCATGCGCTGGCCGAGGACGGCCTGCCGCAGACAGACGCCGCCGCGGACCATGTGCGGGCGGCAGCCGGGCGCATCGCCGACCCGGGGTTCCAGGACGTCGAGGACCCGCAGGCGCGGCTCCGGGTCGAGGTCCTGCAACAGGCCGTGCGCGGGATGCGCGAGGCGATCGAGACGGAGATCGGCCTCGCCCTGGGAATCGCGCCCGGATTCAACTCGCAGGACGGAGACTGACCGATGACGACGCGCCGCGGCTTTCTCGCCGGCCTCCTGGCGGCCGGGACCGCCCCCCAGCTCGGCTGGGCCTCCGTGGGAAACCCGGCCTATCTGGCCGCCGCGCAGGAGCCCGATGGCGGCTTCGCCCTCTTCGGGCTGCGCGGCGACGGCACCGAGACCTTTCGCGTGCCGCTCCCGGCGCGGGGCCATGCCGGCGCCGGCCATCCGCGGCGCGCCGAGGCGGTGGCCTTCGCGCGCCGCCCCGGCGCCTTCGCCCTCGTCGTCGACTGTTCGACGGGAGAGGTGCGCCGGCGCCTCTCGCCCCCCGAGGGGCGGCAGTTCAACGGCCACGGCGTCTTCGCCGAAGCCGGCGCGCGCCTCTTCACGGCCGAGCAGCGGAGCGACACCAGCGAGGGCGCGATCGGTATCTGGGACGTGGAGGCGGGATATCGCCGCTTGGGCGAGGTGCCGACCCAGGGCATCGGGCCGCACGACCTGCGCATGATGCCCGACGGGGCGACGCTGGTCGTGGCCAATGGCGGCATCGCCACCGATCCCACGGACCGCACCAAGCTCAACATCGACACCATGCGCCCGAACCTGGCCTATCTCGGCTTCGACGGAACGCTGCTGGAGAAGGTCGAGCTGGAGGCGGCGCTGTGGCGGAACTCGATCCGCCATCTCGCCATCCGGTCCGACGGCATGGTCGCCTTCGCCATGCAATGGGAGGGGGAGGAGGGCGCCGCACCGCCGCTGCTCGGCCTGCACCGCCGCGGCGAGCCGGCGCGCCTCGCCCCGGCCCCGCTCGCCCATGAACTGGCGATGCAGGGCTATGCCGGCAGCATCGCCTTCAGCGGCGACGGGACGGAGGTCGCCGTCACCTCGCCGCGCGGCGGGCGGGTCCATCGCTTCTCCGACCGGGGCGACTTCCTTGGGCCGATCTCGCGCGCCGATGTCTGCGGGCTCGCGGCGCATCGCGACGGGTTGCTGGCCAGCGACGGCCTCGGCGGCCTGATCGCGATCGAGGCCGGCAGGCCGCGCCCGCTGGCGCGCTGTGACCGCGCCTGGGACAACCATATCGTCGGCCTGGGCGCCTGATGCCTCAGCCCTGACCTGCCGCCCGCGTCGGACGCGGCTGGAGCCAGACCGGCAGGAAGCTGTGGGGATTGCCGATCCCGTGCGTGCGCATGTCGCGGCCGCAGGCATGCCTGAAACCGCCCGTCGCGGATCGCCTCCATGGTCTCGGTCGCGCCGCCGACATGCTGCCCGCCGACGAAGACCTGCGGGATGGTGGTGGCGCGGGTCCGCTCCGCGAGCGCGCGGCGGAGGTCGCCGCCCCGGTCATTCTCCCGATAGCACGACCCTCGCCCCGAGCATCCGCATCAGCTTGCGCCGCTCGACCGAGAAGCTCTCGGACATGGTGACGACGAGCGGATGGCCGCGCGCGGCGCAGACCATGGCAAGGCCGATGCCGGTATTGCCGGAGGTCGCCTCGACGACGGTCTGGCCCGGCTTCAGGCTGCCGTCCCTGGTCGCGGCATCGATGATGCCCAGGGCCAGCCGGTCCTTGACCGTGGAGAGCGGATTGAAGGATTCGAGCTTGACGTAGAGCTCGATCCCTTCCGGGGCCAGGCGGTTGATGCGCACGACGGGCGTCTTGCCGATCGTGTCGATGATGGTGTCGTATCGTGACATTGGCGGCCTTCCTTCAGGTCGGTCGGGTGCGGAGGGAGCGACGCTCGGCGTCGGCGTCGACGGTGGCCGCCGGTTGCCGGGAAACGAGGGCGGCGATGCCTGCCGCATTTCCGGGCACCGTGGAGCAGAGGGCGATGCCCGCGGCGGCGGCCGTCATCGCTGCCGCGATCAGCGGCAGGGCGGCATAGCCGAGGCCGGCCGACAGGGCTGCGGCGCCGATCGACGGGCCGATCGCGTTCCCGAGGTTGAAGCCCGACTGGACCAGGGTCGAGGCGAGGTTCGGCGCGCCCCGCGCCGCATCGACGACCCGGACCTGGAGCCCCGAGGCGGGAAAGTAGAAGACGAAGCCCCAGACGACCATGGTCGCCGCGGCGATGACCGGTGACCGGAACGCCCAGGGCATCACCAGGAACGCCCCCGTCAGGGCGATGAAGCCGCCGGTGATCGCGGCGGCGAGGTTGCGGTCGGCCATTCTGCCGCCGACCTGCATCCCGACGACCCCGCCGATGCCGAAGAGCACCAGATAGACCGGCAGCGAGCCCGGCGCGATCGAGGCGGTCGCGGCGAGAAATGGTGCGACGAAGGTGAAGACGCAGAACGTGGCACCGCAGAGGAACACGGTCAGCGACAGCGCCATGAGAACCTGCGGCCGCGCGAGCTCGCCGAGTTCGCCCGCGATCCCGGAGGCGGTGCCGCGCCCGACCCGCGGCAGCCACAGGGCCATCGCCGCCATGGCGGCGCAGCCGACCAGCGCCACGGCCCAGAAGGTCAGGCGCCAGTCGGACATCTGTCCCAGCGCCGTGCCGGCCGGAATGCCGAGGATGTTGGCCGCCGCGATCCCGCTCCACATCAGGGCGACCGCCCGGGCCCTGCGATCGGCGGGCACGATGCCGGCGGCGACCACCGAGCCGATTCCGAAGAAGGCGCCGTGGCAGAAGGAGGTGACGATCCGTGCCGCCATCAGCGACGGGTAGTCCGGGGCGAGTGCGCAGAGCGCGTTGCCCGCGATGAAGATGGCCATCAGGCCGAGGAGCGTCGCCCTGCGCCCGAGCCCCTGGGTCAGCAGCGCCAGCACCGGCCCGCCGAGCGCAACCCCCATGGCGTAGCCGGTGATCAGCAGTCCGGTCCGCGGGACGCTCGCGCCGAGATCCGCGGCGATCTCGGGAAGCAGGCCCTGGACGGCGAACTCCGTCGTTCCGATCGCGAAGGTCGCGAGCGTCAGGGCGGGGATCGCGAGCCGGGTCATGAAAGGCGCTCCGTCTCGAAGGCGCCGGGCTCGCGGATCGGCATGGTCACGGCGCGGCGGTGGACGAGGGCGCGGAGGAGCCTGCCGTCGATGGTCAGGAGCCCCGCGAGGATCAGCGCCATGCCGCCCAGCTGATGGAGGCCGAGCGCCTCGCCGAAGGCGAGCACGCCGAGGAACGTCGCCGAAATCGGTGCGACGAAGGTCACGAGCGAGAGGTTCGTGGCCCCGACCGCCGGAAGGATCGAATACATCGCGATGAAGGTCGCGGAGGTGAGCCCGATCCCGATGGTGACGAGTGCCGCGGCCGCCTGGAGGTCCGGCATCGCCGGGAGCCCCTCCACCGAAAGGGCGACCGGGGCGATGGCGAGCGCGCCCCCGGTCATCGCCCAGGCGATGAGGACCACCGGGTCGAGCCCGGCGAACCGGCGGACGAAGTTCAGCGCGATCCCGTAGCAGAAGGGTGCCGCAAGCGCGACCAGCACGAAGCGCGGATCGGATCCGCCGGCTTCGGCGCCGCGCATCGTCAGGAGGGCGATCCCGGCGACGCCGAGTGCGCAACCCCAGAGCTTGCCCGCCGTCGCGCGCTCGCCGCCGGGCCAGAAATGCGCGACGAGGACCGTGGCGACCGGCGTGAGCGCATTGGCGATGCCGGCGGTCGACGAGGTGACGTGCTGCTGCGCCAATGGCAGGATGGCGAAGGGTGCCGCGAACTGGAAGACGCCGAGGATCGCGATCCCGGCGAAGCCCACCCCGGTGAGTGTCCTGCGGCGCCCGGTCGCGAGCACGAAGGCCCAGCATCCCGCGGCGCCGATCGCGACGCGCAGGGTCGAGACGGTCAGCGGCCCGTAGCTGTGCAGCAGGACGGCGTTGAAGGCGAAGGAGGCGCCGAAGGCCGTCCCGATCGACAGGAGGACGAGCCAGTATCGCAGGGCCATGGCACTGTTCCGCGCGGCCGTTGCGGGCGCAGCAGGGCCCGTGGGGATCCGGTCAGGCATCGCAAGGCTCCATCGTTTGCCGGGGATCGGCGTGATCGTTTGCCGTGGCGGCGCGGCGCGGCTCCGGTTGCCGGGATGCCGCCGCACTGCCGGCGTCGACGGCGGCGCTCTCGGATTTCATGCAGGCGCTGAGGGTCTCGTGGAGCGCCTTGAGGGCGTCGAAACCCCAGTCGAAGCTGGCGATCCTCTGCGTGACCGCGAAGAGCGGCACCGATTGCGCGTGCCGCGCGCGGCCGTAGGCATCGGGCCTCCCGTCCCGGGTCACGGCGCGCGACAGGGCATGCGCATCCATCAGCGCGTCGGTGATGCCGTGGGCGGTGGCGGGATCCTTGAAGAAGGCGGCATCGCCCGCCAGCGCCCAGCCCCGGCCGGTCCGTGCGCGCAGATGCCCCGGGGCGCCGGGGAACCGGCGCAGCCGCTCGGCGGGAGCGGCCTGGACGCTCTCGGCGATGCCGGGATCGAAGCCCGCGAGGATCGCGGCCATGCCGCGCCGCGTATCGGCGGCGAAATGGCGTCCATAGGCCGCGGATGGGCAGGTGGCGAAGACGCAATGCAGGCCGTCGTTGGTCGGGAGGGCGCCGGCCGAGACTCCGTCGCCGAAATACAGGCGATAGCCCCGGTTCTCGATGCCGGGGAAATAGCCGTAGACCGTGGCGGCGCGGTGGGGCGATGTGGCGAGTAGCTCCGCGCCGACGGCCGCCGCGATCCGCGAGGCACGGCCGTCGGCGCCGATCACGAGGCCGGCGCGGATCTCGCGGTTCCTGCCATCCGGTCGGGCCAGGGAGATGCCGGCGACGCGGCCGTCGGCACCGCGGAGACAGCCTTCGACGTCGCTCCCGAGGGCGAGCTCGGCCCCGGCCGCGACCGCGGCATCGAGGATGATGCGGTCGAGCAGCCAGCGGCGCGGCGCGATCAGCCCCTCGGCCAGAGGCCCTGGCCGGACCGGGACCGTGACCCGCTCGGCCCCGTAGTGGAACTGCGCCTGGCGGACCAGGGGCGTGCCCGCACCCATCAGGCGCTCGAGCAGGCCCCAGCGGGCGAGGAGCTCGACGCCGGGGCGCATCAGGGCATGGGTCGAGAGCGTGTCCCCGATCTCGGGCGCCCGGTCCAGGATCAGGACCCTGGCGCCCTCGGCGGCGAGCGCCAGCCCGGTCGCCGCGCCGGCGACCCGGGCGCCGACGATCACCGCGTCATAGGCTCTGCGTGTCATCGCACCGCTCCCGCCTCAGGCCGCCGCCCGGCCGCCGAGGCGGCCGGTCAGGTGGCGTGCCAGAACGCGCGCGTCGCGGGGCGCACCCGCGATATGGGTCGAGCGCGCGCTGCGCAGATGGCGAAGGCCCAGCACGTAGATCCCCTCGCCGACGACGCCCCCCGCGTGGCGGATGCGTCCCTTGCCGTCGAAGACCGGGAGCGTCACCCAGCGATGGTCGGGCCTGTATCCGGTCGCCCAGACCACCGTGCCGATGCCGCCCGCACCGAGCCGCAGCATCAGGCGCGGCGCCTCGGGAATTCTCGTCGCCGGCAGGCGGTAGGCCGGCGGCGCATCGATGCCGGCTCCGTCCGCATGGGCGTCGATCCGGTCGAGCAGCCGGGCAAGCTTGAGGTCGGCGCTGGCGCAGGCATTGGCCAGCGACCCCGAGAACCAGGCCTTTCCCTCGGTCAGGCCCGCCAGTCTCCCGACGATCTCGATGCCGAGATCCTGGAGGCTGTTGAGGTCGATATCCGCATGGGAGGCATCGCCCAGGAGCGGCAGGGAGGGCGCGCGCCGCAGCCGGTCGAGTTCGTCCTCCCCGGAAGGGGGCAGGTCGAGCACCCCCAGGCGGTCCATCCACCACAGGATGTCGGCGCCGCGGTAGCGCCGCGGCAGGCGCAGGTGATTGCCCACGGCGAGCGTGACCCGCCGGCCGGCCAGCGCGAGCTCGCGGGCGATCTGGAGCCCGCTCGCCCCGGCGCCGACGACCAGCACCCCGGCTTCGGGCACATCCGCGGGCCGCTTGTAGCTCTGGGGTGTCAGCTGCAGCACGCCCGGCGGCAGGTCGCCGGCGAGGCCGGGAATCCGCGGGAGCGCGCATTCGCCGCTGGCGATCACCACGCTGTCGCAGGCGATGGCGCCCTGATCGGTCTGGACCCGGTAGCCGCCCCCGAGCGGATCGAGGGCGAGGACGCGCGTCTCCTGCAGCACCGGCGCGCCGTCGAGCGCCGCCGCGCGCGCCAGGCGATCGGCGAATTCCCCGCAGGCCATGAAACCGTCCGGATCCGGCCCGCGATAGGGCCGGCCCGCCAGCCCGTTCATCCAGTTCGGCGTGAGCAGCCGCAGGCTGTCCCAGCGCTCGCTGCGCCAGCTGTTGGCGATCCGGCCGCGTTCGAGCACCAGGTGATCGACCGAGCGCCGGCGCAGCGCGTGGCTCATGGCGAGGCCGCACTGGCCTGCCCCGACGACGATGGTGGTGACGCGTTTCATGGATCGGCTCCCGCCGCGGCGCTCGGGGCGCCGCGGCTGCTAAGGGACGGGCTTCCGGATGGGGTGGGCGGCGCGGACGGGCCGCGCCGCCGGAGGGCGCTAGGCGCGGCGATGGAACGTCTGCGCCAGGTGATGGACCTCGTCGCGGGTCACGCCGATGTCGCGCAGCATCTGCTCGCTCATCTGCGACAGCCGCGCCATGTCGCGGCGCGCTTCGCGCCGGGAGTGCAGGGTCGCCAGGAAGCCTCCCAGGCGATCCTTCAGGGTGCGGCCCGAACCGGTCCGCGTGATGGTCAGGTCGGCATACATGGCATTCTGTCCTTTGCTGTCGGGGGGAGGGGCGCCGTCAGGCGAGCGCCACCTTCACGTTGCCGGGGTTGGTGACGATGTCGAAGACCGCCGAACGCTTCTGGGACTGGGCGATCACCGCCGCGATCTCGTCCTTGCTCGCATCGGCCTCGACCTCGAAGGTCACGCGGATCGCGCTGAAGCCGTTGCGGACGTCGGCGTCGATCCCGAGGATGCCGTGGAGGTTCATGTCGCCCTCCACCTGCGCCTTGACCGAGTGCAGCTGGATGCCTCGGTGCTGCGCGACGGCGGCCACGCCGCCGGTCAGGCAGCTCGCCAGCGCCGAGAGCACGATCTCGACCGGCGTCGCGGCATTGTCGGGCGCGGCGAAGACGCCCGGATGGTCCGCCTCGACGCTGTAGGGCGTCTTGTGCGACTGCTCGGCGCCGGCGCCGAAGAAGCCCTCGACGGTCGATTTGCTGTGGACGCCGCCGAGCCACTCGCAGCTGGCGCGCCAGGTGAACTGCGCCGCGGGCGGCATGTCGGTCAGCGCCTTCTTGATTTCGTAGAGGGCCTCGACGTCCACGCCGTTGTCGGCGGTCTTCACTTCGGTCTGGATGTTCATCTCGCTCTTTTCCTTGTCTGATCGGTCGGTTGGGCGGATCCTCCGCCCATCGCCCCGCGTTGAACCTTGATCCGTGAAGGCAGGATAACCCTGCGCCAGGGCACGAACTTGCCGGTGCCCTTGGAATTTCATTGGGAATCCATGGGGAATTTCTGGCGGAACCTGCGGCGATGCGCGGGACTTGTGTGAAAGCGGTCAGGACTGGGGTAGTATTGCGTTGTGAGATTTGTCTTCGACTCCTTCGTCATCGATTCCGCGGCGCGCGAGCTGGTCGCCTCCGGCACGCCTGTGCGGATCGAGCCGAAGGTGCTCGACCTCATCCTTCACCTGATCGGCGCGCGGGACCGCGTGGTCTCGAAGGACGAGCTGGTCGAGGCGGTCTGGCAGGGCCGGATCATCTCCGACGCGGCCATCTCGAGCGCCATCAGCGCGGCGCGGCGGGCGCTCGGCGACGACGGCCAGGAACAGCGCTACATCAGGACCGCGCACGGACGCGGCTTCCGCTTCGTGGGCGCGCTCGTGGAAATCGACGATGGCGGGTCGCTTCCGGCGCTCGACATCGACCTGCTGCGCACCTTCGCGCTGGTCGCGGAGAACGAGAGCGTTGCGCAGGCCGCCGAGCTCGTCGACCGGCCGCAGGCATCGGTCGCGTCGCAGGTGGAGCGGCTGGAATCCCTCGTCGGCCGCCGCCTGCTCGATCGCGGCAGCGGCGGTCTCGTGCAGCTGACGCCGGAGGGCCGGTCCCTCCTCCGGCCGGCGCGCGAACTCCTGTCCATGAGCGACGACATCGTCGCCTCGTTTCGTGCCCGGCCGCAGGCCGACGAAACCGGCGCCGGAGGATCGGACCGACAGCGGTCCGAACTTTCGGAGACGCGAGGATCCCCGTGGGACCGCCCGTCTCTCGCTGTCCTGCCCTTCCGGAACATGAGCGACGACCCGCGCCAGGAGTATTTCTCCGACGGGATGGTCGAGGATATCGTGGCGGCGCTGTCGCGGATCAGCTGGTTGCGCGTGACGGCGTACAGCTCCGGTCTCGTCTACAAGAACAGGGCCGTGGATCCGCGCCAGGCGGGCCGGGAGCTCGGCGTGCGCTATCTCCTGCAGGGCGGGGTGCGCCGGTCCGGGAGCCGGGTGCGCATCACGGCGCACCTGCTCGACGCCGAATCGGGAACGCATCTTTGGGCCGACAAGTACGACAGCTCCCTCGAGGATGTCTTCGATCTGCAGGACCATATCGCCGATCGCGTCGCGGCCGTGGTCGAGCCGAGCCTGCGGCGGTCCGAGATCGAACGGTCCCGAGGGAAGCCCACCGAGAGCCTCGGTGCCTACGATCTCTATCTGCGGGCGTTGCCGCATATCGCCGCGCGCATGCCGGACGAGGCCAGGAAGGCCCTTCCCCTCCTGCGGCAGGCGCTCGAGCTCGACCCCGACTACATTGCCGCGCAGGCACTGACCGCATGGTGCCACGAGCTCTGCTTCACCCGCGGCGGCTTCGACGAATCCGACCGGAGCGCCGCGCTCATGCACGCCCGGGCGATCATCGCCAGCGACACCGACGACGGGACCGCGCTCGCGATCTCGGGATTCGTGATGACGCTCCTGACGACGGAAAGCGATGCGGCCCTGCATGCCATCGAGCGCGGAATATCGCTCAACCCGGCGAGCGCCACGGCACATTTCCTCGCCGCGCAGGGAAACGGGCTGGCCGGGCGCCCCGAGCCGGCCAAGCGCTACGCCCAGCGCGCGCTCCTGCTGAGCCCCTATGACACGCTGGCTTTCGAAGCGCATCTCGCCCTCGGCGAATCCGCGCTCGTCGAGGGCCGCTACGATGACGCCGTTTCGTCGTTCGCCGCGGCTGCCCGGTCGAAGCCGGGCTTCAGCACGGCGCATTTCTTTCAGGCGATCGCCCTGACCCTGGCGGGCCGGCCCGAACTCGCCGGGCGGCGGGCCGCACAGGGGTTCCAGCTCGAACCCGGATTCCGGTCCCGCATGTTCCATGAGCTGGGTCTGCCGGAACCGCTCTCCGAGCGGTTCACGGATGGGGCGCGTCTTCTCGGCTTGCCGGAATAGGCGGCCCGTCCGTGCCCCCGTCCGGTTTCCGGGTGCAGCGGGCGGCCGGCGATCGCGCGCGCGGGATCCGGCGCGATCTCGAGCGTCCTCGCGGTCGATCTGAAACCGTGTGAAAGCCGCCGGGACTGCGGTAATGTCTCGGCGTGAGATACGTCTTCGACTCCTTCGTCCTCGATGGTGCGACGCGCGAGCTGGTCGCCTCCGGCACGCCTGTGCGGATCGAGCCGAAGGTGCTCGACCTCATCCTTCACCTGATCGGCGCGCGGGACCGCGTGGTCTCGAAGGACGAGCTGGTCGAGGCGGTCTGGCAGGGCCGCATCATCTCCGACGCGGCCATCTCCAGCGCCATCAGCGCGGCGCGGCGGGCGCTCGGCGACGACGGACAGGAACAGCGCTACCTCAGGACCGTGCACGGGCGCGGCTTCCGCTTCGTCGGCGCGCTCGTGGAAACCGCCTCGGAGGCCCCGGCGCCGGGCGGCGCACCCGCCGCCAGGGTGCCGCTGCGCCAGGAGATCCGCTATTGCCGCAGCCCCGACGGCACCCGTATCGCCTATGCCACGGCGGGCTCGGGCCCCCCGCTCGTCAAGGCGGCGAACTGGCTCCATCACCTGGATTTCGACTGGGAAAGCCCGGTCTGGCGGCACATGTTCGAGGCGCTGACGCGGCGCCACACCCTGCTGCGCTACGACGGCAGGGGCATGGGGCTCTCCGCATGGGACGTGACCGACTTCAGTCTCGAGCGCCAGATCGAGGATCTCGAAACCGTGGTGGAGCAGGCCGGATTCGAGCGCTTCGCGATGATGGGGCTCTCCCAGGGTTGCGCGAAGGCGATCCACTACGCGGTGCGGCACCCCGAAAGGGTCACCCGGCTCGTGCTGCTGGGGGGCTATGCCCGCGGCTGGAAGCGCCGGGACAATCCGGACGGCTCGGTGCTGCGGCGTGCCGCGATCGAGATGATCCGCGTCGGCTGGGGCGGGACCAATCCCGCGGTGCGGCAGCTCTTCACCGCCCTCTACATGCCCGACGCTCCGGCGGAGAGCCAGCAATGGTTCTCCGACCTGCAGCGCAAGACGACCTCCGCCGAGAACGCGGCGGCGATCCTCGAAGCCCATGGCGATGTCGATATCCGGGACCTGCTCGGGAAGGTGGCGGTGCCGACGCTGGTCATCCATTCGCGGCATGACGCGGGCGTGCCCTTCGATCAGGGGCAGGAGCTTGCGGTGGGCATCCCCGGGGCGCGCTTCGCGGTCCTCGACACGAACAATCACATCCTTCCCGCAACCGATCAGGCCTGGGACCGGTGCTCAGGCCTGATCGAGGAATTCCTCGCCGAATAGTCGAGGTCGGCCGCGAGGGCCGACCTGCCGCCCGGGCTAGAGGAACACGGTCACGATCGGCGGGTAGATCAGCAGGACCGCCAGCGCCAGGAGCTGGATGCAGATGAAGGGGATGAACCCGGCGAAGATATCCGTGAGCGAGATGTCGTCGGGCGCCACCGACTTCAGGTAGAAGGCCGCCGGGCCGAAGGGGGGCGAGAGGAAGCTGACCTGCATGTTCATGCAGAAGGTCACGCCGAACCAGATCGCCACCTTGTCGGGGGGAATATGCCCGAGCCAGCCGATCTGCTCGGGCGGCAGCTTCGCCACGATCGGCAGGAACACCGGCATGATCAGGAGCACGATGCCCACCCAGTCCATGAACATCCCCATGACCAGGAAGATCAGCATCATCACGAAGATGATCCCCATCGCCGGAAGCTCCATGCCGATGATGGCATTGGCGACATAGGTCGGTCCGCCGGCGAGCGTATAGGCCGCCGCCAGCGCCGCGGCGCCGATCGTCACCCAGATGATCGTGCCGGTGGACTTGAGCGTCCGGATCAGGCTGTCCCAGATGATCTCGAGCGTCATCTCGCGCCGGAGCAGCGAGATCACGAAGACCGCGACCACACCCATGCCGGCCGCCTCGGTGATCCCGGTGATGCCGCCGTAGATCGAGCCCAGCACCACGCCGATCACGATCAGCGGCGCGACGAGCCCCTTGCCGATGCTCCAGGCTTCCGCAGTCCGGCCGCGCCCGAAGACGAAGAGCATCAGCACCAGCGCAAGCACCAGGGTCCCGGCGATCCAAGGCAGGTCCGAGACCATGCCGAGCGGGATCGGATCGACGTTCTCCAGGACCCGGTTCTGCCCGGTCACGGTCATGAACAGGTTCCGCAGCAGCAGCGCCGCGGCGCCGATGGCGACGATGATCGTCAGGAAGTCGAGGAAGAGGAGGCTCTTCTCGCCCGTGGAGGGATCGTCCGGCCGCGGTTCGGGCAGGGGCGCCTGGTCGGGGTAGAGGTTGGACCGGATCACGATGTAGAGCACGTAGAACGAGGCCAGCATCAGGCCGGGCAGGAAGGCTGCGGTGAAGAGGGCCTGGATCGAGGTCTCGGTGATCAGCCCGTAGAAGATCAGCACGATCGAGGGCGGGATCATGGTGCCGAGGCTGCCCGAGGCGCAGATGGTGCCGACGGCGAATTTCCGGTTGTAGCCGAGCCGGAGCATCTGGGGCAGGGCGATCAGGCCGAGAAGCACGACCTCGCCGCCGATGATCCCCGACATCGCGGCCATGATCACCGCCATGATCGAGGTGACCAGCGCGATGCCGCCGCGCGTGCGGCTGAGCCAGAGGTTGAGCGAGGAATACATGTCCCGCGCGATGCCGGATCGCTCCAGCAACGCAGCCATGAATATGAACATCGGTATCGAGATGAGCACGTAATTGGTCATCTGCCGATAGATCGCCTGGCCGAGCACGTTCAGCGGGCCGCGTCCGAAGTCCCCGAAGAGCAGATCCGGGCCGAACTTCATCACCAGCGTCGCCACGGCGAGAATGGCCGATGCGAAGCCCAGCGGCATGCCGATCGCCAGCAGCACGAACATCGCGATCAGCAGGATCAGGCTGAGGGTTCCGATATCAACCATTGTCGTCGGCCCCCAGCGCCTTCTTGAGGTTTGCGATCTCGTGCTCGTCGATCTCGTCCGCGGCGGTGTGCAGTTCGGCCGCCTTGTTCCAGTCGGCGATCAGGTTCGACAGCGCCTGCAGGGCAACGAGCCCGATGATCACCAGGATGCCGGCCTTGATCGTGGAGGGGATGGGCGGATCCCAGGCGGTGCCGAAGGTCTCCATGCGCAGGAGCTTGTCGCGGACCTCGTCGTAGCCGCCCCAGAGCAGCGCGATGAAGAACGCCCAGATCAGCACGACGGTGATCGTGTCGGCGGCCTTCTGTCCCCAGCGCGGCATCATGTCGTAGATGGTGTAGATGCGGATATGGCTGCGCTGCTGCATCGAGTAGAGCCCGGCGAGCAGGAAGACGAAGCCGGCGAGCCAGAGCGACAGCTCGTTGGCCCAGAGCGTGGGCTTGGCGAAGAGATAGCGCGCGACGACCTCGTAGAACATGACGCCGACGATGACGACGATCGCGATCATCGCGAGCCGGCTGAGGATCAGCGACAGGATGTCCATGGGACCCGTGGGCGCGATCTCGATCGCGCCCTTGGTGTCGGAGAGATAGACGCTGGCGACGAGGCTGGCGGCGAGCAGCAGCCAGAGCATCAGCTTCACCAGGACGTTGTCGCCGGGCCTGAGGATCGCGGACATGTCGACGCCGCTGCCCAGGAACAGGCTCCCGACCGCGAGCCACAGCCCCACCAGGACGAGGGCGGCCACCAGCACGATCATCAAGACACGCATGGGACGCCGCAGCGCTCCCAGCCAGAGGCTCTGAGTCTCCATCAGCCCACCCCCCTCGGTGCGTTCGAAATTCGAAGGATAAAAAAAGGGGCGGGCCGCGACGGCCCGCCCGCTGCCTCAAGCCGTGATCGGCGGCACCGCGATCACTCGGGGATGATTCCGATCGATTTCAGATAGGCGGTGTGGCTTTCCACCAGTTCCATCGCTTCCGGCGTGGTGGCGAATTCCGGCCAGGTCTCGATCGCCGCGGCGCGGAAGGCCGCGCGGTCCTCCGGCGACCAGTCCCAGAGGTTGACGCCGGCTTCCTTCAGCGCGGTCGCCGCCTCGGCGTTCGCCTTGGCCGAGGTCAGCGCCTGCTCCAGGCCGAGCTTCTCCATCGCGACCTTGATGATGCGCTGGTGGTTCTCCGGCATCGCGTCCCAGACCGCCTTGTTGCAGGCGAGATGGTCCGAGGGCATCGAGTGGAAGCCGGGGTAGGTGGCGTTCCGGGCGATGTCGTAGAGGCCCATGCCCTGGTTGTTGGCGAGGATCGAGGCATCGGCGCCGTCGATGATGCCGGATTCGAGCGCCGTGAAGACCTCGGTGAAGTCCATCACGATCGGCTTGGCGCCGAGCTTCTCGAAGATCTTGGTCTCCATGCCGGGAGGCGAGCGGAACTTCCATTCCTGGATGTCGGCGACGCCTGCGATCGGCTTGGTCGAGGCCAGCGATTCCTGGCCGACGACCCACCAGCCGATCAGCTCCATGCCGTATTTGTTGTAGAGCTTCTGCGCGACCTCCATGCCGCCGCCGGCATAGAGCCAGCCGAGCTGCTGGAACGGGGTGTCGTAGCCGCCCATGATGTCGCCGACGAACTGGAAGGCCGGGTCCTTGCCGGTCTGATAGGCCCCGCCGGTCATGTCGCAGTCGAGGATTCCGTTGGCAGCCGCGTCGAAGGTCTCGACCGAGGCGACCACGGAGGAGGAATAGAACATCTCGATGGTGATCTCGCCGTTCGACATGGTCTGGACGTCGTCGACGAACTGCGCCGCGTTCTTGCCCGAGATCGTCTCCGGCCCGTAATGCGTCTGGATCCGCAGGTGTGTCTCCTGGGCCAGCGACGGCATGGCGGTGAGCGCCAGAACCGCCGAAGTGGCGAGCAGGGCTTTGAGCTTCATCGTGATCTTCCTCCCTTTGCGGCCCTTCGGCCATTTGCCGTCGCGTGCCGGGGCCGCGGCGGACGGGTCACTTCCCGCGCGACGCTACCGAATTCCGGGTCGACAATCAATCAATTTTGGTATACCAAATGGTGGGGCGCCGATCGCGCGCCCGAGGAGCCGCCCCGATGGTGGATGCGAACCTGGCAACGGAGATCGCCGCTCGGCTTCGACGCGACATCCTGCGCGGGGAGCTGCTCCCCGGCGCGAAGGTCAAGGAGCGCGACAATGCCGAAGGGCTGGGGGTCAGCCGGACACCCATGCGCGAGGCGATCCGCATCCTGGCCACCGAAGGGCTGATCGTCCTCGCGCCGTCGCGGAGCCCCCGGGTCGCGGATCCCACGTTCCAGGAACTCTCCGACCAGCTCCTGGTCCTGCGGACGCTCGAGGTGCTCTCGGCGGAGCTCGCATGCAGCCGCGCGACGGAAGACGATCTCGCCCGCATCCACGACCTCAGCGACCAGATGGCGGATCTCTACGAGACGGGCGATTCGCTCGATCTCTTCGAGGTGGACATGGCCTTCCACACCGCCATCGCCGATGCGTCGCACAACGATTCCCTCGCCGAGACGCATCACGCCTTCCTCTCGCGGCTCTGGCGCGCCCGCTACCTCGCCGCCCGGCAATGGCGCAACCGCTCCCGCGCCCGCGCCGACCACGACGCGATCGTCGCAGCACTCATGGTCCGCGACGTCGCCGCCGTGCGCGCCGCCCTCGAGACCCACCTCGGACGCCTGGCCGACGACATCCGCCCGATCATCGAGGACGAGCGGGGCGCCGCCGCCAAGGGGATGAGAAACTGAAGGCCATCGCGTTCCGGAGCCTCGGAACCGGCGGCGTCCCACCGACGGAGTGACCATGCGGATCGTGTTCCACGGGAGCAATGCGGCGAGCTTCGCGCCGGGTTTCGCCGGTCTGCTGGAGGTGCCGCACGAGATCGCCCTGCTCTCGGACGGCCTCGACGCCCCCGGCGAGACCGAGGCCTATGCCGCGGCCGAGGTCGTGGTCGGCATCCGGCTCAGCGAGGCGCAGCCCCGGCTCTCGGCGCGGCTCTTCCAGGTCGCCGGCGCCGGCACCGATGCCGTGGACACCGCGCTGCTTCCCGCCGGCTGCGCGCTCTGCAACGTCTACGGGCACGAGCCCGCCATCGCCGAATACGTCATGGCGGCGCTTCTGGCGCGACACGTGCCGCTCGCCGCCGCGGACCGGCAGCTCCGCCGCGGCGACTGGCACCACTGGGCCGGCAACCCGGCCGGCCTTCGCGGCGAGATCGGGGGCGAGACCCTCGGGATCCTCGGCTTCGGCCATATCGGCCGGGCGGTCGCCGCCCGCGCCGCGGCCTTCGGGATGCGCGTCGAGGTGGCCAACCGCTCGCCGGTCGAGGCCGCGAGCCTGGCACGGGCCTGGCCGCTGGACCGCCTGGCCGAGATGGCCGCGGGCCTCGATGTGCTGCTGAACACGCTGCCCCTGACCGGAGAGACCCGCGGCCTGATTGGCGCGGAGGTCCTCGCCGCGCTGCCCTCCCGGGCCATCGTCATGAACGTCGGGCGTGGGCCGGTGATCGACGAGCGGGCGCTCTACGACGCGCTCCGCGACGGGCGCATCGCCGGCGCGGTCATCGACACCTGGTACGTCTATCCCGACGCCGCGACCCCCGCGCCCCTGCCGTCCGCCCTGCCGTTCCACGAATTGCCGAACGTGGTGATGACCCCGCATATGTCGGGCTGGACCCAAGGCACCATCGACCGCCGCCGCGCCGCCATGGCCGAGAACGTGAACCGCCTCGCCCGCGGCGCGCCCCTGCTCGATCGCCTGCGCTGAGCCGCGGCGCCTCGATGCCCGCGGGACGCCCCGGCGGCCTCAGGCGCCCAGCGCGATCTGGACCTTCATCGCCGCCGCGCGGTCGGAGGCCAGCACGAAGGCCTCCTCGGCCCGCCGCATCGGCAGGGTATGGGTGATCAGCGGCGAGGGATCGACCCGCCCGCGCGAGATCAGATCCGCGGCCATGGCGAATTCCCCGTCGAAGCGGAAGCTGCCGACGATCTCGATCTCGCTCGGCACCAGGCCGGCGATGGGAAGCGTCACCTCGCCGCCGAGCCCGACCAGCACCAGCCGCCCGCCGGCGCGCATGACCTTCAGCGCGGCGAGGAGCGCCTGGCCGTTGCCGGAGCATTCGAAGGCGGCATCGAAGACGCGCCCGTCGAGCCCGTCCGGCGAAGCGGCGACATTGACCGTCGCCGTGGCCCCGAGCGCGCGGGCAACCGCAAGCGGCGGCTCGGCGATGTCGGTCACCACGATCTCCGCGGCGCCCGCCAGCCGCGCCGCGAGCACGGTCAGGCAGCCGATCGGGCCGCTGCCGGAGACGAGCACCCGGGCGCCGAGCAGCGATCCCGCCCGCGCCGCCGCATGCAGGCAGACGGCGAAAGGCTCGCAGAGCGCGGCGAGGTCGGGGCTGGCCTCGACCGGCACCGCTTGCGCCGCCGGCACGACGACGCTTTCGCGGAACAGGCCCTGGACATGGGGAAACCGCATGGCGCTGCCGTTGAAGCGCATGTCGGTGCAGAGGTTGGCCCGCCCCCGCCGGCAATTGGCGCAGGCGCCGCAGGGCCGCGAGGGATTGACCGCGACCGTCTGGCCGGGCGCGAGCCCGGCGACGCCCTCGCCCAGCGCGGCGATCGTGCCGGCGACCTCGTGGCCGAGCACCATCGGCTCCCGCAGGCGCACGGTGCCGAAGCCGCCGTGGTTGAAATAATGCAGGTCGGAGCCGCAGATCCCGCCGATGCGGAGCGCGACGGCGACCTCGCCCGGACCCGGCCCGTCCGGTATGGCGCCCTCTTCCAGCCGCAGGTCGCGCGCCCCGTGGGCGACGATCGAATACATGTCCCTACCTCCCCTTCAGAGCACCGAGCTCATGCCGCCATCGACATAGATGATCTGCCCGTTGACGTAATCCGACGCGGCGGAGGCGAGAAAGACCGCCGCCCCGACCAGCTCCTCCGGCCGCCCCCAGCGCCGCGCCGGGGTGCGCCCCTTGACCCAGGCGTCGAAGGCCGGATCGCTCACCAGCGCCTCGTTCATGTCGGTCAGCATGTAGCCCGGCCCGATCGCATTGGCCTGGATGTTCATCGGCCCCCATTCGGCGGCCATGCCCTTGGTCAGCATCTTGATGCCGCCCTTCGCCACCGTATAGGGCGTGACCGTGGCGCGGGCGAGATCGCTGGTCAGCGAGCCGATGTTGATGATCTTGCCCGCGCCGCGCGCGATCATCCGCTTCGCCGCCTCCCGCCCCACCACGAAGGCGCTGGTCAGGTTGGTGTCGATCACCCGGCGCCAGTCCTCGGTCCCGAGCTCGACCATGGGCTTGCGGAACTGGATGCCGGCGTTGTTGACGAGAATGTCGATGGCGCGGCCGTCCGCGTCGAAGCGCTCGAAGGCGGCGCAGACGGCGGCCTCGTCGCAGACGTCGAAGGCGGCCACCTCGACATCGTGGCCCGTGGCGCGCATCGCTTCGCCGGCCTCGGCTAGACGGGCGGCATTCACCCCGTTCAGCACGACCCGCGCACCGGCCTCGGCCAGCCCTTCGGCCATGGCCCGGCCGAGCCCGCGGGAGGAGCCGGTGACGAGCGCCCTGCGCCCGCGGAGATCGAACAACCTGCTGTCCATTCCCGGATCTCCCTTCCCTCTGCCCAGTCCCATCTGCGCCGCGCCCGCCCGCGGTCCGGCGACTACCGGATGGCGGGCAGAAGCCGCTTGAAGGCCGGCGTCCCCGCCTTTCCCAGCCATTCGAACACGACCATTTCCGTCGTCACAACATGGGCGCCCGAGGCGGTCATGCGGGCGAGACAGGCCTGTTCGCTCTCCAGGGTGCGGGAGGCGGTCGCATCCGACACCACGAAGACGTCGTAGCCCTCCTCGAGCAGGCTGGCGGCGGTCTGCACGACGCAGATATGCGCCTCCATGCCGACCAGCACCGCCTGCTTGCGCCCGAGCGCCCGGAAGGCTTCGGCGAAGCCCTCCTCCTCCATGCAGGAGAAATGCATCTTGGGGATGATCGCCGCGCCGGCGGCGGCGGCGGCGATCTCGGGCACGGTGGACCCCAGGCCCTCGGGATATTGCTCGGTCAGGATGACCGGGACGGCGCATTCCCTGGCGGCCGCGAGCAGGGTCTGCGTGTTGCGCAGGGTCCGCGCCGGCGCCTGCACGGCGGGAACCAGCCGCTCCTGGACGTCGATGACGACAAGGACCGAATCCTTGGCTCTGATCAGCAAGGGGCGCCTCTCCTTTCCTGCAGCGGTGCCGCACGGTTATCGGCACGGACGAATGCAGTATCGGTGCACCCGGACGGCCACTCGGGTCAACCGGCCGGAATGGGCATCGCCGAAGAATTCGGTTGACCGGGGTCGTTTCGGTTCTATGGTATGCCACATTACGGCACACCAGATGCCGAACTGTCCGTGATCCTGCGGGCGGTGGGGAGGAGAAGCCCGATGTCCTTGACGGATGCGCTCAGTCCGATCTCGGAGAGTTTCTCTCTGAAGGACCACATCTATGGGGTCCTGCGCGAAGCCATCCTGAAGATGAACATCTACCAGCCGGAGGTTGACCTCCGGCTGGACGAAAGGAAGCTCGCCGAGCAGCTCGCGGTCTCCCGCACGCCGATTCGCGAGGCGCTGGCCCGGCTGGCCCAGGAGGGCCTCGTCGTGATCATCCCGCGCAAGGGCGTCTTCGTCCAGCGCAAGTCCCGCGACGAGATTCTCGAGATGGTGGTGACCTGGGCGGCGCTGGAGAGCATGGCGGCGCGGCTGGCGACGCAGGTGGCGAGCGACGCGGATTTCCGGCAGCTCCGCCGGTTCGCGGTCAAGCACAGCGCCGATGCCGAGCGGGCGGAGCTCGAGGAATATTCCGACGCCAACATCCGGTTTCACCAGCGGATTCTCGAACTCTCGGGCTGCAAGCTGCTCAAGACCACGGCCGATACGCTCTTTGCGCACATGCATGCGGTCCGGCGGCGGGCGATGGGCGAGGGCAATCGTGCCAGCCGATCGGTGGTCGATCACATGGAGATCATCGAAGCCCTGGAGCGACGCGACGCCGACCGCGCGTCGCGTCTGGTCCGCGAGCACACTATGCGGCTACACGATCATGTCCGGCGCACCTGGACCCGCTTCGAGAGCATCAACCAGTCGACGGCGGACTCCCTCTGAATGGCGACCCCGGTGCGCGGAACACGAGAGCGAAGGGCCACGGCGGCCGGAGCGGATCGTCCGGCGCTCGCCGGCAATGGCTCGGGCCGCAGCAAGGAGAACTGACATGGCGCCGTCCGGCACCGCACCCTCGACCGAAGAAACCGCACCGGAGACCGGCCAGCTGACCGACGGATTCCACCTGGTGATCGATGCGTTGAAGCTCAACGGCATCACCACGATCTACGGCGTGCCGGGGATCCCGATCACCGACCTGGGCCGGATGGCGCAGGCGGAGGGGATGCGGGTCATCTCGTTCCGGCACGAGCAGAACGCCGGGAATGCCGCGGCCATCGCGGGCTACCTCACCAAGCGGCCCGGGGTCTGCCTCACGGTCTCCGCGCCCGGGTTCCTCAACGGGCTGACCGCGCTCGCCCATGCGACGACGAACTGCTGGCCGATGATCCTGATCAGCGGCTCGTCCGAGCGCGAGGTCGTCGACCTCCAGCAGGGCGACTACGAGGAACTGGACCAGCTCGCCATCGCCAGGCCGCTCTGCAAGGCCGCGTACCGCGTGCTGCACGCCGAGGACATCGGCATCGCCGTGGCGCGGGCGATCCGCGCCGCGCTCTCCGGGCGGCCCGGCGGCGTCTATCTGGACCTCCCCGCCAAGCTGCTCGGCCAGGCGATCGATGCCGCCGAGGGCGCCGCCTCGCTCGTCGAGGTGGTCGATCCGGCGCCGGCGCAATTCCCCGCACCCGCGGCGGTCAGGCGGGCGCTCGACATCCTCGGCAAGGCCAGGAAGCCCCTGATCATCCTCGGCAAGGGGGCGGCCTATGCCCAGGCCGACGACCTGGTGCGCGGCTTCGTCGAGAAGACCGGGATCCCCTATATCGCGATGAGCATGGCCAAGGGCCTGCTGCCGGACACGCATCCGCAATACGCCGGCGCGGCGCGGTCGCTGGCGCTGAAGGAAGCGGACACCGTGATGCTGATCGGCGCCAGGCTGAACTGGCTGCTGTCGCACGGCAAGGGCAAGCAATGGGGCGCGCCCGGCTCGAAGACCTTCGTGCAGATCGACATCGACCCGAAGGAGATGGACAGCAACCAGCCCGTCGCCGGCCCGCTGGTCGGGGACATCGCCTCCTGCCTCTCGGCACTGCTCGACGGGATGGGCGATGGCTGGGCCAGGCCGCCGGCGGAATGGACCGAGGCGATCCGCGCGAAATGCGAGGCCAATGTCGCCAAGATGGCGCCGCGGCTCCAGAACAACAACGTGCCGATGGACTTCCACGGGGCGCTGGGCGCGCTGCGCACCATCATCAAGGAGCGGCCCGAGGCGATCCTCGTCAACGAAGGCGCCAACACGCTCGATTTCGCCCGCTCGATCATCGACATGTACCGGCCCCGGAAGCGCCTCGACGTCGGCACCTGGGGGGTGATGGGCGTCGGCATGGGCACCGCCATCGCCGCCGCCATCGAGACCGGCCAGCCGGTGCTCGCGGTCGAAGGCGACAGCGCCTTCGGCTTCTCGGGCATGGAGGTCGAGACGATCTGCCGCTACGGCCTGCCGGTCTGCGTCGTGGTGTTCAACAACGGCGGCATCTACCGCGGCACCGACGTCAACCCCTCGGGCGGCCCCGATGCGGCGACCACCGTCTTCGTCCCCGGCGCGCGCTACGACCGGATGATGGAGGCCTTCGGCGGCGTCGGCGTCAACGCGACCTCGCCGGACGAACTGCGCCGCGCGGTGAACGAGGCGATGGATTCCGGCCGGCCGACCCTGATCAACGCCGTGATCGATCCCGCCGCCGGCACCGAGAGCGGTCGCATCGGCAATCTCAACCCGCAGAGCGTCGTTTCCAGGAAATGATTTGCACCTGCTTCATTCCATCAAGCATCGAAGGGAGCACGACATGAAAGCTCTGGACGGCATCAAGGTTCTCGATTTCACCCATGTGCAGTCGGGCCCGACCTGTACGCAGCTGCTGGCCTGGCTCGGCGCCGACGTGTTCAAGGTCGAGCGCCCGGGCGTCGGCGACGCGACCCGCAAGCAGCTCGTCGACAAGCCCGGGGCCGACAGCCTCTATTTCACCATGCTCAACCACAACAAGCGCTCGATCGAGATCAACTCCAAGAACGAGACCGGCAAGGAGGTGCTCACCCGATTGATCGAGACCTGCGACGTGCTGGTGGAGAATTTTGCGCCCGGCGCGCTCGACCGCATGGGCTTTTCCTGGGAGACCATCCAGAAGATCAATCCCCGCATCATCGTCGCCTCGGTCAAGGGCTTCGGCCCGGGCAAGTACCAGGACTGCAAGGTCTATGAGAACGTGGCGCAATGCGCCGGCGGCTCGGCCTCGACCACCGGCTTTCTCGACGGGCCGCCGCTCGTCACCGGGGCGCAGATCGGCGATTCCGGCACCGGGCTGCACTTGGCGCTCGGCATCGTCGCGGCACTCTACCAGCGCGAGCGCTCCGGGCGCGGCCAGAAGGTGCTGGCCCCCATGCAGGATGGGGTCATCAACCTCTGCCGGGTCAAGCTGCGCGACCAGCAGCGCCTGGAGGCCGGACCGCTCACCGAATACTCGCAGTTCGGCGAGGGCATCCCCTTCGGCGAGGCGACCCCGCGCGCGGGCAACGATTCCGGCGGCGGCCAGCCGGGGCGGATCCTCCGCTGCAAGGGCTGGGAGACCGACCCGAACGCCTATACCTATTTCATCACCCAGGCCGCGGTCTGGGAGAAGGTCTGCGACGTGATCGGCAAGCCCGAGTGGAAGACCGATCCCGACTTCGCCACCCTCAAGGCGCGCCTGCCGCGGCTGAACCAGATCTTCGGCGCGATCGAGGACTGGACGATGACCAAGACCAAGTTCGAGGTCATGGACATCTGCAATCCCCTCGACATCCCCGTCGGCCCGATCCTGAGCATGAAGGAGATCGCCGAGGACGAGGGGCTTCGCGCCACCGGCACCATCGTCGAGGTCGAGCATCCCGAGCGCGGCCCGTATCTCAGCGTCGGCTGCCCGATCAAGATGTCCGACAGCCCCGTGGAGGTGACGCGCTCGCCCCTGCTCGGCGAACACACGGCGCAGATCCTGGCGGAGGTGCTCGGCTATTCGCCGGAGGAGGTGGACCGGGTGTACCGCTCCGGGGCAGTGGGCGAGCCGAAGACGGTCGCGGCGGACTAGGGGCAGGGGAGCGGCAGCCCGGCGCGAGACCGGGCGATCGCCAGAAGGGGAAAGCGGATGCGTTTGATCGTGATGGGGCAGCAGGCGTTCGGCAAGGATGTGCTGGCAAGGCTCCTGGAAGCCGGCACCGACGAGGTGGTCGCCGTCTATTGCGAGCCCGACCGGGAAGGCCGGCCGGCCGATCCGATCAAGGAATTCGCGCTCGAGAAGGGGCTGCCGGTGCTGCAGCCGGCCCATTTCAAGGAGCAGGCGACGATCGACGAGCTGGCGGCCTTCGGGGCCGACCTGATGATCATGGCCTTCGTCAACGTCTTCGTGCCGGAGGCGGCGCGCGACACGCCCACCCATGGCTCGATCTGCTTCCACCCCTCGCTCCTGCCGCTGCATCGCGGCCCGTCGGCGGTGAACTGGCCGATCATCATGGGCAGCACGAAATCGGGCTATTGCTGGTTCTACCCCTCCGACGGGCTCGACGAGGGCGACGTCCTGCTCGACTGGGAATGCGAGATCGCGCCCGACGACACGGTGATCGACCTCTATTTCAAGAAGATCTACCCCTCGGCGGTCGATTCCGTGCTGAGGGTGGTCGACCTCTACCGCTCGGGCAACCCCCCGCACCGGGAACAGGACGAGGCCCGCGCCACCTACGAGCGCCGCTGCACCCGCCGGCACACCCGGATCGACTGGAACAAGCCCGTCAAGCAGGTCTACGACCTGATCCGCGGCGCCAATCCGGCGCCCGGCGCCTGGACCACGCTCGGCGATGCGGAGATCGACGTCTTCGACTGCGCCCGCGTGCCGGGGGACGGCATCTCGGCACGGGTGATGGAGATCTCGGAGGACGGCGTCGCCGTGCAATGCGTCGGCGGCCGCATCCTGATGAAGCGCGTCCGCCCCCCGGGCGGGGCGAAGATGAGCGCAACCGAATGGGCGACCTCGGTGCAGCTCGAACCGAACCAGAGCCTCGGCAACTGACCACAGATTTACCACAAGGAAGCATAAGAAAATGTCCGACATCGAGATCGCCCGCAAGGCCAGGAAGAAGCCGATCCAGGAGATCGGTGCCAGGCTCGACATCCCGAACGAGCATCTCCTGCCCTTCGGCCACGACAAGGCCAAGGTCTCGGAAGAATTCATCAAGTCGCTGGCCGACAGGCCCGACGGGCATCTGGTGCTGGTGACGGCGATCAACCCGACCCCGGCGGGCGAGGGCAAGACGACGACCACCGTCGGCCTCGGCGACGGGCTGAACGCCATCGGCAAGAAGGCCGCGATCTGCATCCGCGAGGCCTCGCTCGGGCCGAACTTCGGCATGAAGGGCGGCGCGGCGGGCGGCGGCATGTCCCAGGTGGTGCCCATGGAGGACATGAACCTCCATTTCACCGGCGACTTCCACGCGATCACCTCGGCCCACAACCTGCTCGCCGCGATGCTCGACAACCACATCTACTGGGGCAACGAGCTCGACATCGACATCCGCCGCATCCCCTACCGCCGCGTGATGGACATGAACGACCGGGCGCTCAGGCAGATCGTCTGCAACCTCGGGGGCGTGGCCAACGGCTTCCCGCGCGAGACCGGCTTCGACATCACCGTGGCCTCGGAGGTCATGGCGATCCTCTGCCTCGCCCGGGATCTCAAGGATCTGGAGAAGCGCCTCGGCGACATCATCGTCGCCTACCGCCGCGACCGCACGCCGGTCTATGCCCGCGACCTCAAGGCCGACGGCGCCATGACGGTGCTGCTCGCCCAGGCGATGCAGCCGAACCTGGTGCAGACGCTCGAGAACAACCCGGCCTTCGTGCACGGCGGCCCCTTCGCCAACATCGCCCATGGCTGCAATTCGGTCGTCGCCACCACCACGGCGCTGAAGCTCGCCGATTACGTGGTGACCGAGGCCGGCTTCGGCGCCGACCTCGGCGCGGAGAAGTTCTTCGACATCAAGTGCCGCAAGGCGGGGCTGAAGCCCGAGGCGGTGGTGATCGTCGCCACGGTGCGGGCGATGAAGATGAACGGCGGCGTCAAGAAGGAGGATCTCGGCACCGAGAACGTCGAGGCGGTGAAGAAGGGCTGCGCCAACCTCGGCCAGCACATCGAGAACGTGAAGGGCTTCGGCGTGCCGGCGGTGGTGGGCATCAACCACTTCGTCACCGACACCGAGGCCGAGATCCAGGCGATCAAGGACTACGTGGCGAGCCAGGGCTCGGAGGCGGTCCTCTGCAAGCACTGGGCCAAGGGTTCGGCCGGCATCGAGGATCTGGCGCGCAAGGTCGTCTCGCTCGTCGAGGGAAGGTCCGCGCAATTCGCGCCGCTCTACCCCGACGACATGAGCCTCTTCGAGAAGATCGAGACCATCGCCAAGCGGATCTACCGCGCCGACGAGGTGCTGGCCGACAAGAAGATCCGCGACCAGCTCAAGCAATGGGAAGCGGACGGCTACGGCCACCTGCCGGTCTGCATGGCCAAGACGCAGTATTCCTTCACCACCGACCCCAACCGCCGCGGCGCGCCGCGCGGCCATTCGCTGCCGGTGCGCGAGGTGCGGCTGTCGGCGGGTGCGGGCTTCGTGGTGGTGATCTGCGGCGAGATCATGACCATGCCCGGCCTGCCGCGCAAACCCTCGGCGGAAACCATCCGCATCAACGAGGACGGCCTCATCGACGGCCTGTTCTAGGAGGAAACCGCCTGTGATCCGCACGATCCTGGTTCCGGTACGAGGCGACGGCAAGGGCG
The DNA here is from genome assembly GCA_020637615.1 of Rhodovulum sp. Lineage (GTDB taxonomy): Bacteria > Pseudomonadota > Alphaproteobacteria > Rhodobacterales > Rhodobacteraceae > Amaricoccus. The sequence goes on from JACKKC010000001.1 coordinate 61,774, forward strand.
ACAACGTCCTTGCCCACGCAGCGGTGCTCGCGCACCGCTACGACGCCCATGTCACGGTGGCGCATTGCCGGCCGCGCCCCGAGGATCTGATGCCCTACGGCGTGCATATCCCGGAGTTCCTGCGCAACCAGATCGTGCGGCAATCCTACCAGGTCGCCGACCAGGAAGAGGAGGGGATGCGCGAGGAGGTCCTGGTGCTCGCGGAAAAGCTCAGGCTCGACCTCTCCGGCGACAACATCGGCCGGACGGCGACGGTGGCGTTTCTCGCCGAGGCCGGCCGCCAGGTGGACGTGATCAAGCGCCGCGGCCGGCTGGCGGACCTGATCGCGGTAGCGAAGCCCGACCGGGACCGCAACCTCGGCCACAACACGCTCAAGGCGGCGCTCTTCCACTCCGGGCGGCCGGTCCTGATGTGCCCGCATGCCGAGACGCCGCCCGCGACGCTCGGGGCGCATGTCTCGCTCGCCTGGAACGGCAGCGCGGAGGCGGCGCGGGCGCTGTCGCAATGCATCAGCGTGCTGCGGACCGCCGACGCGGTCTCGATCCTGTCCAACGGATCGGATTCCGGTCCGGGAACCTCGGCCGAGGATCTGGTCGATTTCCTGCGCCTGCACGGCATCGCCGCCACGATCGTGAAGTTCGACTCGCGGGGCAAGACCGGCCGCGAACTGCTGAAGGCCAGCGCCGCGGCCGGCGCGGACATGATGGTGATGGGCGCCTATGGCGACAGCCACGAGCGCGAGACCGTCTTCGGGGGCAATACCCAGACGGTGGTCGATACCGCCACCACGCCCGTCATCTTCAACCACTGAAAGGACGAGACCGAGGGAACGGAAGACGGAAGGTTTCAGGCCGCAGAACGAACGGCCGAAGGCAAGGCGAGAGACAACTCGCGAGCACACGAGAGCCAAACGGGAGGACCAAATGGCAAAGCACTTCAATATCCTGGCCGGCATGGCCGGCGCCGTCGCGCTGGGCGTGATGGCGGTGACGCCGGCAGCGGCCTGGGAGCCGACCAAGCCGGTCGACTTCGTGATCATGGCCGGCGCCGGCGGCGGCGCGGACCAGATCGCCCGGTTCCTGCAATCGGTCGCCGAGAAGAAGGATCTCACCAGCCGGCCGCTGGTGCCCAACAACAAGGGCGGCGGCTCGGGCGCCGAGGCGCTGATCGCGCTCAACACCACGAACGATCCCGACCACACGATCCTGGTCACGCTGAACTCGTTCTTCACCACGCCGCTGCGCCAGCCCGACCTCGGCGTCGACATCACGACCTTCACGCCGGTGGCGATGATGGGCGTCGATCCCTTCGTGCTCTGGGTCCACAAGGACAGCGGCATCACCACCTTCGAGCAATGGCTTGAGACCGTGAAGGCGGCCAACGGCGAATACGTCATGGGCGGCACCGGCACCGGCCAGGAGGATTCGCTCGTCATCACCTTCCTCAAGGACGCCTACGGGCTCGACATCAAGTACATCCCCTATGACGGCGGCGGGGCGGTCGCGAAGGATCTGGCCGGCCAGCAGATCATGGCCACTGTCAACAACCCCGCCGAGGCCAAGGGCTTCTACGAGGCCGGTGACGTGGTTCCGCTGGTCGCCTTCTCCGACGAGCGGCTTCCGGCCTTCCCGGACGTGCCGACCATCAAGGAGAAGGGGCAGGACTTCAGCTACTACAACCAGCGCGCCGTGGTCGGCGCTCCGGGCCAGTCCGCGGAGGCGGCCGAATACTACCAGAACCTCTTCAAGACGATCTACGATTCCGAGGAATGGCAGGGCTACATGACTTCCGAGAGCCTGTCGCCGCTCTGGATGTCGCCCGACGAGCAGAAGGAATACTGGGCGCTCCAGGTCGAGCGCCACAAGGAACTGCTCGCCAACATGGAAGAGTAGATCTCCGGCACCGATTTTCAGAAGTACTTCTGGGAGGCCAGAATGAGACTTGGCGAAATCGTCACGGCCGCTGTGCTGGCCGCCCTGTCCATCTACATGATGTGGAAGAGTACCGATCTGAACATCGGCTATGTCGCCGGCAAAGGTCCGGGAGGCGGAGCCTGGCCGTTCTGGCTCTCGGCCATCATGCTCGTCTGCACGATCGTGATCGCCTTCAACTGGGCAAGGCGGACCTCTCCGCCTTCCCGCTCCACCGAGCCGGTGCTCGATGCCGACGGCCGCAGGATGCTGCTGCAGGTCGGCGGCGGGATCTTCGTCTTCGTGGCGCTGATCAACGTCATCTCGATCTACGGCGCCATGGCGCTGTTCCTGTTCTACTACCTCTGGTTCCTCGGACGTCACGCGCTCTGGCTGGCACTGACCATCTCGATCGCGACGCCGATCGCGTTCTTCTTCTTCTTCGAGGCGCTGATGCGGATCACCCTGCCCAAGGGGATGAGCTTCACCGACCCGGTCTTCAACGTGCTCTACGACATCATCTACTGACCCCGAGCAGCAGTCGGTCCGCGGACCCGGGAGTGGAGTCCTGAACCATGGAAATTCTGGAACTTCTCAGCCACGGCCTGTTCCTCGCGATCCAGCCGATGAACATCGCGCTGATCGTGGTCGGCGTGACGCTGGGCCTCTTCATCGGCGCGATGCCCGGACTCGGTTCGGTGAACGGCGTGGCGATCCTGCTGCCGATCACCTTCCTGGTGCCGCCGGCCTCGGCGATCATCTTCCTCGCGGCGATCTATTACGGCGCGATGTACGGCGGCGCGATCAGCTCGATCACCCTCGGCATCCCGGGCGCCTCCACCGCCGTGGCGACGACCTTCGACGGGCGGCCGCTGGCGCTCAAGGGCCGCGCCAGCCTCGCGCTGGTGACCGCCGCGATCGCCTCCTTCGTCGGCGGCACGGTCTCCATCCTCCTCTTCACCGCCTTCGCGCCGCCGCTGGCGCATGTCGCGCTCAGCTTCGGGCCGCCGGAGATCTTCGCGCTGATGCTGCTCGCCTTCGCCACCTTCGTCGGGCTCGGCGGCGACGACATCCCCAAGACCGTGCTGTCGATCTGCCTCGGCCTGGTCTTCGCCTCGGTGGGCTTCGACCAGATCTCCGGCGCGCCGCGGCTGGTCTTCTTCGGCATCTCCGGCTTCCTGCACGGGATCAACTTCCTGGTGCTGGCCATCGGCGTCTACGGCATCGGCGAGATGCTCTGGACGCTCGACACCACGCGCGGGAAGATCACCAGCACCGAGGCGCGGATGACCTTCGCCGGCATCGTCGCGGACACGCGCGAATGCTTCGCCAAGGCCTGGAAGGGCATGTCGATCGGCTCGTTCCTGGGGTTCTTCGTCGGCATCCTTCCCGCCGCCGGTGCGACGCCCGGCTCGCTGATGTCCTATGGCGTGGCCAAGATGACCGGCCGCGACCCGGACTCCTACGGCCGGGGCAACCCCGACGGCGTCGCGGCGCCGGAAGCGGCCAACAACTCCGCCTCCACCGGCGCGATGCTGCCCATGCTGACCCTGGGCATTCCCGGCTCGCCGACCACGGCGATCCTCTTGGGCGGCATGGTGATCTGGGGCCTGACCCCCGGCCCGCGGCTCTTCACCGACCAGCCCGAATTCGTCTGGGGGCTGATCGGCTCGTTCTACGTGTCGAATTTCTTCGCGCTCGTCATCAACCTCAGCTTCATCCCGCTCTTCATCTGGATGCTGCGGATGCCCTTCACCATCCTCGCGCCGATGATCTTCGTGCTTTCGGTCGTCGGCGGCTATGCGGCCACCAACGACATGCACGACGTCTGGCTGATGCTGATTTTCGGGATCAGCGCGTTCTTCCTGCGCAAGTTCGACTATCCGCTCGCCCCGGCGGTGCTCGCCATCGTGCTCGGCCCGATCGCCGAGCCCACGCTGCGCCAGTCGCTGCTCCTGTCCTCGGGCGATCCGTCGATCTTCTTCACGCGGCCGATCGCGGGCACGATCACGGTGATCGCGATCATCCTGATCCTCCTGCCGCTCGTCGGCGTCATCCGCAGGAAGCTCCGCGGCACCAACAAGGCGAGCGCCTGATCCGACATCCGGGTGAATCGATCGGAATTGACCCAACGGCCCTTCTGTCCGACCGGCGCTGCGGCCTCCTGGATCAACCGCCGGGTCAGTAAAGAGGCCGCGCCGTCTTCCCCCGGACCGCAAAGGCGAGGCGCCGGTGGCGCGTCGCCCGGTCCGGTCGCCCGAAGGCGCAAGCCGCAGGGCGAAGGGGGTGCAGCTTCCCCGTCGGTCGAGGATCGGGCCGCGTCGGCCCTGGACGGCGTGCGAAGCGCGCCGGCCCCCGGCAGGACCGACGCGGCCCGATCGACACCGGTCGATCGGGCTGGAATACAACGGCCGTGGAGAAACGAGAGTCGCCGGCGATGGGCGCTGCAGCATCGGCTCAAAGATCAACGGCCGGAATACGTGTGTAAAATCAACCTATTACACGATGTCCCCATGGGGACACCCCAAAAAGCCGGACCGCGAGGGTCAGAGCGCCAGCCCGTCGGCACCGAAGACGTGGCAGCGTTCGGGGTCGATGCAGACCGGGATCAGGTCCCCCGCGGCCACCTTCTGCTGGCCGTCGAGCGAGAGGGTCAGGGACTGGCCGTCCGGGGCGCGGGCATGGAGCACGGTCTCGCCGCCGAGATGCTCGATCAGGTCGACCCGCGCCTCGACGAGCCTCACCCCCGCGCCGGGGTCGGGCGTCAGATGCTCGGGGCGCACGCCGAGCGTCACGGGATCGCCGGCCGCGGCGCGGATATCGCGCGGCAGGCGGACCTCTTCGCCGCCGACCTTCAGCACCGTGGTGCCCGGCTCCCGCGCCGCCACGCTGCCTTCGAGGAAGTTCATCTTCGGGCTGCCGATGAAGCCCGCGACGAAGCGGTTCACCGGGTGGTTGTAGAGCTCGAGCGGGGCGCCGACCTGCTCGATGTTGCCGCCGTTCAGCACCACGATCTTGTCGGCCATGGTCATGGCCTCGACCTGGTCGTGGGTCACGTAGATCATGGTATTGCCGAGGTCGCGGTGCAGGGTGGTGATCTCCACCCGCATCTGGACGCGCAGCTCCGCGTCGAGGTTGGAGAGCGGCTCGTCGAAGAGGAAGATCTTCGGCTCGCGCACGATGGCCCGACCGATGGCGACGCGCTGGCGCTGGCCGCCCGAGAGCGCCTTGGGCTTGCGGTCGAGCAGGGGCTCGATGCGCAGGATCTGCGCGGCGCGGCGGACCCGCGGCTCGATCTCCGCCTTCTTCAGGCCGGCGGTCTCGAGGCCGAAGGCGAGGTTCTTGTAGACCGACATATGCGGATAGAGCGCGTAGGACTGGAAGACCATGGCGATGCCGCGCTTGGCCGCCGGAACCTCGTTCATCCGCTCGTCGTCGAGCAGGAGCGCGCCGCCGGTGATCTCCTCGAGCCCGGCGATCATGCGCAGGAGCGTGGACTTGCCGCAGCCGGAAGGGCCGACGAAGACGGCGAACTCGCCTGGGTCGATGCGCAGGTCGATGCCGTGGATCACCGGCACCTTTCCGTAGTGCTTCTCCACCTTCTCGAGAACGACGCTCGTCGCCATGCCTTGCTCCTCCTCTCGCGCGCTCAGCGCGTCCTGGCCCGCCAGTCGGCGTATTTCGGGCTGTCCGCCCCGATCGGCAGGTCCACCTGCGCGCCGGTATCGGACGATTGATAGATCGCGGTCACCAGCTCGAGCGCGCGCCGGGCGTCGAGGCTGCTGACCGGCAGCGGGCCCTTGCCCGTCAGATGGTCGTGGAAACGCGCCATCTGCGAGGTGAAGCGCGGGCCGACCGGCTGCCAGTCCCCGATGACCTCGTCGATCCGGGCCTGCACCGCGTCGCTGGCCGCGAGGATCTTCCAGGGATCGTTGCCGGGCGCATAGGGGGCATGGGACGATTCGAAGGTGACGTTCTCGAAATGCAGCCGCATCCGGCTGATCTCCTCCTGCGAGCCGAGAGTGCAGGAAAGCGTCGCGAGCGCCCCGGATTCCATGAGCAGGCTGGCACTGGCGCAATCCTCGACCTCGATGTCGTTGACCCGCGTGGCGACGCGGCCGAAGACCTTGGCGACCGGCCCCATGAGATACATCAGCATGTCGTGCAGATGCAGGGCATGGGTGACGAGCACGCCCCCGAGCTCGGTCGCCCATTTCCCGCGCCAGGCGACCGAATAATAGTCGGGCGTGCGCTTCCAGAAGGTCTCGACGCTGCCGACATAGGGCTTGCCGGCGATGCCCGCCTCGATGATGCGCTTGGCCTTCCCGATGCCGTCGCCGTTGCGGTACTGGAAGATCGGCATCAGCACGCCGGCCGCGCTCCGCTCCGCGGCCATGATCGCGTCGACATCGGCGAGCGAGCCGGTGAGCGGCTTCTCGCAGACCACGTGCTTGCCGCTGGCGAGCGCCGCCTCGACCTGGCGGCGGTGGATCGACGGGGGCGTGCAGATGTCGATGATGTCGAGGCGCTCGTCGGCGAGCATCGCCTCGAAGCTCCTGGTGCGCTCGGGCACGCCGAACTCCCCGGCCACCGCCTCGAGCCGCGCCTCGTCCAGGTCGCAGACGGTATGGACCTCGAAGCCCGGGTGCGGCGCATAGCCCTCCACGATATGCGATCGGCCGATGTTGAGGCCGACGATACCGACCCTCAGGATCGTCATGCCCGCGCCTCCCCGGCCGCGCCCCGAAGCCGGCCGTCGACCTCTCCGCATGCCCGGGCGCGGTCCGGTGCCGCGGCAGCAAAGCACAAGCTTCTCATGGTGAAGTCCTCGACAAGGGGCCGGCTCAGCGCTTCATGCCGGTGGTGGCGATGCCCTCGATCAGCAGCCGCTGGAAGAACAGGAAGAAGAAGAACACAGGCACCAGCGTCAGCGTCGACATCGCGAAGAGCCCGCCCCAGTCCGACTGGCTCGACGAGTCCACGAAGGAGCGCAGGCCGAGCTGGACCGTGAAGTTCCGCATGTCGTTGAGATAGATCAGCGGCCCGAAGAAATCGTCCCAGGTCCAGAGGAAGGAGAAGATCGCGGCGGTGGCGAGCACGGGCATCGACAGCGGCAGCATGATCTTCCAGTAGATGCGCCAGGGCGAGCAGCCGTCCATCATCGCCGCCTCGTCGAGCTCGCGCGGGATGCCACGGAAGAACTGCACCATCAGGAAGATGAAGAAGGCGTCATGGGCGAGGAATTTCGGCACGACCAGCGGCAGGAAGGTGTCGACCCAGCCGAGGTTGAGGAACAGCACGTATTGCGGGATCAGCGTCACGTGATAGGGGATCATCAGCGTGCCGAGCATGATCGCGAACCAGAAGTTGCGGCCGCGGAACTTCAGCCGCGCGAAGGCATAGGCGGCCAGCGAGCAGGCCATCACGTTGCCGATCACGCTCAGCACCGCGATCACGAAGGAGTTGCGGAAGAAGACGCCGAAGGATTCCTGCAACCCGAACCAGCCGCGGCGATAGGCCTCGAAACTGATCTCTGACGGCCAGATCGAGGTCGAGCCGAAGATCTCCGCCTCCGGGCGCAGCGAGGCCGAGAGCATCCAGAGCAACGGATAGAGCATCAGGACCGATGCGGCGATCAGCAGCCCGTGCACCACGAGATTGAGGATGCGCCGGCGGCGGGCCGCGGCCTCGAGGTCCGCCGCGGCGACGGAAAGCGTGGCGTCAGTCATCGTAATGCACCCAGTAGCGAGAGCTGAGGAACGACAGCGCCGTGAAGGCGGCGATGATCACGACGAGGATCCAGGCCAGCGCCGAGGCATAGCCCATGCGCAGGAAACCGAAGGCCTCCTGGTAGAGGTAGAGCGTGTAGAAGAGCGTCGAGTTGACCGGCCCACCGGTGCCTCCCGAGATGATGAAGGCAGGGGTGAAGGCTTTGAAGGATTCAATGGTCTGGACCACGGCGTTGAAGAAGATCACCGGCGTCAGGAGCGGCAGGGTGATCTTCCAGAACTGCCGCGACTTCGAGGCACCATCGAGGCTCGCGGCCTCGTACATGTCGGTCGGGATCTGGCGCAGGCCGGCGAGGAAGATGATCATCGGCGAGCCGAACTGCCAGACCGAGAGGATGATCAGCGTCCAGAGCGCATAGTCGGGATGCGAGATCCAGCTCGGCCCCTCGATCCCGAAGGTCGCGAGGAAGCTGTTGACCAGGCCGTCGCGGGCGAAGAGCTGCCGCCAGAGAACGGCGATCGCGACCGAGGTCCCGAGCAGCGAGGGCAGGTAGAAGATCGCGCGGTAGAGCGGCAGCCCGCGGATGCCGCGGTTCAGCGCCACCGCCACCGCCAGGGCGAAGGCGAGCTTCAGCGGCACCGAGAAGATCACGAAGAAGAGCGTGACCCGCATCGAGGCCATGAACTTGGCGTCGGCGGTGAAGATGCGCTCGTAATTCGCCGTGCCCACCCAGTTCGGCGGGCGCAGCAGGTCGAAATCGGTGAGCGAGAGGTAGAGCGAGATCAGCGCCGGCCCGGCCGTCAGCACCATGAAGCCGATCAGCCAGGGGGCCAGGAACATGTAGCCCGCGCCGTTCGCCGACCAGAACCGGGCGAACCGGCCGGCGCGTTCCGCCCCCGCCGCGCCCGCGGCGGCGGGCGCGGGCATGGCCTGCGGCCTTTCCATCGGCTCAGCCCCGTTCGAGGATTGCGGTGGCCTCGGAGATCAGCGCCTCGGCGCCCGCTTCCGGCGGCGTGCCGAAACCGACTTCCTCGTTGATCCGCTTCAGCGCGAACTGGATCTCGCCGGCTCCGGCGGGCGGCGGCGGCGGCAGCGGGCCGGCGAGGTCGCCGAGGCTCTCGATATAGTCGATCTGCGCCTGCCCGAGCGCGTCGAGCGAGGCCTTGAGCGCCTCGCGCACCGGCGCCGATTCGGGCACGCCCCTCTCCACGCCGAGCACTTCGGTTGCGGCGGGATCGTTGACGAAGAAGCTGACGAAACCCGCGGCTTCCGCCGGAACGCCGCTGTTGGCCGACAGGCTGAAGAACATCGACGGCTTGAGGTACTGGCCGGGCTTCGAATCCGGGCCGCCGATGGGGTAGGGCACCATGACGAGCGGCGTCTGGCTCATCCCCTGGTAGCCGACGATCTGGTTGGAATGGGCGAAGGATACCCCGGCGTGGCCGAGCGAGACCATGCTGGTCTCGATGTTGAGCTGGTCGAGCGCCTGCAAGTCCGCCGGAACGCAGGCGCCGCTCTCGCGCATCGCCTGCCACATGGCGAACCATGCGGTCGCGTCCTCCGCGTCGAAGCCCAGCTTGCTCTCGGCGTCGTAGAGTGCCTTGCCGCGCTGGCGCAGCCAGCCCTCGAAGGTGGGCTCGAGGCCCCCGGCATCGGCCGAGCCATAGAAGCCCCGCTTTCCGGCCTTCTCGGTCAGTTCGGCGGCGCGGGCCGCGAAATCGTCCCAGGTGATGCCCTTCTCGGGCAGGGCCACCCCGGCCTCCTCGAAGGCCGCCTGGCTCACGATCATCGTGCTCGAATTGGCGCCGAGGCTGACGCCGTAGGTCTTGCCGTCGACCTGGCCGCCGGCGATCGCCTCCTGGGAGAATCCCGAGAGATCGAGCGCGCCGTCGGCCATCGCGTCGTCGAGCGCGAGCAGGACGCCGCGGCGCGCGTATTCGAAGATGTAGCGGTAATCCATCTGCATGACGTCGGGGGCATTGCCGCCGGCGGTCTGGGTGGCGAGCCGCGCCCAATAGGCATCCCAGCCGGCGCTTTCCCCCTCGACCGCGACGCCCGGATTGGCGCCGGTGAAGAGATCGATCACCGCCGCGGTGCGCTCGTTGCGGTTCTGCGACCCCCACCAGAGCAGGCGGATCCGGGCGTCCTGCGCCCAGGCGGCCGGAATGCCCAGGGCCCCGAGCGATCCGAACGCCGCGGCTCCCGCGAGTACCCCGCGCCTGTCGATACGAGTGGTCATGAACGGATGTCCTCCCCTTGCGACCGCCCCCGCCGGGCGGTGATGCCATGCCGTTTCGACGGCGAATAACTATTTGGTTACTTATTACGCGTAGGACATGACACTTGTCAAGCGCCTTGCGCATTGCATAGCAAAAGATCGACAGCCATGCCCGGCCGTGACCGCCATCCGCGGCCGCCCGGCCCGGGCCGCGACGCAGGAACGCCGATGCAAGCCGATGATTCTTCTGACCAGCCGCAGGACGGCACCGCCGAAGCGCGGCCGGCCCTCCGCGACCCCGAGCGCACCAGCGCCGCGATCCTGGAAGCCGCGACGCGGGAATTCGCCGAAAAGGGCTTCGGCGGCGCGCGGGTCGATTCGATCGCGGCGCGGGCCGGAACCAACAAGCGCATGCTCTACCACTACTTCGGCGACAAGGAGGCGCTCTACCTCGTCGTGCTCGAGGAGGCCTACGGCCGCATCCGCGATGCGGAGATGACCCTCGACCTCGGTCGCCGCGACCCGGAAGAGGGGCTGCGCGAACTGGCGCTCTTCACCTGGCGCTATTTCGTCGCCCATCCCGAGCTCATCAGCCTGCTCAATACCGAGAACCTGCTGCGCGCCCGCTTCCTCAAGGGCTCCAGGCGCATCCGCAAGATGCATACCCATCTGGTCGACCAACTCGCCTCGGTGCTCGACCGCGGCGCGCGCAGCGGCGTCTTCGCCGCCGGGCTCGACCCGCTGCACGTCTACCTGACCATCGCCTCGCTCTCGGTCTTCTACCTGTCGAACCAGTACACGCTCTCGGTGATCTTCGACCGCACGCTCGGCGAGGAGGCCCAGCTGGCGGCCTGGGAAAAGCACGTGGTCCACGTGGTGCTCGCCTCGGTCCGCGCCGCGCCCGGCTAGCTTCCTGTTGACAAGCCGCCCGTCACCTGCCAGTTAGTAACTAAACAGTTACACATCGAATCGCGCAGGGGAGGGACGACATGGACCGCATCGGCATCATCATGCACGGTGTCACCGGGCGCATGGGCTACAATCAGCATCTGGTGCGCTCGATCCTGGCCATCCGGGACCAGGGCGGGATCGCGCTCGCCTCGGGACGGCGGCTCCAGGTCGATCCGATCATCGTCGGCCGCAATCCCGAGAAGATCGAGGCGCTGGCCCGCCGCCACGGCATCGAGCGCTGGTCCGCCGACCTCGATGCCGCGCTCGCCAATCCCGACGACACGATCTTCTTCGATGCCGGCACCACGCTGATGCGCGCCGACCTGCTGTCGAAGGCGCTCGACGCCGGCAAGCACATCTACAGCGAGAAGCCGATCTCCGACGACCTCGCCGTGGCGGTGGCGCTTGCCGGCAAGGCGCGCGCCTCCGGCCTCCGGCACGGCGTGGTGCAGGACAAGCTGTTCCTGCCGGGTCTGCAGAAGCTCCGCATCCTGCGCGATTCGGGCTTCTTCGGCCGCATGCTCTCGGTGCGCTGCGAATTCGGCTACTGGGTCTTCGAGGGCGACTGGGGCGTCGACCCGCAGCGCCCGTCCTGGAACTACCGCAAGGCGGATGGCGGCGGCATCATCCTCGACATGCTCTGCCACTGGCGCTACGTGATCGACGGCCTGTTCGGCGAGGTGAAGGCGGTCTCCTGCCTCGGGGCGACCCACATCCCCGAGCGCATCGACGAGAGCGGCCGACCGTACGCTTGCGACGCCGACGACGCCGCCTATGCCACCTTCGAGCTCGAGAACGGCGTCATCGCCCAGTTCAACTCCTCCTGGGCCGTGCGCGTCCGGCGCGACGACCTGGTGACCTTCCAGGTCGACGGCACCCACGGCTCGGCGGTCGCGGGCCTGACGAAATGCTGGAGTCAGGCGCGCGTCAACACGCCCAAGCCGGTCTGGAACCCCGACCAGCCGCAGACCATGAACTTCTTCGACCAGTGGGAGGAGGTGCCCGATACCGCCACCTACGACAACGGCTTCAAGGCGCAATGGGAGATGTTCCTGCGCCACGTCGTCGAGGACGGACCCTGGCCCTACGGCCTCGAGGCCGGTGCCAAGGGCGTGCAGCTCGCCGAGCTCGGCCTGAAATCCTGGGCCGAGCGCCGCTGGCTCGACGTGCCCGCGCTGGAGTATTGAGGCATGGCCAGCATCGACCTGCCACAAGACGGCGCCATCGTCCCCTACGAGCTCACCGGCACCCCGGCCCCGCTCGCCCGGCGCGAGGCGGCGGCCTTCCCGCGCATCGCATATGGTGCGGCCCATGTCGTCGCCGATCCGCTGGCCGACAACGACCCCTGGCTGACCCCGGCGATCGACTGGGACCGCACGCTCGCCTTCCGCCACCGGCTCTGGGACCTCGGCCTCGGCGTCGCGGAGGCGATGGACACGGCCCAGCGCGGCATGGGGCTCGGCTGGCCGGAGGCGCAGGAGCTGATCCGCCGGGCGCTGGCCGAGGCGAAGGGCCGCGACGACGCGCTGATCGCCTGCGGCGCCGGCACCGACCACCTCGAGCCCGGCGCCAGCGTCACGATCGACGACGTGCTCCGTGCCTACGAGGAGCAGATCGGCATGGTCGAGGATGCCGGCGGCCGGATCATCCTGATGGCGAGCCGGGCGCTCGCCGCCGCCGCGAAGGGGCCCGACGACTACCTGCGCGTCTACGACCGCATCCTCGGCCAGGTGCGCCAGCCGGTGATCCTCCACTGGCTCGGCGAGATGTTCGACCCCGCGCTCGCCGGCTACTGGGGCAATGCCGACCACATGAAGGCGATGGACACCTGCCTCGAGGCGATCGCGGCCAATGCCTCCAAGGTCGACGGCATCAAGGTGTCGCTGCTGTCCAAGGAAAAGGAGATCGCCATGCGCCGCCGCCTGCCGGAAGGCGTGCGCATGTATACCGGCGACGACTTCAACTATGCCGAACTGATCGCCGGCGACGAGGAGGGCCATTCCGACGCGCTGCTCGGTATCTTCGACGCCATCGCCCCGGTCGCTTCGGCGGCGCTCGAGGCGCTCGGTCGCGGCAGCGACAACGAGTTCTTCGATCTGCTGGAGCCCACCGTTCCGCTGTCGCGTCACATCTTCGCGGCGCCGACCCGCTTCTACAAGACCGGCGTGGTCTTTCTCGCCTATCTCAATGGCTTGCAGGACCATTTCGTGATGATCGGCGGCCAGCAGAGCGCCCGCTCGCTCCAGCATCTCGCCGAGCTGTTCCGCCTCGCCGACAAGGCCCGCGTCCTCGCCGACCCGGACGAGGCGGTGCTTCGGATGAAGCGCGTGCTCGCCGTGCACGGGGTGGCGTAGTGGCGGACCTCGACGGACTGTCGATCAATCTCGCCACCCTGCGCAAGCAATGGCGCTTCGCCGAAGCGGTCGACGCCTGCCTGCGCCACGGGATCACCACGATCTGCCCCTGGCGCGACCAGATCGCCGACACCGGCCTCGCGGAGGCCGCCCGGATCGTCCACGCCAACGGCCTGAAGCTCACCGGTCTCTGCCGCGGCGGCTTCTTCCCCGCGCCCGACGCCGAGGGCCGCGCCAGGGCACTCGACGACAACCGCCGCGCCGTCGATGAGGCCGCGGAGCTCGGCGCCGACTGCCTGGTGATGGTCTGCGGCGGCCTGCCCGCCGGCTCGAAGGATCTGCCCGAGGCGCGCAGGATGGTGACGGACGGCCTCGCCGCCCTGATGCCGCATGCCCGTGCCGCCGGCGTGCCGATCGCCATCGAGCCCCTGCATCCGATGTACGCCGCCGACCGCTCCTGCGTGAACTCGCTCGAACAGGCGCTCGACATGGCCGCGGCGATCGGTGGCGGCGGCATCGGCGCGGCCATCGACGTCTATCACGTCTGGTGGGAGCCCGACCTCGCCAACCAGATCGCCCGCGCCGGGCGCATGGGCGCGATCCTCGCCCACCACATCTGCGACTGGCTGGTGCCCACCGGCGACCTGCTGAACGACCGCGGCATGATGGGCGACGGCGTCATCGACCTGCCGGCCTTCCGGGCCATGATCGAGGCCGCCGGCTTCCACGGCGCCCAGGAGGTCGAGATCTTCTCCGACCATTGGTGGAGCCGCCCCGGCGACGAGGTGCTCGCCACCTGCGTCGAGCGGTTCCGGACGGTCTGCTGAGCGCGTCGGCCCGTGTCGCGAGCGCTCCGAGACCCAGGTGTCCTTCGGGACGGATCGGCCGGATGGCCCGGGCGCGTCTCCCGCGCACCGGCACGGCCCCGAGACAGGTGACCCCCATGCCCAGCAAGCGACGCTACGCCCTCGTCGGCACCGGAAACCGCGGCACGACCATGTGGGGGAAGGAGTTGCTCGACGGCTGGTCCGACCATGTGGATCTGGTCGCCATCGTCGACACCAACCCGTTGCGCGCCGAGCGTGCCCGCGCCATGATCGGCACCGACGCGCCGATCCTCACCGATCTCGACGCGATGCTCCGCGACACGCGCCCCGATCTCGTGATCGTCTGCACCCCCGACGACACCCACGACGAGATCATCGTCCGCGCCCTCGACGCCGGCGCCGACGTCATCGCCGAAAAGCCGATGACCACCACGCCCGGGAAGATCGCGCGCATCCTCGAGGCCGAGCGCCGGAGCGGCCGGCGGGTCGACGTCACCTTCAACTACCGCTTCGCCCCGACCCCGGCGCGGATCAGGGAACTGCTCGCGTCCGGCGAGATCGGCAGGCTGCTCTCGGTCGATTTCCACTGGTATCTCGATACCAGCCACGGCGCCGATTACTTCCGGCGCTGGCACGCCTTCCGCGCACATTCGGGCAGCCTCTTCGTCCACAAGGCGACGCATCATTTCGACCTGCTGAACTGGTATCTCGATTCCGACCCCGAGGCGGTCACCGCCTTCGCCGCGCTGAAGGTCTACGGGCGCAACGGCCCCTTCCGCGGCACCCGCTGCAAGGGCTGTCCCCACGCCGCCGAATGCCGCTTCTATCTCGACATCGGCGCCGACCCGTTCCTCGACGCGCTCTACGAGGATCCGCAGGAGGTCGACGGCTACTTCCGCGACGCCTGCGTCTTTCGCGAGGACATCGACGTCCCCGACACCATGGTCGCCGCCATCCGCTACGCGAACGGCGTGCATGTCTCCTATTCGCTCAACACCGCGATGCCGGTCGAGGGCCACCACATCGCCTTCAACGGAACGCGCGGGCGCATCGAGCTGCGCCAGTACGAGAAGCAGCCCTGGGACAAGCCCGACCACGACGAGATCCTGCTCGTGCGCAGCTTCCCCGGCGATCGCGAGGCGGTGGAGCGCATCGCCGTGCCGCATTTTCCCGGCGGCCACTACGGCGGCGACGACCGGCTGCGTGACATGCTGTTCAAGCCCGGCGCCACCGACCCGCTCGGCCAGCGCGCCGGCTCCCGCGCCGGCGCGATCTCGGTCCTCTGCGGCATCGCCGCGCTCGAGAGCGCCGAATCCGGCCGCCCGGTCCGGCTGGGCGAATTCGCCGAGACCGCCGGGATCCCCGGCGGCATCGCCTGACCGACCTCGGCTGCGATCCCGCGATCGGAGCCATGCCGGGAGGATTGGATGAGCGCCCACCACGGACGGTCGCTGTTCCCATCCTGCTGCGGGGCTTTGGCGCCGGGCACTTTGGGACCCGGCGGCGCCCGCCCCTGACCCGCGCCGCGCGGGTCTTGTCGGATGGCGCCCCGCTGCCTATCAAGGGATCCGGTCCCCGCCATTGCGCCCGAGGGCGACGGCGTCGGGCGCGCGCGGCCCGTCACGGGCGTCGGGGCCGGCGGGAGCTGCCATGGACGATCGCAGCGAGACATTCGACGCCTGGCACCCGGGCATCGATTCGGAGATCCCGCCGCGGCTCTTACCCCAGGCGACGCTCTACCGGCCCGAGAATTCCACCGTCGGCTATGCCGAGGCGCGCGAGGCGGCGGAATATTGCGGGCTCAAGCCGCGCGACATGGTCGCGACGCGGCTCGAACGGCTCGTCACCCACGAGCTGCTCGTCCGCGTCACCGCGGATCTCACGGTTCCCGACGGCCCGAACTACGAGGATCTGGGCATCAGCCTGCGCGGCATCGTGGCCCGCATCGAGGACGTCCATGTCGCGCCCGAGATGGAGGGCCTGCGGCGCCGGTTCGAGGCCTTCCGCGAGGAGGCCGATGCCCGCATCCGCGCGATCCTCGAGGCCGATGTCTTCGCGCCCGAGCCACCGGCCCCGCCCGAGGCCCCGCCCGCGCGCCGCGGGCTCCTCGGCACGCTCTTCGGCGCCCGGGCGACGGCGCCCCCGCCGGCGCCTGCCCGCCGGCAGCCTCCCGAATTCGCCGCCCTCGAGGCATGGCGCGAAGCCGCGCCGCGGACCCGGGACGATCTCGAGCGGGCCTGCCTGGAGAGCCTCTCGACGGTGGTCGGCGGGATCGTCGGCCGCCACGGCCGCCTGCTCGCCGATCGCGGCATGGTGGCGCGCTTCGCCCTGAACATGGTGTGCAACGGCCAGGGCAGCCGGCTGGTCGGCACCTGGATCGAGCCGATCATCCGGACGGCGGCGGCGCGCGAGGGCTACCGCTTCCTGCCCGTCCAGGCGAAATCGATCTTCCTGAACGTGAAGGGCTCCTCGGCGGCCGGCAAGAGCACCATCCGGCCGGCACAGCGCGCGCTCGCCGAGAAGCTCGGCGTTCCCTGGGAGAATTTCGCGCTGATCAGCCCCGATTACTGGCGCAAGCACCTTCTCGACTACCAGAGCCTCGGCGAGGACTACAAATACGCGGCCATGCTCACCGGGCAGGAGCTCGAGATCATCGACCGCAAGCTCGATCGCCACATGGAGGCCAAGGCGCTCGGCCAGGCGCTGCCGCATGTGCTCATCGACCGGTTCCGCTTCGACAGTTTCGACACCTCCCAGGACAGCAGCAAGACCAGCCAGCTGCTGACGCGCTTCAGCGACACGGTGTTCCTGTTCTTCGTCATCACCCCGCCGGCGGATACCGTCGAGCGCTCCTGGAAGCGGGGGCTCCAGACCGGGCGGTTCAAGGCCGTGGACGATCTGCTCTACCACAATATCGAAGCCTATTCCGGCATGCCGAACCTGTTCTTCCCGACGGTGCTCTCGGCGAGCAAGACCATGCATTTCGAGTTCCTCGACAACAGCGTGGCCCTCGGCGAGCGGCCGCGCACCATCGCCTTCGGGCGCAACGGCCAGATGACGATCCTCGACCTGGCGCGGCTGAACGACATCGACCGGTTCCGCAACGTCAACGTCGCCGCCACGAGGCCCGAGGAGGTCCTGCCCGAGGATCCCGAGGACAGCTTCGCCTTCCTCGCCGCCTGCCTGAGGCGCATCCCGGAGGTGATCCTGGCCGAACACGCCACCGCGGCGGTCTACGGCGCGACGCGAAACGGCAAATGGATCTACCGCGCCCCTGCCGATGCCCCGCGCTCCGCGGCGGGTGGGTTCGAGGCGCGCTGCCTCGCGGCCTTGGGATGGGACGGGCCGCTGGACGCGGCCGATCCGCCGCGGCTGGACGTCGAGGCGGAACGGCGGCTGACGCTCGGCGCCTGGGGCGAGCGGGCCGCGCCGGAGTGAACGACCGCCGCCGGGCACCAGGGGAATCGCACTTGCCGACACGCCCCGCCACCCGCGCTCTGGGCAGGCCGGCGTCACCATCGCGCCCGGGTCGGGCGCTGCCCTCGCCTTGCCATGGGGCGGTCGAGGACGAAAGGATAAGCTCCGGAGCCGATCGTCCGCCGCCGGAGACCGTCCCGCCTTGCTCCGGCGCTCATGCTCACTACAATCGGTGTAAGCGGACCGTCGCAACGGATGCGGGCCTCTCCCGATGCTCGAGATCAAGGACATGAAGCTGCTGGCGGCCCTGGCCCGGCACCGGCATTTCGCGCGCGCCGCAGCGGCCTCGGGAATATCCCAGCCGGCCTTCTCGGCGCGGATCCGCAAGATCGAGGCGAGCTTCGGCCTGCCGCTCGTGCGACGGGGCAACAAGTTCCAGGGCTTTTCCCGCGAGGGCGAGGTCCTGCTGAAATGGTGCCGCAAGATCCTCGCGGATGTCGAGGGCATGCGGCAGGAAATGGAGATGAGCAAGGGCGCGCTGGGCGGCAAGCTGGTGATCGGCGCGGTGCCGACGGCGCTTCCCTATGCGGCGCTGCTCTCCGGGCGCCTGCGCGAGGTCCATCCTGACCTGGCGATCGAGATCCGGTCCCTGACTTCCTCGAAGATCGGGCTCGGCCTCGACGATTATTCGCTCGATGCCGGCCTGACCTATGTCGGGGCCGAGAACATCGGCGACAAGCTGCTACTGGAGCCGATCTACGAGGAGACCTACGTGCTGGTGGCGTCGAAGGCGCTCGCGCCGCGCGCCGCCGGCCATGCGACCTGGGCCGAGGCGGCGGCGCTGCCGCTCTGCCTGCTGACCCGCGACATGCGCAACCGCCAGCTCATCGACGCGGCCTTCGAGGCCGTCGGCCTCAACCCCAGCCCGGTGATGGAAACCGACGATTTCACCGCCGCGCTGGCGCAGGTCGCCAGCGGCACGGCGGCGATGATCGCGCCCCGCTGGCTGTCGGACAATGTCTTCGCGGGCAGGGATTCGATCCGCCTCGAGCTGACCGATCCCGTGGTCGCCCATTCCATCGGCCTGGTGACCCACCTGCAGGATCCGGTGCTGCCGGCGATCGCGGCGCTGCGCGACGCCATCCGCAGCCTGTCATAACGAAAACGGATCGAACCTTTCGAAGATGCGATTGGAAATTATCGCTGAATTCTGACAGAAGGGCTTCGTGCCTCTGGAGGGTGGAAATGAACGTGCAATCACCGCGGCCCGGTGTCTGGAAATCCGGCAGGGGCAAGGGCCGGACCACCACGAAGGGGCGGCAGTTCGACGATACCGCACTCGATGAGGTCCGTGCGCTGCTCGGCGACCGGCCGCGGCGGCGCGATCTCCTGATCGAGCACCTGCATCTCATCCAGGACGAATACCACTGCCTCTCGGCGCGGCATCTGCGCGCCCTGGCCGAGGAAATGCGCATGGCGCAATCCGAGGTCTACGAGGTCGCCACCTTCTACGCCCATTTCGACGTTATCCGCGAGGGCGAGGCGCCGCCGCCCGATCTCACGATCCGCGTCTGCGACAGCCTCTCCTGCGAGCTCGCCGGTGGGCAGCAGCTGCTCGCGGCCCTGAAGGCGGGGCTCGACCCGGAACGGGTCCGTGTGCTGCGCGCGCCCTGCATGGGGCGCTGCGACACGGCGCCGGTGCTGGAGATCGGGCACGATCACATCGACTTCGCCACGCCCGAGAAGGTGCAGGCGGCGATCGCGGCGCAGGCGACCCATGCCCGCATCCCGGAGTACGAGGATCTCGCCGCCTATCGCGCGGCCGGCGGCTACGGGACGCTCGAATCCTATCGGGCGGGGGCCGCGACGCCCGACGCGGTGCAGGAGCGGGTGCTCGCCTCGGGGCTGCGCGGGCTCGGCGGCGCGGGCTTCCCCTCGGGGCGCAAATGGTCCTTCGTCCGGGCCGAGGCCGGGCCGCGCTACCTCGCGGTGAACGGCGACGAGGGCGAGCCGGGCACCTTCAAGGACCGCCACTACCTGGAACGGACGCCGCATCTCTTCCTCGAAGGCATGCTGATCGCCGCCTGGGCCGTGGAGGCGGAGCGCTGCTACATCTACATGCGCGACGAATACCCGGCGGTGCTGGAGATCCTCGCCCGCGAGATCGCCGCGCTCGAGGCGGCCGGGCTGGTGGCGCCGGGATACGTGGATCTCCGGCGCGGCGCCGGGGCCTATATCTGCGGCGAGGAAAGCGCGATGCTCGAGTCGATCGAGGGCAAGCGCGGCATGCCGCGCCACCGGCCGCCCTTCGTGGCGCAGGTCGGCCTCTTCGACCGCCCCACGCTCGTGCATAATGTCGAGACCCTCCACTGGGTGGCCCGGGTCTGCCGGGAAGGCCCGGAGATCCTGAACGGGGTCGAGAAGAACGGGCGGAAGGGCCTGCGCTCCTATTCGGTCTCGGGGCGCGTGCGGAACCCCGGCGTGCATCTCTTGCCGGCGGGCTCGACGATCACCGACATCATCGCGGCCGCGGGCGGCATGCTCGAAGGCCATGTCTTCAAGGCCTACCAGCCCGGCGGCCCCTCCGCGGGCCTGCTGCCCGCCTCCATGGCCGACATCCCGATGGATTTCGACACGCTCCAGCCCTTCGGCACCTTCATCGGCTCCGCCGCCGTGGTGATCCTCTCGGACCGCGACAGCGCCCGCGCCGCCGCGCTCAACATGCTGCGCTTCTTCGAGGACGAGAGCTGCGGGCAATGCACGCCCTGCCGCGTCGGCTGCGGCAAGGCCGTCCGGCTGATGGAAGCGGAGCGCTGGGACACCGACCTGCTGGAAGAGCTCAGCAGCGTCATGGTGGACGCCTCGATCTGCGGCCTGGGCCAGGCGGCGCCCAACCCGATCCGCATGGTCATCCGGCATTTCGCCGAGGAGATCGGGGCAGGGCAGGCGGCCGAGCCGCCCGGCCGGGGCGGGGGCGCCCAATCGCCCGAGGGAGGATCGCAGTGATGCTCGACCGGAACCCGCAGACCGTCACCTTCACCCTCGACGGCGAGGAAGTCACCGCCGAGCCCGGCCAGACCATCTGGGAGGTCGCCAACGGCCGCGGCCTGCGCATCCCGCATCTCTGCCACAAGCCGGCGCCGGGCTACCGGCCCGACGGCAATTGCCGCGCCTGCATGGTGGAGATCGAGGGCGACCGCGTGCTCGCGGCCTCCTGCATCCGCACGCCGGTCGAAGGCATGGTGGTCCGCACCCAGAGCGAGCGCGCCAAAAAGGCGCGCGCCATGGTCGTGGAGCTGCTCGCCGCCGACCAGCCCGAACGCGCGGAAGCCCACGACCGCTCCTCGCATTTCTGGGCGATGGCCGATGCCCAGGGCATCGAGACCAGCCGCTTCCCGCGCCGGGACGCGGAGAGCGTGCCGCCGCCCGACCCGAGCCATCTGGCGATGCGCGTCAATCTCGACGCCTGCATCCACTGCAACCTCTGCGTCCGCGCCTGCCGCGAGGTCCAGGTCAACGACGTCATCGGCATGGCCCGGCGCGGCCACGACGCCAAGATCGTCTTCGATTTCGACGATCCCATGGGCGCCTCCACCTGCGTGGCCTGCGGCGAATGCGTGCAGGCCTGTCCGACCGGCGCGCTGATGCCGGCGACGGTGCTCGACGCGGCGGGGCGGGGCGACGGCCAGAGCTTCGACCGCGAGGTGGATTCGGTCTGCCCCTATTGCGGCGTCGGCTGCCAGCTTTCCTTCAAGATCAAGGACGACCGCATCGCCTGGGTCGAGGGCATCGACGGGCCCTCCAACCAGAACCGCCTCTGCGTCAAGGGCCGCTTCGGCTTCGACTACATCGCCCATCCGCACCGGCTGAAGAAGCCGCTGATCCGCCGCGAGGACGCGCCGCCCAAGGGGCTGAACGTCGATCCCGGCAACCCGCTCACGCATTTCCGCGAGGCGAGCTGGGACGAGGCGCTGGACGCCGCCGCCGCCGGCCTCGCGAGGCTGCGCGACGAGGCGGGCACCCTCGTGGCGGGCTTCGGCTCGGCCAAATGCTCCAACGAGGAGGCCTATCTCTTCCAGAAGCTGATCCGGCAGGGCTTCGGCCACAACAACGTCGACCATTGCACCCGTCTCTGCCACGCCTCCTCGGTGGCCGCGCTGCTCGAGAACGTCGGCTCCGGTGCGGTGACGGCGACCTTCAACGAGATCGAGCATGCGGACGTGGCGATCGTGATCGGCGCCAACCCGATCGAGAACCACCCCGTCGCCGCCACCTATTTCAAGCAGTTCGCCAAGCGCGGCGGCAAGCTGATCGTGATGGATCCGCGCGGGGTCGGGCTGAAGCGCTACGCCACCCACCGGCTGCAGTTCCGCCCGGGCACCGACGTGGCGATGCTGAACGCGATCATGAACGTCATCGTCGAGGAGAGGCTCTACGACGAGCAGTACATCGCCGGCTTCACCGAGAACTGGGAGGCCATGAAGGCGCATCTCGCCGAGTTCACCCCCGAGCGGATGGCCCCGCTCTGCGGCATCGAGGCGGCGGTGCTGCGCGCGGTCGCCCGCGACTTCGCCACCGCGCGGGCGGGGATGATCTTCTGGGGCATGGGCATCTCCCAGCACATCCACGGCACGGACAATTCGCGCTGCCTGATCAGCCTCGCGCTGATGACCGGCCATGTTGGCCGGCCCGGCACCGGCCTGCACCCGCTGCGCGGCCAGAACAACGTCCAGGGCGCCTCCGACGCCGGGCTGATCCCGATGTTCCTGCCCGACTACCAGTCGGTCGAGGACGACGGCGTGCGCTCGGCCTTCACCTCGGTCTGGGGGTCGGGGGATTTCTCCAACAAGCGCGGCCTGACCGTGGTCGAGATCATGGACGCGATCCACGAGGACAAGATCCGCGGCATGTACATCCTCGGCGAGAACCCGGCGATGTCCGACCCCGACGTGGAACACGCCCGCGACGCGCTGGCCAAGCTCGAGTTCCTCGTGGTCCAGGACATCTTCCTGACCGAGACCGCGAATTACGCCGACGTCATCCTGCCCTCCTCCGCCTGGCCGGAGAAGACCGGCACCGTCACCAATACCAACCGGCAGGTGCAGATGGGCCGGCCGGCGGTGCCGCCGCCGGGCGAGGCGCGCGAGGACTGGCGCATCACCACCGACCTGGCCCGCCGCCTCGGCCTCGACTGGCGCTACACCCATCCCCGCGAGGTCTTCGCGGAGATGAAGCTCAACATGCCCTCCTTCAACAACATCACCTGGGAGCGGCTGGAGAAGACCGCCGTGACCTATCCCTCGCTCTCGCCCGAGGACCCCGGCCAGCCGATCGTCTTCGGCGACGGCTTCCCGCGCAAGGAGGGCAGGGCGCGCTTCACCCCGGCGAAGGTGACGGCGCCGGCCGAGACGCCGGATGCGGACTATCCGATGATCCTCCTGACCGGCCGCCAGCTCGAGCACTGGCACACCGGCTCGATGACGCGCCGCGCCGCGGTGCTCGACTGGGCCGAGCCGGAAGCGAACGCGACCCTGAATCCCAAGACCCTGCGCCGTCTCGGCGTCGCGCCCGGCGAGATGATCCGCATCGCCACCCGCCGCGGGGTGATCGAGATCATGGCGCGGGCCGACCGCGCGGTCGCGGAGGACATGGTCTTCGTCCCCTTCGCCTATGTCGAGGCGGCGGCCAACACGCTGACCAACCCGCAGCTCGACCCCTTCGGCAAGATCCCGGAGTTCAAGTTCTCCGCCTGCCGGGTCGCGCCGGCACCGCCGCGGGAGGTGGCGGCGGCGGAGTAGCGGGGCCGGCCGGGCTGCCGGACCCCGTGCGGGGGCCCGGCAGCGAATTCATCGCGGAATGTTCCGTCTCGGAGAGAGGGCCTGCCGATGAAGATGCTGATCCTGGGCGCGTCCTACGGCTCGCTCCTGTCCACGAAGCTCCTGATGGCGGGCCACGACGCCACGCTGGTCTGCCGCGCGCCGACCGCCGAGCTGATCAATTCCCAGGGCACGATCCTGCGCATGGCGCTCCGCGACGGGGCCGGGCTGCGCGAGATCCGCTCGGAAGGCCAGCCGGGGAGGCTGGACGCGGTGACGCCCGAGGCCGCGCGCCCGGAGGACTACGACCTCGTCGGCCTCGCCATGCAGGAGCCGCAGTATTCGGCGCCGGCGGTCCGCGACCTGGTGGCGCGGGTCGCCGCGAGCGGCCGGCCCTGCCTCTCGATCATGAACATGCCGCCGCCGCCCTATCTGCGGCGGATCCCCGGGCTTCCCGTGGCCGATCTCGACGACTGCTACAACGACGCCTCCGTCTGGGAGGGCTTCCTGCCCGATGCGGTGACGCTCTGCAGCCCCGATCCCCAGGCGTTCCGGCCGCCGGACGAGCCGAAGAACGTGCTCCAGGTCGGTCTGGCCACCAATTTCAAGGCGGCGGTCTTCGCCGATCCGCAGCACACCGCCCTGCTTCGCCGGCTCGAGGACGACATCCTGGCGGTGCGCCTCGACGGCGAGGACGTGCCGGTGAAGCTCCGCGTCTTCGACAGCCTCTTCGTCCCCATGGCGAAATGGAGCATGCTGCTGACCGGCAACTACCGCTGCATTCTGCCCGACGGCGTGCGCTCGATCCGCGACGCGGTGCTCGGCGATCCGGAAGTCTCGCGCGGCGTCTATGACTGGGTCGACGCCCTGGCGCGCCGTCTGGGCGCGGAGGCCGCGGACCAGGTGCCCTTCGAGAAATACGCCTCGGCCGCCAGCGCCCTCGTCAGGCCCTCGTCGGCGGCCCGCGCCATCGCCGGCGGCGCCACCGCCATCGAGCGCGTCGACCGCCTGGTCCGGCAGATCGGCGCGCGGCTCGACTTGCGGAACGCCACCGTCGACGAGGTGGTGAAGACCGTCGATGCCCGGCTCGAAGCCAACCGGAGGGCGCAGGCGTAGCGCGGCCGCCGACTCCCGTGCCGCGCCGGCGCCCGACTATTCCCGGTCGAAGGTCTCGGCGACCTCGTACATCACCGGCTCGAAGCTGCGGCAGAGCGTGTTGATCTGGCGGTTGCGCACCCGCATCTCCTCGGAGCGCAGCATCGCGAGGAAATCCTCCCGCCGGCGCCATTGCGAATAGTTCGCGATGCGGGTCTGGGCATCGTTGACGTGCAGCGCCGCCGATAGGAAGCCCGGCTGGTGGCGGATGAAGGTCTCGTAGGCTTCCCGCAGCAGATCGAGCAGATCCTGACAGGTGCCGGGCGTCATCTCGAAGGTGGTGATGACGGTCTGAAAGTTCGGGTCGCGTGAAATGGTCGGCATGGGGCACCTCCTGACGCCAGATTATCAGGTCGCCCCGCCATTTCCAGACGTCCCGAGGCCGCCGCCCAAGTGCAATTGCGTCTGGCAACACTACCCCGCCCCGCCACGCCGAAGGCGTGCCTCTGGCACGATGCGGGCGCCGCCCTCGTCTTGCTGAGAGGCGGCCGAAGAAGAAGGAAGGGGCTCCAGACGCGATAGCCCTGGCCCCTGGCGCCCTGTTGACCCGCCGATGGGCTTCGTCGCAGCCTCTCCCCCGTGTGCCGGGAGTCGCTCCATGTTCCTTCGCCATGCCTTCGCCGCCGTCTCGCTCGCCCTCGCCCTGGCGGGCGCCGGGCGCGCCCCGGCGCAGCCCGCTTGCGGCATCGAGGGCCCCGCCTGCACCGTTCCGCTCGGGACCTACCGCGTCGCGCTCCCCGGCGGCGCGCCGCCCCCGGGCGGGTTCCCGGCCCTCGTCTTCTTCCACGGCGCCGGCGGGACGGGGGCGGGAACGCTCCGCAACGCCGCCATGGTCTCGGAATTCCTCGCGCGGGGATGGGTCGTCATCGCGCCCGACGGGCTGGTGCGGCCGGGCTCGAATTTCGGCCCCGGCTGGTCCTTCCACCCGTCGCGGCCGCGGCAGCGCGACGAGGCGGCCTTCACCCGGGAGATCCTCGCCGATGCGGCCCGGCGCTTCGACATCGACCGCAGCCGCGTCCTGCTCGCGGGCTTCTCCGTAGGCGGCTCGCTGGTCTGGTATCTCGCCTGCGCCGATCCCGGGCTCGCGGCCGCCTATGCCCCGGTCGCCGGCGCTTTCTGGCGGCCGCATCCGGAGATGGGCGCCTGCGCCGGCCCGGTGCGGCTGCTGCACACCCACGGCTGGCGCGACGAGACCCTGCCGCTCGAGGGACGCCCCTCGCGCGGCGGCGCGATCCTGCCGGGCGACGTGTTCCACGGGATGGAGATCCTGCGCGACGCCAACGGCTGCACCGGGCTGCGCGCCGATGCATACGACACCGAGGGCCCGTTCTGGCGGCGCTGGTGGACGCGCTGCACGCCGGGCTCGGCGCTGCAGCTGGCGCTCCATACCGGCGGCCATTCCGTTCCGCCGGGCTGGGCGGCGCTGGCGCTCGACTGGTTCGCCGAAGTGGTGCCCGGGGACCCGGAGTGACCCGCGCTCAGATCGGGGCGGGGGCGAAGCCCGGCAGCGCCCGGTGGCCGGGACCATGGCCGCGGGTCACGTCGCGCACGGCGATGTCCCCGATGCGGACGACGCCGCCGTCGGGGCCGACCAGGTCGAGCCCGACATGGGCATAGAGCGCCCGGTCGTCCCAGACCAGATCCACCCCCGGCCCGGCCTGGGGGCCGATCACCAGCCGCAGCCCGACCGGCACGTCATGCGCCACGAGGCGCAGCAGAGGCCCCGTGGACGGCAGGTTGGCGATGCCCTGGCCCCCGGCCCCGCCGGGCCAGGTCGCGATCCGGACCATGGGCAAGGGCCCGCGCAGCGCCTTGATGCGCGCGGTGATCTCGACATAGCTCCCCGGACGGATCGGCAACTCGCCCATGTAGCGCAGCCGCTGCACGGAATCGGTCTTGCGCAGCTCCATGCAGGCGCCGAAATCGCGGTCGTTCATCGCGATGCGCGCCGAGTCGGTCCGGTCGTAGGTCGGGCTCTCGGGCGTGCCGTCGCCGCGCGCCCAGTCGTCCAGCCCCTCGGCGAAGGCGGGGGGCATCAGGTCGAGGTCCTCGTCCGGCTCGGTCTTCATGGCGCGTCCTTGCTGCGGCGGTTTTCCGCCCATAGCAGCCGGGGGTTAACGGATCGTTAACCATTCCGCGGCGCGTCAGTCGCCCGGCGCGGCCCCCGTCACCAGGCTCCCCGCCAAGGCGGCATCGATCAGCGCGATGGTCTCGGGAATGCCGAAGAGCGCGATGAAGCCGCCGAACCGCGGCCCCTGGGCCTCGCCGAGCAGCACTTCGTAGAGCGCGGCGAACCAGGCGCGCAGCGGCTCGAAGCCGTGCTCCTTGCCCACCGCGAAGACCATCGCCTGCAGGGCCTCCGGATCGGCCGGCCCAGACCAGGCCGCCAGCCTGTCGCGCAGATCCCCGAGCGCCGCCCGCTCGCGCTCGTCGGCGGGCCGGTAGGTCTTGGCCGGGCGCACGAAATCCTCGAAATACCGCAGCGCATAGCCGGCGGCGGCGTCGAGCCCCGGATGGGTCTCCGGCCCGGCCTCGGGGGCATAGCGGCGGATGAAGCCCCAGAGCGCGTTCTCGTCATGGGCATTCGCCGCGCTCGCGAGATTGAGCAGCATCGAATAGGGCACCACCATGTCGGAGGCGGGCGCCGCGCCCTGATGGATGTGCCAGACGGGATTGGCCAGC
Source organism: Rhodovulum sp. (assembly GCA_020637615.1). Lineage (GTDB taxonomy): Bacteria > Pseudomonadota > Alphaproteobacteria > Rhodobacterales > Rhodobacteraceae > Amaricoccus. The sequence continues at coordinate 88,835 of JACKKC010000001.1, forward strand.
CGCTGGGCGGCATCCTGGCCCGGGAACGCCCGCAGATGCTGGTGATACTCGTCCATCGCCTTGGGGATCACGTCGAAATGCAGCCGCTTCGCCGTCTTGGGCTTGGCATACATGAAGAGGCTCAGGCTCTCGGGGCTGGCATAGGTGAGCCATTCCTCCATCGACAGGCCGTTGCCCTTGGACTTGGAGATCTTCTGGCCCTTCTCGTCGTTGAAATGCTCGTAGTTGAAGATCTCCGGCGGCGGGCAGCCGAGCGCGCGGCAGATCCGCACCCCGAGCTCCGCGCTCGGGATCAGGTCCTTGCCGAACATCTCGTAATCGACCCCGAGCGCGGCCCAGCGCATCGCCCAGTCGGGCTTCCACTGCAGCTTGACATGGCCGCCGGTCACCGGGATCTCGATCCGCTCGCCGTCGGGCTCGGCATAGACGATCGTGCCCCGCTCCACATGGCGCTCGAGCGTCGGCACCTGGAGCACGTGGCCGGTCTTCGGACTGATCGGCATGAAGGGCGAATAGGTGGCCTGGCGGTCCGCGCCGAGGCTCGGCAGCATGATCTCCATCACCGCGTCGAAGCGCTCCAGCACCCGCAGCAGCATCGCGTCGAAACGGCCCGCGCGGTAGTATTCGGTGGCGCTGGCGAATTCGTACTCGAACCCGAAGGCGTCGAGGAAGGCGCAGAGCCGCGCGTTGTTGTGGGCGCCGAAGCTCGCATGGGTGCCGAAGGGGTCGCGCACCCGCGTCAGAGGCAGGTTCAGGTCGGCCTTCAGCGCCTCCTGCATCGGCACGTTGCCCGGAACCTTCCTGAGCCCGTCCATGTCGTCGGAGAAGCAGATCAGCCGGGTAGGGATGTCCGAGAGCGCCTCGAAGGCGCGCCGCACCATGGTCGTGCGCGCCACTTCGCCGAAGGTGCCGATATGCGGCAGACCGGAGGGCCCGTAGCCGGTCTCGAAGAGCACGTAGCCCTTCTCGGGCGGCGCCTCCGCATAGCGCCGGACCAGCCGCCGGGCTTCCTCGAAGGGCCAGGCCTTGGCCTCCAGCGCCGCGCTCCGCGTCTCGTCCATGGCGAATCCGCCCCCCGCCCGTGCCGGCCGCCCCGACGGCCCGCTTCCTATTGCCCGCCCGCCTGCCGGTCAATACAAGCGGAGGCAAGCGCCGCGGCCAGTCAGGACCATGCCATGCCCGCCTCCGAATACACGCCGGCCTCGTTCTCGACCCAGGATGCGCTGGTCGCGGTCATGGTCGCGGTCTCCGCCTCCGACGAGAACATCACCACGCGCGAGCTGCTCTCGATCAGCCGCATGGTCGACACGCTGCCCGTCTTCGAGGGCTACGACCTCGACCGGGTGCGCACCGTCAGCCAGACGGTCTTCGATCTCTTCACCGAGGAGGACGGGCTCGACGCGCTCTTCGGGCTGGTGCGCGACGCGCTGCCCGAGGCGATCGCCGAGACCGCCTATGCGCTGGCCTGCGACGTCGCCGCCGCCGATGGCCATGCCTTCCAGGCGGAGCTGCAGTTCCTGCTCGAGCTGCGCCACGAACTCGGCATCGACCGGCTCCACGCCGCGGCGATCGAGCGCGGCAGCGCCGCCCGCCACCGCCACCTGCCCAAGGACAATTGATCCCGACGACGGCCCATCAGCCCGCCTCCCCCGAAGCGAGCCTCGGGAGAGGGAGAAGGCCGCGCCCCGCGCGGCCCGTGGAGCATTCCCCCCCGGACCGAAAAGGCGAGGCGCCGGTGGCGCGTCGCCCGGTCCGGTCGCCCGTAGGCGTGAGCCGCAGGGCGAGGGGGGAGGGGCCTTCCCGCCGGTTGAGGATCGGGATGCGTCGGTCCTGGACGGTGCGCAAAGCGCGCCGGCCCCGGGGAGAGCCGACGCGGCCCGATCGCCACGTGTCGATCGGGCTTGAGCCCTCGGCCTGGGAGGATCCGTGTGGTGGCAAATCCGCGACGGGAATGCGGCGCCGCTACGGCTCCCGCTCGTGCTTCCCCGTAGCATTCACCCGGACCCATCGCGCGGCATCGCCGGCCCCCGGCCGGGCTATCGCCGCCAGGAGCCGAGCGCGCGCAGTTCGCTCGACGAGAGATCCAGCATCCGCCCGGTGAGCAGGGTCCAGCAGGGCGGATCGGCGAGCGCCAGCCTGCCGGCCTGCGCCGCCGGCAGCCGCCAGCGGCCGTAGCGCCGCGCCGCCGGCGAGAGGCCGGCGCGCAACTGCTCGCCCGGCCGCGCCAGCACGCCGACCGGGACGCGCGCCATGATCTCGTCCCAGCGATCCCAGCGGTGGAACCCGGCGAGATTGTCGGCGCCCATCAGCCAGACGAAATGGACCCCGCGATAGCGCATGCCGAGCGCGGCCAGCGTCTCGGCGGTGTAGCGCGTTCCCAGCCGCGCCTCGATGTCGGTCACCGCGACGCGCGGATGCGTCACGATCTCCCGCGCCGCCGCGAGCCGCCGGCCCATCTCGGCGGGCGCGGCCGGCTTCAGCGGGTTGCCCAGGCTGACCAGCCACCAGACGCGATCCAGCCGGAAGGCCCTGAGCGCCCAGCGCGTGACATGGACGTGGCCGGCATGGGGCGGGTCGAAGGAGCCGCCGAGCAGACCGATGCGCTGGCCGGGCAGGGCGACGGGACCGGACGGAAGCACGCAGGCGATCTCCTCGGGACGGGCCATGGCATTCGGAAGGCAGGGCGTCGGCGCTGTCAATCCATGCGCCCGCCCGAGGTCCCGTTCCGGGGCGAGCGCGGGCGGCCGGCATCCCGGGGCCCGGCGAAGAACAGTGTTGCACGAAAGCCAGCATCGCGCCGGGACACTGCAAATGGCTTGCTTGCGCGGCCGCGAAAGTATTAACCTTTTGTTAACGATTTGTCCCGGCTGCGGTCGCCTTAGTCCGGAAGGACGGTTCATGCGCGCAAAACAAGTAGCCATCGCGAGCCTCCTTGCCGGTGCAGCGGTCGTCGGCATCGCCGCGCTGCGCGGCGGCCCGCCGGCGGAACCCGAGGCCGGCGTCGAGATCGCGGCCGCCTCGTCGGAAGACGCGGCCGCCGCCGACCAGGACGCGCTGCCGGCCGGTGCCGAAGGCACCGCCAGCATCGACGAATTGACCGCGATGCTCGCCGAGCGCGACGCGGCGCTCGAGACGATCACCGCCGCCGTCGAGCGTGCCGAAGCCGCGGTCGAGACCCTGACCGCGACGGTCAGCGAACGCGACGCGACCATCGAGAAACTGACCGCGACGGTCAGCGAGCGCGACGCTACCATCGAGGAACTTCGCAACCGTCTCAGCTTCTTGCAGGATGAACCTGATGCAAAGGCCGAACTCGTGGCGCTGGTTGCGCCCGACGGGGCGGGGGGGCAGCCCGGCCTGCCGGTGACGCCCGCCGCAATGCCCGCCACGCTCGCCGGCGGCATCGCGCTTTTCGAGCAGGAACTCGCCGCGGCCAAGGCCGAGCCCGACGCGCCGCCGCCTCTGCCCGCCGACCGGCCGCTGACGGAGGTGCATTTCGAGATCGCCAGCGCGAAGCTCACCCCCGGCGGCGAGGAGCGCGCCATCGCTGCCGCCCGCACGCTCGCCGCCATGAACCTCGACCGGATCCGCATCGCCGGCCACACCGACCGCGTCGGCAACCCGGATGCGAACCGCCGGCTCTCCGAGGCGCGCGCCGAAGCGGTGGCGCAGGTGCTGATCGACGCGGGCCTGCCGCGCGAGCGCATCGAGATCGAGCCCATGGGGGAGACCCCCGAGATGGCCCCCGTCGCCACTTCCGACGGCATCTCCGAGCCGCTCAACCGCTGCGTCGGCATCTATCCGATCGTCCTGGCCTCGGCGGAATGAAGCCTGCAGCCATTGCGCTTGCTGCCACGCTCGCCCTCCCGGGCCAATCTGCTGCCGCAGACCCCGCCGACGACGCCGCTTATATCGTCAGCCAAGCGCTTACACCGGAGATGTTCGATGGCATGACTGCGGCGCTTGGTCCGCTGGTCGCCTCGGCGATGACGAATGACCTGCGCAACCAGGGCATCACGGTCAGCGACATGGATGCCGTCACCGCCATCACTTTCGAGATACTCCGCGAGGAGTTTTCATCTCTGATGAGCGCGCAGGTCACCCAGCTCTATCTCGAGAATTTCTCCCCGCTGGAGCTTTCCGATATTGCCACGTTCTACCGATCCGAAACGGGCCAGGCTATGCTTCGCAAGACACCTCGGCTGATGCAGGAGGCAGCGCTCATGGGCCAGAGCGTCGCCGCCGAGGCTGCCAATCGGCTCGGCCCGCGCATCGCGGAGCGCCTCGTGCGCGAGGGCATTGGCGTGAAGGTCGAACCGCAGTAGCCCCCCGACGCTATCCCGACCGCCCCCACCGATTGCAGCCTCCCGCCCGAGCGGCTAGAAGCCGCCGACTCCGCATCGATTGGCAAGGATCCGGCCCATGGCGACCCCCCAGTACGTCTTCCACATGGACGGCCTCACCAAGGCCTATCCCGGCGGCAAGAAATGCTTCGAGAACATCCGCCTGAGCTTCCTGCCCGGCGTGAAGATCGGCGTGGTCGGCGTCAACGGCTCGGGCAAGTCGTCGCTGCTCCGGATCATGGCCGGCCAGGACAAGGAGTTCCAGGGCGAGGCCTGGGCGGCGGAGGGCGTGCGCGTCGGCTTCCTGCCCCAGGAGCCGCAGCTCGACGAGACGCGCTCGGTGCGCGAGAACGTCATGGACGGCGTGGCGGCGAAGAAGGCGATCCTCGACCGCTACAACGAGGTCGCCATGAACTATTCCGACGAGACCGCCGACGAGATGACCGCGCTTCAGGACCGGATCGACGCGGAGGGCCTCTGGGACCTCGACAGCCAGATCGACGTCGCCATGGAGGCGCTGCGCTGCCCGCCCGACGACGCCGACGTCTCGACGCTCTCCGGCGGCGAGAAGCGCCGCGTCGCGCTCTGCAAGCTCCTGCTCGAAGCCCCCGAGATGCTGCTCCTCGACGAGCCCACCAACCACCTCGACGCCGAGACCATCGCCTGGCTGCAGAAGCACCTGATCGAGTACAAGGGCACGATCCTGATCGTCACCCACGACCGCTACTTCCTCGACGACATAACGGGGTGGATCCTCGAGCTCGACCGCGGCCGCGGCATCCCCTACGAGGGCAATTACTCCTCCTGGCTGGAGCAGAAGGCCAAGCGCCTCGCCCAGGAAGCCCGCGAGGACAAGTCCCGCCAGCAGACGCTGACCCGCGAGCTCGAATGGATCCGGCAAGGAGCGAAAGCCCGCCAGGCCAAGCAGAAGGCCCGCATCAACGCCTACAACGAGCTGGCCGCGAAATCGGAACGCGAGAAGATCACCCGCGCCCAGATCGTCATCCCCAACGGCCCGCGGCTTGGCGCGAACGTCATCGACGTCGAAAGCCTCGAGAAGCACTACGGCGACCGCGAGCTGATCGAGGGCCTGAGCTTCCGCCTGCCCCCCGGCGGCATCGTCGGCGTGATCGGCCCGAACGGTGCGGGCAAGACCACGCTCTTCCGCATGCTCACCGGCCAGGAGGCCCCCGACGCCGGCACCGTCACCTACGGCGAGAGCGTCAAGCTGGCTTACGTCGACCAGTCCCGCGACGCGCTCGACCCGAAAAAGACCGTCTGGGAGGAGATCTCCGACGGCCTCGACGTGATCCGGCTCGGCGACGCCGAGATGAACTCCCGCGCCTATTGCTCCGCCTTCAACTTCAAGGGCGGCGACCAGCAGAAGAAGGTCGGCCTGCTCTCGGGCGGCGAGCGCAACCGCGTCCACCTCGCCAAGCTCCTGCGAACCGGCGGCAACGTCCTCCTCCTCGACGAGCCCACCAACGACCTCGATGTCGAGACCCTGCGGGCATTGGAAGACGCCCTGACCGACTTCGCCGGCTGCGCCGTGGTGATCTCCCACGACCGCTTCTTCCTCGACCGCATCTGCACCCACATGCTCGCCTTCGAGGGCGACGCCCATGTGGAATGGTTCGAGGGCAACTTCGAGGACTACGAAGCCGACAAGATCAGACGGCTGGGGCCGGACGCGGTGGAGCCGAAGCGGATCAAGTACAAGAAGTTTGCGCGGTGAGCAGCGCTCAAGAAGTCTCCTGGTGCGGAGGGCGCGCCAAGTACCGACGACCCACCGTAATTCCGAGCTGACGCGGTATCGATCTAATGCCTTTCCATAACGACGTTGGCCGTGATCTCCGGAACGAGTCCGACGACGAAGCGCAGCGAGATGAACTGCGCTCGCTGGCCGGCGGTCCTATGCTTCGGCGGCGCTGGCCGGCAGTCCACACGTTGGCACGGGTTCGCGCAATCTAGCGCGGTCCGCGGCGCAAGAGGAAGACGAAATCGGCGCATAGGATTGCTTGAAAGCGTGATCTGGCATCCCAAAGCATGTTAACCTTTCAAACGAGTTCTGATTCGCGAAAATCGTTTCGTTAACGTGGATGGCTCCGGAGCGCTGATGGGCGTTGGGGTATTGATTTTCACTAGTAATGCCGTTGGAAGCTTGACAAATCGCGAAGTCTTAAGATGCCAAACGACAACGAAGAAGGCAGGGTCTCACTCTCACCCTTCGTCAAGGATTCGGATCTGTTGCTCGTTGCAGCTGTCTCTGGCGCTGCCTTACTGGTCCTTGTGTTGTTTGGGTTGTCTCTATTTGGCTCTGGCCTTCTGGATTTCCAGTCCAAACCAGAGCATGGCGCTGAAGCCTACTTTAGCGAGGCCCTTTACTACAGAGAACGGCGGGTAAGTCTTGCATTGACGCTCAGATCCTTCCTGACAGGCTTCTCGTTCGTCGTTGGATTGGCCCTTTCCACGATTGGGGGCGTTTTCATCCTTCGCCAGGTAACCTCTCTGACGAGATTTTCGGTGAACGCCCCGGAAACGAAAAATAACAAGGAAGAGGTCGACGGCGACGCTGGCTTAGAATGGAAGAAAAAATTTAATGATAGCCTTGCGAACGCTGCTTTCAAGCTTGAAGCATATTCTCCGGGAATAATTTTTCTTCTCGGTGGATTGATAATCATCGTGACGACACAATACTTTTCAATCCCAATTGCAACGATGGACGTTTATCCTAGTCAGGCAATTGCCTACTGCGTAGATGCCGAAAGTAGTGAATTTGTAAATTGCGCAAGTCTAAACAGAGAGGCTGTTCAGGGCGGCGGTTCTGCCGTCGGCACCGATCCGGGGGACTATTTTGGTAATGCCCGTCTACTTCCTGCTGATGGAGGCAACGATGCAAATGGAAAGTAGGACACCAATGATAATTCTGGCCGTTGCGGCCTCCTTGTTTGCAGCGACCGTTCCGACTTCAAGCTTTGGTCAGGCGTGCGCGGAGAACAGCGAGACATTTTCGCGGGCATGCGTCGACGATGCGTATTCTGTTGGATTTGATAGGGGCTATCGGGCAGCTTGCCTGAGCGTAGGCGGTTCGACGAGCGTGGCTCTTGGAACCTACAACTGTACGAGGCAAGACGACCATCCATCTGCCCCAGTATACACTATGGGAACGGGTTCTACGATAAGTTCTACGGGTACAGGCGTTACCAGCGGTTTGGAAATTGACCCGGATCTTCTGAACAGCCTAAATCTCAACACTATTCAACCTGGCTTCGGCGGTTTTGGGCAGCCACAGGAGTAAGGATTCAGTCAGAAAGTGAGTAAGGATTGATATCGCTGGCCAACGTCACTACCCTAGCGCTTCTTCAATATGTTCTTTTCACCCTCAGACTTATCATAAGGTTCCGAAATATGGCTCAGATACTCGAGTAAACCAAAGGAAAGGCGCGCGATCTACCGATCAGCGAACCCCTTCGTCTTCTCTTGTCCCAAGCCGCCAACGAATCGTCAATAGATTTAGTCCGAGTGACGTCTGGCGGGCAGTGTGCTTTGGGAACGTGTAACAAGAGAACTGGGTCTACGCGAAACGATCTGGGCCGCGCCGCAGATTTGGAGATTTGGCGGAACGGCAAGGCTTTGGACTTTACGAAGTCAAAGGATCTTCCCTTCTTTGCAAACTTCGTTCGCGCTTGCGCAGCTCTTGGCGCCACCGGAATCGGAGCGGGAACAGAATATATGGGGCCCAGGAGGGTCCACGTCGGTTACGGAAAGAGGGCAGTTTGGGGAGCCGGGGGAAAAGGAGCAAGTGCGCCGACATGGTTGAGGGAGGCGGCATCTTCCGGCTGGATGCTTCTAAATACCTCGCCAAATCAGCCCTTTGATGATTCAATCCGCTCCATGTTCGGGGATGGAGGGTTTGGTGGCGGGGCAGCCGGGTTTCTTTGATCTGGACGAGCGGTACGCGGCGCTGTCACGGACCGGCGATCCGCTTGAGCGGCTTGCCGCGGTGGTGAATTTCGAGCTCTTCCGGGCCGATCTCGACGCGGCGCTGGCCCGCTCCGACCGGTCGAAGGGGGGCCGGCCGCCGATGGACGTGGTGATGATGTTCAAGGTGCTGGTGATCCAGGCGCTCTACGGGCTGGCGGACGAACAGACCGAATTCCAGATCAGGGACCGGCTGAGCTTCATGCGCTTCCTTTGCCTCGACCTGCACGGGCGGGTTCCGGACGCCCGCACGATCTGGCTGTTCCGCGAGCTGCTGACCAGGGCCAAGGCAATCGACGGTCTGTTCGCCCGCTTCGACGCGCATCTTCGCGACCGCGGCTACCTCGCCATGGGCGGGCAGATGATCGACGCCTCGATCGTCGCCGCGCCGCGCCAGCGCAACACCGACGCGGAGAAGGCGGACCTCAAGGCCGGCCGCATCCCGGAGGACTGGGCGGCGAACCCGGCGAAGCTACGCCAGAAGGACCGCGACGGACGCTGGACCCTGAAGCGGGGACGGCGCAAGCGGAAGACCGACGGCACGCCGATGATGGAGATCGCCACCCCGGTCTACGGATACAAGTCGCACATCGGCGTCGACCGCCGTCACCGGTTCATTCGCACCTGGTCGGTGACCGACGCGGCCCGGCACGACGGGCGCGAGTTGCCAGGGCTGCTGGACCGGAGCAACACAGGCTCATCGGTCTGGGCCGACACCGCGTATCGATCCGCCAAGAACGAAAAGCGCATCGCCAGAGCGGGGCTGGTCTCGAGAGTCCACTTCCGCAAGCCGCCCGGGAAGCCCATGCCCGAGCCGAAGCAGCGCGCCAACGCCGCCCGATCGCGGGAACGGTCCGGCGTCGAGCATGTCTTCGCCGACCAGAAACATCGCATGGGCCTGTTCGTCCGCAGCATCGGCATCACCAGAGCCCGCACCAGGATCGGCCTCGCCAACATCGCCTGCAACATGCGTCGGCTTCTGTTCTTGGAGACAACAACGGCCGCGCCGGCATAACGGCAAACGACCCCAGCCGGAGGATCTCGGAACGCCAAGCGTACTCGCGTGAGACACGGCCCGGTCGCAGGCCGCCGATGAGCCAGGCAACGAACATCGATCAATGGAAAATAGAAGTGTCCGGCTGGAGCGCCCCGCTTCTCTTGGCTTCTGAAACGTATAGGGTCACCGCCCGGGACGGTTTAATATTGCGCGCAGGTCCAGGTACCGACTTTCCGAGAATTGCAAATCTGAACGTGGGTACATTGGTACACAGGGTGGCGCTTGATGGTCCAAGTCGAGAGTGGGCGAGAGTCGATCTGAGAGGAAATGGCCCCATCGACGGTCACGCGCACAGCGCTTTCCTAGAGCCTTTGGAGGCGTTCATAGATGACAATGAGGAAGACTGCGACGACTGTGGCGTTGACGCTTAGTTGTCTTGTACGCAGTGGACGCGCTTGCAGGCCGAGTATTCGGCTATCGCCTTCTGCGTCCGCTGTGCCACGATCTTGCACGATCAACGCCGGCCGCGTGCGTGCAAGTTTGGCGGTCCACCGCATCGGCGGTGGGCACTGGACGACAATCTACACGCTGCGGGGCGAAACGGTACGGAACATGTCGGTCCGCCGGGCGGGGACGGGCGAGATCGGTGCAAAATAAGGCCGCTGGGATCGACCGCCTTTTCGACGAGGGCGGAGACCTCTCCGAAGACCTCGACTTCACTCGCGCCCGCCGCCCTAACCTCAAGCCCCGCCGCGTCAACGTCGACTTTCCCGAATGGATGGTGAAAAGCCTCGACGCCCGCGCCGCCTACTTTGGCATCACCCGTTTGGCTTTGATCAAGATCTGGGCCGCCGAGCGGTTGGAGTGACCCCGCGCCGCGTTAACCGTTAGGCATTCATGAAAAAATGGCTTGCCGCATTCCAGCCGTCTTCCAGCCGTCTTCCAGCCCGGTTCAAGCCACGACGAAGCCACGTTAACCCTTGATCCCGCTAGACTTTGAGGCCGAACAAGCCGGCGGCGCCGCCGAGCACTATTTCGCCAGCGGAGTCGCCCCTGTCTCGACCCGCACGATCTTGCCGTCCTTCAGCGTCATGGCCAGCAGCACCGCCTCCCGCGTGCCGTCGGGATAGTCGTTGACCGAATGCGCCACGAGGATGTCGTCGTTCTCGTAGATGCAGCGCCGGTTCCCCATCACCGTGCGCTCGTCCGCCACCATCTTGCGGATCATCTCCGCGAACTGCGCCTTGTCCATCTCCGTGCCGGCCTGGTGGCGCACGAAGACCGCGTCGTCGGCGTAGAGGTCGAGATAGGCCTCCGCGTCCTTGTTCGCCATCGCGGCATTCATCTTCTCGAAGATCGCCATGTCCATCTCCTCCCCTGTTGTCCCGCAAGTATCCGCCCCTCCGGCCCGCAGCGCAAGCATCGGGCGCCCCGCTCCGGCCGCGGCGCGCGCATTGGTTGCCATCGATCCATACTACACGACAGTACAGGCTGAGGGCGGGATGAGGTGATCTTCTGGACGACTCCGACCAAGGAAACGTCCCGATGTCGCACCGAACCATCACCGCCCTCACGAACCTTCTGCGCTCGCATGTGGCGCTCGGCAAGAGCCGTATCGAGACGCTCTGCCTGCTGATCGTCGGCATCGTCGGCGCCCGCACGGTCAACCTCGGCCACGTGGCCTGCGAGCGGGGCGGGAGCGTGCGGACGGCGTCGACCTACCGGCGGCTGCAGCGGTTCTTCCAGCACGTGCGTCTCGGCGAGGACTGGGCGCTGCCGCTCGTCGCCGGGCTGGTCGGGCCGGCGCGGAACTGGACGCTGGTGCTCGACCGGACGAACTGGTCGATCGGCGCGCGCGAGGTGAATTACCTCGTGCTCGCGGTGGTGACGCGGCGCTTCCGGGTGCCGCTCCTCTGGACGGTTCTGCCCGGGAAGGGCAACAGCTCGACCGCGGCGCGCATCGCCCTCGTGCGACGCTACCTCGCGCACTTCCCGGCCTCGAGCATCGGCGTCCTGCTCGCCGACCGCGAGTTTGTCGGCGCCAAGTGGCTGAAATTCCTCGACGACAGCAAGATCCCTTTCGCCATCCGCCTCCGGGAGGATCTGCGCGTCGCTACCGACGACGGCTGCGAGCTCACCCTCTTCGCCCGCCTGCACCGCACGCGGGCGACCCGCACCTTCCGCGGCCGCCTCTGGTCGGGCTGCGAGGACGGGCCCTCCCTCGCCTTCGCCGCCAAGCGCCTCCGGGGCGAATGGCTGATCGTCGTCTCCAACCTCCCGCCCCGGCGGGCGCTCCAGGCCTACCGACGCCGCTGGGCCATCGAGGCCATGTTCGGCGACGCCAAGACCCGCGGCCTCAACATCGAGGACACCCGCCTCACCTGTCCCCGCAAGCTCGCCCTCCTGATGGCCATCGTCGCCATTGCCCTCGCCTGGGCCGGACGCGCCGCCGCCGACCTTCTCGGCAGCCGCGAGCCAGAGCCCAAGTCACACGGCTACCTCGCCCGCTCCTGGTTCAGGATCGGCCTCGACCACATCCGAAACCTGCTCAGGTCCGATCCCGACAGAGCGACATACCCATGGCGATCCCTGGCTCCGAAAAGGCTGAAATCGGCGAGAGTCGTGTAGCGTGGGGCCGGTCCACCCATCATCTGAAAAGGCGTTTAACAACAACTTATTGAACAATGTCCCGCTGAGGGACGCCTCCACAGGCTGGAGCGCTGGGAGCACGAGACCGCTTGACGGATGCGAGGATCTCATCAGCTGATTTGACCCATCGGTATGGCTTGGGCTTCTCGTTATGCGCCTCAATGAAGGCGGCAATGTCGGCCTCAGCTCGGCGGTGGACCGGTGGACACCCCGTTGCAGTTGCTTGCGTGTCAACTCAGCGAACCAACGCTCCACTTGGTTGATCCAGCTTGCCGACGTGGGCGTGAAATGCACGTGCCAGTGCGGGCGGCGCGCCAGCCACGCCTTTGACGCGCGGCGTTTTGTGCGTGGCATAGTTGTGTCCATCACCAGATGCACCTCCGGCCCGTCCGGCATGGCAACGTCGATCTTCTTGAGGAAGTCGAGGGAACCCGGTTGCCCGATGCCGTTTGTAGCATTTCCCGATCACCGCCCCCGTGGCGATATCGAGCGCGGCAAACAGCGACGTCGTGCCGTGTCGAATGTATGTGTGGGTTCTGCGTTCGGCGACACCCGACGCCATCGGCAGCACCGGCTGTTCGCGGTCCAGCGCCTGGATCTGCGATTTTTCATCTACACACAGCACGATAGCCCGGTTCGGCGGCGACATGTAAAGGCCGACGATGTCCTGCACCTTGTCGACGAACAGCGGATCGGTCGAGAGTTTGAACGTCTCGCCCGATGCGGCTGAAGGCCGAAGGCGGCCCAGATGCGCCGGATTGTCGTATGCGACAGGCCCGTTGCTGCGGCCATCGATCGGATCGACCAATGGGTGGCATCCTTCGGCGCGCTGTTCAGTGTGCGTTCGATTACCGCAGCAACCTGATCGTCCGATACGGTGCGTGGCCGACCGGGCCGGTATTCGTCGGTCAAACCCTCGATCCGCTCCTTCACAAACCGCCTGCGCCATTTGCCAACAGTGTGCTCATGCACACCGAGCCGCGCACCAGCCTCCTTGCTTTGAAGCCCTTCCGCGCAGAGCAAGATCATCCTGCACCGGTCCGAGAGCGACCGCGCCGCCTTGTGTCGCCGAACCTGTGCTTCGAGGAAGGCCCGTTCCTCCTCACTCAGAACGACCTCGTCTGCCAAACGCCCCACCATCGCATCATCTCCCGATATACATCAAGTTAATGATACGAATTACAGTTCCAGAGGGCTAGAGCACATTCTCACCACTCGGGCTCATAGCCTGCTGCGGAGAAGTAGTTGCGGCATTCCTGGGGGCTGAAGGCTTCGATGGCTGTGCTGACGGCGTCCCAGAGAGCGTCGCGGGTACGAGCGGCAGCCTTTCGGAGCAGAGCCTTGAGCTTGGCGAAGGCGTTCTCGATCGGATTGAAGTCGGGGCTGTAAGGCGGCAGGAAGAGGAGCCTCGCGCCGGCAGTCTCGATGGCCTCGCGGGCGGCAGCGCCTTTGTGGCTGCCGAGATTGTCCATGATGACGGTGTCACCCGGGCGGAGCGTGGGGACGAGCAGTTGCCGGACATAGGCGAGGAAGGTCTCGCCGTTGATCGGACCGTCGATGACCATCGGCGCGTCGAAGCCGGAAAGCCGCAGCCCGGCTACGAAGGTGGTCGTGCGCCAGTGGCCATGCGGGATCGCGGAGCGCAAGCGCTCCCCCCGAGGCGCCCGGCCACGGATCCGCGTCATCTTGGTGTTCAGCCAGGTCTCGTCGATGAAGATCAGGCGCTCGGGGTCCAGGTCCGGCTGGGCCTGGAACCAGGCCTTGCGGGCCGCGGCGACGTCGGCGCGATCCTGCTCGGCGGCGTGAGCCGACTTTTTTGAACGTCCAGCGTTCGCCATTGTCGCTCGGACCAATGGCGCGCCAATGGCTCACCGGCGGAAGAAGCGGTGCACGGTCGAGGGCGCGAAGCGCTCTCCATGCCGCGCCTCGAGCCGCTCCGCGATCTCGGCCAGCGTGATGTGAACGGCCGCCTCGACCATCGCGAAGATCGCAGGGCCGAGCGCCTCGATCCTGTCGGAACGCCTGTCGCCGCCTTGGGCCCGCGGCGCGACCGAGCCGGTCTCGCGCCACAGCCGATGCCACTTGACCGCCATCGACGGCGAGATGCCGAACCGCGCCGCTGCCGCACGGCAACTCGCGCCGCCATCAATCGCGCCGACGACGCGCTCTCGAAGGTCGAGGGAAAGAGGACGGGTCATGAAGGCTGGCCTCCCCACCAGCCCTGACTCTGAATCATGAAAGCGGCCGGATGGGAATCCCGCGCAGCGATCCCATGAGATCGACAGATGCTCTAGCCGATCACCAGCCCGGTCAGCCAGAGCCCCAGCCCGAAGATCGTATGTCCGGCGAGGTTCAGGAGCCGCACTTTCGCGGGGTTCGGCGCCTTCGAGGCCGCCCAGCCGAGACCGAGCCCGGGCTGCAGCAGGAACCAGCCGAAGGCGAGCGTGGCGAGGCCGAAGATCCAGGCCGGCAGCAGGCGGGGCGCCGCCAGCCAGTCGGGGCCCACGATCAGCACAAAGGCCATGCCATAGACGAGCCCCACCGCGTAATGCCCGATCCAGCCGAGCGCGAGCTCGTGCCGCCAGGGCTCGGCCGCGCCGATGTCCTCGTGGAACACCCTGCCGCGGGCGAGATGCCGGAACCAGCGCCCGATCGGCGCCCAGTTCGGCGGCGGCTGCCCCGTCGCCCGCGCCAGCCCCGCTTGCCAGAGATCGAAGAGAAGGGTGGCGCCGAGCCCCAGCAGCGCGCCCTGCAGCATCAGGCCGGCCATGGGTCCTCCCGGCGGCCGCCCGGCCTCACACCTCCGCCACCACCGCGCCCTTCATCTCGCCGGTCAGGCGGAAACCGTCCACCGCCTGCACCTTGCGCCGGACCTCGGCGATGAGATGCATCGCGTCGTCCCGGGTCTGCTCGTCGGGCCATTCCGAGATCGCGGCGGTGGTGCGGCTGCTGGTGCGGACCAGCGTGACCTTGGTCGCCCCCATCGCCTTCAGCGCCGGGAGCCGCTGCTCGCGCACGCTGCGCAGATTGGTCTCCCAATCCGCCCCGTCCGAGAGTTCCCAGGTGGTGATCGTCAGATAGCCCATGTCGTTCCCCTTGAGACCGGTTGCCGGGGCCCAGCCTAGCACATCCGCGGCGCCTGGGGAGGCTCTTGCCGCCGCCAGTGGACCGCCCCGCGCCGATCGCCTAAGAGACCGCGACGGAACGAGGAGGCGAAGCGATGTCCCATGGCGGCGAACCCATGCCGATGGAATCCCGGGCGGCCGGGCCGCTCAGGGGCATGGCGGAGGTGCCCGGCGACAAGTCGGTCTCGCACCGCGCGCTGATCCTCGGGGCGCTCAGCATCGGCGAGACCCGCATCCTCGGCCTCCTGGAGGGCGAGGACGTGCTCGACACCGGCCGCGCCATGCGGGCCTTCGGCGCGCGCGTCGAGCGGCTCGCGGACGGCGAATGGCAGGTGCAGGGCGTCGGCGTCGGCGGCTTCCTCGAGCCCGAGGACGTGATCGATTGCGGCAATTCCGGCACCGGCGTCCGCCTGATCATGGGCGCGATGGCCACCAGCGACCTCACGGCGGTCTTCACCGGCGACGCCAGCCTGCGCGGGCGACCCATGGGGCGGGTGATCGACCCGCTCGCGCTCTTCGGGGCGCAGGCGCGCGGCCGGCGCGGCGGGCGGCTGCCGCTCGCGCTCACCGGTGCCGCGAACCCGGTGCCCGTCACCTACACCACGCCGATGCCCTCGGCGCAGGTGAAATCCGCGGTGCTGCTCGCCGGGCTGAACGCGCCGGGCGAGACGGTGGTGATCGAGCGCGAGCAGACCCGCGACCATACCGAGCGCATGCTGGCGGGCTTCGGCGCGACGGTCGCGGTGGAGACCAGCACCGAGGGACGGGTCATCACCCTGACCGGCCAGCCGGAGCTCCAGGGCCGCACGATCTCGGTGCCACGCGACCCCAGCTCCGCGGCCTTCCCGGTGGCGGCGGCGCTGATCGTCGAGGGTTCCGACATCACCGTGCCGGGCATCGGGCTGAACCCCACGCGCGCCGGGCTCTACGACACGCTGGTCGAGATGGGCGCGCGCATCGATTTCGCCAACCGGCGCGAGGAGGGCGGCGAGCCCATGGCCGACCTGCGGGTGCGCTTCTCCGAGCTCACCGGGATCGAGGTGCCGCCCGAGCGCGCGGTCTCGATGATCGACGAATACCCGATCCTCGCCGCCCTGGCCGCGCTGGCGGACGGGCCGACGGTGATGCGCGGCATCCGCGAGCTGCGGGTCAAGGAATGCGACCGCATCGACGCCATGGCGCGCGGGCTCGAGGCCTGCGGCATCCGGATCGAGGAGGGCACGGATTATCTCATCGTGCACGGCCGCGGCCCGCGCGGCGTCGCCGGGGGCACGACCGTCTCCAGCCGGCTCGACCATCGCATCGCCATGTCCTTCCTCTGCCTCGGCCTCGCCGCGCAGGCGCCGATCCGGGTCGACGACGGCGCGCCGATCGCGACGAGCTTCCCGGGCTTCGTGGCGCTGATGCGCCGGCTCGGCGCGGAAATCACCGCGTGAGCACGGCCCGGTCCGGCGGCTGCCTCTGCGGCGCGGTGCGCTACCGCGTGACCGGACCGCTCCGCAGCGTCGTGGCCTGTCATTGCGGGCAGTGCCGGCGGAGCTCGGGCCACCATGTCGCGGCGACCGCGGCGCGGCGGGAGGATGTGGCGATCACCGGCGAGGTGACCTGGTACGCCTCGAGCCCGGAGGCCCGGCGCGGCTTCTGCGCGCGCTGCGGCTCGAACCTCTTCTGGGAACGGCCGGGCTCGGGAGGGATTTCGATCTTCGCGGGAACCCTCGATCTGCCCACGGGACTGCGCCTCAAGGGTCACATCCACGTGGCCGGCAAGGGCGATTATTACGAGATCGCCGACGGGCTGCCGCAGGCCGAAGCGGGTGATCCGGAGATGACGGCGTGACGGCGGAGAGGGCGCCCGATCGACGGCCGCAGCCATGGAGTGGGTCACGATGAAGTTCACGGTGGCGATCGACGGGCCGGCGGCGGCCGGCAAGGGCACGATCGGGCGGGCGGTGGCCGCCGAACTGGGCCTCGCCTATCTCGACACCGGGCTGCTCTACCGGGCGGTGGGCGTGCAGGCGCTCGACGACGGGCGCGGGGTGATCGACCCGCATTGGGCGGCCGAGATCGCCCGGCGCCTGGAGCCGGACGACCTGGAGCGGCCGGCCCTGCGCAGCGCCCGGGCCTCGGCGGCGGCCTCCAAGGTCGCGGCCCTGCCGGAGGTGCGCGCGGCATTGCTCGACTTCCAGAAGCGCTTCGCGCGCCGGGAGGGCGGGGCGGTGCTCGACGGGCGCGACATCGGCACGGTCATCGCGCCCAATGCCGAGGCCAAGCTCTTCGTCACCGCCAGCGACGAGGTCCGCGCCCGGCGGCGCGCCGCCGAGATGGACGGGGGCCAGAGCCTCGGGCAGGTGCTGGCCGAGATCCGCGCCCGCGACGCGCGGGACGCCGGCCGGGATGCCGCGCCGATGGTGGCGGCCGCCGATGCGCTCTTGCTCGATACCACGGATCTGTCTATAGACGCGGCCGTCGCTGCAGCGATCGCCCATGTGAAGAGCCGGCTACCGCAGGGTGGGGCCTGAAAGCCCCGCGCTGATCGTTGGTTTTTCGGGCCGCTGCGGCCCAGCCCATAGACCGGCGGAGCCAACCGCCCGGCCAGAAACACGAACCTGGAGAAATGCATGCCAGCTGCGGCAACTATGGAAGATTTCGAGGCCCTGCTCAACGAGAGCTTCGAGCTCGAAACCCCCGATGAGGGGTCGGTCGTCAAGGGCACCGTGCTCGCGATCGAGGCCGGACAGGCCATTATCGACGTCGGCTACAAGATGGAAGGCCGCGTCGATCTCAAGGAATTCGCCGCTCCCGGCAAGGCGCCCGAGATCAAGGTCGGCGACGTCGTGGAGGTCTATCTCGACAGGGTCGAGAACGCCCGCGGCGAGGCGGTCATCAGCCGCGAGAAGGCCCGCCGCGAAGAGGCCTGGGACCGGCTCGAAAAGGCCTTCGGCAAGGAGGAGCGCGTCGAGGGCGCGATCTTCGGCCGCGTCAAGGGCGGCTTCACCGTCGATCTCGGCGGCGCCGTGGCCTTCCTGCCGGGCAGCCAGGTCGATGTCCGTCCGGTGCGCGACGCCGGGCCGCTGATGCACATGCCCCAGCCCTTCCAGATCCTGAAGATGGATCGCCGCCGCGGCAATATCGTCGTCTCCCGCCGCGCGGTTCTGGAGGAGAGCCGCGCCGAGCAGCGCGCGGAAATCGTGGCGCGCCTGACCGAGGGCGAGGCGGTGGACGGTGTGGTCAAGAACATCACCGAATACGGCGCCTTCGTCGATCTGGGCGGGGTCGACGGCCTCCTGCATGTCACCGACATGGCCTGGCGGCGCGTGAACCATCCCTCCGAGATCGTCACCATCGGCGAGACGCTGAAGGTGCAGATCATCAAGATCAACAAGGAGACCCAGCGCATCTCGCTGGGCGTCAAGCAGCTTCAGGCCGATCCCTGGGACACCGTCGAGGACAAGTTCCCGATCGGCTCCAAGCATACCGGCCGCGTCACCAACATCACCGACTACGGCGCCTTCGTGGAGCTGGAGCCGGGGATCGAGGGCCTGGTGCACGTCTCCGAGATGTCCTGGACCAAGAAGAACGTGCATCCCGGCAAGATCGTCTCCACCTCCCAGGAGGTCGAGGTGGTGGTGCTCGAGATCGACAGCCAGAAGCGCCGCGTGTCGCTCGGCCTGAAGCAGGCCCAGGGCAACCCGTGGGAGACCTTCGCCGCGACCCATCCGAACGGTACCCAGGTCGAGGGCGAGATCAAGAACATCACCGAGTTCGGGCTCTTCGTCGGGCTCGAGGGCGACATCGACGGCATGGTGCACCTGAGCGACCTGGACTGGAACCGCTCCGGCGAGGACGCGATCCAGGACTACCGCAAGGGCGACGTGGTCAAGGCGGTCGTCACCGACGTGGATGTGGAGAAGGAGCGGATCTCGCTCTCGATCAAGGCGGTCGAGGGCGATCCCTTCGCCGATGCGGTCGCGGGCGTGAAGCGCGGCGACATCGTCACGGTCACCGTCACCTCGATCGAGGACGGCGGCATCGAGGTCGAATACGACGGCATGAAGAGCTTCATCCGCCGCTCCGACCTCAGCCGGGACCGCGCCGAACAGCGCCCCGAGCGCTTCACCCGGGGCGACCACGTCGACGCGCGGGTCACCAACATCGACAGCAAGACGCGCAAGCTCGGCCTGTCGATCAAGGCCCGCGAGATCGCCGAGGAGAAGGAGGCCGTGGAGCAATACGGCTCGTCGGACTCCGGCGCCTCGCTCGGCGACATCCTCGGCGCCGCGCTGAAGAAGCGCGAAAACGACTGAGGTCATGGACGTCTTCGAACGGGACTTCTACGAGGAACGGCGCCGCAAGTGGCGCCGTTCGGCCTTCTGGCGCGGCTTTCTCCTCGCGGCCGTGCTGGCGCTGATCATCGGCGGCCTGACCTTCTCCGATTCCCTCGGCGTGCCGCGCGAGCATGTCGCGCGGTTCGAGGTCTCCGGGGTGATTGGCGACGATCCCGACCGGGACGAGCTCCTGGCCGAGATCGCCGAGACCGACACCGTGCGCGCGCTCCTGCTGCGGATCAACTCGCCGGGTGGCAGCACGGCCGGGTCGGAGGCGCTCTTCGAATCGATCCGCGCGATCGCCGAGAAGAAGCCGGTGGTCGCGGTCCTGGGGGAGGTTGCCGCCTCGGGCGGCTACATCGCCGCGATCGCCGCGGACCATATCGTGAGCCGCGGCAATACCCTGACCGGCTCCATCGGCGTGATCATGGAATATCCCGACCTCACGGGGGTCATGGATTACCTGAACATCGGCCTCGAGACCGTCCGCTCTTCCGAGCTCAAGGCCGAGCCCTCGCCGTTCCGGCCGACGAACCCGGCGGCGCGCGCGCTCGACGAGGCGCTGGTGGCCGACGGCTTCGCCTGGTTCCGCGACCTGGTCGGCACGCGGCGGGGGCTTTCGGGGAACGCTCTCGCCAATGTCGCGACCGGCGCCGTCTTCACCGGCCGCGGCGCGCTCGAGAACGGCCTGGTCGACGAGATCGGCGGCGAGGCGGCCGCGCTCGACTGGCTCGAATCGCGCGATGGTGGCATCACCGATCTCCCAGTGCGCGATTGGACGGTGGAGCACGACGAGCCGAGTGTGACGCGGTTACTGGGC
The DNA here is from genome assembly GCA_020637615.1 of Rhodovulum sp. GTDB lineage: Bacteria > Pseudomonadota > Alphaproteobacteria > Rhodobacterales > Rhodobacteraceae > Amaricoccus. Next base: position 109,075 of record JACKKC010000001.1, read on the forward strand.
AAAATTGCGGCAACTGGCGGGATTCTCGGGGAAATATCCCGCGGGCAGGGTCCGAAGCTCTATTCCCTCACGCGGTAATTGGTGCAAGAATGCCACCGGGGCGGGAGACCTGTGGCGGGTTCCCTTCCGTGGATGCCAGAACGCAGGCTTCGGGGGCGACGATGATCAAATCGGAACTTGTGCAAAAGATCGCGGAGGAGAACCCCCATCTCTTCCAGCGCGACGTGGAACGGATCGTCGCGACGGTCTTCGACGAGATCATCGAGGCCATGGCCAACGGGAACCGGGTGGAGCTGCGCGGCTTCGGGGCCTTCTCGGTCAAGCAGCGCGAGGCGCGGCTGGGGCGCAACCCGCGTACCGGCGAGACCGTCGAGGTCGAGGAGAAGCACGTTCCCTTCTTCAAGACCGGCAAGCTGTTGCGCGACCGGCTGAATCAGGGCTAGAGTTCAGCGGTCCACGGGGGGCGTTCATGCGCGTCATCAAGTCTATTCTGCTCGGTCTGATCCTGCTCGGGATCGTTGTGCTCGCGCTGGCGAATCGCGACCCGGTGACGGTGCGCCTCCTGCCGGAGGGCCTCGACCGGCTGAGCCCGGGCGCGATGCTGGAGCTGCCGCTCTTCGTCGTCAGCCTCCTGTCGATCGTGACCGGAATGGTGCTGGGCTACCTCCTGGAATATTTCCGCGAGCACAAGCATCGTCGTCGCGCAGCGGTCAAGGCGCGCGAGGCCGCCAAGCTCAACCGCGAGGTCGAGGGCCTGCGCCGCGAGACCAACCGGCCGAAGGACGACGTTCTGGCGCTCCTGGGCAACTGAGCGGCCCGGCGGCCATGCGGGTCAAGATATGCGGCCTGCGCTCGCGAGCCGAGGTGGCGGCGGCGGCGCGATCCGGCGCCGATTACGTCGGGCTGGTGTTCTTCCCGAAATCGCCGCGCTGCCTTTCCCTGGCGGATGCGAAATGGATCGCCGAGGGGACGCCCGACGGCCTGCTCCGGGTCGCCCTGACCGTCGATGCCGAGGACGAGCTGCTCGAGGCGCTGCTCGAGGAGGTCGCCATCGACATGCTGCAGCTCCATGGCACCGAGAGCCCCGAGCGCGTCGCCGAGATCCGGCAGCGCTTCGGCCTGCCGGTCATGAAGGCGGTGGCGCTCGCCGACAGGGGCGATCTCGACGCGGTGCGGGAATACGCGCGGATCGCCGACCAGATCCTCGTCGATGCCCGGCCGATGCCGGGCGCGGAGCGTCCCGGCGGCAACGGAGTCGCCTTCGACTGGCATCTGCTCCAGGGCATGACCTGGCACGTGCCCTGGATGCTGGCGGGCGGCCTGACGCCCGAGAACGTCGCCGAGGCCGTGCGCCTGACCGGGGCGGGGCAGGTCGATGTGTCCTCGGGCGTCGAATATGCGCCGGGCTACAAGGACCGAGACCGGATCGCCGCCTTCGTGCACGCCGCCAAGGCGGCGGTGCCGGCGCCCGCCTGACCGCCGGCCGCCTCGCCGGCGCCTGCGGCGCCAGGCGAGAAGTGTGATCGACAGGCCCGCGCCCGCGGCTTAAGGATGCCCGGGAAATCCCACGGGAGCTCCCCCATGAACCACGAGACCCGCAACAGCTTTCGCACCGGCCCCGACGAGCGTGGGCGGTTCGGCGATTTCGGCGGCCGCTTCGTCTCCGAGACGCTGATGCCGCTGATCCTCGATCTCGAGGCGGAATACGAGGCGGCCAGGACGGACGCGGATTTCTGGGCCGAGATGGACGATCTCTGGACCCATTACGTCGGCCGGCCCTCGCCGCTCTATTTCGCCGAACGCCTCACCGAGCGGCTCGGCGGCGCCAAGGTCTATTTCAAGCGCGACGAGCTCAACCACACCGGCGCGCACAAGATCAACAATGTGCTCGGGCAGATCCTGCTCGCCCGCCGCATGGGCAAGACCCGCATCATCGCCGAGACCGGCGCCGGCCAGCACGGGGTGGCCACCGCCACGGTCTGCGCCCGCTTCGGGCTGAAATGCGTGGTCTTCATGGGCGCGACCGACGTGGAGCGCCAGAAACCCAACGTCTTCCGCATGAAGCTGCTCGGGGCGGAGGTCGTGCCGGTGACCGCGGGCCGCGCCACCCTGAAGGACGCGATGAACGAGGCGCTGCGCGACTGGGTGACCAATGTGCGCGACACCTTCTACTGCATCGGCACCGTGGCGGGGCCGCATCCCTATCCGGCGATGGTGCGCGACTTCCAGTCGATCATCGGCAAGGAAGCCCGCGCGCAGATGCTCGAACGCGAGGGACGGCTGCCCGACAGCCTCGTCGCCTGCATCGGCGGCGGGTCGAACGCCATGGGCCTCTTCCACCCCTTCCTCGACGACCCCGATGTGCGGATCATCGGCGTCGAGGCCGGCGGCCATGGCGTGGACGAGCGGATGGAGCATGCCGCCAGCCTGACCGGCGGCCGGCCCGGGGTCCTGCACGGGAATCGAACCTATCTGCTTCAGGACGCGGACGGCCAGATCCTCGAAGGCCATTCGATCTCGGCCGGCCTCGACTACCCCGGCATCGGCCCGGAGCACGCCTGGCTGCACGATGTCGGCCGGGTGGAATACGCCAGCGTCACGGATGCTGAAGCGCTGGAGGCCTTCCAGCTCGCTTGCGTCACCGAGGGCATCATCCCCGCGCTCGAACCGGCGCATGCGCTGGCGCATGTGGCCAAGATCGCGCCGGATCTGCCCCCGGAGCACCTGCTGGTCATGAACATGTGCGGCCGCGGCGACAAGGACATCTTCACCGTGGCCGAAGCGCTCGGCACGGGGCTGTGATCGGGCCTATGCCTTTGGTTTAGGGAGCTATGCGCCGCGCGGAATGCGCGAAAACTAAACCTCCGGCCAATCGTCAAGGCGAGAGCGGGCGTGTCTAGTCGATCCTGCGAGCGTGTGGTGCCGTTCCTTCCGGATGGCGCGCGTGGGCGCCGGGGCGGGCCGGTCCGTTTCCGACGAGTAAGGGGTGTATCGATTGAGAGGTATGCGGCCGACCCGGGCCGAAAGCCGGGGTCGGCCGCGGTTTACGAGTTGCGGTGGCCTCGCCCGGACTATTCCGGGCGGGGCCGTCCGCGTGCTAGGGTGATCGGAACGAAGCCATGCCGCGCCGGATTCTCTTTGGGAGCCTCCTTGTCCTCGCCACCGCGCTCGCCACGGCCCCGGAGGCCGTCGCCGAACCGCTGCAGGAAATCGCGACCGAGCTTCAGGCCGAGGGATACCGGATCGTCGAGGTCCGGCGAACCTGGCTCGGCCGCATCAGGATCGAGGCCGAGAACGGCGACCTGCGGCGCGAGATCGTCTTCGATCGCGTCACCGGCGAGATTCGCCGCGATCTGGTGCAGGATACGACGACACCGGGCACGACCGGGCTGAAGGGGCTCGGGCGCCTGCTGCGGCGCGATCCGGCGACGGCGCCGGCGAAGAGGAACCCCGCCCCCGGCCCGAAACTGACGGGCAAGACCAGGAGCGGAGCGGAAGAGAGCGAGGATGCCGTCGGGAATGAAGTCGGAGGCGGCAATGGCAGGCGGAATGCGGCGACCGGCAGCACCACCGCCAGCGACTCGGGCCGTCAGGGCCAGGGCGCCGGCCGCGGGAGCGGCGGCACGGCCTCGGCGTCCGGCGAAAGCGGCGGCGCACCGGGCGGCGGATCCGGGGGCGAGAGCGACGGCGGCCGCGGCAACGATCGCGGCGGCAGCGACAGCGGTGCCGATAGCCGGGGAGGCGGCGACGGCTCCGGCGGCGGCGCCGGGACCGATGACCGCGGCGGGAACGACAGCCGCGGCGAGTCCGGTAGCGGCGGCGGTTCCGAGGCCGGTGGCGGCAACGACGGCGGGGGCAGCTCCGAAAGCGGCGGCGGCAACGGCAGTGACAGTTCCGGTGGCGGCGGCAGCGAAGGTGGCGGCTCCGACGGCGGCGGGGGCTCGGACGGTGGCGGCTCGGACGGTGGCGGCTCGGGCGGCAGCGGCAGCTCCGATGGCGGTGGCGGGAACGACGGCGGCGGCTCTGACGGGGGCGGCGGCTCGGATGGCGGCGGCGGTGGGAGCGACGACGGCGGCTCGGACGGCGGCGGCAGCTCCGATGGCGGTGGCGGGAACGACGGCGGCGGCGGCTCTGACAGTGGCGGCGACTCGGACGGCGGCGGCGGGAACGACGGGGGCGACGGCGGCGGTGCCTCCGACAATGGCGGCGGCGGCGAGGGCGACGGCGCTTCCCGAACGGACGGGTGATGGCGTCGGGACCTTCCCGCGCCGCTGCGTGAGACCGGCCCCCGGCGCTTCCGCCGGCGGCGCGGCTGCGGTCGCGGGGCATATCTGACCGATGCGCGGGCGCCCGCCTGCCACGATCGCGCTCGTGCTGGTGGTGGCGATCCAGATCCTCTGCACGCTCTTCTTCGTCTGGGACATCGCCGCCGGCATCATCGGCTTCCAGCGCGCGCCCCTGAGCTGGCAGACCCGCGAGCTGCTCGAGATCGGCGCCAGCCTGGGGCTGGTCCTCGGCGTCGGGCTCGGCACGGCGCTCCTGATCCGCACGATCCTGCGCAACCGCGACATCGAGACCCGGCTGCGCGAGGTCTCCGGCGCCTTCGCCGACCTGCTCGACGAGCGTTTCGGGCAATGGGGCCTGACGCGCTCCGAGCGCGACGTGGCCTGGTTCACCATCAAGGGGATGAGCATCGCCGAGATCGCGCGGCTCCGCCAGACCAGCGAGGGCACGGTCAAGGCGCATTCCAACGCGATCTACCGCAAGGCCGGCGTCTCGGGCCGCACGCAGCTCCTGAGCCTCTTCATCGAGGACCTGCTCGACGGCGATCCCCCGGACGCGCCTGGCGGTCGGACCAGGTCGCCCTGAGCCGCGCTGCCTCGGAAATAATCGCTTAAGACTTTCCCGTTCTACTACCCGCCGTGGGGGACCCTTGCGGCAGGCCGTGCGGTTCCGCGCCTTGGGAACGGGGGATGCAATGGGACATATCAGGATTCTGGCGGCGCTGGCGCTTGCGCTCGCCGCCGGGCAGGCGTCGGCGCAGGATGTCGTCGAGCCGGCGGTCGAGGATTTCGCCGCGGGAGACGTGGTGGTCGCCGGCGCCCCGGAGGCGCCCGTCGAAGCCGTGGCCGAAGACGAAGCGCTTGCGGGTGACGATGACGGAGTCCTGCCGGGCGACGATGTTGCGGCGGACGATCCGGGTGCGCCCGTCGAAGAGGGTGAGGCCGTGGCCGAGGACGAAGCCCAGGCGGGCGACGATTTTGTGGCGGACGGGACGGACGAGCCCGCCGAGGAGCCTCTCGACAACCGCTCGGCGCGGGGCATGGAGCGCGCCGCCGACGGCGCCCAAGTGTCGAGAATGGCGCGGGCGGGGCTCGGCCCGGTCTTCGGCGCGCTGCGCAGCCAGGGCTACGGCGCGGTGGAGATGAGCGAGGCCGAAGGGCTGATCACCATCGATGCGGCGCGCGGCGGCGAGAGCCGGACGCTCGTCTACGACGCCGCCACCGGCGCGCTCCTCAGCGACTCGGCGCAGCCCTCGTCGGGCGGGTTCGCCGAGCGATTCTTCGGGCCGAAGGCGAAGACCGCGAAGCGGGGCGGGGCCGAGCGCTTCGAGCGCAAGACCACCAAGGTCCGGAGCCGCGGCGCGAAGGACGGCTCCGGCCGCGGCCATGGCGGCGACAAGGCGAGCCGCGGCGGCGGATCGGGAAAATCGGCCGGCGGCGGCCGCGGCAGCTCGGGCGGCGGCAATGGCAAGGGCGGCGGCAAGGGCGGCGGCAACGGCAAGGGTGGCGGCAAGGGCGGCAAGAGCCGCTGAGCCGCCCCGCCGGCGCGCGCCCGTCCTTGCCTCGGGCCCGCGTCCGGCGTATGCGCATGCGCGAAGGCCGCGACGGGGGGTCGCGCCGACGGGCCCTGTCCCGGAAGTGAAAGCACGCTACGCCATGGATGAGTTCAAGATCGGCGACCTCGTGACGCTGACCTCGGGGTCGATGCGGATGGCCGTCGAGGCGGTCGAGGACGGGCGCATCGCCTGCGTCTGGTGCCACGAGGGCGAGATCGGCCGCGACAATTTCGACGGGCGGCTGCTCCGGAAGTGGGAGCATCGCGAGGAGGAGCACCGGCCGGCGCGCGCCGAGGGCGGCGCCAAGCCCTATCGCGGCGACCGCGAGGGCAGCGGCAAGCCCTACCAGCGGGGCCGTGGCGAGGACCGCGACGAGAAACCGCGGGCCAAGACCGGCTGGGACGGCAAGCCGCGCGAGAAGAAGTTCTTCCGCAAGGACGGCTGAGGCGCGGGCCGCCGCCGCATCCGACATCCGGGACGGCCGACCGGGCCGGGATCCGGGCGGTCGGCGATCAGGGCGCGGCGCCGCGCGCCGTCACCGGAACCGATCCGCGAGCTTCTGGAGCAGGCTCCTCGGGTCGTCGGCCTCCGGCGCCGATTCCGCAGCCGGTGCCGGCGCCTCCTTTGGCGTCGCAGCGCGCGGCTTCGGCTTCTCGGGCTTCGGCAGATGCCGCGTCGCCTTCTCGATGAAGCGCGCGGGCTCGCCGGCCAGGAGCTCGGGCGCCGCCTCGGCGATCCCCGCCAGCAGCGGGTCGAGCCATTCCGTCTCCGCCTTGGCGAAATCGCCGAGCACGTGGTTCGACACCATCCGCTTGTCGCCGGGATGGCCGATCCCGAGGCGCACGCGGGTGAAATCCGGGCCGATATGGGCGTCGAGCGAGCGCAGCCCGTTGTGGCCGGCATGGCCGCCGCCGGTCTTCACCCGGATCCGGCCGGGCGCGAGGTCGAGCTCGTCGTGGAAGACGATGATGTCGGCCGGCTCGATCCGGTAGAACCGTGCCGCCGCCTGCACACTGTCCCCCGAAAGATTCATGAAGGTCTCGGGCTTCAGCAGGAGGACCTTCTCCGGACCCAGCCGCCCCTCGCTCACCTGGCCCTGGAACTTGCTGCGCCAGGGAGTGAAGCCAGAGGCGGCCGCGATGGCATCCACCGCCATGAAGCCGATGTTGTGCCGCTGCCGGGCGTATTTCGCCCCCGGATTGCCGAGCCCCACGAGAAGTTTCATCGAATTGCTCCCGCAAAAAGGACACGCCGCGGAAGCGATCCCGCGGCGTGCCCCGATCCGATGCTGTCCGCGGCGCGGATCAGCCCGCTTCGCCCTCTTCCGCGCCTTCGGCTCCGGCCTCGTCCTCCTCGGAGCGCAGTCCGGACGGCGCCTGGATATTGGCGATGACGAAATCGCGGTCGGTGATCGTCGGGTGCACGCCCGCCGGCAGCTCGACGTTCGAGATATGCAGCGTGTCGTTGATGTTGGTGCCGGCCAGATCGAGCACGATCTTCTCGGGGATCTCGCCCGCGGTCACCATCAGCTCGACCTCGTTGCGCACCACGGTGAGCACGCCGCCGCGCTTGAGGCCGGGCGAGAGCTCGCGGTTGATGAACTCGACCGGGATATAGAGGCTGATCCGCGACTTCTCGGTCAGGCGCAGGAAGTCCACATGGGTGGGCTTGTCCTTGACCACGTCGCGCTGCACGCCGCGGCAGATGACGTTGTTGTCCGTGCCGTCGACCCTGACATTGAGCAGCGTCGAGAGGAACCGGCCCGCCTTCAGCTGCTTGATGAGGGTATTGTAGGCGATGTTGATCGTCTGCGGCGCTTCGCCGCCGCCGTAGATCACGCCGGGGACGTATCCTTCGCGACGGGCAGTGCGGGCGGCCCCCTTGCCGACCCCTGCGCGCGCCGCGGCCTCGAGAACGGGTGTCTCTGCCATCTGGCTCACTCCTGGTTGCATTGGCGGTCCTCCTCCAAGGGTGTAGGACCGCAGGCGCGCCGCATAGCGCATCCTGGGCGGGACCGGAAGCACGAATCACCGGGAGGCACGGGTTTGCCGCAATTGCACCGTCTATGTGGAAGTGGTTCCGATATTGTCGATCATCGAGTTGAAAACTGTGACCAGTCGATCGAGCAGCGAAAAGAACACGTCAATGCCGAAACCAACGAGAAACGCAACGGTGAGCGCGGTCAGCGACACCTGATTGTGCGCCGTGAGCGACACTTCGGTTAACTCCGTTGGCGAAACCTCCGAAATCGCCAAGCCGTTGATGACGGAAGGCCCCCAAAACCAGGCAATCGCCACGCCGGCGAATCCGCCGAGGAATACCCGCATCGCCGCCTGGACCGGTTTGGGGTCGGGACGCAACGGATTGAGGCAGACCCGAAGGTGATAGATCACCGCGCCGAGCATGCCGTAGAGCGACGGAAGGATCCAGTTCGACAGCGTGTCGACCCAGTCTCGCAGGTCCTGAGGGTCGGCAATTCGATTCTGGAAGTTGCGACTCTCAATGTCCTGAAGTCCGACGAGACAGCGCACTTGCTGGATAAGTTCGACATCGGTGGCGACGAGTTCGCCGAAGTGAAGAGTACCTCTCGGGTCGGGAACCTCTGCGGCATTCGCGATGTTTGCCGTGTGATCGGACGCAGTGATCCCGAGGCAGTGGCCGTAAGCCTCTAGCCATTTAGGCAGGGAGGGCATTGTGTCGACTGGAAGTACCGGGGCCTCTTCTTTGGCCGCAACAAGTTGTGCCGCGGTTTCGCCAATGTCCTGCTGGGTCGGCGACTGTTGTTGCGTTTCCTCCGTTTCCTCAGATGGTGGCGGTGAGACTATTCGTTTGATGGGGTTGATGACGCGATTGAACGGGTTGAATGACTCCAACGTCTGATTGTAGCGTTTGGTATCAACGACAATATCGAGCGCGATGCGCTGGGCGTCTTCCATCTTCTGTCGAAACGCGGCGCGGGTCAGACTGCCGGCATCGTCTAGGTCAGGGGGGCTGCCTCTGGCCCTGAACTGGTCAACCAGCGGTAGAAGCTCTTCCACGATGGCACGCTGGCTTTCGGCCTTGCCCGCGGCCAACTCCATCAGCACGTCCGACGCGCGTTTCTGCCAGATAGTGAAGTACCCGCATGTCAACGTCAGCAGAGCGGCCAGCACCATCAGTGTGATCCGCAGCCAGTTCCTCCCGCCCTGTCCGTCCTTGGCTGCCCTGCGAAAGGGATCGAAACCGTTCTTGAGGTCGACCAGTGTCACCGGCCGGATCGCCACCACCGCTGAATTCATCTCGCGCTGCAGGTCAACTACTTCTTCGCTTGACCAGTCGAGTTGAGGGGCGGCATCGGCACGATGCAAGGCTTCGAAAAGCCCGCTGTCGTGGAGCATGCCAGCACGCTGACCGAAAGAAGCAACCAAACGCGCATCGTCGAGTAAGTCACCGAGCAATCGGCTCATGAGAACCTCCCGGTTTCGATGGGGTTAGCCGAACCGGCCGTTGACTAGATAGCCACTACTGTCGGTACATTTGCATGTCTGGCCGGGTATTCCCGGCTGCGAGGCCCAGCACCAGAACGAAGGTGTGAAGCAAATTGAACCGGGCACATGCGGCGGCACTTGTGCCGACGCAATACCGGCGGCAAGCAGCGCAGCAGAGACGATGACTTGAACCAACAGAATCGCGACCGAAATATTTCGCATAACCGAAACCCACCCGTGGAAAGTCAAAGAGACGAGTGCAATCAACTCTATAGATTCGTCCACTATGGTATCACACTCCGTCAGTGAAGTCGCATTACGATTTTGTGCCGATTCGGATCCGGCACTTCGAATCAAGCCCCCGCGCCGCGTCACCGCGGGCGACTTGTCTCGACCGAAATGATCCCGTACCTCATGGTTTCGGTCGAACGACCGGGGGAGCATGTGATGTCGGGTCCGCACGTTGCGTTATTCGTCACCTGCCTCGTGGACATGTTCCGCCCCTCGGTCGCCTTCGCAACGGTCAAGCTGCTCGAGGATGCCGGCTGCCGGGTCGAGGTGCCGCCGGTCCAGACCTGCTGCGGCCAGCCGGCCTGGAACTCGGGCGACCGGGAGAATGCGAAGGCCATCGCGAGGCAGGTCATCGCCGCCTTCGAGGGCTACGCGCATGTGGTGGTGCCCTCGGGTTCCTGCGCGGCGACGATCGCCCGGGATTACGAGCGCATGTTCGAGGCCGACGACCCCTGGGCCGCGCGGGCGCGGGCGCTCGGCGCCAGGACGCACGAGATCACCGCCTTCCTGACCGACGTTCTCGGCGTCACGGAGGTCGGGCAGAAGGCCCCGGTCAGCGTCACCTACCACGACAGCTGCTCGGGGCTGCGCAGCCTCGGCATCCGGGAGCAGCCGCGGCGGCTGCTCGCCAGCGTCGCGGGGCTGGAGCTGCGCGAGATGGCGGAGAACGACGTCTGCTGCGGCTTCGGCGGCACGTTCTGCGTGAAATATCCCGACATCTCCAACGTCATGGCCGGCGACAAGACCCGCAACATCGCCGCCACCGGCGCGGACATGGTGCTGGCGGGCGATCTCGGCTGCCTGATGAACATGGCCGGCAAGGCGAGCCGCGAGGGGCGGGCGTTCAGGGCACGCCACGTGGTCGAGGTGCTCGCGGGCGATCTCGCGACCCCGCCGATCGGAGAAGCCGGGTGAGCCTCCACGAAGCCACCACGCCGGCCTTCAGGGCCAACGCGCGCGCGGCGCTCGACAATGCCAATCTGCAGGCGGCGCTCCGCGGCAGCCGCGGCAATTTCATCACCAAGCGCGCCAGGGCGCGCGAGGATCTGCCCGAATTCGACGCGCTGCGCGACCGCGCGCGGGACATCAAGGACCATGTGCTCGCCCATCTCGATCTCTATCTCGAGGCCTATGAGGCGCAGGTGATCGCCAGCGGCGGCCATGTGCATTGGGCCGAGACCGCCGAGGAGGCGCGGGCGATCGTGCTCGATCTCTGCCGGCAGGCGGGGGCGAAGGCGGTCAACAAGGGCAAGACGATGATCTCCGAGGAATGCGGGATCAACGACTTCCTCGCCGAGAACGGCATCGCGCCGGTGGAGACCGACCTCGGGGAATACATCATCCAGCTGCGCGGCGAGGTGCCGAGCCACATCATCGCGCCGGCGGTGCATGTCACCGTGCCCGAGATCGAGGCCGCCTTCCGCAAGGCGCACACCCATCTCGACCCGGACCGGGACCTGAGCGACCTCGCCGCGCTGCAGGCCGAGGCGCGGGGCGTGCTGCGCGAGAAGTATTTCCAGGCCGAGGTCGGCATCACCGGCGCCAACATGCTGATCGCCGAGACCGGGCATTCGGTGATCGTCACCAACGAGGGCAACGGCGATCTCACCCAGTCGCTGCCGCGCATGCATATCGTCATGGCGAGCCTCGAGAAGATCGTGCCGACGCTCGAGGATGCCGCGACGATCCTGCGGATCCTCGGCCGCTCGGCGACGGGCCAGGAGATGAGCGTCTACACGACCTTCTCCCGCGGCCCGCGCCGGCCGGGGGATCCGGATGGCCCGGAGGAATACCACGTCGTGCTGCTCGACAACGGAAGGTCGAACATGCTGGCGACGCCCTTCCAGGACATGCTGCGCTGCATCCGCTGCGGCGCCTGCATGAACCATTGCCCGGTCTATCAGGCGGTGGGCGGGCACGCCTATGGCTGGGTCTATCCCGGACCGATGGGCGCGGTGCTGACCCCGAGCCTGATCGGGGTGGAGCAGGGGGGGCAATTGCCCAATGCCTCGAGCTTCTGCGGCCGCTGCGAGGAGGTCTGCCCGGTGCGCATCCCGCTGCCGGGCATGATGCGCTCCTGGCGCGAGCGGGAATTCGAGAAGCGCCTGACCCCGGCCGCCATGCGCCGGGGGCTCGGCCTCTGGGCCTTCGCGGCGCGCCGCCCCCGGCTCTACCGGATCGCGGCGCGGCTCGGCGCGGGCCTCCTTTCCCGCCTCGGCTCCAAGACCGGCAGGATCGCGTCGCTGCCCTTCGCCCGGGGCTGGACCGGCGAGCGCGATCTCCCGGCGCCGCAGCGGGGCGGCACCTTCATGGACCGATGGAAGGCGGCGCGGCGATGAGCGCGCGCGCGCGCATCCTCGACCGGATCCGGGCGGCGGCGGCACCCGGCGACCGGCAGGCGACGGTGGCGGCCTGGATGGCCGCGCCGGGCGGCGGACCCTTGCCGCATCAGGCGACGAGCCACGGGGCGCAGCGCCTCACGCAGTTCATGCAGAAGCTCGATGCGGCCGCGGCGACGGTCGGCCGGGTCTCCGCCCTCGCCGAGCTGCCCAAGGCGCTCGCCCACGAGCTGCGCAAGCGCAAGCTGCCGGCGCGGATCCGCTTCGGCGACGATCCGGTCTTCGCCGGGCTCGACTGGGGCACGATCGGGACGAGCCGCGGGCCGGGGCGCATCGAGGAGCCCGCGACCCTCAGCCGCGCCGAATTCGGCCTGGCCGAGACCGGCACGCTCGTGCTCGCCTCCGGGCCCGACAATCCCGTGACGCTCACCTTCCTCGGCGAGACGCATTTCGTCCTGCTGCGCGAGGCCGATCTCTGCGGGGGCTTCGAGGATTTCTGGACCGCCTGGCGCGAGCGTGGCCTCGATCCGCGCACCCTCAACATGGTCACCGGCCCCTCGCGCTCGGCCGATGTCGGCCAGGTCCTGCAGCTCGGCGCGCACGGGCCGGTCGCGCTGCACGTCTTCCTGCTGTCCTGAGGCCAGCCGGCCCGGCGGTGCGTCCCCCTTGAGAGGCGCGCCGGTCAGCCGGCCGCGTGGGCGGCCTCGGCGAGGCTGCGCACGAAGGCGAGCACGGCATCGGGGCTCTCGCCCGCGCCGATGCGCTCGACGATGGCCGAGCCGACCACCGCCCCGTCGGCGATGCCGGCGATGGCGCGGGCGCCCTGCGGCGTCTTCACCCCGAAGCCGACGCAGACCGGCAGGTCGGTGGCGGCCTTGATGCGCGCGACCTCGGGCGCGACCGCGGCGGCATCCGCCTCCGCCGCCCCGGTGATGCCGGTGATCGAGACGTAATAGACGAAGCCGGAGGTATTGGTGAGCACCTTGGGCAGGCGCCTTTCATCGGTGGTGGGCGTCGCGAGCCGGATGAAGTTCAGCCCCGCCGCCTGGGCCGGCAGGCAGAGCTCCGCGTCCTCCTCCGGCGGCAGGTCCACGATGATCAGCCCGTCGACCCCGGCCGCCCTGGCGTCCTGCAGGAAGCGCTCGACCCCGCGGGAATAGATCGGGTTGTAATAGCCCATGAGCACGATCGGCGTCGTCTGGTCGTCCTCGCGGAAGGCCCGCACCATGGCGAGCGTCCGGTCCATGGTCTGCCCGCCGGCGAGCGCCCGCTGCCCGGCGCGCTGAATCGCCGGGCCGTCGGCCATGGGGTCGGTGAAGGGCATGCCGAGCTCGATGAGATCGACCCCCGCGCCCGGCAGGCCGCGGATCACCGCCAGCGAGGTGTCCCGGTCGGGATCGCCCGCCATCACGAAGGAGACGAAAGCCTTGCGGCCTTCCGCACGAAGGGCGGCGAAACGGGCGTCGATGCGGCTCATGCGGGCGTCCTCTCCTGACGGTTCACCCCGATTTGCAGAAGCCGGCCGCGAGATCAATCCCCGGCCGGGCGCGAGCATGGTCGCATCCGAGAATACGCACTCGTCCGCCCGAGTTCCCGGCAGGCCGGCCCGACCATCCCGCCCGGCGGGCACCGCCGGGCAGCGCCCGCCCCGCCCCGTCACGCCGAAGGCGTGCCTCCGGCACGACGCGGGCGCTTCGCCCCCGCCGGGTCGGGCGCTGCCCTCGTCTTGTGGCGGGACGGTCGAAGAAGAACGGCTCCAGCGCTTCGCCCCGCCCCCGGCGCGGCTTGTCAATGCCCGGGCCGCTGCCTAGAAGCGGCGCGATCTGATCGGAGTATTCGCATGGGTTTCAGGACCGGGATCGTCGGGCTGCCGAACGTGGGCAAGTCGACGCTGTTCAACGCGCTGACCCGGACCGCCGCGGCCCAGGCGGCAAACTTCCCCTTCTGCACCATCGAGCCGAACGTGGGCGAGGTGAACGTGCCCGACGCGCGCCTCGACCGGCTCGCCGAGATCGGCAAGTCGGCGCGGGTGGTGCCCTCGCGCATGACCTTCGTCGATATCGCGGGCCTGGTGCGCGGCGCCTCGAAGGGCGAGGGGCTCGGCAACCAGTTCCTCGCCAATATCCGCGAATGCGACGCCATCGCCCATGTGCTGCGCTGCTTCGAGGACGACGACGTGACCCATGTGGAGGGGCGCGTCGATCCCCTTGCCGATGCCGAGACGGTGGAGACCGAGCTGATGCTCGCCGATCTCGAGAGCGTCGAGAAGCGCCTCGCCGGGCTCGCGCGCAAGCTCAAGGGCGGCGACCGCGAGGCCGAGGCCCAGGCGCGGCTGCTCGAGGCGGCGAAGGCCGCGCTCGCGGCGGGCCGCCCGGCGCGGACGGTCGCCGTCGCCGAGGAGGATGCCCGCACCTGGCGCGGCCTGCAGCTCCTGACCGCCAAGCCGGTGCTCTATGTCTGCAACGTCGAGGAGGCCTCGGCGGCGAGCGGCAATGCGCAGTCGCGCGCGGTGGCGGCGATGGCCGACAGGGAAGGGGCCGCCTGCGTGACCATCTCGGCGGCCATCGAGGAGGAGATCGCCCAGCTCGACGCGGCCGAGCGTGCCGAGTTCCTCGCCGATCTCGGGCTCGAGGAGGCCGGGCTCGACCGGCTGATCGCCGCCGGCCACCGGCTGCTCGGGCTCCAGACCTATTTCACCGTCGGCCCCAAGGAGGCGCGGGCCTGGACCATCCCCAAGGGCGCCAGCGCGCCGCAGGCGGCGGGCGTGATCCACGGCGATTTCGAACGCGGCTTCATCCGGGCCGAGACCATCGCCTACGACGATTTCGTCGCGCTCGGCGGCGAGCAGGCGGCGAAGGAGGCGGGCAGGATGCGCTCCGAGGGCAAGTCCTACCGCGTCGCCGACGGCGACGTGATGCATTTCCTCTTCAACACCTGAGCGGCGATCCGGCGCCGGGCCTCCAGCGCTCCGGACCTGGAGAGGTCGCCGGCGGGCGCTCTCGGTCATTCAGACCGGATCGGCTCGACGCTCCCGGAAACCTCCGTCGACGCGCCCGCGCGCTGCGTTCCGCGGCGATTCGACCTCAAGCCACGTGCGGCCTGTGCGCGGTTGCACCGTCCATGCTGCCGATGCCCTGCAGCTTCGCTCCGAGGGACAGGCGGTCGAGGCTGCCGATCGGCAGGTTGACGAAGGCCGCGACCCGGTTGCGCAGGTAGCGCTGCGCGGCCTCGAATGCTGCCCGGCGCTGGAAGTCGGTGCCCTCCGCGGCGGCGGGATCCTCGATCCCCCAATGCGCGGTCATCGGCTGGCCGGGCCAGAGCGGGCAGACCTCGCCGGCGGCTGAATCGCAGACGGTGAAGACGAAATCCATCCGAGGCGAGTCCGGGCGGGCGAATTCGTCCCATGACTTCGAGCGCAGCCCCTCCGTCGGGTATCCGGCCTCTTCCAGCACCCGCAGGGCCATCGGGTTGATCGCGCCCCTGGGGTGGCTTCCGGCGGAGAATCCCCGGAAACGGCCCTCGCCCAGGCGATTGACCAGGGCCTCGGCAATGATCGAGCGGGCGGAGTTGCCGGTGCAGAGGAATAGGACGTTGTAGGGGCGATCAGCTGGCACGCTCGGGCTCCTTGGCCGGGGGGTCGCAGGGACGGGCGGCGACGGCGGGGACGCAAACCTCTGGATGGCCCTGACAGCAGTCATGCGTCAGGAAGTCCACGAGGCCGGCGAGGGCCGGGTAGTTCGCGGCATAGACTATCGAGCGGGCCATGCGCTGCGAGGTGACGAGGCCCGCCCGCTCGAGACTGGCGAGATGGAAGGAGGCACTGGAGGGCGCGGCGCCCACCGCCCCGGCGACTGCCCCGGCCGCCATGCCCTCGGGACCGGCGACTACCAGCGCGCGCACCATCCGCAGCCGCGTCGGCTGCGAGAGGGCGGCGAATGCATCGCGGGCCTGAACTTCGTCGAGTTTCATTTCGATATTTCATGAATCATCGAATCGACGATAGCCATCCTGCGTGTTCCCGCCAACCCCATTTCGCCGGCCGCCCGGACGAGCCCATGCGCCTATTCGTCGTGGCCGGGATCGAGCCCGAGGACGCGCTTGCGGAACCGCGGCCGGCGTCGCGGATCAATATTTGCATATAAAACCAATGGCTTGCAGTCTGTCCCCATGGGGGCAGGTTCCGGACGCGAAAAATCCGGCCGCGAAACCGCCCCGATTCAGCCGGGGAACCGGGCGAAATATTCCTGCAGGATCCGGGTGTAGATCGCCTTGAGCTGGTGGATATGCGCCACCTCCACCCGCTCGTCGGTCTGATGCATGGTCGCGCCGACCAGCCCGATCTCGACCACCGGACAATGATCCTTGACGAAGCGCGCGTCCGAAGTGCCGCCGGAGGTCGAAAGCTCCGGCGTGACCCCGGTCTCGGCCGCCACCGCGCCGGCCACCAGATCGGTGAAGGCGCCGCGCTCGGTGACGAAGCTCTCGCCGGAGATCTCGAAGCGCGCGGCGATCCCCACCCCGAATTCCGCCGCCGCCCGGTCGGCCTCCTCCTCGATCCAGGCCGAGAGGCTGGCGCCGGAATGCGCGTCGTTGAAGCGGATGTTGATCGTCGCCCGGGTCTCGGCCGGGATGACGTTCGATGCCGTGTTGCCGGTGTCGATCGAGGTGATCGCCAGAGTCGAGGGTCCGAAATCCGCGGTTCCCCGATCGAGTTCCCGCGTCGCCAGCCGGTCGAGCAGGCGCACCAGCGCCGGCAGCGGGTTCTTCGCCCGCTCCGGGTAGGCGGAATGCCCCTGGACGCCATAGGCGGTGACATGCGCCGTCAGCGAGCCGCGCCGGCCGATCTTGATCGCCTCGCCCATGCGGGAGGGGCAGGTGGGCTCGCCGACGAGGCAATGGTCCATGCGCTCGCCCTTCGCCGCCATCCAGTCGAGGATCGCGCAGGTCCCGTCGACCGCGCTGCCCTCCTCGTCGCCGGTGATCGCCAGGATCACGCTGCCCGCCGGCGGCGTGGCGGTGACGAAATCCACCGCCGCCGCGGCGAAGGCGGCGACCCCGGACTTCATGTCCGCCGCCCCGCGCCCGTAGAGCATGCCCTCCGCCACGATGCCGCCGAAGGGATCGTGGGTCCAGGCGGCCGTATCGCCCGGCGGCACCACGTCGGTATGGCCGTTGAAGCCGAGCGCCGGTGCCTGCCGGCCCCACCGGGCATAGAGATTGGCGATGCCGCCGCGTTCGATCCGCTCGGTGACGAAGCCCGCCGCTTCGAGCTGTCCGGCCAGCAGCGCCAGGGCGCCGCCATCGGCCGGCGTCACCGAGGGACAGCGGATCAGGTCTGCGGTTAGGGCGACGGGATCGGTGCTCATTCGGGCCTCGCTTTCGGGGCGAGGCTATCCCGGCCCCCGCCGGCGCGGCAAGCCCCGGCGCGCCGGCGCGCCGGTGGACCGCGAGCGAAAAGGCCGAAGCGGTATCGCCCGGCCTGTCAGCGGCGGCGGGGTCGGCTCGCGGAGATCACCTTGTAGCTGCGATCCTCCCACAACCGCTCGGAGGCCACGAAGAGCTCCGCGATGGTCGCCTCGTAGGGAAGCTGACGATTCGCGACGATCAGCATGGTGCCCGAGGGCTTGAGGAGTCGCGCCCCCGCCTGGATGAAGGCGCGGCCGAGATCGGCTTCCGCGGCACGGCCGGCGTGAAAGGGGGGATTGCTGAAGACCGCATCATAGGGCGCGGTAGTCGCGGAAAGCGTGGTCACGTCCGACCAGTGGAAGGTGGCCCGCGGATCGTGCAGGTTCGCCCGGGCGGCATCGAGCGCCCGCGTATCGGCCTCGTAGAGGTCGATGCTCTCGATCGCGGGGCAGGTGGCGAGCGCGGCCTGCGCCAGCCATCCCCAGCCGGCGCCGAGCTCCGCGACCCTGCCCTTGAGCCGGCCCGCCAGCAGCCCGGCCAGCCGGACGCTGCCGGGATCGGGGTGGTCGGGCGAGAACAGCCCCGCCGCGGTCACGAAACCCTCGGCATTGCGCCGCGGGGCGGCCGCGGCGGCCCAGGCCCCGACCGCTTCGGGGAGCACGGGCGGACGCTTCAGCCAGAAGACCCTCCCGTGGCCTTTCACGAGGGCATCCTCGACCGGCATCGCGTCGCGCACCGCCCGGGCGATGCTGTCCACCCCGTCGGTCTTCGCGCCGTTCACGGCGAGAATCCCGCCGGGCCCGAGCGCCTCCAGCGCCCGCGCGACGGCGCCCAGGCTCTCCGCCCGGCTCCGCGTGAGATTGACGATCGCCATGGCCGCTGGGCTCGCGGCGGCCGGGACCACCGGATGGCCCCGCGCCGCCAGGGCGTCATGCAGCGGCCGGAAGCCCTGCTCGCAGATGAGCCGGTCGCCGGGAATCAGTTCCAGGAACGGCGCCGGCTGCGCATTCAGCACGAGCACGGTGCCGGCCTCCGGCAGAACCAGCCTGCCCTGTTCGAGAGCAAGCGCAATGCGATCCGATTTCGCCATGCCCGGGCCCGAAAGGCCCTATTCCTTTTCCATTGTGCATTGCAGCGGATGCTGGTTGCGGCGTGCGTAATCCATCACCTGCGTGACCTTCGTTTCCGCAATCTCGAAGGAGAACACTCCGACGACCGCGAGGCCCTTGCGATGCACCGTGAGCATGATCTCGACCGCCTGCTGGTGATTGATCCCGAAGAACCGTTCGAGGACGTGGACCACGAATTCCATCGGGGTGTAATCGTCGTTGAGAAGCAGCACCTTGTAGAGCGGCGGTCGCTGGGTCTTGGGCCGCGTCTTCGTCAGAAGGCTGGTCCCGCTTCCCGGAGACTTCGGATCGGATGTCGACATTGCTGGCATTCCGGCCAAGTGGCAGCCATTCCCTGAAACGGATTGGACCAATATATGAAAACGCTGGAAATTGGAAAGAGCCGGCGCCGCCGCGCGGCGACGGATCCGGTCCCGGGGCAGGGCATCCTGGTCCATATACGATTACCCCGGCGACCGTGAAGTCACCGGGGCATCGCAGCACAATCCTGGCGAAGCGAGCCGGACGGATCCGGCCTCACCCAGCCGATTCAGGACCGGATCAGAGCGAGAAGCTCTTCACGGCGTCGCCGGCGGCCGAGACGCGGGCGCCGATCGGGGCGCTGATGTCCTTGGCGGCGGCAGCGTAGATCTCGTTCATCTTGGTCGCCTGGCTGATGAAGCCCTCGAAGGCGGACTGCGCGAAGGCGGTCTGCTTCTCGAAGAGTTCGGTCATGGTCTTCGCCGAGGCGAGGTCCTGGGCGGCGGCGACGCCGTCCTCGAAGGCCTTCTTCGAATAGGCGCTGATCTCGGAATTGATGCCCTCGGCGGCCTTCGCGGCGATCTCGGACGACTTCACGACGGCGTCGAGGTTCTCCTGGCCGAAGGCGGTCAGGCCTTCGAAGCCCTTCGAGAGCTTCTCGAACTGCTCGGTGACGTTCTTCTGGGTGTCGGCGACGATCGTCTCGACCTTGGCGGTCGCGTCCTGGATGGCGGCGGTCACGTCGATGGTCTCGGTGGTGGCGGCGGATTTGGAAGAAGTGCGGGTGGTCATTTCAGTTGCTCCTTAAGCTCGGCTGTTCATGATAGGCCCGAGATAGAGATCATGCTGCACTGCGTCAAGGGGTCATGTTGCACTGCAAAAAAAAGATTCTCCGGAGCCGACCGCGGCGCCTTTTGCAACGTCCGCGGGAATTTGCATCGCCCGCCGGAAGAAGGGTGTTTTCCACTCTGAGATGACGTGCTACCTTTACGAAAAATAAAGCAATCGCGTCGTAGCGTTTGCGATAATCCGAGGCATGGGCGCCCATGGCGCCGGAGGCAGTGATGGCACAGACCCCGTTGCGCGGGATTCTTTTCCTATTCATGGTCGTTGTCGCGCCTGCGGTGGCCCAGGCCCAGCAGTATGCTGCCTTCGTGATGGACGCCCGAACGGGCAAGGCGATCCATGCGGTCAATGCCGAGACGCGCGTGCATCCAGCCTCGCTGACCAAGATGATGACCCTCTACATCGTCTTCGACGAAGTCCGCCGCGGACGGCTCTCGCTCGACCAGAAGATCACCGTCTCGGCGCATGCGGCCGCCGAGCCGCCCTCGAAGCTCGGCCTGAAGGCCGGACAGAAGATCGAGCTCCGCTACCTGATTCGCGCCGCCGCCATCAAATCCGCCAATGACGCCGCCACGACCATGGCCGAAGCCGTCGACGGATCGGTTCCCGCCTTCGCCAAGCGCATGAACGCCTATGCCCGGGCCATGGGCATGAAGAACACCACCTTCAAGAACGCGAACGGCCTCACCGCCGAAGGGCACTTGTCGACCGCGCATGACATGGCGATCCTCGGGCGGCGGCTCGTCTACGATTTCCCGCAGTACTACAACCTCTTCAGCCGCAACTCGACCTCGGCCGGGATCAAGACGGTCAAGAACACGAACCGGCGGCTGCTCGATGCCTATCCCGGCGCCGACGGCATCAAGACGGGCTACACCCGTGCCGCCGGCTTCAGCCTCGTTTCCTCGGCCAAGCGTGGCGACAAGCGGGTGATCGTGGCGATGATGGGCGGCAAGACCAGCGCCTCGCGAAATGCCGAGGTCGCGCGGCTGATGGATCTTGGGTTCGGAAAGATGCCGACGCAGGCCCGGCTCGTGCCGTTGGCGCCGCTGCGCACGGCAACGGCGGCGCTGGCGGCACCGAGGGCAGGCGAGGTTTCCCGGGGATCGACGTCCGGACTGGCCGAGGCGAATGTCGAAGCGGAGCCGAGGCTTGCCCTGGCCGGCAGCGTTCGGCCGATGCCGCGTGCGCTGGCCGCGAATGTGGCGGCCACGCGCAGCAGCGCCTCGATTGCGGCGGCGATCGCCGAAGTGAATGCCGAACTAGCCGCCGCCGAGGCGGCCCGCGGCACCTCGGGGCCAGCCGGCGCCGGCCGGCCGTATCCGCGTCCGGAGAGCGGCGCCAGCGCAGCGGCGCAGCCGGCGGGACCGGGCTCCGCTTCGACGTTCGCCTCGGCGCCGGCCGCGGCCCCGTCGAACGACGCGCTGCAGGAGGTCCGGCTCGCGAACAATTCCTCGACCGGCAGCACGGGCGGAAACGACTGGGGCGTGCAGATCGGGGCGTTCCGCGCCAAGGGCGATGCGGAGCGCCAGCTCCTGACCACCGCGCTCAAGGACGTGCCGCAGCTGACCGGCGGGCTCCGGCGGGTGGAGGCGGCCAAGGTTCAGGGGTCGACCGTCTTTCGCGCCCAGTTCGTGGGGCTGAGCCAAGCCGAGGCCATCGGCGCCTGCGAGACCCTCGCCCGCATGCAGACGGATTGCCTGCCGCTCGCGCCGGGCGTCTGAACCGGCGCGTCGCGTGATCAGGCCGCGACGGAGACCGGGGGCAGATCGAGCGCCCGCATGAGGTCGCGAACCTCCTGACGGGCGGCGATGTTGGACATGGTCATGGCCGCGGGATCGTCGGGGCGCAGGTCCAGGAGCGTCAGGCCCGAGAGGAACAATTCCCGGAAGACCACCCGCTCGGAGAATCCGGGCACGAGGCGGAAGCCGATCCGACGCGCCAGATCCTCGAGCGCCGAGCCGACCCGGCGCTTGTTGCGCGCGTCAATGTTCGCCATGCGATTGCGCAGCACCACCCAGTCCATCGGCCGCCGTCCGGTCGAGGCACGGGCCTGGCGCGCCTTCCAGACCATCTCGGAATAGACCGAGGGGCCCTTGACGCGGCCGGTTTCCGGATCGAGGCGCGCGAGCATGTCGAAATCGACGAGGCTGTCGTTCATCGGGGTGATCAGCACGTCGGCGGCCGCATGGGCGAGCCCGGAATACGAGCTGTGCGATCCAGGGCAGTCCACGACGATATAGTCGCAGTCCCGCGAGAGGTCCGCGATCGCGGCACCGAACCGGGAGCGTTCCTCGGCCTCGGCTTCGAGGCGGCTGTCGCAGAGGCTCGCCTCGAGCCGCAGCCGGCGCGGCATCGGCAGCAGGATGTCGTGCCGGCGCATGTAGTCGGTGCGATTCTCGAGATAGCGGAAGAGGCTCGTCTGGCGGAGATCGAGGTCGAGCGCGCCGACGCTATGGCCTGCGCGAGTAAGCGCCGTGACCAGATGCATTGCCGTGGTGGACTTGCCCGAGCCACCCTTCTCGTTTCCCAGTACGACGAGCTGCGCCATCCGCGTGACCTGACCTCCCGGAAACAAAATGCCGTGCCCCGATGCGGGCATGCTACCAAACCTAGAGGATGTCGGCGATTCTCGGAAGAGAAATCGGCTTGGTCACCTTCGGGTTGCGGCCGCGGGACCGGCCTTGCCACAGCGGATGACTTTTTTGCGGCAAAGGGGTTAATCCATCTGGATTTTCAACCTAAGGTTGTGTCACTCTGCATGCGGCTAAGGGTCGCCGACAACGACGCGGCAAGCACGGGATGAAACATTGCCCCCGGACGAAGATCAACCGATTCAGGAGGACGGCGCTGCAAAGATGGACGCAGAGATTCCCTCTCCGGGCGTGACGGCGGCCGAGGCCGAGCATGTGGCCCGGGTGCTGCGCGCCACCCTGATGATCTTCGCGCAGGGCATGGCCGGGGCGCCGAGCCACTGGGCGCGCAGCGCGCTGGCCCTCGAACTCGACGATGCGCGCGGAAGGCTCGCCGGCTACGAGCGCTTCGCGATGGAATTGCGGCCCATCACCCCGCCCGAGCCGGAGGCCAATGTCCTGCATCTGGAGGTGGAGCGGCCGGCGGCGATCGAACGGCGGCGCGCCCGGACGAAGATGCGGGCGCGCGACCTGAGCTAGGACCGCATCAATGCGGTCCCGGGCTTCAGAAGCCCAGGCCCTCGTATTTCTTCTTGAACTTGGAGACCCGGCCGCCGGTGTCGAGCAGCTTGGCGGAGCCGCCCGTCCAGGCCGGATGCGCCGAAGGGTCGATTTCGAGCGTCAGCGTCGCCCCTTCCGATCCATAGGTCGAGCGCGTCTGGTAGGAGCTGCCGTCGATCAGCTTGACCTCGATGAAATGATAGTCGGGATGGATGTCCTTTTTCATCGGGCCTCTCCTCAGGCGCGCGGCGCGGCGTCGGATCCGGCCTTCTCGCGGTAGTTGGTCTTTTCGGCGATGCGGGCGGATTTGCCGCGGCGGTCGCGCAGATAATAGAGCTTGGCCCGGCGGACCTGGCCGCGCCGCACCACCACGATCGAATCGATGTTCGGGGAATGCAGCGGGAAGACGCGCTCGACGCCCTCGCCGAAAGAGATCTTGCGCACGGTGAAGCTCGCGCCGATGCCGGAGCCGCCATTGCGTCCGATGCAGACGCCCTCGTAGGCCTGCACGCGGGCCCGGCTGCCTTCGGTCACCTTGTAGCCGACGCGAACCGTGTCGCCGGCGGCGAAATCGGGAATGTTCTTGCCCAGGGCCTTGATCTGCTCGGCCTCGAGCTCTGCGATGAGGTTCATCGGTCGTCGTCCTTCTTGTTCTCGCCTGTCGCGGCGATGGTATGCGCGTCCGAGAGCTCTGCCGCTCCTTCCGGGTCCTCGTCTGCGGGTACTCCCGCATAGGCCCGCCAGAGGTCGGGACGACGTTCCTTGGTCAGCCTCTCCGCCTGCTCGCGCCGCCATGCGGCGATCCGCCCGTGATGTCCCGAGAGGAGAACCTCGGGGATCGCGAGCCCTTCCCAGGCGGTCGGGCGCGTGTATTGCGGGTGCTCCAGAAGGCCGTGCGAGAAACTTTCCTCGCAGAGCGAATCCGGATTGCCCAGAACGCGCCCTATAAGCCGAACGCTTGCCTCGATCAAGACCATCGCGGCGAGATCGCCGCCGGTCAGCACATAGTCCCCGATCGAGACCTCCTCGACCGCGCGGGCGGTGAGGATCCGCTCGTCCAGCCCCTCGAACCGGCCGCAGAGCAGAGTGACGCCCGCGCCTTCGGCCAGCCGCCGGGCCATCGCCTGATCGAAGCGCCGGCCGCGAGGCGAGAGGGCGATCACCGGCCAGCGATGGCGGGGGAGGCCGCTCTCCGCCGCATCGAGCGCGCGCGCGACCACGTCCGGCCGCAGCACCATGCCGGCGCCGCCGCCTGCAGGCGTATCGTCGACGGTGCGGTGGCGGTCGGTGGCGAAGTCGCGCAGGCCCAGCGTTTCCAGCTGCCAGAGGCCGTCCGCCAGCGCCCGCCCGATCAGCGAATGCCCCAGCGCGCCGGGATAGATCTCCGGCAGGAGCGTGATCACCCGCGCGGTCCAGGGCGGATCAGCCATGCTCGTCCCCGACGAGGCCGCCCGGCGGGTCGGCGACGATCCGGCCCGCGGCGAGATCGACGGTGGGCACGGCCTCGCGGGTGAAGGGCAGCAGGAGCTCCGCCGCACCCGGCCGGGCGATCTCGAGGATGTCGCCGGCACCGTGGTCGGCAACCGCCCGGACCCGGCCCAGGACCGCGCCGCCGGTATCCACCACTTCGAGCCCGATCAGGTCGGCGTGATAGAACTCGTCCTCGACGAGCGGCGGCAGGTTCCCGCGCCGGGTATGGAGCCGGGTGC
This sequence comes from Rhodovulum sp., assembly GCA_020637615.1. Taxonomy (GTDB): domain Bacteria; phylum Pseudomonadota; class Alphaproteobacteria; order Rhodobacterales; family Rhodobacteraceae; genus Amaricoccus. Next base: position 133,536 of record JACKKC010000001.1, read on the forward strand.
CCTTCAGCGCCTCCGCCGCCTCGCGGGAGGCGATGCCCGTCAGCCGCGCCGCGAAGGCGCCCGCCAGCGGCTTCAGCAGGGTGACCCCGAAGCTGCGCCCGTCCTCGGTGAGCAACGGGCCATAGCCCGCGATCGCCGCGGGATCGGCGCAGAAGGACTTGAGGCGCACCGCGCCCTGGACGCCCCAGGCCCCGGCGATCGCGCCGAGGCACACCAGATCATCCGGTGCGGGCATCCGGCGCGCGCCGGCTACTCGGCGGAAACGGCGGCCGCGGCCTTCTCCGCGCGGGCCTTGGCGCGTTCGACCGCGGCCTTGCCCGGCTCGCCGGCCTTGGGATTGGAGCGGACGGTCTTCTCGACGATGCCCGCCGCCTCGAGGAAGCGCGCGACGCGATCGGTGGTCTGGGCGCCTTGGGACAGCCAGTATTTCACCCGCTCGACGTCCATCTTCACCCGGTTTTCGTTGTCCTTGGGCAGGAGCGGGTCATAGGTGCCGAGCTTTTCGAGGAAGCGGCCGTCGCGCGCCATGCGGCTGTCGGCGGCGACGATGGAATAATGCGGGCGTTTCTTGGACCCGCCGCGGGCGAGCCGGATCTTCATGGCCATGTGGGTTCACTCCTGTTCATGGGTCGGGTTGGGCGGTCGCCCGTCTTCGAGATGCCTCTCGTGGTGCCTGATCACTTCGGAGATGATGAAGGCCAGGAATTTCTTGGCGAAGGCCGGGTCGAGGTTGGCCTCGGCCGCCAGCCGCTCGAGCCGGGCGATCTGGTCCGCCTCGCGCGTGGGGTCGGAGGGCGGCAGGCCGTGCTCGGCCTTGAGCCGCCCGACCGCCTGCGTGTGCTTGAACCGCTCGGCGAGCGTGAAGACCAGGATCGCGTCCAGCCGGTCGATCGAATCGCGATGGCCGTGGAGCAGCTCGGCGGCGCGGCGGGTGGCATCGGTCATGCCAGGGCCTCCGGCGCCCGCATGCCGCGGAGCGCGTCGAGCACGCCGCCATGGTGCGCGCGCAGGGTCGGCCGGTCGGCGTCCGGGGAGGGGAGCGCGGTCACTTCTTGCGCCCCAGCCCGCTCAGCCCCGGCGGGAGGGCCATGCCGGGCGGAAGCGCCGGGCCGCCGCCGGGAAGCCCTCCGGTGCCCCCCATCGGGGCACCCGGCATGCCGGCCGCGCCCTTGCCGAGCAGCGCCCCGAGCCCCCCGCGCATCAGGCCCTTCTTGCCCATGCCGCCCATCTTCTTCATCACGTCCGCCATCTGGCGGTGCATCTTCAGGAGGCGGTTGAGCTCCTGCACCTCGAGCCCCGCGCCCGCGGCGATGCGCTTCTTGCGGCTCGCCTGCAGCAGGTCCGGGGAGCGGCGCTCCTTCTTGGTCATCGAATTGATCAGCGCGATCTGGCGGCGGAGCACGGTGTCGTCGAAGCCCGCCTCGTCCATCTGCCGCTGCATCTTGGCCATGCCGGGCATCATGCCCATGAGGCCCTGCATGCCGCCCATCTTCAGCATCTGCTCCAGCTGGCCCTTGAGGTCGTTCATGTTGAACTGACCCTTCTGGAAGCGCTTCATCATGCGCTCGGCCGCCTCGGCCTCCAGCGTCTCCTGCGCCTTCTCGACCAGCGCGACGATGTCGCCCATGCCGAGGATGCGGCCGGCGACGCGCTCGGGGTGGAACTCCTCCAGCGCATCCATCTTCTCGCCGAGCCCGACGAAGCGGATCGGCTTGCCGGTCACCGCGCGCATGGAGAGCGCGGCGCCGCCGCGGCCGTCGCCGTCCATGCGGGTGAGGACGACCCCGGAGATGCCCACCCGCCCGTCGAACTGCTCGGCGACATTGACGGCGTCCTGGCCGGTGAGCCCGTCGACCACCAGCAGCGTCTCATGCGGCTTGGTGGCGTCGCGCACCGCGGCGACCTCGGCCATCAGCGCGTCGTCGACATGGAGCCGGCCCGCGGTGTCGAGCATGACCACGTCGTAGCCGGCAAGCGTCGCCTGCTGCTTCGCGCGCCTGGCGATGGCCACGGCATCCTGTCCGGGCACGATCGGCAGGGTGTCGACGCCCACCTGGGTCCCGAGGACGGCGAGCTGCTCCATCGCGGCGGGGCGGCGGGTGTCGAGCGAGGCCATCAGGACGCGCTTGCCCTCGCGCTCCTTCAGGCGGCGGGCGAGCTTGGCGGTGGTCGTGGTCTTGCCCGAGCCCTGCAGCCCGACCATCAGGATCGGCGCCGGCGGGCTGTCGATGCGCATCGCCGCCAGCGCGCCCTCGCCGCCGAGCACGTGGATCAGTTCGTCATGCACGATCTTGACGACCTGCTGGCCGGGCGTGACCGACTTGGTGACCGCCTGGCCGCGCGCCTTGTCCGCCACGCGCTTGACGAAATCGCGCGCCACCGGCAGCGAGACATCGGCCTCGAGCAGCGCCACGCGCACCTCGCGCAGCGCGGTGGCGATGTCGTCATCGCTGAGCGCGCCCTGGCGCGTGAGCTTGCCGAAGACGCCGGAAAGCCGGTCGCTCAGGTTCTCGAACATGCGCCTGCCCTCGCGAAACGCCTTCGGCGCCCTGCGGCGCCACCAATGACCGGATGCGCCGGTGGGCGCGACGCGCTGACCGACGGCGATCCTGCACTTTCAGGACCGGAAGAGACGACCTCTCCGGGATTCCGCGCCGCAGTTATGCGACCGGGGGCCTGGCGTCAAGTGTCGGGTCAGGTCAGGCCGCCGCGCGCGATCATCTCGGCGGCGAAATTGTCGTAGGCCGCACGCCAGGCGCCCTGCAGGTCCGGCGTGAAGGCCGGACCGAGCGCCTCGCCGAGCGTGACCATCAGCGCCGAGCCCATCGGCGCGAAATGCGCGGCCCGGACGCCGATGCCGGCATGGGCCCGGGCGAGGCCTTCGAGCTCCGGCCCCAGGGCCTCCGGGTCGTCGAGAAGATCGGCGATGGTGGCGAGCGTCGACATGAAGCGCATGCCCTGATCGTCCAGGTCGCCGCGGAAGAGTTGGCGCAGTTCCGGCGCGATCGCGAAGAGGTTGTCGTAAAAGCTGCTCGATGCCGGCGCGATCTGCTCCCGGATCATCGGCAGGCTTTCCCGGATCTTGCGAATGTCCGCCGCACTGACTGCCATGTGATCCGTCCTTCCCCGCCGCGAATGCCGGATCTGAGCACGGGCGGCGGCGTCCTGCCTTGATCTAACTCAAGAGCCCGGGGAGGCGGGCTCCGGCGCTCAGGCCGCGACCGGATCGGGCGGGGTCTCGCGCACCGCGAGATTGACCGCGACGGAGAAGGCGCCCACGCCGATGCCCACCCACCAGACCAGGTCGTAGCTGCCGAAGCGGTCATAGAAGGCGCCGCCCAGCCAGACGCCGACGAAGGAGCCGAACTGGTGCGACAGGAACACGAGCCCGTAAAGCGTGCCCATGTAGCGCACGCCCCAGATCTGGGCCACCAGCCCGCTGGTCAGCGGCACGGTGGCGAGCCAGAGCGCGCCCATGATCAGCGAGAAGACCAGCACGCTCGCGGGCGTCATCGGCGCGAGGATGAAGGCGGCCGACACCAGCGTGCGCGCGACGTAGATCTGGGCGAGCAGGTATTTCTTGCGGAAGACCTGCCCCAGCGCTCCGGCCGCCAGCGTGCCGCCGATATTGGCGAGCCCGATCACCGCCAGCGCCACGGCGCCGAGTGCGGATGTGGTGGTGATGCCGAGCCCGGCCAGCATCGAGCCCGGAGCGATCGGCCCGCAGACCTCGGCGATGAAGGCCGGGAAATGCGCGGTGATGAAGCCGAGCTGGTAGCCGCAGGAGAAGAAGCCGAGGGCGAGCAGCGTGAAGCTCGGATCGCGCAGCGCCCGGCCGACGGCGCGGCCCATGGGCTCGCCCGGCGCTGCGGGATCGGCGCGCGCCGGGCCCGCCAGCATCGGCAGCAACAGGAGCGTCAGCAGGATCGCCGCGGCGAAGACCAGAAAGACCGATGACCAGGGCATGACCGCGAGCAGGCGCTCGGCCGCCAGCGGGCCGACCACCTGCCCGGCGGAGCCCGCCGCCGAGGCGACCCCGAGCGCCATCGACCGCCGCTCCGGCGCCACCGCACGCCCGATGATGGCGAGAATCAGCCCGAAGCCGGTCCCGGCGATGCCGAATCCGATCAGCACGTTGTAGATCTGATGCGCCTGCGGCGAGACCGCCCCCGCCGAGAGCACCAGCCCGGCGGCGTAGAAGACGGCGCCGGCCGTGATCGCCAGCCGGTCGCCGAAGCGCTCGGCCAGCGCGCCGAAGGCCGGCTGGCCGAACCCCCAGGCGAGGTTCTGGATGGCGATGGCCAGCGAGAATTCCGCGCGCGGCCAGCCGAACTCGCCGGCGATGGGGATCTGGAACAGCCCGAAGCTCGCGCGGATGCCGAAATTCACCAGAAGGATGACGCAGCCCGCCACCATCACCGGCGTGAAGAGCGTGGCACGGGCAGCAGGCATCGGGGGCGCTCTTCGGGGGATCGGTCTGGAGGGCGACACTGGGGCATCCCCCGGAGGGCAGTCAAATCAGTAATCGTTGGCCGGGGCATCACGATCGGCGATGGCCGCATCCCGGCCGGGACGTTGACGCGCCGCCTTCACCTGTTACGGATGGGCGGATGCCACGGAGGCCGCCATGACCGCATTTCTCTTCCGCGACGATGCCTATCTGGCGGAATGCGACGCGATCGTGCTGGCCGCGGGCGAGGGCGGATTCGAGCTCGACCGCACGGTGTTCTATGCCGCCTCCGGCGGCCAGCCTGGCGATACCGGCCGATCGGTCATGGCGGACGGGCGCGAGGTCGCGGTGACCGGCACCGTGCATCCCGACGGCGACCGCGAAAGGGTGCTGCATCTGGCCGAGGGCGGGCTGCCCGAGCCCGGCGAGCGGCTGCGGCTCGTGCTCGACTGGCCGCGGCGGCACCGGCTGATGCGGATGCACAGCGCGCTTCATCTCTTGTCGGTGGTGCTGCCCTACGGGGTGACCGGCGGCGCGATCGGCGAGGAGCGCGGGCGGCTCGATTTCGACATGCCCGAGCCGCCGGAAGACCCGGCCGCGATCGAGGCGGCGCTCAACGCGCTGGTCGCGGCCGATCTCGAAGTGAGCGCGGAATGGATCACCGAGGCCGAGCTCGCGGCCCGGCCGGAAATGGTCAAGACCATGAAGGTCAAGCCGCCCACGGGCCAGGGCAGGGTCCGGCTGATCCGGATCGGCACCGGCGAGGGGACGGTCGACCTGCAGCCCTGCGGCGGCACGCATGTGCGCCGGACCGGCGAGATCGGCGGGATCCGCATCGGCAAGATCGAGAAGAAAGGCCGCGAGAACCGCCGCGTGAACATCCATCTGACGGAATAGAATCCCCCATGAACGAAGGCCCCATGGCCCTCTACCGCGGCCGGGTCGCGGCGGGGGCGTTCCGCCCGGACCCGGCGCAGCGGCGCGCGGTCGAGGAATTGCAGCTGCTGCACATGCGGCTCGGCGACTACAACCCCGCGCGCCCGAAGCGGGTGGGGCTCGGGCTCTTCGGCTGGGGCCGCGACCGGCTGGTCGAGAAATCGGTCCCCGGCCTCTACATCTACGGCGACGTCGGCCGCGGCAAGTCGATGCTGATGGATCTCTTCTTCGACGCGGCCCCGGTCGCGCCGAAGCGGCGGGTGCATTTCCATGCCTTCATGCAGGAGGCCCATGCCGCCATCCACGCGGCCCGGCAGCGCGGGGCGGAGGATCCGGTGCGCGAGGTGGCCGATGCCATCGCCGACGGCGCGACGCTGCTCGCCTTCGACGAGATGCAGATCACCGACATCACCGACGCCATGCTGGTGGGGCGGCTCTTCGAGCGGCTCTTCGCGCGCGGGGTGGTGGTGGTCACGACCTCGAACCGCCATCCGGACGAGCTCTACAAGGACGGGCTGAACCGGCATCTCTTCCTGCCCTTCGTCGCGATGCTCAAGGAGCGCCTCGAGGTGCACCATCTCGAAGGCCGCACCGATCACCGGCTGGATCGCGCGGCGGGCGAGGAGGTCTATTTCACGCCGCTGGGGCCGGCGGCGACCGCGGCGCTCGATGCGGCCTGGTCGCGGCATGCCGCGGGTGACGGCGCGCCGCGCACCCTGATGGTGACGGGGCGGGCGGTCGAGATTCCGCTCGCCGCGAATGCGGTCGCGCGCGCCTGCTTCGAGGTGCTCTGCTGCCGGCCGCTTGGCGCGGCGGATTACCTCGCGATCGCGGCGGCCTTCCGCGTGGTGATCCTCGACGACATCCCGCGCCTGTCGCGGTCGCGCAGCAACGAGGCGAAGCGTTTCGTCACGCTGATCGACGCGCTCTACGAGGCCAGGGTCCTCCTGATCGCCTCGGCGGCAACCGTGCCCGAGGAGCTCTACGAGGAGGGCGAGGGCGCCTTCGAGTTCCGCCGGACCGTGTCCCGGCTCCACGAGATGCGCTCCGCCACCTGGGCGGGCAGCCCCGCGCAGGCATGACCGGCCCGATCCACCCGCGAGACGTCGGGGAATGCGCGCGGATGCGACGTCAGCTCCGCCGGCGCCCGGCCTTTTTGGGGCGTATCCTTACGCCCTTCGTGCGGTCCAGGTCGAAGCGGCCGGTCGCTTCCACGAGGTCCGAGAGCTTGGGGTGCCCGTAGGTTCGGGTGTCGAATTCCGGCGAGAGATTGTTGAGCCGCTGGCCCAGCGCGCCGAGATGGAACCAGCCCTCCGCATCCTCCTCCATCTGCTCCATCGCTTTTTCCAGGAGCGCCACGGCCTCCGAGATCGGGCTGAGCGCGGCCTTGGCATCCGCGGCGTCGTCCGAGCCCAGGTTCTCGGTGAAGATGAAGCGCGTGCAGGCCTGGCGGAAGCTCTCCGGCGTCTTCTGCTGACCGATGCCGTAGACATCGACGCCCTGCTCGCGGATCCTTGCGGCGAGCCGCGTGAAGTCGCTGTCCGACGAGACGAGGCAGAAGCCGTCGAAGCGTCCCGAATGCAGCAGGTCCATCGCGTCGATGACCAGGGTGATGTCAGTGGAGTTCTTGCCGGTGGTATAGGCGAACTGCTGCTGCGCGAGGATGGCGTGGCGGGCGAGCACCTTCTCCCAGCCCGCGAGCTGGCCCTTCGAGAAATCGCCGTAGATGCGGCGCAGGCTCGCCTCGCCGATCCTGGCCACCTCGTCGAAGAGCGCGTCGGCGATCTTCGGCGAGGTGTTGTCGGCGTCGATCAGGACGGCGAGCTTCCTGCTGCGGTCGGGGCCCGCCATCTCAGCGCAATCTCGCCAGCAGCGCGGAGGTGGCGAAGCCGTCCGGCACCATGCCCTGCGACGACTGGAAGGCGCGGATCGCCGAGATCGTGTCCGGCCCGACCACGCCATCGGTCGCGCCGGGATCGAATCCCCGCGCGGTCAGGCGCTTCTGCATCTCGATCTTCTCGGTGCGGCTGAGCTCGCGCTCGTGGCGCGGCCAGGACTGCACGAAGGCGCCGCCGCCGGCGATCCGGTCGCCGAGATGGCCGATGCCCATCGCGTAGGAGGTGGCGTTGTTGTATTCCTTGATGACGAAGAAATTGCCGTAGACGACGAAGGCCGGGCCGGTTGCGCCCGCCGGGGTGATGACCGCCGCGGGACCGTGGTCGGGCAGGGGTGAGCCGTCGAGCCTGCGCACGCCCCGCGCGTTCCAGTCCGCGACCGGGCGGCGGTTCGACTGGTCGGCGGTGCCGTAGTTGAAGCCCTCCGGCAGGCGCACCTCCATGCCCCAGGGCCGGCCGTGCTGCCAGCCGGCGCGGGCGAGGTAGTTCGCGGCGGATGCGAGCGCGTCGCTGGGGTCGTCGCCCCAGACGTCGCGCCGGCCGTCGCCGGTGAAATCGACTGCGTAGCTCAGATAGCTCGTGGGCATGAATTGAGTATGCCCCATCGCCCCGGCCCAGGACCCGCGCATGACCCCGGGGGAAACGTCGCCGGCCTGGAGGATGCGCAGCGCCGCCAGGAGCTGTTCTTCGGCGAAATCGCGGCGGCGGCCCTCGTAGGCGAGCGTCGCGAGGCTCTCGATCACCGGCATGCTGCCGCGGTTGCTGCCATAGTTGGTCTCCATGCCCCAGACCGCCAGCACCACCTGGCTGTCGACCCCATAGCGGCTCTCGATCGCCGCCAGCGTCCGGTTCAGCTCCTGCGCCCTCGCCCGCCCTGTCTGGACCCGGGCGGCCGAGGCGGCGCCGTCGAGATACTCCCAGAGCGGCTTGGTGAATTCCGCCTGGCTGCCGTCGAGCCGGGCGACCTCCGGGTTCTCGGTGACGCCGCGAAAGGCCGCGTCGAAGACCTCCGGGCGGATGCCCTGGCTCAGGGCGTAGCTGCGGAATTCGTCGCGCCAGGCGACGAAGCTCGCCGGCGGGGATGCCCTGTGGTCGCGCGCCATGGGTGGGGAACTCGTCTCGAGCGGAGAATTCGCGCCCGCCCCGCACCCACCGGTCGCGAAGGCGAAAATGAGCGCGGCAAGGGAAAGTCGATGCAAGGCCTGCCTCCGGTGCTCTTGTTTTCCGGCGATGATACCCGTCCCGCGATCAAATAAGAAGGGCCGCGATGGGCCCCTTCCGCGATGCTGCCGACGAGCCCCCGGGCCCGTCGCCGGGCGCCGCATCAGCGGCCGCGCCGGTCGGCCTTCGCCTCGTGCGAACGCTTGATGCGCCGCCGGGCGAGGCGGCGGCGCGGCGTGCCCTTGGCGGCTCTCGGCGGGGTCGGCATCCTGCGGCCTTCCACCTCCAGGAGCTCGAAGAGCAGCCCGCCGGTGATCGGCGCCGCTTCCGCGAGGCGCACCGTGACGCGCTGGCCGAGGCCGAGGACGCGGCCCGAGCGCTCGCCCGTCAGGGTCTGGCTCTCGGCGTCATGACGGAAATACTCGGTCCCGAGCGAGGAGATCGGGATCAGCCCGTCGGCCCCGGTCTCGTCGAGCCGCACGAAGAGGCCGAAGCGGGCGACGCCGGCGATCGTGCCCTCGAACTCGCTGCCCACCCGGTCGGCGAGCCAGGCGGCGATATAGCGGTCGGTGGTGTCGCGCTCGGCCATCATCGAGCGGCGCTCGGTCATCGAGATATGCTCGCCCGTTTCCTCGAGTGCCGCCTCTTCCTCGTGCGTCAGCCCGTCGTCGCCCCAGCGATGCGCCCGGATCAGGGCCCGGTGCACGATCAGATCGGCGTAGCGGCGGATCGGCGAGGTGAAATGGCCGTAGCGCGGCAGGTTGAGCCCGAAATGCCCGAAGTTCTCCGGCGTGTAATAGGCCTGGGTCATGGCGCGCAGCACGCTCATGTTGATCATCTCGGCATGCTCGGTGCCCGCGACGCCATCCAGCAGGCGGTTGAGATGCGCGGTCTTGAGCACCTGGCCCCTCGCCAGCGTCAGACCCACCGAATCGACGATCTCGCGCAGCGCCTCGAGCTTCTCCGGACTCGGCTCCTCGTGGACGCGGTAGAGCAGGCGGAGCTTCTTCGCCTCCAGCGTTTCGGCGGCTGCGACATTGGCGAGGATCATGAATTCCTCGATCACCCGATGCGCATCGAGGCGCTCCCGGAACGCCACCGAGATCACCTTGCCCTCCTCCGAGAGCACGATGCGCCGTTCCGGCAGGTCGAGGTTCAGCGGCTGGCGCAGGTCGCGGGCGCGATGCGCCGCGCGCCAGGCCGCCCAGAGCGGCGCGATGACGCTCTCCGCGAGCGGCGTGGTGGTGGCGTCGGGCCGGCCCGCCGCCGCGGCCTGGGCCTGGGCATAGGTGAGCGAGGCGGCGGAGCGCATCAGCGCGCGGGCGAAGCGATGCGACCGCTTGTGGCCGTCGGCATCGAGCACGATCCGCACGGCGATGCAGGGCCTGTCCTCGCCCTCGTGCAGCGAGCAGAGCCCCCCCGACAGGGTCTCGGGCAGCATCGGCACCACCCGGTCGGGAAAATAGGTGGAATTGCCCCGCCGCCGCGCCTCGCGGTCGAGCGCGGATCCGGGCGTGACGTAATGCGCCACATCCGCGATCGCCACCCAGACCACATGGCCGCCGGCATTGGCCGGGTCGTCGTCGGGCGCGGCGTGCACCGCGTCGTCGTGGTCGCGGGCATCCGCGGGGTCGATGGTGACGAAGGGCAGGTGTCGCAGATCCTCGCGCGCGCCGAGCGCCACCGGGCGCGACGCCTCGGCCTCGGCCAGCGCGCTCTCGGGGAAGTCGTCGGGAATGCCGTGCTCGTGGATCGCGATCAGCGAGACCGAGCGCGGCGCGGAAGGATCGCCGAGGCGGGCGATGATGCGCGCGCGCGGCAGGCCGTAGCCACGCGCGTCGCCGATCTGCTCGGCCTCGACCAGCTCGCCCTCGCGCGCCCCGGCGCGGTCGCCGGGCGCCACCTGCCAGTCCCGGTCGGTCTTCTTGTCGATGGCGGCGATCCGGCCGCCCGCTTCGCCCTCGTGATAGATGCCGATGATCCGCTTCGGCCCCATGCCGATCCGGCGGATCACCCGTGCCGCCAGCGGCGCCTCGCCCTCTCCGGCGTCCTGCAGCCGGGCGAGCAGCCGGTCGCCCTCGCCGAGCGCCGGGTCGTCCCTGCGCGTAAGCAGAAGGATGCGCGGCCGCGGGGCCTCGCCATCCCATTCCGCCGGTTCCGCCCAGAGATCGCCCATGGCATCGGCGCCGGTGACCCGCAGCACCAGCACGGGCGCCAGCTCGCCCGTGGGCCGCAGCCGCCTGCGGCGCTTCCCGATCAGCCCGTCCTCGGCCATGCGCGACAACAGCTGCTTCAGCTCGACCCTGGCCGCGCCCTTGAGCCCGAAGGCGCGGGCGATCTCCTTCTTGCCGGTCTGGGTGGGATTGTCGCGCAGGAAGGCGAGGATCTGCTCGGGCGTCGGAAGCGGCTTCATGCGCGCCGAGTATCACGGGCCGCGGCGCGCGGCACGCGGAATTTCAAGCGGCGCAACGCCGCGGTCAGCACCGGCCCGGCCGATCCCCCTCGGCTGCTTTCATACAGGTTAGCTAACCTGGAGAGCAGTCGGTGCGCGCGAACACGCGCGCACCAGAAAAGGACTTGCGCGCAACGGCGCGCTCGACCCGGGCGGCAAAGGCCGCCCCGCCGTCAGGCGAAGCGCAGGAAGAGCTTCTCGTAGCCGCTCGCCGGATAGAGCGCGCGCAGGCTGCCCCCGCCGGGATCGGGCACGAGTCGCCCGATGCGCGCCAGCAGCTCTTCCAGGAACACCCGCAGTTCCAGCCGCGCCAGCGGCGCGCCGGGGCAGATGTGGATTCCCGCGCCATAGAGCAGGTTGACGCCTTGGTCGCGGTCCAGCCGGACGGCTTCGGGATCGGCAAAGGCGCGGGGGTCGCGGTTGGCGGCGATCCAGTTGATGGTGATGCGGTCGCCCGCCTCGAAGCGCCTGCCGCGGAGTTCCACGCCGCGCGTGACCACGCGCCGGTTGGTGACCAGCGGGCCGTCGACGCGCAGGATCTCGTCGCAGGCCGGCGCGATCAGCGCCGGCTCGGCGCGAAGCCGGTCCTGCAGCGCGCCGTCCCGGGCGAGATGGTCGGCGAGAATGCCGGCGGAGGCCGCGATGCTGCCGATCTCGCCCACCGTCCAGTTGCGCAGGATGCTGGCGATCTCCTCGCTGCCCAGGGGCCGCCCGTCCACTTGCTCCCGGCTCAGTTCGGCCACCACGTCGCCGGGCGCCTCCGGTCCCGATGCCCGGGCGGCAGCGATGCGCTCCTCGATCAGCGCCTCGAATTCCGCGGCGATCGCCGACAGGGCCTGCCGGTCCTGGGCATGGGTGGCGGCGTGGTTGCGCCGGGTCCAGTCGATCAGCGGCGCGTGCAGGGTCTCGGGCCAGCGCAGGAACGCGCATTGCGCCTGCACCGCGAAGGGCAGGGCGACCGCCTCCATGACCTCCACGGCGCCCGCCTGGCGGGCACCATCGATCAGGGGGCCGCAGATGCCGCGGCAGGCGGGCTCGAACGCCGCCATGCGCGCGGGGGTGAAATAGCCGTCGATGATCCTGCGGAATGCGGTGTGCTCGGGCGGGTCCATGCCGTTCGGCACCGTCCGGCGCGGCGAGACCACGTTGCTGAAGGTTCCGGGCTCGCCGAGGACGCGACACAGGTCCTCGTGCCGGAAGAGCGACCATTGCATGGTCTCGCTGAAGGCGACCGGACAGGTCTCGCGCATGCTGTCATAGGCGGAGCGCTGCTGGCCGCGCACCGCGACCTTCCCCGGATCCCAGGTCGGCCCGGCCTGATCGCTGTCTGACATGGGACGGCTCCCCCTGTTCCGGCGCCCGGAGGATCTGCTTAGCACAAGCCCCGGGCGGGGGAAAGCCGGCCGGGTCCCGGCGGCCGGGCGACCGCATCTGGGACCGATACCGACGGCCCCGGCAGGGCCGGGTCGATCGGGCTGGGAATTCCGGCCAGTGCACGCGAGACCCGACGGCCAAGCCCGCGTTCGTTGGTCAGGGAATGCGGTCGCGCGGTCGGATGCGATCGCCCGGGACCTATTCGCCGGCGCCCGCGGAGGAACTCTTCTTCGCCGCCGGCTTCTTCTTCGCCGCGGCGCTCTTTGCCGGCGCCCGCTTCTTCGCGGCCGCCCGCTTCGCCGGTTTCCTGGCCGCGATCAGCGCGACCGCCTGCTCGAGCGTCACGTCCTCGGGCGTGATGTCGTCGGGCAAGGTGGCGTTGGTCTTCTCCCATTTCACATAGGGCCCGTACCGGCCGTCATAGACGCCGACCGCCCCGCCGTCGGGATGCTCGCCGAGCTCGCGGATCGGCTTGGCCGCCGCCCGGCCGCCGCCGCGCGCGGCCTTCTGCGCCAGCACCTCCATCGCGCGGTTCATGCCGATGGTCAGCACCTCCTCGGGATCCTTGAGGCTGGCATAGGTCTTGCCGTGGCGCACATAGGGCCCGAAGCGCCCGATCGAGGCCTCCACCGTCTCGCCGTCCTCGGGATGCTGGCCGATCCGCCGCGGCAGCGACAGGAGCTCCAGCGCCCGCGCGAGGTCGACGGCCGCGGCATCCATGCCCTTCGGGATCGACGCGCGCTTCGGCTTCGGCGTCTCCTCGCTCGCCTCCCCCAGCTGCACATAGAGCCCATAGGGACCGACGCGCAGGGTGACGGCCAGGCCGTCGTCGTCATGCCCGAGCAGCTTGCCGTCCGGGCCGGCGGCATCCCCGCCCTCCACCTCGCCGGCGAGCGGGCGAGTATAGCGGCACTCGGGATAGTTCGAGCAGCCGATGAAGGCGCCGCCGCGGCGCGAGGTCTTGAGGCTGAGGAGGCCGTTGCCGCAGACCTTGCAGCGGCGCGGCTCGGGATCCTCCGGCGTGGCGGGGAAGAGATGCGGCTCGAGCACCTCGTTGATCTTCTCGATCACCTCGGTGATGCGCAGATCGGCGGTCTCGCCGAGCGCGGCGGAGAAATCCTTCCAGAACCGGCCGAGCAATGCCTGCCACTGCTCGTCGCCGGTGGTCACGCGGTCGAGGTCGCTCTCGAGATCGGCGGTGAAATTGTAGTCGAGGTAGCGGCTGAAGTAGTTCTCGAGGAAGGCCGTCACCAGCCGGCCCTTGTCCTGCGGGAAGAGCCGGTTCGACTCCTTGCGCACGTAGTCGCGCTCCTGGATCGTCGAGACGATCGAGGCATAGGTCGAGGGCCGCCCGATGCCGAGCTCCTCCATGCGCTTGACCAGCGTCGCCTCGGTGTAGCGCGGCGGGGCCTGGGTGAAATGCTGCTCCGGCGTCACGGAGCGCTTGGCCGCCGCCTCGCCGCTGACGATCTTGGGCAGGCGCCGGTCGTCATCGCCCTCGGCTTCGAGATCGACGTCGTCGCGGCCCTCGAAATAGACCTTGAGGAAGCCGTCGAAGGTGACGACCTGCCCGGTCGCCCGCAGGCCCACGCGCCCGGCCTCGTCCGCGATCTCGACCGTGGTGCGCTCGAATCGCGCCGCCTCCATCTGGCTGGCGATCGAGCGCTTCCAGATCAGGTCGTAGAGCTTGCGCTGGTCCGGCTCCAGCCGCGCCAGCCGGTCCGGCGACTGGGCCATGTCGGTGGGCCGGATGCATTCATGGGCTTCCTGGGCGTTCTTGGCCTTGTTCTTGTACATGCGCGGCGATTTCGGCAGGTAGCTCTCGCCGTAGCGGTCCTTGATGGCGTCGCGCGCGGCCATCACCGCCTCCGGCGCCATGTCGATGCCGTCGGTCCGCATGTAGGTGATATGGCCCGCCTCGTAGAGCCGCTGCGCCGCGGACATGGTCTGGCGCGCGCCGAAGCCGAACTTGCGGCTCGCCTCCTGCTGCAGGGTCGAGGTCATGAAGGGCGCCGAGGGATTGCGGCTCGCGGGCTTCGCCTCCACGGCCCGCACGGTCAGATCCCGGGCCTCGATCGCCGCCACGGCGGCTTCGGCCCCGGCCCGGTCGGCGAGGTCGAACTTGTCGAGCTTCGCGCCGTCGAGCGAGACGAGCCGCGCCTCGTATTCGTCGCCCCGCGGCGTGGCGAGCAGCGCCTTGACCGTCCAGTATTCGCGGGCGCGGAACGCCTCGATCTCCATCTCGCGCTCGACGATCAGCCGCAGCGCCACGGATTGCACGCGGCCGGCCGACTTGGCGCCGGGCAGCTTGCGCCAGAGCACGGGGCTGAGATTGAAGCCCACGAGATAGTCGAGCGCACGCCGGGCGAGATAGGCGTCCACCAGTTCCATGTCGATCTGGCGCGGGGCCTGCATCGCCGTCGTCACGGCGTTCTTGGTGATCGCGTTGAAGACGACGCGCTCGACCTGGGTGTCCTTCTTCACCGCCTTGCGCTTGGTCAGCGCCTCGAGCAGATGCCACGAGATCGCCTCGCCCTCGCGGTCGGGGTCGGTGGCGAGGATCAGCCGGCCGTCGGATTTCAGCGCCTCGGCGATGGCACGGACATGCTTCTGACTTTCCGGCGCGACCTCCCAGAGCATCTCGAAGTTCCGGTCGGGATCGACCGATCCATCCTTGGCCGGCAGGTCGCGCACATGGCCATAGGAGGCCAGGACAGTATAGTCCGGGCCGAGATACTTGTTGATTGTCTTCGCCTTGGCGGGCGATTCTACGACGACGACGGCCATCGGGCTACTCCTTCGGCGACGCTGCGGATCGCCGGAACCCCGGCTAGATGTGCGCCGGCGCGGCGGATGTCAATCGACCTGACCCGCAGCCTCCCCGGTCCCGAAGGTCCGCAAGCGGGCGATTCGGGGCGGATCCCTAGCCGATCCGGTGTAGGCTCGGGGCGAGGCCGGGCGGTAGCGCCACTGCGCCGGCCGGCGCCAGGGAAGGGGCTACGACATGGGCTGTCCCGTCCATCGCGATTCGCGGCTCTGCATCGTGCCGCCGCACATGCTGCGGGTGCTGGAGATGCGCGGCGACCGCAAGACGGCGGCGATGGCCCGCCGCCTGCTCGACCAGAGCTGCAAGATCCGCGACGAGCGCGCGGCCATCGCCGCGCGGCCGATGCTGGCCGAAGACGGCGACGCGCCCGGCTTCGTCGCCGAGGGCTATCTCGGCGCCGCGGCGGCGCGCGGGCTCGTGCGCGAGATCCACGACGGCGAAGGCAAGGCCGCGCTGCCGGGCAAGCTGGTCCGGGCGGAGGGCGACCCGCCCACCGGCGACGCCGGCGTCGACGGCGCCTATGACGGGGCGGAGGCGGTCTACGACCTCTATTTCGAGGAATTCGGCCGCAATTCGCTCGACGGCGCCGGCATGAAGCTCGTCGCGACCGTGCATCACCGCCGCAACTTCAACAACGCCTTCTGGGACGGCAGCCAGATGGCCTATGGCGACGGCGACGGGGAGATCTTCCGGACCTTCATCGAGACCTCGGTCATCGGCCACGAGATGTCGCACGGCGTGGTGCAGTTCTCCGGCGGGCTGGTCTACGAGGGCCAATCGGGCGCGCTCAACGAGAGCTTCGCCGATGTCTTCGGCGCCCAGACCCGGCAGCGCCTCGAGGGAACCGGCGCCTGCGAGAGCGACTGGCTGATCGGCAAGGGCATCCTCGGCCCCGGGATCAACGGGCGTCGCCCTGCGCTCGATGAAGATGCCGGGCACCGCCTATGCCGACGCGCTGCTCGGGCAGGACCCGCAGCCCTACCACATGGATTTCTACGTCAATACCACCGAGGACAACGGCGGGGTCCACATCAATTCCGGCATCCCCAACCATGCCTTCTATCTCTACTGCATGTATCTGGGCGGCAATTCCTGGGGCGTGCCGGGGCAGGTGTGGTACGATGCGCTGCAGCGGCTGAACAATCCCTATGCCAGTTTCCACGACTGGGCGACGCAGACCGTGCAGAGCGCCACCCAGCTGCACGGGGTGGGGAGCCGCGAGGTGCTGGCGCTGCGGCGGGCCTGGACCCTGGTCGGGCTCGCGATCTGAGGATGGGCGGAATTGCGGCGGGGTGTCTCGCGATGATGATCACGATCACGACGAGCGGCGGGATCGGCGGCTTCGGACTGGCGCGCAAGGCGGAGGTCGCCGTCGACGAGCTTCCCGAGCCGCTGCACAGCGAGACCTGCGCCCTGCTCGACCCCGCGGCGCTCGCGGGGCTGCGGGCCGCTGCAGCGCCCAGGGGCGCCGACCGCATCGTCTATCACATCGTGGTTGTGGAGCAGGGGGCGGCGCCCAGCGCCTTCGACCTGCCCGAGACCGTCCTGCCCGGACCCACGCTCGACCTGATCGACGAACTGCTCGATTTCGTGTCGAAGCGCTGACTGGCCGGCTGACACTGGTTCCGATTGAATACCGCAAGAAGCACGGGCAGCGGCCGCCCGTGGTGGGCGCGGAAGCGCCCGCCTGGGGGGCGGGCGGGCGCTGCCCGTGCTGGCGCACGGGCGGGGAATGTCGGGTCGTTGCGCGCCAGACCACCGGGGCGCGCATGATCGGAGATCAGGTGCAGCGAGTTTGATGCGGCCGTCGAATTCGTCGACCGCCGTTTCCGAATCGTTTCATGAGGAATCCGTTCAGCCGGGAACTCGCGAGACGAGGCCGCCCGGATGCCGCTGCACCAGTCCGGCGAGTTCCAGGTCGATCAGCGCCGCGGCGAGGGCGGCCGCCGGGCAGCCCAGTTCGCGGATCAGCAGATCCTCGGCCACCGGCGCCGCGCCGAGCAGGTCGAGCAGCCGGTTCTCGGATCCCTCGGGCGCGGCCGCCAGCGCCTCCTCGCGCGTGGGCGGGAGGTCGGGCAGGGCGGTGCCGCCCGCCGCGGCCAGCGCCTCGGCCACGTCCGCGGCATCGCGCACCAGTGTCGCGCCGTCGCGGATCAGCGCGTTGCAGCCGCCGGCGCGCGGGTCCATCGGGCTGCCGGGCACCGCCATGACCTCGCGGCCCTGGTCGAGCGCGTTGCGGGCGGTGATGAGGCTGCCCGAGCGCAGCGCCCCCTCGACCACGACGATGCCTTCGGCGAGGCCCGAGACGATCCGGTTCCGGCGGGGGAAGTCCTGCGGGCGCGGGGCATGGCCGATCGGCATTTCCGACAGCCGCAGCCCCGATTCGGCGATGCTCGCGGCCAGGCCGCCGTTCTCGGCCGGATAGACCACGTCGACGCCGCCGGCCTGGACCGCGATCGTCCCGGTAGGCAGCGCCGCGCGATGCGCCGCGGCGTCGATGCCGCGGGCGAGGCCGGAGACGACAGCGAAACCCATGCCCCCGAGATCCGTCGCCAGCCGCGCCGCCATCCGGCAGCCCAGCGCCGAGGCGTTGCGCGCGCCCACGAGCGCCACCGACCGCTGCCCGCACAGCGCCTCCGATCCCATGGCCCAGAGAAATGGCGGCGGATCGGCGATCGTCGCGAGCAATGCCGGATAGCCCGGCCCGCCCAGCAGCAGCGGCGCGGCGCCGGCGGCCTCCGCGGCCCGCCATTCCGCCTCGACCTCGGAGCGGGACGCGGGGGCATAGTCCCGCACCCCCGATTCCGCCGCGATCGCCGGCAGGGCGTCCAGCGCGCCGCGGGCGGATCCGAACTGGCGGATCAGCCGGATGAAGGTGGCGGGGCCGACCCGGCGCGAGCGGATCAGCCGCAGCCAGTCGAGACAGCCCTCCTCGGACCGCGGCAGGGCCGAAGCAGGGATCTTGCTGGATCGCGGCAGGTTGCTGTCGGGCAAGGGGCACTCCTCGCCGTCAAATGCCGCGAGTTTGGTTAACGCAAGCTGAACCGGCGCCAACCCGTGGCCGTCGCGGCAGGGCTATTCGGAGGTTCCGTATTCGCCCGACGGGTCGCGATCCGGCCGACGGAAGACCAGCACGTTGCGATCATCGAGCAACTGGGTGAGAACCTGCCCGACCCGCGCCTTGTTCGCGCTGCTGCCGCAGATATCCGGGTCGGCGGTCACGATGCAGCAGGAACCGAGATCGCCGCTCCCGAACAGGCAGTCGGCCCCGAGTTCCTCGAAAGTGCCGATCTCGCAATAGTAGGTGTCGTGGCTCTCGACCCAGGTGCAGGTCACGTCTTCGTCGTCGGAAAGCGCGACGTCGATGTCGAAAGCCTCCTGCCCGCCGGCGGCGGACGCAAGAAGTGTCAGGATCGCAATGGATGCAAGCGCTTGTCCCGTGGTATGCATTTGGCCCTCCTGGCTCAAATGGAGTGGAAATCTTACTTTGCTTGGCGGTGCAATTTGTCAGATATTGTAAAAATGATCGCCAAATAATTCGTACAGTGTACCATAGCAATTCATTGCCCGCAACCCGACCTCCGATCCCGGCAGGGCCATCGCTTCTGGATCGCATGCTTTCGCCCCCATCCGCCCCGCCACGAGACGAGGGCAGCGAACGGCCCGGGCGGGCGCACCCCCAGTTCGGGCGGCCGGTGTCCCATTGCCAAGAATGCGATCCCCTGCCGCTTCCGGCAGGCGAATCTGCCGACTACGGGCTCCGCTCGTTCAGACCGGACGTGGATCGCCGGCAGGACGGCAGGCCGTCACGCAGCGGATCCCCCCACGGTCAGCCCGCCGATCAGCAGCGTCGGCTGGCCGACGCCCACCGGCACCCACTGGCCGTTCTTGCCGCAATTGCCCATGCCCGGGTCGAGCGCCATGTCGTTGCCGATGGCGCGGATCTTCTGCAGCGCCGTGGCGCCGTCGCCGATCAGGGTCGCGCCCTTGACCGGCGCGCCGACCTTACCGTCCTTCACCCGATAGGCCTCGGTGCAGGAGAAGACGAACTTGCCGTTGGTGATGTCGACCTGACCGCCGCCGAATCCGACGGCATAGATGCCGTTCCCGAGACCGGCGAGCACGTCCTTCGGATCGGTCTCGCCGCCGAGCATGATCGTGTTGGTCATGCGCGGCATCGGGGCATGGGCGTAGCTTTCGCGCCGGCCGTTGCCCGTCGCCGGCACGCCCATCAGGCGCGCGTTCTGCCGGTCCTGCATGAAGCCGACGAGGATCCCGTCCTCGATCAGCACGTTGCGGCCCGATGGCGTGCCCTCGTCGTCGAAGCTGATCGAGCCGCGGCGGTCGGGCAGCGTGCCGTCGTCGACCACCGTCACCCCCGGCGCCGCCACGCGGCTGCCCATGAGCCCGGCGAAGGCGGAGGTCTTCTTGCGGTTGAAATCGCCCTCCAGCCCGTGCCCGACCGCCTCGTGCAGCAGGATGCCGGGCCAGCCGGGGCCGAGCACCACGTCCATGACGCCTGCCGGCGCCGGCTCGGCGCGCAGGTTGACCGCGGCGATTCGCAGCGCCTCGCGGGCGACGCCCTGCCAATGTTCCCTTGCCATGAGCGGCGCGAGCCCGTGGCGGCCGCCGCCGCCGGCCGAGCCCGATTCCCGCCGGCCGTTCTCCTCGACGATGACCGAGACGTTGAGCCGCACCATCGGCCGGGCCTCGGCGAGGCGACCGCCCTCGGGGCGCAGGATCTCGACTTCCTGCATCGCCGCCGCGAGGCTCGCGGTGACCTGGACCACGCGCGGATCGAGGCCGCGCAGGAAATCGTCGATCTCGCGCAGCAGCTCCACCTTCACCGCGAATGCCGCGTCGTCGAAGGGGTCGTGATCGGAATAGAGCCGCTGGTTGCTCGGCCGCGGCGCCGCCGCGAGCCGGCCGCCGCCGCTCCCGACCGCGATCCGGGCGGTCTCGGCCGCGCGCCGGAGGCTCGCCTCGGAGATCTCGGTCGCATGGGCATAGCCGGTGGCCTCGCCGCGCACGGCGCGCAGCCCGAAGCCCTCGGCCGCGTCGTAGCTCGCGTTCCGGAGCCTCCCGTCGTCGAAGACCAGCGCCTCGCCCCGGCGCCGCTCGAGGAAGAGCTCGCCGTCGTCCGCCCCATCGGTGGCACTGCGCAGGATCGCCAGGGCCCGGTCGGCGTCGAGATTGTCGTCGAAGGGCCGGAAGCGCGGGGAGGATGGCATGGATGGTCTCCGGGTCGGGTGGGGCGGGCGAACGAACTGGCCGGCTCGGCAACGCCGCATCTTGTTCTTCAGGCTCTAATATGGTTCACCTGCCGGCGGCTGCAACACAGCCGCATACCTCGCGTCGGGGGGCCGGCGCCGCAGCGGCGGGATGGGACGATGAAGATGACCACACGGATCGGTGCCGCGCTGGGCTTCGCTGCGCTCTGGGCGGCGACGGGCGCCTTCGCTCAGGGAGAGCCGACGGGCCTCCCGATAATCGGGGCGCCGGTGCCCGGTGGAACCGGCTACCAGCCGGCTTCGAGCCCGGTCGCCGAGGACATGCACTGGCTGTCGCACTGGGTGCACGGGATCATGTTCGGCGTCGTCCTGCTGGTGATGGTGCTCCTGGCGATCGTCGTGCTGCGGTTCAACCGCCGGTCGAACCCCACCGCGGCGCGCTTCACCCACAATTCCCGGCTCGAGATCGCCTGGACGCTGCTGCCGGTGCTGATCCTCATCCTGATCGGCTCCTTCTCGCTGCCCGTGCTCTTCAAGCAGCTCGAGGTGCCGGAGCCCGACCTGACCATCAAGGTGACGGGCAACCAGTGGTACTGGAGCTACGAATATCCCGACTACGAGATCTCCTTCGACAGCCTGCTGCTGCCGCGCGAGGATCTCGAAGCGCACGGCTATTCGGACGAATATTATCTCCTGGCCGCGGACAATTCGGTCGTGGTCCCCGTGGGCGCGGTGGTCGAGCTCCTGGTGACCGGCTCCGACGTGATCCATTCCTGGACCATCCCGGCTTTCGGCGTGAAGATGGACGCGGTCCCCGGCCGCCTCGCCGATACCTGGTTCTCCGCCAATCAGGAGGGCATCTATTTCGGCCAGTGCTCCGAGCTCTGCGGCAAGGACCACGCCTACATGCCGATCACCGTCAAGGTCGTGAGCCAGGAGGCCTATGACGCCTGGCTCGACTGGGCGATCGACGAATACGGCGGAACCCGGCCCGAGGCGGTCGCCGCAGCGCCGGCAGCCGGCGCCGCGGCCGCGGCGGAGACCGGCGAGCCAGCCGTCGAGGTCGAGGCCGGTGCCGCCGCCGAGGCGACCGTCGAGGAGGAAGCCGCCGCGGACGACGCCAATCTCGACGCCGAGGCCGGCGACGCGGAAAGCGGTGCCGCCGCGGAAGAACCGGCCGCGGAGGCGACCGAAGCCGAAGCGCCGGCCGAGCCTGCGGTCGAGGAGGAGGCCGGCGCCGCCACCGAGGCGACCGCCGACGAGGAGGCCGCCGCCGACGACGCCAATGCCGACGCCGAGGCCGGTGACGCCGAAAGCGACGCCGCGGCCGAGGAGCCCGCTTCCGAAGACGCTCCGGCCGAGCCGGCCCACTGAGGGCGCGATGAGCGACACCGACTGGACCCTCGCGGCGCGGGCGCACGAGCCCGCCTTCGGGGATTACATCGAGCTCCTGAAGCCGCGGGTGATGCGGCTGGTGGTCTTCACCGCCTTCGTCGGCATGGTCTGCGCCCCGGTCGCGGTGCATCCGGTGATCGGACTGGCGTCGATCCTCTGCATCGCCGTCGGCGCCGGCGCCGCGGGCGCGCTCAACATGTGGCAGGACTGGGACATCGACGCGGTGATGCGGCGCACCGCCGCGCGGCCGAT
Source organism: Rhodovulum sp. (assembly GCA_020637615.1). Lineage (GTDB taxonomy): Bacteria > Pseudomonadota > Alphaproteobacteria > Rhodobacterales > Rhodobacteraceae > Amaricoccus. Next base: position 155,509 of record JACKKC010000001.1, read on the forward strand.
CCCCTCCGGCCGGGTCGAGCGCGGCGAGGCGCTGGCGATCGGGCTGACGCTGGCCGCCTTCGCGGTGGTGATGCTCGCGCTCTTCGCCAATCCCTTCGCCGCGGGGCTCCTGGCCTTCACCATCTTCTTCTACGCGGTGGTCTATTCGATCTGGCTCAAGCGCGCGACGCCGCAGAACATCGTCATCGGCGGTGCGGCGGGCGCCTTCCCGCCGATGATCGGCTGGGCGGTGGCGACCGGCGGCATCGCGCCCGAGAGCGTGCTGATGTTCCTGCTGATCTTCGTCTGGACCCCGCCGCACTTCTGGGCGCTGGCGCTCTTCCGCAACGACGACTACCGCCGCGCCGGCGTGCCGATGCTGCCGGTGACCGCGGGCGACCGCGTCACCCGGAACCACATCCTCGCCTATTCCCTGGTCCTCGCGCCGATCGCCATCGCGCCGGCCTTCACCGCGATCGGGGGCCCGGTCTATCTCGCCGGGGCGGTCGTGCTCGACGCGCTCCTGCTCGTCGGCGCGGCGCGGCTCTGGCGGCGCGACCCGGATTCGGCGTCCCGCGACCGCTTCCTGGCCGAGAAGCGCTTCTTCGGCCTCTCGATCGTCTATCTCTTCCTGCTCTTCGCGCTGCTCCTCGCGGAAGCCGCGCTCGGCGCCGCCGGCCTGACCCCGGCCGGCTGGCCGGTCCTGGTCTGAGGGGCGGCGGGATGCGCCCCGACAGCCACGAGATCTTCGGACGCCGCCGCAGCCGCAACATCGGCCTAGGCCTGGTGCTCGGCGCCTTCGTGCTGCTCGTCTTCGCGGTGACCATGGTCAAGCTCAGCGAAGGCCAGTCCATGCAGGGCTTCGATCACACCCTGCGGCCCTCGCTGCTGCCACCGGCGGAGGAGTGAGCGGATGCGGCCGTCCCCCAATGGCAGGATCGCGCTCGGCCTCGGCGGCGTCGTCGCGGTGATGGTCGCGCTGAGCTTCGCGGCGGTGCCCTTCTACGACTGGTTCTGCCGCGTCACCGGCTATGCCGGGACGACCTCGGTGGCCGAGGCGCCGGCGGGCAAGATCCTCGACCGCAAGGTCACCGTGCGCTTCGACGCCAATACCGCGCCCGACATGCCCTGGGTCTTCCGGCCGATGCAGCGCACCATGGAGATCCGCCTCGGCGAGACGGGCCTTGCGCTCTACGAGGCCTATAATCCCACCGACAGGACGATCGGGGGCAGGGCGAGCTACAACGTGGCCCCCTATTCCGTCGGCGGCTATTTCGACAAGATCGCCTGCTTCTGCTTCAACGAACAGGTTCTCGGGCCGGGCGAGCGGGTCGAGATGCCGGTGTCGTTCTATGTCGATCCCGCGATGCTGGACGACCGCGAAGCGCGCGACGTGACGGGGATTACCCTGTCCTATACCATGCATCGGGCGGAACTGCCCGAACCGGAGGAAGCGCCGGCGGCGCAGGCGGCGCTCGCGACCGGCGGCGACGGCACGACGAAACAATAGAGGGAACGGGTCATGGCCGGACAAAGGCAACACGACTATCACATCCTGCCTCCGAGCATCTGGCCCTTCATCGGGGCCGCCGGCGGCTTCACCCTGCTCTTCGGGCTGGTGCTGCTCTTCCACGGCAACGGGCCCTGGGTGGCGATGATCGGCCTGGTGACGGTCCTCTACACCATGTTCTGCTGGTGGTCGGACGTGATCGCCGAGGCCCGGATCGGCGACCACACGCCCGTGGTCCAGATCGGGCTGCGCTACGGGATGATCATGTTCATCGTCTCGGAGATCATGTTCTTCTCCGCCTGGTTCTGGTCGTTCTTCAAGAACGCGCTCTACCCGATGGCGGCGATCGACCACACCTGGCCGCCGCCCGGCATCGAGACCTTCGACCCCTGGCACCTGCCGCTGATCAACACGCTGATCCTGCTCTGCTCGGGCTGCGCGGCGACCTGGGCGCACCATGCGCTGGTCCACGAGAACGACCGCCGGCAGATGCGCTGGGGCCTCTGGCTCGCGATCGTGCTCGGCCTGCTGTTCACGACCTTCCAGATCTTCGAGTACAGCCACGCCCAGTTCAGCTTCGCGGGCAATGTCTACGGCGCCAACTTCTTCATGGCGACCGGCTTCCACGGCTTCCACGTCATCATCGGGACGATCTTCCTCGCGGTCTGCCTCTACCGGGTCTATGCGGGCGACTTCACCCCGACCCAGCATGTCGGCTTCGAGGCGGCGGCCTGGTACTGGCACTTCGTCGACGTGGTCTGGCTCTTCCTCTTCGCCGTCGTCTACATCTGGGGCGGCTGACCCGCGGCGCGCCGCGTTCCGGGGGCCGTCCGGCCCCCGGTCAAGGGCACGCACGATCTGGTGCAGCCGCGGGCCGATCGGAGGTGACATGATCGCGCTCCTCTTCGCGCTCTTCACGCTAGCCATGCTGCTGGCGCTGCGCGCCATAACCTGCTGCCGGCCTATGCCGTCTTCGCCCTGGCGCTCAGGCTCGGCCTGTTCTGGTTCAACCACCACATGTCCTCCCCTCTCGATCCAGCTTTGAGGGGCGGCCGCGATGCTTCTCGCCCCGGAGACTCTCGCAACCTCAACGCGCTGGGCCTCCTGGCGATCTGCCTCGTGCTGGCGATGGCCTTCTACGACCAGCTCGCCCATTCCGACCTGCCGTGCCCGCTCTGCCTGCTCCAGCGCCTGGGCTTCGTCGCCGTGGGCTTCGGTCTGTGCCTCAACGTGATCCACGGGCCCCGGCCGCGACACTACGCCCCTGATGCTGATCGCCGCGCTCTTCGGCATCAGCGTCTCCGGCCGCCAGATCCTGCTGCACATCGTGCCGGGCACCGCAGCTACGGCGAGCCGTTCCTGGGGCTGCATTTCTACACCTGGGCCTTCGTCTGCTTCTTCCTCGTGCTCCTCGGGACCGCCATCATGCTCCTCTCCGAAGGCCAGTACTGCAGCGAAGGCCGCGTGTCCCCGGCACGCTTCGGCGGCCGGCTGCTGCCGAAGGCCGCCTTCGCCCTCATGGTGCTGCTCGCTGCCGCCAATGCGGTCTCGGCGCTGCTCGAATGCCTTGGGTCTGCGACGATGACCCGGCGACCTACAAGTTGCTCGAGGAAGCGGGCGCCCCGCTCCTGAGGGGATCCGTGCCTGCCATGCCTGCACGCCCCCCTGACCGCCTGCCCGTCCGGAAAGTGATCGCCGCCCTCGCCTTCGGGCTGGGGGGCGTGGCGATCCTGCTCGCGCTCGGCATCTGGCAGGTCCAGCGCCTCGCCTGGAAGACCGAGATCATCGACCGCATCGAGGCGCGCCTCGCCGCGGATCCGGTGCCGCTGCCCGCCGCGCCCTCGCCGGGAGGACCAGTTCCTGCGGGTGCGCGCCACGGGCCGGATCGGCGGCCCGGAGCTGCATGTCTATACCTCCGCCCCGCCGCGCGGCGTGGGCTACCGCGTCATCGTCGCCCTCGAGCTCGCGGAGGGAAGGCGCATCCTGCTCGACCGGGGCTTCGTGCCGATCGAGGAGAAGGACGCCCCCCGCCACGAAGGCAAGATCACCGTCGAAGGCGCGCTGCTCTGGCCGCAGGAGACGGATTACTTCACCAGCGAACCCGACCGCGCCAAGAACGTCTGGTTCGCCCGCGACGTGGACCTCATGGCCGATGCCCTCGGGACGGAGCCGGTCCTGCTGGTGGTCTCGGCGAGCGACGACCCGGCGGCGCCGATGCCCCTGCCGGTGACGGTGAACATCCCCAACGACCATCTCGGCTACGCGATCACCTGGTTCGGGCTGGCTCTGGTCTGGGCGGTGATGACAGGCTACCTGCTATGGCGTATCAAGCGCCGCACCGACTGAAGCGAGGCCCCGCCCCCATGCTATACGTCTCCACCCGCGGCAATGCGCCGAAGCTCGGCTTCGAGGAGGCGATGCTGGCGGGCCTGGCGCGCGACGGCGGGCTCTATGTTCCGGAATCCTGGCCGCAGCTGAGCCCGGACGAGATCGCCGCCTTCGCCGGCCTGCCCTACGAGGAGGTGGCGCTGCGGGTGATGCGGCCCTATCTCGGCGGCGCCTTCGGCGAGGCTGAGTTCCTCGACATCCTCGCCCGCGCCTATGCCGGCTTCGACCACCCGGCGCGCTGCCCGCTGCGCCAGACCGGGCCGAACGACTGGCTGCTGGAGCTCTTCCACGGGCCCACGCTCGCCTTCAAGGACGTGGCGATGCAGCTCATCGGCCAGATGTTCGAGGAGAGCCTGAAACGCAACGACCGGCGGCTGACCATCGTTGGCGCGACCAGTGGCGATACCGGCTCGGCCGCCATCGAGGCCTTCCGGGGACGCGCGGGCGTGGAGGTCTTCATCCTCTTCCCCGACGGCCGCGTCTCCGAGGTGCAGCGCCGCCAGATGACCACGCCCGCCGAGGCCAACGTCCATGCGCTCGCCATCGACGGCGATTTCGATGACGCCCAAGCGCGCGTGAAGGACATGTTCAACGATCACGCCTTCCGCGACGCGGTGGGGCTCGCGGGCGTGAACTCGATCAACTGGGCGCGGGTTCTCGCGCAGGTGGTCTATTACTTCACTTCCGCGGTCGCCCTCGGCGCCCCGCACCGCCCGGTCAGCTTCACGGTGCCGACCGGCAATTTCGGCGACATCTTCGCGGGCCATGTCGCCCGGCGCATGGGCCTGCCGATCGACCGGCTGGTGATCGCGACCAACCAGAACGACATCCTGCACCGCACGCTCGCGACCGGCGCCCATCGCCGCGCGGCGGTGCGCCCCTCGATGAGCCCCTCCATGGACATCCAGATCAGCTCGAACTTCGAGCGCCTGCTCTTCGAGCTCTACGACCGGGAGGGGCCCGCCGTGGCGGCATCCATGGAGGACCTTCGCCGCGCCGGCGGCTTCGAGCTGCCGCAGGGCGCGCTCGGACAGCTCCGTGACGGCTTCGACAGCGCGAGTGCGTCGGAGGCGGAGACCGCCGCCGCGATCGCCGCCACCTGGCACGAGACCGGGGAACTCGTCTGCCCGCATACCGCGGTCGGGCTCCATGCCGCGCGGCTGCGCCGCGGCGATCCGGAGGTGCCGATGATCGTGCTCGCCACCGCCCATGCCGCGAAGTTCCCCGATGCGGTCGAGGCCGCCACCGGACAGCGGCCGGCCCTGCCCGAGCGCATGGCCGACCTCCTGGAGCGGCCCGAGCGCCTGACGCGCGTGCCCAACGAGCTCGCGGCGATCGAGGCGGTGGTCGGCGGGGAGCGCGTGGCATGAGCGTCGTGACCGGCCGGCTTCCGAACGGGCTGCGCATCGCCGTCGATCCCATGCCCGGTCTGCATTCGGCGACCGTGGGGATCTTCCTCAACGCCGGCGGCCGCCACGAGCGCGCCGAGCAATGCGGCGTGGCGCATTTCCTCGAGCACATGGCCTTCAAGGGCACGCCGAGCCGCACGGCGCTCCGGATCGCCGAGGAGATCGAGGACGTCGGCGGCTACATCAACGCCTATACCGGCAAGGAGATGACCGCCTATTACGCGCGCGTGCTCGAGGCGGACGTCGAGATGGCGCTGCGCCTCCTGGCCGACATCGTGCTCAACCCGCTCTTCGCCGAGCCCGACATCGAGGTCGAGCGCGGGGTGATCCTCCAGGAGATCGGCCAGGCGCTCGACACGCCGGACGACATCATCTTCGACTGGCTCCAGGAATCGGCCTATCCCGATCAGCCCTTCGGCCGGCCGATCCTCGGGCCGGCCGAGCGCGTCTCGGCCTTCGGGCGCTCCGATCTCGCAGGCTTCGTCGGCGAGCATTACGGGCCCGACCAGATCATCCTCGCCGCGGCCGGCGCGGTGGACGCGGATGCGCTGCAGGCCGTGGCCGAAGACCTCTTCGGCGGGCTCGCCTCCCGCCCCAAGGCCACCGCACCCGCCGCGCGCTTCGCCGCCGGCGAGCGCCGCGCCTTCCGCGACCTCGAGCAGGTCCACCTGACCCTCGGCTTCGAGGGCGCCGCGGCGCGGTCGCAGGAGGTCTATGCCGCGCAGCTCTACGCCATCGCCATGGGCGGCGGCATGTCCTCGCGCCTGTTCCAGGAACTGCGCGAGCGCCGCGGCCTCTGCTACAGCGTCTTCGCCCAGGCCTCCGCCTACGACGACACCGGCCTGATCTCGCTCTATGCCGGCACCGGGCCGGACCAGATCCGCGAACTCGCGGAACTTACCATGGACGAGCTGCGCCGGGGGGCCGAGGGGCTGGCCGAGGCGGAGATCGAGCGCGCGCGCGCCCAGATGAAGGCGGGCCTGCTGATGGGCCTCGAAGGCCCCTCCGGCCGGGCCGAGCGCCTGGCGCGCCAGCTCGCGATCTGGGACCGGGTGCCGCCGCTCGAGGAGACGCTGGCGCGCATCGAGGCGGTCACCGCGGCCGATCTCCGGGACTTCGCCGGGCGGCTGATCGGCGGGGCAGGGCCGGCGCTGGCGCTGCTCGGGCCGATCGGTGACGCCCCGGACCGCGAGGCCCTCGTCAGGCGCCTCGCCGCCTGAGGCCGGGCCATGCTGGGCTTCCGCCGTGGCTCCGGGCCGGTCGTCGAGACGCAGAGGCTGGTGCTGCGCCTGCCCGAAGCCGGCGACCACGAGGCCTGGTCCCGGCTCAGGCGCGAGGGCGAGGCCTTCCTGAAGGAATGGGAGCCGACCTGGTCGGTCGATCACTTCAGCCGCAGGGCCTTCCGCAACCGGGTCTACTGGGCCGCGCGCTCCCGCACCGAGGGCCGGGCGCTGGCGCTCTTCCTGCTGCGCCGCGAGGACGAGCGGCTGCTCGGCGCGATCACGCTGGACAACATCCGGCGCGGACCGGCGCAATCGGCGACCATCGGCTACTGGATCGGGCCGGAGCACGCGCGCCAGGGCTACATGTCCGAGGCGCTGGCGGCGGTGGTGCATCACGCCTTCACCGCGCTCGACCTGAGCCGCGTCGAGGCGGCCTGCCTGCCCGAGAACGCCGCCTCGCGCGGCCTGCTGGAGCGCTCCGGCTTCAAATACGAGGGCGTCGCCCAGAGCTATCTCCAGATCAACGGCCGCTGGCGCAACCACGTGCTCTACGCCAACCTGCGCGGCGACCGGCGCGGCCGCGCGGCGATCGACGGCGAATGACCGCCCGCGCGCCGCTCGCGGATGCCGATGCCGCGCTGCTCGACCGCCTCGCGGCGGCACTCGGGCCCGAGACCGTGCGCCCCCCCGAGCCCCGCTACCTCGAAGAGCCGCGCGGCCGCTTCCACGGGCGGGCGGCGGCCGTGCTGCGGCCGGCGGATGTCGGCGCGGTGGCCGCGGCGGTGCGCCTCTGCGCCGCGGCGCGGGTCGGGATCGTGCCCTGGTCCGGCGGCACCGGCCTCGTCGGCGGCCAGATCCTCGAGCGGGGGCCGCTGCCGGTCCTGATGTCCTTCGAGCGCATGGCGCGCATCCGCGACCTCGACCTCACCGACAACGTGCTGGTGGCGGAGGCCGGTGCGGTGCTGGCCGATGTCCGGGAGGCGGCCCGCGCCGCCGGCCGCCAGTTCCCGCTCTCCCTCGCCTCGGAAGGCTCGGCGCGCATCGGCGGGCTCCTGGCCACCAATGCCGGCGGCGTCAACGTGCTGCGGTACGGCAATGCCCGCGATCTCTGCCTCGGGGTCGAGGCGGTGCTGGCCGACGGCACGGTGCTGAACGGGCTGAGCCCGCTGGTGAAGGACAACATGGGCTACGATCTGCGCCACCTGCTGATCGGCTCGGAAGGCACGCTTGGGCTCATCACCGCCGCAAGCCTCCGGCTGCACCCGATCCCGCAGGCGACCTCGACCGCCTGGATCGCCGTGCGCTCGCCCGCGGCGGCGCTCGAGCTGCTCGGGGAGGCGCGTGCGACGCTCGGCAACACGATTTCGGCCTTCGAGCTCATCCACGCCCAGGGCATCGCCTTCCTCGCCGAGGTCCTGCCGCAGGTTCCCCTGCCGCCGGCGATGGACTCGGAGTGGTTCGTGCTGATCGAGGCCGCCGACGCCCCCGCCGCGCAGGTGCCCGCCCGGCTGGAATCGGTGCTCGAATCCGCGCTCGAAGGCGGGCTTGCCACGGATGCGCTCGTGGCCCAGAACGAGGGCCAGCGCGCCGTCTTCTGGGGCCTGCGGGAATCGATTCCGGCAGCGAATCGCCTGATCGGCGCCATCTCGAGCCACGACATCTCGCTGCCGCCCTCGCGCCTCGTGGAATTCGTCGAGCGCGGCCGCGCGGCCGTGGCGGCGATCGACCCGACGCTGCGGATCAACTGCTTCGGCCATCTCGGCGACGGAAACCTGCATTACAACGTCTTCCCGCCCCCGGGCCGGCCGAAGGGCGCCTACGACCCGATCCGCGAGGTGGTCAAGGCGGCGGTCCACGATCTCGCGGCATCCCTCGGCGGCTCGGTCGGCGCCGAGCACGGCGTCGGGCGGCTGAAGACCGGGGATCTGCTCCGCTACGGCGATCCGGGCAGCGTGCTGGCGATGCGCAGGATCAAGAACGCCCTCGATCCGCAGGGGATCCTCAACCCCGGCGCCGTCCTCGCGGAGCCTTGAAGGAAATGCGCCCCCATCTCCGGGGGGGGGGAGAGATGGGGGCGCTCTATCCAGACTGGAGGGTCTGAGGGTTAGCAAGCAGCTGTTCCGGTTCCGGAACACCTCCTTTCTGGCGGCAAATGGTTACCAAAAGTTTAACGGATCGTGGTTCACTCTCTCTTAACGTGTATTTTTCCACTTTTTGCCGGGTCGGCCCGCTCCATTGCGGCGGCGGCCACGCGGATAGCGGGTGAACCGATCCTGCCGGCGACCCATGGACCCGCCTTCGGACCGATGCGGCGCGCTGCTCCCGATTTCGCCTTGGACGGGAACCGGGGGCCATGCTAGGCGGGGTCGAGCGGGCGGCACGCCCCGCGCCCGCCGGTCCCCGCCCATGTTCCGGATCCACAAGGAAGAGCCCCGCGACGGCCCTGAGGTCGAATATCTCTTCGACCTCGCCTTCGCGCCGGGACGCACCGCCCTCTCGTCCTACCGCCTGCGCGACTGCGTCGATGCGGTGGCGGAGCTTTGCCTCGTCGCCCGCGACGATTACGACGCGCTCGGCGCCGCGATCCGCTACTGGCCGGTCCGGGTCGGGCCCGGCGGCCCGCCGGCGCTCCTGCTCGGCCCCGTGGCGGTGCACCCCACCCGCCAGGGCGAGGGCCTCGGCGCCTATCTGATCGGGGAAAGCCTCGAACGGGCGCGCGAGCTCGGCTGGACGCGGGTGATCCTGGTGGGCGACGAGCCCTATTACCGCCGCTTCGGCTTCACCCATGCCCGCGCCGCCGGCCTGGATTTCCCGCCCCCGACCAACCCCGACCGCCTGCTGGCGCGCCCGCTGGTTCCCGGCGCCTTCGACGGCATCACCGGGCTGGTCTCCCACTGGCTGAGCCTCGCCGAACCCTGAGACCGCCGCCCGGACGAGGGGCGGGCCGGCTCAGACCAGGATGCCCCTGTCGCGCAGATACTCCTCGAGCATCGGCCGGACCGTCGCCAGCCCCCGCGCGCGACCCGCCTCGATGACGGCGCGCACGGCTTCGAGATCGACCTGCCGCAGCAGCGCCTTGACCGGCCCGATCGAGGCGGGCCGCATGGAGAGGCTGCGCAGCCCCATGGCCGCGAGCCCCACCGCATCCACCGGCCGCCCGGCATCCTCGCCGCAATAGGAGAGCGGCGTGCCATGGCCGGCGCAGCGGGCGACGATCTGCTCGATGAAGGCGAGAAAGCTCGCGCTGAGCATGTCGTAGCGCCGCCGCACCAGCTCGTTCTCGCGGTCGGCGGCGAAGAAGAACTGCTTGAGATCGTTGCCGCCGATCGAGAGGAAATCCACCTGCTCGAAGAAGCGGTCGGGCGCGAAGGCGAGGCTCGGCGTCTCGAGCATGGCGCCGATCTTCAGGCCCGCCGGCACGCGATGGCCGAGCGCCTGCTCGCGGGCCAGCTCGCGCAGGGTCAGCTCGCGCGCCTCCTCGAATTCCTCCGCCTCCGCGACGAAGGGATACATGATCTGCAGCGGCCGCCCGCGCGCGCCGCGCAGGAGCGCCTGGACCTGCATGCGCATGATCCCGGGCCGGTCGAGCCCGACGCGGATCGCGCGCCAGCCGAGCGCCGGATTCGGCTCGTCGTTGCGCCGCATGTAGGGCAGCACCTTGTCGGAGCCGATGTCGAGCGTGCGGAACACCACCGGCTTCTCGCCCGCCGAATCGAGGATGCGCGCATAGAGCGCGGCGAGATCGGCGCGCCTCGGCACCGTGGAGCGAACGAGGAACTGCAGCTCCGTGCGGAAGAGCCCCACGCCGATCGCGCCGCATTTCGGCAGGCTCGGCAGGTCGGCGATCAGCCCGGCGTTCATGTGCAGGGCGAGCGTGACCCCGTCGCGGGTCCGCGCCGGCTTGTCGCGCAGCGCCACATAGGCCGCCTGGGCCTCGTGCAGCATGTCCACCTTCTCGCGGAAGGCCTTGGCCACGGTCTCCTCGGGGCGCAGATGCACCACGCCCTGGTCGCCGTCGACGAGGATATGGTCGCCCCCCTGGGCCTCGCGGGTGATGCGCCGGGCATGGATCACCAGCGGGATCGCCAGCGCGCGTGCCACGATCGCCGCATGGCTGCCCACCGAGCCCTCCTCGAGCACCACCCCGCTCAGCTTTCGGCCGTAGTCGAGCAGCTCCGCCGGGCCGATGTTGCGCGCCACGAGGATCGCGTCGTCCGGCAGGTCGCGCCCCTGCGGCGCGGCGGTGCCCGCGAGCAGCCGCAGCAGCCGGTTGGCGAGGTCGTCGAAATCGTGCAGCCGCTCGCGCAGATAGGGATCGGCGATGCGCGACATGCGGGCGCGGGTCGCGGATTGCTCCTTCTCGACCGCGACCTCGGCGGCGAGGCCGCTCTCGATCGAGGCCTCCATCCGCATCACCCAGCCCTTGTCGTTGGCGAACATCCGATAGGCGTTGAGCACGTCGCGATGCTCGCCGGCCGTGGCGAGATATTCCGCCCCGAGCATCTCGTCGACTTCGGCCCGCAGCGCCTCCAGCGCCGTGCGGAGCCTCGCGCATTCCAGCGCCGGATCGTCGCTGATCGGCTGGCTGATGACGATCTGGGGCTCGTGCAGCACCACGCGGCCCTCCGCGACCCCCTCCTGGCCGACGAGCCCGCGCACGAAGAACGGGCGGCCGTGCGGCCGGGCGATCTCCATCGGCCCCGGTCCGACGAAGGCGCCGAGCTCGGCCATCTCGGCGATGACCATGGCCACGACCTCGAGCGCATAGATCTCGTCGTCGCTGTATTCCCGCTCCGTGCGGTTCTGCACCACGAGCACGCCCAGCACCTCGCCGAGCCGCTGGATCGGCACGCCGAGGAAGGAGGAATAGATCTCCTCGCCGGTCTCGGGCAGGAAGCGGAAGCCGTGGGTATGGGCGGCATCGCGGGTCCGGATCGGCTCCGCGCTCTCGGCGATGCGCCCCACGAGGCCCTGGCCCGGCGCCAGCCGGGTGGTATGCACCGCCTCCGGGTTGAGGCCCTCGGTGGCGCAGAGCTCGAGCGAAAGATCCTCGCGGCGCAGGTAGACCGAGCAGACCTCGGCCACGAGCCCGCGCGCGATCAGCTTGACGATGCGGTCGAGCCGCTCCTGGCCCTCGCCCGGCTCGGCCATCGCCTCGCGCAGCCGCGTGAGGATCACGCGGGAATCAACCGCTTCCGAAAAGGGCATCGGCCGTCCGGTCCCCGGTCTCAGCTGGCCTTGTCCAGGCCGAAAGCATCATGCAGTGCCTGAACCGCCAGTTCCAGATATTTGCGGTCGATCAGCACCGAGACCTTGATCTCCGAGGTGGTGATGACCTTGATATTGACCCCGTCGGCGGCCAGCGCCTCGAACATGCGATGCGCGACGCCCGCCTGGCTCCGCATGCCGATGCCGACGATGGAGACCTTCGAGACGTTCTCGTCGATGTCGAGGCGGACGTATTTCACCTCGCCCGCGTCGCGCGTCTCCTCCAGCGCCTTGACCGCGCGCGGGACCTCGTCGACCGGACAGGAGAAGGTCATGTCGGTGCGACCGTCCGCGCCGATGTTCTGCACGATCATGTCGACATTGACCCCGCCCGAGGCCAGCGGCCCGAAGATCGCCGCGGCGATTCCCGGCCGGTCCGGCACGCCGAGCACCGTCAGCTTCGCCTCGTCGCGCGAATGCGCGATGCCGCTCACGACCCTGCTTTCCAAGACTTCCTCCTCGTCGCAGACCAGCGTTCCGGGCAGGTCGTCGAAGCTCGACAGCACCTGCAGCCGCACCTTGTAGCGCATGGCGAGCTCCACCGAGCGCGTCTGCAGCACCTTGGCGCCCAGCGAGGCCAGCTCCAGCATCTCCTCGTAGGAGATCTTGGCGAGCTTGCGCGCCTTCTTGGTGATGCGCGGGTCGGTGGTATAGACCCCGTCCACATCGGTGTAGATGTCGCAGCGCTCCGCCTCGAGCGCCGCGGCGAAGGCGACCGCGGAAGTGTCCGAGCCGCCGCGCCCGAGCGTGGTGATGCGCCCCTCTGGGCTCACGCCCTGGAAGCCCGCGATGACCGCATGCAGCCCCTCGCCGAACTTCTGCACCAGCCGCGTCGTGTCAATCTCCATGATCCGCGCGGCGCCATGGGAGGAATTGGTGAGCATCGGCACCTGCCAGCCCTGCCAGCTGCGCGCCGGCACCCCCATCTCCTGCAGGGTCAGCGCCATGAGGCCCGCGGTCACGTTCTCGCCCGAGGCGACCACGGCATCGTATTCGCGCGCGTCGTAGAACTGCGCCGTGCGGTCGACCCACCCGACCAGCTCGTTGGTCTTGCCGGCCATCGCCGAGACCACCACCGCCACGTCGAAGCCGCGCTCGACCTCGCGCCTGACCTTCATGGCCGCGTTGCGGATGCGGTCGAGGTCGGCCACCGAGGTGCCGCCGAATTTCATGACGAGGCGCGGCATGGGCGCAGGCTCTCAGTTCGGAATGCGATCGCGCCCTCTTATGGATTTGCCGCGGCGCCAGCAAGCCGAAGCGGCAATCCGCCTAGTTCGACTTGCGCGAACTCCAGGGCAGGGGGGCGACGGGGATGCCGTCCTCGATCAGGGCGCGTGCCTCGGAGGGCTTCGCCTCGCCGATGATCGGCCGGTCGGGGGAGCTGCCCTCGTGGATGCGCCGCGCCTCGGCGGCGAAGTCGCGGCCGACGTTCTCGGAGCGGGCCTCGATCCGGCGGCGAAGCTCCGCCATGGCCTGCTCGGCGGGCGAGAGCGGCGCCGAAAGCGTCGGCGCCGGGTCGGGCGCTTCGGCGCCGGCGCCCGCCAGGCTCGGCGCCATCAGGTCCTTCTGCACCTCCGGGCTGCCGCAGACCGCGCAGGAGACCAGCCCGGCGGAGAGCAGCCGGTCGAAATCCGCACTCGAGCCGAACCAGGACTCGAAGCGGTGGTCTTGGGTGCAGCGCAGCGCGTATCGGATCACCCGGGCGTCCTCGCGAAATCCAGTCGCCCCTTACATATATGTCGATCCGGTGAAGACAATCTTTCTTCTCGCAGCCGGCCGCGGCTGCTATAGGGGCCGGCGGCGCGGGAGGAACGAGGCGGAATGGCGGAATGGTTCCATCCCCTGCTGGCGCTGGCGGTCGCCGTCTTTGCCGCGCTCTCCGCGGCGCTGGGCCTTCCGCCGCTGGCCGCCTTCCTGGCGGGAGGGCTCGTCGTCCTTCTCGCCGTGCCGGTCGCCAGGCGCCTCGCGGACAGCGCGGCGGTGCCGCTCTCCGACCCCCCGCGGGATCCGGCGCATCCCCCGCCGGCCGCGCCCGATCCGGGCCGGGCGCTGCTGGAAAGGCTCCCCGCGCCGCTGCTCGTCATCGCCCGGAACGGATGCATCGCCTACGCCAATCCGGCGGCGCATGCCGCCCTGCCGCATGTGGAGCCGGGCGCGCATTTCGCGCATCTCATCCGCGCGCCGGATTTCGTCGCCGCCGTCACCGCGACGCTGGTCGACGGCGAGGAACGCGCCTGCCGCTTCACCACCTTCGACGGCAGCGAGCGGCATTTCGAGGCGCGGGTCGGACTCCTGCCCGCCGATCCCGCCTTCGGCACCGACCGGCGCGCGATCGTGCAGCTCGAGGACCGCACCGAGCCGCACAAGGCCGAGCAGCTGCGCTCCGATTTCATCGCCAATGCCAGCCACGAGCTGCGCACGCCGCTCGCCTCGGTCATCGGCTATATCGAGACGCTCCAGCACCACGCCCGGCACGATCCCGAGGCGCGCGAGCGCTTCCTCGGCATCATGGCGCGGGAGGCCGGCCGCATGCAGCGGCTCGTGGACGACCTGATGTCGCTCAGCCGCATCGAGATGAGCGAGCATCTCCGGCCGGTCGAGGTCTGGTCGCTGAACGGGATCGTCACCGAATGCGTCTCGGCGCTGCAGCCGATCGCGGGCCAGCAGGGCGTCGACCTCCTCCTCGAGCTCGACCCGCAGGACTGCCGGGTGGCGGGCGACCGCGACCAGCTCTCGCAGGTCTTCACCAACCTGATCGACAACGCGATGAAATACGGCGGCCCCGGCGGCAGCGTGCGCGTGCTCACCGCCCCCCCGAGCCGGGCGCATCCCAACCGCTGCGGCATCACCGTCGCCGACACCGGCCCCGGCATCGCGCGCGAGCATATCCACCGGCTGACCGAGCGCTTCTACCGGGTCAACGTCAGCCACAGCCGCAACAAGGGCGGGACCGGGCTCGGCCTCGCCATCGTCAAGCACATCCTCAACCGCCACAAGGGCCGCCTGGAGATCACCTCGAAGCCCGGCGAGGGAAGCCGCTTCACGGTCTGGCTGCCCAGGGCCGCTTCCGGAGACGTCGCCCAGCCGCCGCCGCCTCCCGACCCCGGCGAGGCGAAACCTCTCGGAATGTGAACGGGTTGCACTGTCACGGTTTCGTCTTGGAACTGTCACGGCCCTGTTGCGATCCGCCCTATAATGCTGTCGACTGACGTTCACCGCAGGACGCGGCCCCGATCGCCCGGCGCCGCCGAGGAACGCGCGCCCGCGGCGGGCGCGCGGGAAGCCGAGGAGAGACCCGACCGCCATGGCCCATATCGTTGCGTCGTTCGACGAGGATCTCGTCCAGGTTCAGGCCAGGATCTCGGAAATGGGCGGCCTTTGCGAGGAACTGCTCTCCAAGGCGCTGCAATCGGTGCAGGAGCGCGATCCGGTGCTCGCGCGCCAGGTCATCGACCGCGACAGGGCGCTCGACGCGATGGAGATGGCGCTCGAGGAAAGCGTGGTCAAGATCATCGCCCTGCGCCAGCCGGTCGCGGCGGACCTGCGGGTCCTGATCGCGGCGATGAAGATCGCCTCGACCCTCGAGCGCATCGGCGATCTCGCCAAGAACATCTCCAAGCGGGCGATCCCGCTCTCCTCGGCGCGGCCCGCCCGGCTGACCACCTCGATCGCGCGCATGGGCAAGACCACGCTCGCCCAGCTCTCGGACGTGCTCAACGCCCATGCCTCGCGCGACGTGGATCTCGCGGTGCAGATCTGGAACCAGGATTACGAGATCGACGAGATGTACAACGCCATCTTCCGCGAGGTGGTGACCTACATGGTCGAGGACAGCCGGCTGATCGGGATCGGCGCGCAGCTGATGTTCATCGCCAAGAACCTCGAGCGCATCGGCGACCACACCACCCATATCTCCGAGATGGTCTATTACATCGTCAAGGGCGAGCCGCTCGGCGACGACCGCCCCAAGGGCGAGCCGACGGGCGTCGATTTCATTCACGAGTGAGGCCAGCCGAGAGGACCCCCCGATGTGCGCCAAGATCCTGGTGATCGAGGACGAGGAGCCGATCAGCCAGCTCCTCGCCTACAACCTCTCCAAGGAGGGCTTCACCGTCGCGACCTCCTCGGACGGCGACGAGGCGATGATCGCGGTCGATGAATCGCGCCCCGACCTGGTGCTGATGGACTGGATGCTGCCCAATGTCTCGGGCATCGAGCTCTGCCGGCAATTGCGCAGCCGCAGCGAGACCCGCGACATCCCCGTCATCATGCTGACCGCCCGCGGCGAGGAGGAGGACCGGGTCCGCGGCCTCGACGTCGGCGCCGACGACTACGTGACCAAGCCCTTCTCCATGTCCGAGCTCGTGGCGCGGATGCGTGCGGTCCTGCGCCGCACCGCCCCGATGCTCGCCGGGGACGTGGCGACCTTCGCCGACATCGTGCTCGACCGCCAGCTCTGCCGCGTGCGCCGCGGCCAGCGCGACGTGCATCTCGGCCCCACCGAGTTCCGCCTGCTCGACGTGCTGATGCAGCGCCCGGGCCGGGTCTTCTCCCGCGAGCAGCTGCTCGACCGGGTCTGGGGCGAGGACGTCTATGTGGAGATCCGCACCGTCGACGTGCATATCGGCCGGCTGCGCAAGGCCCTGAACCGGCGCGGCGACCGCGACCCGATCCGCACCGTTCGCTCCTCGGGCTACGCGCTCGACGATACCTATTCGGTCTGATCCCGCCTCTGCGTGATCGCTTCTGACCGGCGCCGCGGCCTTCTCTTCGCGGATTGCCCAGCGACGTCGGAACCCGACGTCCCTCGGTCTCCGCGCTCGCGCGCTCCAGCCGACGAACCGGCGCGAGGCAATGCCTCGCAATCGCCGGTTCGAGCCGTGTCCCATGACCGACGCCGATTCCCGTAATAACCGCTCGAAAGAAGGCCGCGCCCCGCGCGACCCGCTCAACATGCCCCCGGACCGGAAAGGCGAGGCGCCGGTGGCGCCTTGCCCGGCCCGGTCGCCCGAAGGCGCGCGCCGCAGGGCGAGGGCGGTGCAGCCGTCCCGCCGGTCGAGGATCGGGACAGGGCGGCCTCGACGTGCGCCTCGCGCGCCGGCCCCAGGAAGACCGACGCGGCTCCGATCGCCAAGAGTCGATCGGGCTCGGACACCCGACCCGGCGGGAAGAACGTCGACGCGCGGGTCCAGCAGTTCAGTTCGTCGTGCCGTTCCGCGTTCGCGGCAGATCGCCCCAATCGGTGATAGGGGCCATTTCGCCAGCACCGTCTCGCAGTGGAATTCGTGTCCTCGCGGACCCGCATCCGCCGCCCAGCGCCTTGTAGATGGCGACGAGGTTCTCCGCGATCTGGTTGCCCCCTGTGACCAGATTGGCCTGCCGCCGTCGACATCCGCCGCTGGGTGTTGGAGACGCGCGAGTAGGTCGGTCACGCCGCGAGATCGCCGTATTGCCTGCCGCGATCTCGCAGCGCGCCGGAGCCGCCCGACAGCTCTCGGCGCCGAAGCAGCGCGCTCTGCGCCCGGGCTCCTGCGTGAGGCGGCCATGGCGTTGTCGACCTCGCCGTAGGCCGCAGAGCATGTTCTGGGGACTGCGCGATCAGGCCCTGGTAGGCGGCGTCCTGCGCCCAGACGTTGTCTTTGAGCCGGCCGGAAGTTGAGGATGTTCCAGCTCACCGGGCGTGAATATTCCGGGCTGGGTCCGGCTGCATCTCCTGCCTCGAAGAGATTGCCGGCGGAACTGGCCTCGAAGCCATGCCGCCGGAAGATGAACTGCGGACAGAGCGCGATCATCGCGACGCACGATCGGGAGGCCTGCGCCGCGGCTGTCCAGCTCCGACGGTCCTGATGTCCGGCCGGTGGCGCAGGAGCTCCGCCGGCACGCCCACGGCGACCCCGGAACGCGCCTGTGGAATGCGGGCCCGGAGCCGATGAGCCCGTCCATGCGCGACGGCGGCTGCGCCAGCAGCACCGCCAGCGCGTTCTTGGCCTGCTGGAGGTCGCTCTCCAGCGGCGGGATCAGCGCCTTGGTATTGGTCAGGAGGACGGTGGCCTCCTCGACGTCGAGCTCGGTGGTCACCCGCCGTTGAAGCGCACCTTCGCGAGGTCGAGCGATTGCTGCTGCAGATCGATGTTGCGCCGGGCGATCGCCAGCGTCTCCTGGATCGCGCGGATGTTGATGTAGGTCGCGGCGACGTCGCCGGTCAGCGTCACCAGCGCGTCGTCGTAATTCGCTACCTGCGCGGCGAGATTGGCCCGCGCCGACTGCACGTCGCGCCGCAGCTGCCGCCCAGACGTCGAGTATCTCCTCCAGCGCATCGACCGACCGCTGGTCGCCGAGAATCGGGATGATCGAGGTCCGTGACCCGGCTCCACCTCGCTGATGTAGCTGGAGATTGTCGCCCAGGCGCCGCCTGCAGGTACTGCCCGCCAGCGTCTGCGATCGCGGGAAGAGCTGCCATAGGCGATGCCACTGCGCACGCGCCTGGAGCACCCGCCCTTCGGCCATCTGCAGCGTGAGGTTCTGGGCGCCAGGCTGGGCGATGAGATCGCGCTCAGACGTCGCATCCGGCGATGAGGTCTGCCACCAGGCGACCACCGGTGTCGGGCTGTCTGGCGAGGTCAGGCCACTCGAGGCGTCCTGCTCGGCGCGCATTGTGCCTCAGCCAGCAAGCTGACCTCGGGCGATCTTGCGGCTGGAGATCACGGACCGATCATCGCGCAGCCGCCGAAGCCGCCGCGCCCATGCGGCGGTAGCGCCATCTATACCGGCGGTCGGCGCAGCGCCGTTCCTGCGCCGGATCAGGATCTTTGCCGTGCTCTTCTGTCGCTCAACCGTTTCGCCGACCGGTTGGACGTCCAACCGGCGGTCGAGAAGTTGGCGAACGAATGGGGAGCCGGATGATCCGGCGCGGAACGCAAGCTCTCGCCGCCGCCGGAGATCGCTGCACCGCCGCATGGGCGCCTGCGGCGGATGCGATCGGCCGGCGGATCGTCGAAGGTGATCTCCGCGCAGTCCGCCCCGGCAGCTTCCGGCAGCGAATTCAGGCAGCGGCCCGAGGGCAGAATGCCTCGGCCTGGAGGTCGCCCGCAGACCGCCTCGACCCGGCCGCCGAAGATCTCGCCCGGATAGAGGTCGAGCGCGATCTCCGCCTCCTGCCCGGGGGCGACGAACTTCAGGTTCTGCTGGCGGAAGGTCGCGAGGATATAGGGATCGGCCGCGGTGACGAAGCTCGCGATGGCGCCGAGCCGCACGTCGCCCACCACGAGGCCCGGCCTGGCCTGCTGCGAGACGATCATTCCGTCCTCGGGCGCGACCAGCGTGGTGTTGCCGAGGAAATACTCGGCCTCCGCCAGCTGCGCGCGCGCCTGGGCGACCCCGGTATTGACGCCGTCGATGGTGGAGCCGAGCGCGAGCTGCGCCTTCTCGAGATTTCCTTGGCCTCCGCCACCGCGGCGGTGTCCTCCTCGACCTGGGCGTTCCAGCGGTCGAGCTCGTCCTGCCGCGCGCCGCCCTGGGGGACGAGGTCGGTGAAGCGCTTCTGCTGCTGGGTGGAATATTCCAGCTGCGCCTCGGCCCGGATGACCGCGTTGCTCGCGGCCGCCACGTCCTGCTGCAGGATCTTCGCGTTCTGCTCGGCCGCCACCAGCTGCGCCTCAGCGGCATCGACCTGATGCTGGAAGATGGTGGTGTCGAAGCGGTAGAGCGGATCGCCCTTCCTGACCGGCGTGTTGGGCTCCACCAGCACCTCGGTCAGGATCGTCGGCTGGGTCAGCCGCGGCAGGATCTGGATCGTGCTGCGGATCACGTGGCTGTCGACCGTATAGGGCTGGTAGAAGCGCAGGGCGACCAGGAAGATCAGCAGGAGATGCAGCCCGACCCAGCCCGAGACGATGCCCCAGACGATGTTGAACTTCAGCCACCGGAAGCGGAAGAACACCATCCAGACGAAGATGATGTAGAAGACCGTGATCCCGACGGCCATCAGCATCGCGGCAATTCCCCCGTGATCTGGTTGCGAGCGGAGTGGGTCATCGCCGGCCCGTCACGCGGAGGCCGGCGGCGGGGGCGCCTCGCCGGCGGCCGGGCTGCTCGGCGGCTCCTCGGGCTCGCCGCGCAGGCGGGCGATCTCGCGGCGTATCACGTCCTTCTCCTCGTCGGGAAAGCGGCGGATGTCGTGATGGCGGAATCGTGAAGGCCCAGAGGAGGCGTGCCGGGGCACGACCGCAGGAAAGCCCGCCAGCCGGCAGATCCGGACCGTTCCGCATGCGGATGGTTGCGCTTGATGGCGATGCGTGGGCAGCCCTGATGAAGATCCAGGATCGCCTCGCGGCGGCCAGGATCAGCACCGGGGCGGCGGAGATAGTCATGTAAATCGAGCGGGCGTCCGATAAAGATCCATGATGCGCCTCCGCTCGCACAGTCACTGTCGCGTTCTGCGCACGGGCGAATTCTGGCACCGATGCTACTGAGGGCGTACCTGCCGCCTCCTGACCTGCGCTCAAGGAAAATGCCGAGTCTTTTGGGTCACGCCCTGAAGGCGGCAAAAGTGGTCTCCGGTGACCTTGCGTTAACCGGCCAGGGGGCACCGCAGGAATGGCGGAAACGACATTAGCCTCGCGCCGGTTCAATGTCCCCCTTGCTGAAGCGCAGCGCGGAGGGCGAGGGGCGGATTGTCACCTGCCTAAACCGCGGGGACATGCGGCGGTGCACAGAACCCGTCTATGCTTCCCGAAAGGTTCACCCGGAAACGAGTACGGCACGGCGATCCGGCTGCGGCGCATGTCTGCTGCGGCCTCCGTTTCCCCTCACCGGGGAGCGAAGGCGACCCGCTGGATGATCAGCGCCCGCCGGCGCGTCGGTCGCGCCGCGCCGACATCGGCTGGAAGGCCACCGCACATGCGCCTCGCAATAGGGCTGCCGGGCGGGCAGGCATGCAGAACCAGAATTCCTCGGTCGCGGGATCGCCCACCGGCCCATTTGCAGGTCATGGTAGTCTGCATCAGCGTGAGCTTGCGCGGCTTCTTCGCGACTCGGCCAGATTGGCCAGCGCCTCGGCGCTGATCTCCGAGCCCGAGGGCTGCGGCGGCATGGGCTGCCCGGCACGCGCGGGCGGTTGACCTGCGGCTGCTCGCGCACCACCGGGGCAGTTCGCCGCCGCGGCCTCCTCTCCCCGTCTCGAGGGCCGCCGCGGCGACCGGCTCGGCCACCGGCGCTGCCACTGCAGGTTCGGCCGGCGCGCCGGAAGCCTCCTCCTGGTCGCCGTTTCCGCCGCGGTTCGAGAGGCCGAGGCGATGCACCTTGCCGATCACGGCGTTGCGCGTCACCCGCCCAGCTCCTTGGCGATCTGACTGGCGCTCTTGCCCTCGGTCCACATCGACCGCAGGCCTCCACGCGTTCATCGGTCCAGGACATCTCGTTCGTCTCCGTCGGCTTTATCGGGCGGGATTACGCGCGGGGTCCGACAATCGGCCGGCACGCTCGCGGCCATTGTAACCAGCCACGCTTCGGTTACAAGCGCGACCCATGGAAAACCGCGCGATCGACACGCAACGGGGCCCGGTCCGGGGCAGGCCGGGCAAGGGCGTCAAGCGCTTCGGCCGGGTCAACTGGCTCGGGCTCGCCACCCTGACCGGGCGCGAGATCCGCCGCTTCACCAATGTCTGGACCCAGACCCTCGCCGCGCCGGTGGCGACGGCGCTGCTCTTCATGGCGGTCTTCACCCTGGCGCTGGGCGGCCAGCGGCCCGACGTGATGGGGCTGCCCTTCGCGCATTTCCTCGCGCCCGGCATCCTGATGATGACGGTGATCCAGAACGCCTTCGCCAATACCTCGAGCTCGATCCTCGTCTCCAAGGTCAGGGCAGCATCGTGGACACGCTCATGCCGCCGCTGAGCCCCTCGGAGCTCCTGACCGGCTTCGTGCTCGGCGGCGTCTTCCGCGGCCTCTTCGTGGCGGCCGGCGTGGCGGCGGTGCTCTTCCCGCTCTTCGGCATCCTGCCGGCGCATCCGCTCTGGGCGCTCGCCTTCGTCCTGGTGGGCAGCGCGCTCTGGCGCTCATGGGCAATCACTGCGATCCTCGCGAGAAGTTCGACCACATGGCCGCGATCACCAATTCTGTCGTCACCCCGCTCAAGCTTCCTCTCAGGCTGCTTCTATTCCGCGGCCGCGGTGCCGAGGCATTCCGGATCCTGCTCCACGTCAACCCGATCTTCTATCTCATCGACGGCATGCGCTTCGGCGCGCTGGGGTGAGCGATTCCTCGCCCGCTCAGCCTCGCCTATGCGCTCTCGCCGTGGTCAGCGCTCGGCGCCTGACCTTCCGCTGGCTGCGGACCGGCTACAACCGGCTCAAGAGCTGATCCCCGCAGCAGACCGCTCCGCCCCGGAACGGGTGGCCGATTCCGCACGTTAACACTTTTATCGTTTGATATCAGTCGCTTGGCGAGCGTCCCCATGGGGACAGCCCCGGATCGCGGTTCCGGAAGGCGCGATTGACTCGCCTGCGGGCTTGCGGCAAGAGGTCCGCTTGGCCCCGCGCATCGCCCCCGGGGCCCCGCCCGACATCCTGTCGCCGTGGAGGTTTACCCGTGATCACTCCGGTTCTGCCGACCTATGCGCGCGCGCCGCTCGCCTTCGTGGAAGGGCAGGGCGCCTGGCTGATCGAGGAAGGCGGCGAGCGCTATCTCGATTTCGGCGCCGGCATCGCCGTCGCCGTGCTCGGCCACGCCCATCCCGCCCTGGTCGAGGCGCTGGAGACCCAGGGCCGGCGCCTCTGGCATACCTCGAACCTCTACCGCATCCCGAACCAGGAGCGGCTCGCGGAGAAGCTCGTCGCCCGGACCTTCGCCGACACCGTCTTCGTGACCAATTCCGGGACCGAGGCGGTCGAATGCGCGATCAAGATGGCGCGCAAGCATTTCTCGGCCAAGGGCCAGCCGGAGCGGCACCGCATCGTGACCTTCGAGGGCGCCTTCCACGGCCGCACCATGGCGGCGATCTCCGCCGCCGGCGGCGAGAAGCTCGTCAAGGGCTTCGACCCGCTGCTGCCCGGCTTCGACATCCTGCCCTTCGGCGACATCGAGGCGGTGCGCGCGGCGGTCGGGCCGCAGACCGCGGCGATCATGGCCGAGCCGATCCTCGGCGAGGGCGGCATCCGCCCGCTCCCGGACGACACCCTTCGCGGGCTGCGGGCCATCGCCGACGCGGAAGGCATCCTCCTGATCCTCGACGAGATCCAGACCGGCATGGGCCGCACCGGCAGGCTCTTCGCCCATGAATGGGCGGGGATAACCCCGGACATCATGCCGATCGCCAAGGGCATCGGCGGCGGCTTCCCGCTCGGCGCCTGCCTCGCCACCGAGCACGCCGCCTCCGGCATGACCCTCGGCACCCACGGCTCGACCTATGGCGGCAACCCGCTCGCCTGCGCCATCGGCTGCGCGGTGCTCGACATCGTGGCGACGCCCGAGTTCCTCGCCGGCGTCAGCCGCAGCGCCGGAAGGCTGCGCCAGGGGCTCGAGGGGCTGGTCGCGGCGCATCCGACGGTGTTCTCGGAGGTGCGCGGCCAGGGGCTGATGCTCGGCCTCGGCTGCCGCGTGCCGAACGGCGAGGTGGTGGCGGCGGGCTACGGGGCGAAGATCCTGACGGTGGTCGCCGCCGGCAACGTGCTGCGCATTCTGCCGCCCCTCAATCTCAGCGACGCGGAAGTGGACGAGGGGCTGCGCCGCCTCGACGCCGCGGCATCGGCCCTGGAGGCGCGGCAATGAAGCATTTTCTCGACATCCATGTCACCTCGTCCGCCGACCTGCGGGCGATCCTCGATCAGGCGGCGGCGATGAAGGCCGCGCGCGGCAATGCCCCGCGCGCCACCCCGGACGCGACTAGCCCGCTCGCCGGCCGCATGGTCGCGCTGATCTTCGAGAAGCCCTCGACCCGGACGCGGGTCAGCTTCGACGTGGGCGTGCGGCAGATGGGCGGCGAGACGCTGGTGCTCTCGGGCGGCGAGATGCAGCTCGGCCACGGCGAGACCATCGCCGACACCGCCCGCGTTCTGTCGCGCTTCGTCGATCTGATCATGATCCGGACCTTCGAGGAGACGACCCTGACCGAACTTGCCGAGAACGCCACGGTGCCGGTGATCAACGGCCTGACCGACGCGAGCCATCCCTGCCAGATCCTCGCGGACGTGATGACCTACGAGGAGCATCGCGGCCCGATCCGCGGCCGCAAGGTGGTCTGGTCGGGCGACGGCAACAATGTCTGCGCCTCGTTCCTGCACGCCGCCGGCCGCTTCGGCTTCGACTTCACCTTCACCGGGCCCCCGGCGCTCGATCCCGCCCGCGAGGCGGTGGACTTCGCGCGGGCGAACGGCGCGACCGTCGCGATCGAACGCGATCCCCAGCGCGCCGCCGCCGGGGCCGACCTGATCGTGACCGACACCTGGGTCTCGATGCACGACGCCCAGAGTGCGCGCGAGCGCCGCCACAACCTGCTTCGCCCCTACCAGGTGAACGGGCGGCTGATGGCGGCGGCCAAGCCCGACGCGCTCTTCATGCACTGCCTGCCCGCGCATCGCGAGGAGGAGGTCACCAACGAGGTCATGGACGGCCCGCAATCGGTGGTCTTCGACGAGGCCGAGAACCGCCTCCACGTGCAGAAGGCGATCATGCGCTGGTGCCTCGGGGTCTGACACCAGCGGCCCTCGCCGTCGATCTTCATCCCATGCGGGCCAAGTGTCGCCGGCACTGCCGGGGGCCGGTGCACTTGCCCGGGGCTCACGCCGCCCCGGCGAACCGCCCCTCGAGCTCGATGCGGCGGGCATCGTCGATCTTCGCGAAGAGCACCTCGGGCACCTCGAAGCGATGGCCGGGCCCGAGGGTCGCGATTGCTTCGGCGACGTCGGTCGGCCAGCCGTCCTCCGGATGCCCCAGCGCCGCCAGCATCCGCGCGGCGGCCTCGGGCAGGAAGGGGCGGCTCAGGATCGCGTAGAGCCGGATCAGGTTGAAGGCGAAGCGGACGGTCGCCGCGGCGCGGTCGGGATCGGCCTTGAAGGCGGCCCAGGGCGCGGCGGATTGCAGATATTCGTTGCCCAGGACCCAGATCTGCCTCAACTCCTGGGACGCGCGCCGGAAGGCCATGCCGTCCATCATCGCCTGATAGCCGACGAGCCCCCGCTGCAGATCCTCGATCAGCGCCAGTTCCTGCGGCCCGTAGTCGCCGCCCTCCGGCAGCGTGTCGCCGAAGCGGGCGCGGGCGAATTTGGTGACGCGGCTGACGAAATTCCCGAGCACATCGGCGAGATCCTTGTTCACCCCGGCCTGGAAGCTCTCCCAGGTGAAATTCGAATCCGAGCCCTCCGGCACGTTCGACATCAGCCACCAGCGCCAGTAGTCCGCCGGCAGGATTTCCAGCGCCTGGTCCATGAAGACGCCACGCCCCTCGGAGGTCGAGAACTTGCCGCCCTCGTAGTTCAGGTAGTTGAAGGATTTGATGTAGTCGACGAGCTTCCAGGTCTCGGCCCCGTCGGCGTTGGCGCCGAGCAGCGTCGCAGGGAAGGAGAGCGTGTGGAAGGGCACGTTGTCCTTGCCCATGAACTGGACGTAGCGCACGTCCTCCGCGCCCCCGTCCTCCCGCCACCAGCGCTCCCAGCCGCCGGAGTCCGGATGCGCGTCGGCCCATTCGGCGGTGGCGCCGATGTATTCGATGGGGGCGTCGAACCAGACGTAGAAGACCTTGCCCTCCATGCCCGGCCAGGGCTCGGTGCCGCGCTGGACCGGGATGCCCCAGTCGAGGTCGCGGGTAATGCCGCGGTCCTGCAGCCCCTCGCCGTCGTCGAGCCATTTCCGGGCGATCGAGGTGGTCAGCACCGGCCAGTCGGTCTTGGAATCGATCCAGTCCCGGAGCTTGTCGCGCATCAGGCTCTGGCGCAGGTAGAGATGCTTGGTCTCGCGGACCTCGAGATCGGTGGAGCCGGAGATCGCCGAGCGCGGGTTGATGAGGTCGGTCGGGTCGAGCTGCTTGGTGCAGTTCTCGCACTGGTCGCCCCGGGCGCGCTCGTAGCCGCAGTTCGGGCAGGTGCCGGTGATGTAGCGGTCGGGCAGGAAGCGACCGTCGGCGCGGGAATAGACCTGCTTCTCGGCCACCTCGGCGATCAACCCGGCGTCGGCGAGCCGGCCGGCGAAATGCTGGGTCAGCCGGTGGTTCTGCGGGCTCGAAGAACGGCCGAAATGGTCGAAGCTGAGGCCGAAGCCGTCGGCGATCTCCTTCTGCACCGTCCAGAGCCGGGCGCAGTATTCGGCGACCGGTTCGCCGGCGGCGGCGGCGGCGAGTTCGGCCGGGGTGCCGTGCTCGTCGGTGGCGCAGATGAAGAGGACCTCGTGGCCGCGGGCGCGCATGTATCGGGCGTAGACGTCCGCAGGCAGCTGGGAGCCGACGAGGTTCCCGAGATGCTTGATTCCG
This sequence comes from Rhodovulum sp., assembly GCA_020637615.1. GTDB lineage: Bacteria > Pseudomonadota > Alphaproteobacteria > Rhodobacterales > Rhodobacteraceae > Amaricoccus. The sequence goes on from JACKKC010000001.1 coordinate 181,744, forward strand.
TTGATATAGGGCAGCGCGGAGGTGATCAGAATGCGGGCCATGGGCCTCCCCGGATTGCGAACCGCTCCCGAATAGGCGATCCGGCAAGTGCTGGCCAGAGGCGTGAAACGCATGCCCGAGGTCTGCACAATCCATGCAGGCGCCGGGCGCGGTCCATGGGACCGGCTTCGGGGCCGCCGTCTGCGGCAGCGGGGCCGGAGCCGCTTCGGCGTTTTCGGGGGCACCTCATGCGAGCGCCGTCCGGCCAATTCGGCCCGCATTGTGAAAGTATGTGTAATAACAACATGTTAGATAGTGTCCCGCTGCGGGACACCTTCCCGGCCGGCATGGAGGGATCCCGGGCCCGATCGACCCGTGGCGATCGGGCCACGCCGGCCCTGCCGGGGGCCGGCGCACTTTGCGCCCCGTCCAGAGCCGCCGCGGCCCGATCCTCAGCCGACGGCAAAGCTGCACCTCCCTCGCCCTGCGGCTCGCGCCTCCGGGCGACCGGACCGGGCAAGGCGCCACCGGCGCCTCGCCGTCATCGGTCCGGGGACATGCGGCGCGGGCCGCGCGGGGCGCGGCCTTTCCTTCATTCCGGGGCCCTGCCTCGGGGTCGCTGCCGCATCCTCCGGGGGCCGGAAAACGAACGGGGCGCCGGTGAGGGCGCCCCGCTGCTTGGCCGCATGTATCTGCGGGCGGATCAATCGGCCTCGAAGGGCGCCGTCTCGGGGGCGGCGGAGTCGGCGGCCTGCTGCGCCGCCTCCTCGACGGCGAGCGCCGCGGCGGCTTCCTCGCGGCGCTGGGCGATGATCGCGGCGTCGCGGTTCGTGGCGATCGACTTGATCGAGGCGGTGGCACCACCGGTGCCCGCCGGGATCAGCCGTCCGACGATCACGTTCTCCTTCAGCCCCACCAGCCGGTCGCGCTTTCCTTGCGTTGCCGCCTCGGTCAGCACCCGCGTGGTCTCCTGGAAGGAGGCGGCGGAGATGAAGGAGCGAGTCTGCAGGCTCGCCTTGGTGATGCCAAGCAGGATCGGCGCGCCCTTGGCCGGGGCGCGGCCCTTGGCGATGGCCTTCTCGTTCTCCTCGTCGAACTCGATCTTGTCGACCTGCTCGCCCTTGAGCAGCGTGGTGCCGCCGCTGTCGGAGATCTCCCACTTCTGCAGCATCTGGCGCACGATCACCTCGATGTGCTTGTCGTTGATCTTCACGCCCTGCAGCCGGTAGACCTCCTGCACCTCGTCGATCAGGTAGTCGGCCAGTGCCTCGATCCCGAGGATGGCGAGGATGTCATGGGGGGCAGGATTGCCGTCCATGATGTACTCGCCCTTCTGGATGAAGTCGCCTTCCTGAACCGGGATGTGCTTGCCCTTGGGCACCAGGTATTCGATCGGCTCGAGCCCCTCGTCGACGGGCTCGATGGTGATGCGCCGCTTGTTCTTGAAGTCCTTGCCGAAGCGCACGTGGCCCGAGATCTCGGCGATGATCGCGTGGTCCTTGGGACGGCGCGCCTCGAAGAGCTCGGCCACCCGCGGCAGACCGCCGGTGATGTCCTTGGTCTTCGCGCCCTCGCGCGGGATTCGCGCGATGACGTCGCCGGGGCGGATCTCCTGGCCGTCCTCGACCGAGAGGATCGCGTCCACCGACATGGCGTGCACCTCCGGGTTGCCGTTGTCGAGCCGCACGGGCTCGCCGGTCGCCGGATCCATCACGATGATCTCGGGCTTGAGGTCGTTGCCCCTGGGGGCCGCGCGCCAGTCGGTGACGATCTTCTGGCTGATGCCGGTGGCGTCGTCGGTCTCGTCGCGGACCGAGAAGCCCGCCAGCAGGTCGACGAACTTCGCCACGCCCGCCTTCTCGGCGATGATCGGCAGCGTATAGGGGTCCCACTCGGCGAGCTTGTCGCCGCGCCGGACCTCCGCGCCCTCCCGCGCCAGCAGCTTGGAGCCGTGGGTGAGCTTGTGCACCGCCCGGTCGACGCCGTTCTCGTCGACGATGGCGAGCTCCATGTTGCGCGCCATCACGATCTGCTCGCCGTCGGCGTTGCTGATCACGTTGCCGTTGCGCAGGACCAGCTTGCCCTCCTGGCTGGCCTCCAGGAACGACTGGGAGCCGCCCTGGGCGATGCCGCCGATGTGGAAGGTGCGCATGGTCAGCTGCGTGCCGGGCTCGCCGATCGACTGCGCGGCGATGATGCCCACCGCCTCGCCGGGGTTCACCCGCGTGCCGCGAGCCAGATCGCGCCCGTAGCACTGGGCGCAGATGCCGTCCTCGGCCTCGCAGGTGAGCGGCGAGCGGATCTGCATCTCGAGCACCGCCGCCGCCTCGATCATGTCGGCGTCGCGCTCTTCGATCAGGTCGCCGCGCCGGAAGATCACCTCGCCGGTCTTGGGGTCGAGCACGTCCTCCGCCGCCACGCGGCCGAGGATGCGCTCGCCGAGCGAGGCGACGATCTCGCCGTCGGCCACCGCCGCGCGGGCGGTGATGGAGCGCTCGGTGCCGCAATCGTCGATCTTGACGATGCAGTCCTGGGCGACGTCCACCAGCCGGCGGGTCAGATAGCCCGAGTTGGCGGTCTTGAGCGCGGTGTCGGCGAGGCCCTTGCGCGCGCCGTGGGTCGAGTTGAAGTACTCGAGCACGGTCAGGCCTTCCTTGAAGTTCGACACGATCGGCGTCTCGATGATCTCGCCCGAAGGCTTGGCCATCAGGCCGCGCATGCCGCCGAGCTGCTTCATCTGGGCGGGCGAGCCGCGGGCGCCGGAATGGGACATCATGTAGACCGAGTTGGGCTCGATCTCGGCGCCGCTGTCGTCGGTGCGCTGGGCCGAGATTTCGCCCATCATCGCGCCGGCGACCTCGTCGGAGCATTTCGACCAGGCGTCGACGACCTTGTTGTACTTCTCGCCCTGGGTGATCAGCCCGTCCATGTACTGCTGCTCGAATTCCTTCACCTGGTCGCGGGTGCGGTTCACGATGTCCCACTTGGTCTCGGGGATCACCATGTCGTCCTTGCCGAAGGAGATGCCGGCCTTGAAGGCCTCGGTGAAGCCGAGGCCCATGATCTGGTCGCAGAAGATCACCGATTCCTTCTGGCCGCAGTGGCGGTAGACGGTATCGATGACCTCGCCGACCTCCTTCTTGCGCAGGAGCCGGTTGACGATGTCGAAGGGCGTCTTGAAGTTCTTCGGCAGGAGCGCGCCGAGCTTGAGCCGTCCGGGCGTGGTCTCGAAGCGCAGCATCACCGAATTGCCTTCCTCGTCGATCTGCTCGACGCGGGCGGTGATCTTGGAATGCAGGTTCACGAGGCCCGCGTGCAGCGCGTGGTCGACCTCCTCGATCGAGCCGAAGACCATGCCCTCGCCGGGCTGGCCGTCACGGGCGATCGAGAGATAGTAGAGCCCGAGGATCATGTCCTGCGACGGCACGATGATCGGCTTGCCGTTGGCGGGCGAGAGCACGTTGTTCGTGGACATCATCAGGACGCGCGCTTCCAGCTGCGCCTCGAGGCTCAGCGGCACGTGCACGGCCATCTGGTCGCCGTCGAAGTCGGCGTTGAAGGCCGCGCAGACCAGCGGGTGCAGCTGGATCGCCTTGCCTTCGATCAGCACCGGCTCGAAGGCCTGGATGCCGAGGCGGTGCAGCGTCGGCGCGCGGTTCAGGAGCACCGGGTGCTCGCGGATCACCTCGTCGAGGATGTCCCAGACCTCCGGGCGCTCCTTCTCCACGAGCTTCTTCGCCTGCTTCACGGTGGAGCTGAGCCCCTTGGCGTCGAGCCGCGAGTAGATGAAGGGCTTGAAGAGCTCGAGCGCCATCTTCTTCGGCAGGCCGCACTGGTGCAGCTTGAGCTCCGGGCCGGTCACGATCACCGAGCGGCCGGAGAAGTCGACGCGCTTGCCGAGCAGGTTCTGCCGGAAGCGGCCCTGCTTGCCCTTGAGCATGTCGGAAAGCGACTTCAGCGGGCGCTTGTTGGTGCCGGTGATGACCCGGCCGCGGCGGCCGTTGTCGAAAAGCGCATCGACCGATTCCTGCAGCATCCGCTTCTCGTTGCGGATGATGATGTCGGGCGCGCGCAGCTCGATCAGCCGCTTCAGGCGGTTGTTGCGGTTGATGACCCGGCGGTAGAGGTCGTTGAGGTCCGAGGTGGCGAAGCGGCCGCCGTCGAGCGGGACGAGCGGGCGCAGCTCCGGCGGGATCACCGGGACCACGGTCAGCACCATCCATTCGGGACGGTTGCCGCTCTCGCGGAAGGACTCGACCAGCTTCAGCCGCTTGATGATCTTCTTGGGCTTGAGCTCGCCGGTGGCCTCTGCGAGATCGGCGCGCAGCTGCTCGGCCTCGGCGTCGAGGTCGATGGCGGCGAGCATCTCGCGGATCGCCTCGGCGCCGATGCCGGCGCGGAAGGCGTCCTCGCCGAACTGGTCCTGGGCGTCGAGGAATTCCTCCTCGCCGAGGAGCTGGCCGGCCTTGAGGTCGGTCAGGCCCGGTTCGATGACCACATACTGCTCGAAGTAGAGGATGCGCTCGAGGTCGCGCAGGGTCATGTCGAGCATCAGGCCGATGCGGCTCGGCAGCGACTTCAGGAACCAGATATGCGCGACGGGCGAGGCGAGCTCGATATGGCCCATGCGCTCGCGCCGGACCTTCTGCAGCGTCACCTCGACGCCGCATTTCTCGCAGACGACGCCGCGGTACTTCATGCGCTTGTACTTGCCGCAGAGGCACTCGTAGTCCTTTATCGGACCGAAGATGCGCGCGCAGAAGAGCCCGTCACGCTCGGGCTTGAAGGTGCGATAGTTGATCGTCTCGGGCTTCTTGATCTCGCCGTAGGACCACGAGAGGATTCGCTCGGGGCTGGCGAGCGAGATCTTGATCTCGTCGAAGGCGCGCATCGGAGCGACCGGGGCGAACGGGTTGATGAGTTCCTGGTTCATGTCTGATTCCTCAATCTCGTTTCAGGGGAGGGGGCAGGGATGGCCCCGCCCTCACTCCGCTTCCGAGTCCAAGAGCTCGATGTTGAGGCCGAGCGAGCGGATCTCCTTGACGAGGACGTTGAACGATTCCGGCACACCGGCCTCGAAATTGTCCTCGCCCTTGACGATCGACTCGTAGACCTTGGTCCGGCCGGCGACGTCGTCCGATTTCACGGTGAGCATCTCCTGCAAGGTATAGGCCGCGCCGTAGGCTTCAAGGGCCCAGACCTCCATCTCGCCGAAGCGCTGGCCGCCGAACTGCGCCTTGCCGCCCAAGGGCTGCTGGGTGACGAGCGAGTAGGGGCCCGTGCTCCGCGCGTGGATCTTGTCGTCCACCAGATGGTGCAGCTTCAGCAGGTACTTCACGCCGACCGTGACCGGCCGGGTGAACTGCTCGCCCGAGCGGCCGTCGAAGACGATCGACTGGCCGGAGGTGTCGAAGCCCGCGCGCTGCAGCGCGTCGTTCACGTCTGCCTCCTTGGCGCCGTCGAAGACCGGGGTCGCGATGGGCACGCCCGCGGTGACGTTCTCGGCGGCTTCGAGGAACACCGGCTCGTCCATCTCGGCGATGACCTCGTTGTAGACCTGCTCGCCGTAGGCGACCTTCATCGCCTCCTTGAGCGGGGTCATGTCGCCGGTGTGGCGATACTCCTGGAGCCCCTGGTCGATCGCCCGGCCGAGGCCGCGCGCGGCATAGCCCATGTGGGTCTCGAGGATCTGCCCGACGTTCATCCGGCTCGGCACGCCGAGCGGGTTCAGGACCAGATCGACTGGGGTGCCGTCGGCGAGGAAGGGCATGTCCTCCTCGGGCACCACCTTGGAGATGACGCCCTTGTTGCCGTGGCGGCCGGCCATCTTGTCGCCGGGCTGGAGCTTGCGCTTCACCGCGATGAAGACCTTGACCATCTTCATCACGCCCGGCGGCAGGTCGTCGCCGCGGCGGACCTTCTCGACCTTGTCCTCGAAGCGGCGCTCCAGCGTCTTCTTCTGCAGCTCGAACTGGGCGTGCAGCGCCTCCTGGGCCTGGGCGTCGGCATCCTCGCCGAGGGCGAGCTGCCACCACTGGCCGCGCGACAGCGTGCCGAGCAGCTCCTCGGTGATCTCCGAGCCGGCCTTGACGCCCTTCGGGCCCTTCACCGCGGTCTTGCCGAGGATCAGGTCCTTGAGACGCGCGTAGATGTTGCGCTCGAGGATGGCGAGCTCGTCGTCGCGGTCGCGGCTGAGGCGCTCGACCTCCTCGCGCTCGATCTGCAGCGCGCGCTCGTCCTTGTCGACGCCGTGGCGGTTGAAGACCCGCACCTCGACCACCGTGCCGAAATCGCCCGGCGGCAGCCGGAGCGAGGTGTCGCGCACGTCCGAGGCCTTCTCGCCGAAGATGGCGCGCAGGAGCTTCTCCTCCGGCGTCATCGGGCTCTCGCCCTTCGGGGTGATCTTGCCCACCAGGATGTCGCCCGGGCCCACCTCGGCGCCGATATAGACGATGCCCGCCTCGTCGAGGTTGCGCAGCGCCTCCTCGCCGACGTTCGGGATGTCGCGGGTGATCTCCTCCGGCCCGAGCTTGGTGTCGCGGGCGGCGACCTCGAATTCCTCGATGTGGATCGAAGTGAAGACGTCGTCCTTCACGATCCGCTCGGAGATGAGGATCGAGTCCTCGTAGTTGTAGCCGTTCCAGGGCATGAAGGCGACGAGCACGTTCTTGCCCAGCGCCAGCTCGCCGAGATCGGTCGAAGGTCCGTCGGCGATGAACTCGCCGCGCGCCACCGTGTCGCCCACCTTCACCAGCGGGCGCTGGTTGATGCAGGTGTTCTGGTTGGAGCGCTGGAACTTGCGCAGCCGGTAGATGTCGACGCCCGGATCGCCCGGCGCCACGTCCTCGGTGGCGCGGATCACGATGCGCATGGCATCGACCTGGTCGACGATGCCGGCGCGGCGCGCGGTATGCGCGGCACCCGAATCGCGCGCGACGATCTCCTCGATGCCGGTGCCCACGAAGGGCGCCTCGGCGCGCAGGAGCGGCACCGCCTGGCGCTGCATGTTCGAGCCCATCAGCGCGCGGTTGGCGTCGTCGTTCTCCAGGAACGGGATCAGCGAGGCCGCAACCGAGACGAGCTGCTTGGGGCTCACGTCGATGAGATCCACGTTGCCCGGCGGGTTCAGCATGAAGTCGCCGGCCTTGCGGGTCGAGACCAGGTCGTTCCTGAAGCGACCCTCCTCGTCGAGCTGGGCATTGGCCTGCGCGACGGTGTGGCGCATCTCCTCGGTTGCGGACATGTAGACGACCTCGTCGGTCACCTGGCTGTCCTTCACGCGGCGGTAGGGCGTCTCGATGAAGCCGTATTTGTTCACGCGCGCGAAGCTCGCGAGCGAGTTGATGAGGCCGATGTTCGGGCCTTCCGGCGTCTCGATCGGGCACATCCGGCCGTAATGGGTCGGGTGGACGTCGCGGACCTCGAAGCCGGCGCGCTCGCGGGTGAGACCGCCCGGCCCGAGCGCCGAGAGGCGCCGCTTGTGGGTGACCTCGGAAAGCGGGTTGGTCTGGTCCATGAACTGCGAGAGCTGCGAGGAGCCGAAGAACTCGCGTACCGCCGCCGCCGCGGGCTTCGCGTTGATGAGATCCTGCGGCATGACCGTGTCGATCTCGACCGAGGACATGCGCTCGCGGATCGCGCGCTCCATGCGCAGGAGCCCGACGCGGTACTGGTTCTCCATCAGCTCGCCCACCGAACGCACGCGGCGGTTGCCGAGGTGGTCGATGTCGTCGATCTCGCCCTTGCCGTCGCGCAGGTCCACCAGCGCCTTGATGCAGGCGATGATGTCCTCGTTGCGGAGCGTGCGCATGGTGTCGGGCGCGTCGAGGTCGAGGCGCATGTTCATCTTCACCCGGCCCACGGCCGAGAGGTCGTAGCGCTCGGGATCGAAGAAGAGCGAGTGGAACATGGTCGAGGCCGCTTCGGGCGTCGGCGGCTCGCCGGGGCGCATGACGCGGTAGATGTCCATGAGCGCCTGATCGCGGTTCATGTTCTTGTCGACCGCCATCGTGTTGCGGATGTAGGCGCCCACCGTGATGTTGTCGACGTCGAGCGTCGGGATCTCGGTGATGCCGTTGTCGAGCAGCACCTTGAGCGTGCCGCCGGTGACGTCGCCGGTCTTGGCGTCCACCTCCCAGGTCAGCTCGTCGCCGGCCTCGACCCAGATCGCGCCGTTGGTCTCGTCGATGATGTCCTTGGCCGAGAAGCGGCCGACGATGGCATCGAAGGGCACGAGGATGTCGCTGACCGCGCCCCTATCCTGCCATTCCTTGACCATGCGCGGCGTGACCTTCTTGCCGGCGGGGGCGATGACCTCGCCGGTGGCCGCGTCGACGATGTCGAAGCTCGGCTTGGAGCCGCGGAATCGCTCGGGGAAGAAGGTCGTCGCCCAGCCGCGGCCTTCCTTGCGGAAGCTCACGGTGTCGTAATAGGCGTCCATGATCGCCTCCTGGTCCATGCCGAGGGCATAGAGCAGGGTGGTCACCGGCAGCTTGCGGCGGCGGTCGATGCGGGCATAGACGATGTCCTTGGCGTCGAACTCGAAATCGAGCCAGGAGCCGCGGTAGGGGATCACGCGGCTGGTGAAGAGCAGCTTCCCGCTCGAATGGGTCTTGCCGCGGTCGTGGTCGAAGAAGACGCCGGGCGAGCGGTGCATCTGGGAGACGATCACCCGCTCGGTGCCGTTGACGACGAAGGTGCCGGTCGGCGTCATGAGCGGCATGTCGCCCATGTAGACGTCCTGCTCCTTGATGTCCTTGACCGAGCGCGCGCCGGTTTCCTCGTCGACTTCGAAGACGATGAGGCGCAGCGTGACCTTGAGCGGCGCGGCATAGGTCATGTCGCGCTGCATGCATTCCTCGACGTCGTATTTCGGCGCCTCGAGATCGTATTTCACGAATTCCAGCACCGCGGATTCGTTGAAGTCCCGGATCGGGAAGACCGACTGGAAGGTGCCCTTCAGGCCCTCCCCGTCCGCGGGCTCCGCACCCTCGCCGGAATTCAGGAAGAGGTCATAGCTCGACTTCTGCACCTCGATCAGGTTGGGCATTTCCGCGACTTCGCGGATCTTGCCGTAGAACTTCCGAATGCGCTTGTGACCGGAATGCGTCTGAGCCATGCTCGTACCTCTTCGCTTGCACGCACGCCGCCCGGCGGGGAACGGGTGGCGGGGCCTTGCCGGACGTGTCTGATCCAATGCCTGTGCGATTTCCCAGATCGCACACCCGGATCGGACGCGTCTTTCGCGAGGCCCGCGCGCAGGCATCCCGAGAGACGCATCGAACCGGACCCGCGTCGCCGCGGATCCGGTCAGGGTCGTTAGCGCAACCGGCGGTTGCGCACAATCGTCACTTCAGCTCGACCTCGGCACCGGCCGCGACGAGCTTCTTCTGGATCTCCTCGGCTTCCGCCTTGGAGACGCCTTCCTTCACCGCCTTGCCGCCGGCCTCGACGAGGTCCTTGGCTTCCTTGAGGCCCAGGCCGGTGATGGCGCGGACTTCCTTGATGACGTTGATCTTCTGGGCGCCGGCGGCCTTGAGGATCACGTCGAATTCGGTCTGCTCCTCGGCGGCCTCGGCGGGCGCGCCGCCCGCGGCGGGACCCGCGGCCATCATCACCGCGCCGCCGGCGGCGGGCTCGATGCCGTATTCGTCCTTGAGGATATTCTTCAGCTCGGAAGCCTCGAGCAGGGTCAGCCCCACGATCTCTTCGGCGAGTTTCTTCAGATCAGCCATTGTTCAGGTTCCAATCAGGTAGGTTTGCGTCGACCGGTGCGCAAGACGCGCACTCTCCGGCCCCGGATTGCAGAGGTCGTCAAGCCGCCTCACGCTCTTCGAGCGTGCTGAGGATTCCCGCGATATTCGCGGCAGGCGCGCCAATGGCAGAGACCAGCTGGCCCGCCGGAGCCCCCAGGCACGCCACGATCGAAGCGATAAGCTCCTCGCGCGACGGCATGGCGGCCACGGCTTTCACGCCGGCCTCGTCCAGCGGTGTCGCTCCCATCGCACCCCCGAGGACAACAAGCTTCTTGTTGTCCTTGGCGAAGGCATCCACGGTCTTGGCCGCGGCTACCGGGTCCTCGGAATAGGCGAGCACCGTCATGCCCGTCAGCAGCGATCCCATGCTTTCGCCGGGAGTGCCTTTGAGGGCGATCTTGGCGAGCTTGTTCTTGGCGACACGGACCGATCCGCCGGCGGTCTTCATCCGCAGGCGGAAATCGGTCATCTCGGCAACCGAGAGGCCTTCGTAGTGCGCGACCACGACGACACCAGAGTCCGTGAAGATCTGGCCGAGTTCAGCGACCACAGCTTCCTTTTGGGCTCTATCCACGTTGTTGCTCCAAGTAACTGGCAGTCCGGGACATTCGTCCCTCGCCGCCGCTCAGTTTCGCCGGTTGCCCGGCGTCTCGGGTCCTTTTACGGGTTCCCGCCAAAACCGCCCGGATCAGCCCGGTCGATCCCGATCGTTCCCCGTCTCGGGCAGGAATTCCGGGCCGAGGATCGCTCCATTCGCCCAACCCGCCGTCTCGGACAGTCGGACCGGGAAGGCTCCCGATCCGGAACATCCCCCGGTCGCCCGGGGGAATCTGGTCAGTCGGCCACCGCGCTGGCGATGTCGACCGTCACGCCCGGCCCCATGGTCGAGGAGAGCGCGATCTTCTTGAGATAGGTGCCCTTCGCCCCCGAGGGCTTGGCGCGGTTGACCGCCTGCACGAAGGCACGCACGTTCTCCACGAGCTTGCCCTCGTCGAACGAGGTCTTGCCGATGCCGCCATGCACCACGCCGGCCTTCTCGGCCTTGAACTGCACCTCGCCGCCCTTGGCGTTCTGGATCGCCTGGGCGACGTCCATGGTCACCGTGCCGACCTTCGGGTTCGGCATCAGGTTGCGCGGCCCGAGGATCTTGCCCAGCCGGCCGACGATCGGCATCATGTCGGGCGTGGCGATGCAGCGATCGAACTCGATCTTGCCGCCCTGGATCGTCTCCATCAGATCCTCGGCGCCGACGATGTCGGCACCTGCGGCCGTGGCCTCGTCGGCCTTGGCGCCGCGGGCGAAGACCGCCACGCGCACGGTCTTGCCGGTGCCGTTCGGCAGGCTGACCACGCCGCGCACCATCTGGTCGGCGTGACGGGGATCGACGCCGAGATTCATCGCGATCTCGAGGGTCTCGTCGAATTTCGCCGTGGCATTGGCCTTGATGAGCCGGACCGCCTCGTCGACCGCCAGGTTGGACTTGCCCTCGACGGCCTTGCGGGCGGCTGCGGTGCGTTTTGCGAGCTTCGCCATGATCCTACCCCTTGACCTCGATGCCCATGGACCGGGCCGAGCCCGCCACGATCAGCATCGCCGCCTCGATGTCGTTGGCGTTGAGATCCTTCATCTTGGTCTCGGCGATCTCGCGCACCTGGGCGAGCGTCACCGTGCCGGCGGTCTCCTTGCCGGGGAGCTTGGCGCCCGACTTGAGCTTGGCCGCCTTCTTGATGAGGTAGGACGCCGGCGGCGTCTTGATCTCCATCTGGAAGGACTTGTCGGAGAAATAGGTGATGATGACCGGGGTCGGCTGGCCTACCTCGATCTCCTGGGTGCGGGCGTTGAACGCCTTGCAGAATTCCATGATGTTGATGCCGCGCTGACCGAGCGCGGGACCGACGGGCGGCGAGGGGTTGGCCTTGCCGGCGGGCACCTGCAGCTTCAGCTGCCCCATGACTTTCTTGGCCATCGAGGGCCTCCTTCTTCTGTCCTGCCGCGGGGACGCGTCCCGCGCGGCGTTGCATGGGCGCGGTACGGTCTGGACGGCGCGCCGTCCTCGCCTCCCGCGCGAAGTCCGAAATCCTCGGATTTCGGCCAACTCTTGGCAGGGCACGATCGAAACGCGCAGGCGGCTCGCGCCCGCTCCGACCGTGCTCCCGGTCACGAGGCCTTGGCGACCTGCGCGAATTCCAGCTCCACCGGCGTGGCCCGGCCGAAGATCGAGACCGAGACCTTGAGCCGGCTCGCGCCCTGGTCCACTTCCTCGACCATGCCGCTGAAGCCCTCGAAGGGGCCGTCCGTGACGGAGACCTGCTCGCCTGTCTGGAAGGTGATGATCGAGCGCGGCCGCTCCTGCCCCTCGACCACCTGATTGAGGATGCGGGCGACCTCGGCGTCGCGCATCGGCAGCGGCTTGCCCTTCGGACCGAGGAAGCCGGTGACCCGGTTGAGCGAGCTGATAAGGTGATAGGCCCGGTCGGTCATCTCCATCTTCACCAGCACATAGCCCGGCATGAAGCGCTTCTCGGTCTGCACCTTCTTGCCGCGGCGGATCTCGATGACGTCCTCGGTCGGCACCATGACCTCGGCGATCTCGTCCTCGAGATGCTGCTGGGCCACGGCCTCGCGGATCGCCTCGGCGACCTTCTTCTCGAAGTTCGAGAGCACGCTCACCGAATACCAGCGCATCGCCATGCTGTTCGTTACCTCAATCTCTCGGCGGCGCCTCGCCGCCCGACTTCTCTTCTGCCCGCGCCTCGCGGGGCGAAACGCAAAGGGCGCGCTACCGAATCGACGCGCGCCTTCATTGTTGCGAGAGGCGTCCGATTACCCCCCCGCGCGGCGGGGTTCAAGAGGCGAAGTTAAGGATCTGCTCCAGGGCGAAGCGCACGATCAGGTCCACCGTGAAGAAGAAGGTGGCGAAAAGCGTCGCCATGATCATCACCATGACCGTGGTGAGCCCCGTTTCGCGCCGCGTCGGCCAGACGATGCGCGCGGCCTCCGCGCGGACCTGCTGGATGAACTGGAAGGGATTGGTGCGGGCCATGGGAACCTGTCCGGACGCTTGAGCGCCGAGCACTTACCCACGCCCCGGGCGGTTTGCAAGGCCGGATGCCATCCCCGCAGGCCGAGGGCGGTTCGGCCGGCCGTCTCCGGGGCGGCAGGCGTCGTGGCGCGGATCCTACCGCATGTTGACCAGATTCCGACGGAATCCACCACTTGTTGGGCCGATGTCACCAATTCTTCGCGAAATGGCAATATCCGGTTAACCATCGCCGCCTAGCCTCCGCGCCAGCAGATTGCAGCGGAGATCCCCGATGCCGCGTCGGTTTTCCCTCTCGCGCCGCCGCTTCCTCGCCACTGGCGTCGCGGCGCTGGCCCTGCCGGGCCTCAGTCGGGCGCCCGGCCGTCCGATCTTCACCCACGGGGTGCAGTCCGGGGACGTGGGGGCCGCCTCCGGCATGGTCTGGGGCCGGGTCGACCGCCCGGCGCGGGTCATGGTCGAATACGCCACCACCGAGAGCTTCCGCGATGCGGTCCGGCTTCCGCCGGTCGATGCGCTGCCGGGCAGCGATTTCGCCGTCAAGCGCCGGCTGGAAGGCATGCCCGCCGGCCAGGACATCTTCTACCGCCTGGTCGCCGCCGATCTCGCGGAGCCCGGGCTGGTCTCGGAGCCGGCGACCGGCCGCTTCCGCACCGCTCCCGCGGACCGCCGCGCCGTGCGCTTCGCCTGGTCGGGCGACACCGGCGGGCAAGGCTGGGGCATCGACGACGAAGGTATGCGCAGCTATGCCGCCATCGCGGGCCACGCCCCGGATTTCTTCATCCATTGCGGCGACACCGTCTATGCCGACGGCCCCATGGCGGCAGAGGCGCCGCTGCTCGACGGCGGGACCTGGCGCAACGTCGTGCTGACCGACGCCAAGCGGAAGGTGGCGGAGACCCTCGACGAATTCCGCGGCCAGTGGCGCTACAACCTCATGGACCGGCATGTGCGGGCCTTCAACGCGACCGTGCCGAGCTTCGTGCAATGGGACGACCACGAGGTGCTCAACAACTGGTCGCCGGGCATCGACCTGCGCGACGACCCCCGCTATTCCGAGACCTCGGTCAGCCGGCTCGCGGCGCGCGCGGCCCGCGCCTTCCACGAGATGACGCCAATCCGGACCGACCCGGCCGACCCGCGCCGGATCTACCGCCGGATCGCCTACGGGCCGCTGCTCGAGGTGTTCTTCCTCGATTTCCGGTCCTATCGCGGCGCGAACTACCTCGCCTCCGACCAGGACCTGCCGCATGCGCGCACCGGCCTCGGCGCGGCCCAGCTCGCCTGGCTGAAACGCTCGCTCTCGGCCAGCCGCGCGACCTGGAAGGTGATCGCCTGCGACATGCCGATCGGGCTCGTCTCCTGGGGGCGCTCCCCCGGCGGGCTGGCCGCGGAGGCCTTCGCCAACGGCGAAGGCGGCGCGCCGCGTGGCCGCGAGCAGGAGATCGCGGATCTGCTGCGCCACATCCACGCCGAAGGCATCGCCAACACGCTCTGGCTGACCGCCGACGTGCATTATACCGCCGCCCATCACTACGACCCGTCGCGGGCGGCCTACCAGGATTTCACGCCGTTCTGGGAATTCGTGTCGGGGCCCTTGCATGCGGGGAGCTTCGCCCAGAAGGCGCTCGACCCGACCTTCGGTCCCGAGGTCCGGTTCGTGAAGGCGCCGCCGCCGGGGCTCGGCGCCGCGGTGTCGCCGCGCGACGGCTACCAGTTCTTCGGGCTGATCGACATCGACGGCGCGTCCGCCCAGCTCACCGTGCGGCTCATGGATCGCGACGACAACGAGCTCTGGCGCGTCACCCTCGATCCGGCCGTTGCGGTCTAGGTTGCGGAGGCATGGCGCCGCCTTGGCGGCGCGTCCGGCATCCTGGCAGGGGCGATAGGACTCGAACCTACGACCCTCGGTTTTGGAGACCGATGCTCTACCAACTGAGCTACACCCCTAGGGTGCCGGCATGCGCGCCGTGAGATACGACCGATCCCCCCTGGGCGCAAGGGGCGTCAGCGCCCCGACCAGAGCCGGCGCAGCCCGAAGCGCAGGCCGCCGCCGGGGGCGGGCTCGCCCAGGCCCGAGCCTTCCGGCCAGGGCACGGGTCCGGAGGCTTCCAAGAGCGCGACCTCCGCGCCCTCGAGCAGCAGGCAGGAGAGCTTGCCGCTGCGCACGGCGCCGGTGTCAACGGCGATGCGGTTGGGGTGATGCTCGACCCGCGGCACGATGGTGTGGCCGTGCACCACCTTGAAGCCGAAGTCGCGTCGCGACGACAGGAAGGGCTCGCGGATCCAGATCAGATCGTCGCGGTTCTGCGCCTCCATCGGCACGCCGGGCCGGATGCCGGCATGCACGAAGACATAGCCGCCGATGCGGTGCCAGAGCCGGCAGCGGTCGAGGAAGGCCGCATGCTCCGCCGGAAAGGCCGCGGCGAAGGCATCGTGGGTCGCCCGCGGATCGCGCTCATGGGCGTCCCGCACGCCGTAGGAGGCGAGCGTCGCGCCGCCGCCCATGGCCGAATGCAGCCAGTGATAGGTGCGGTCGTACCACTCGGGATCGCTGAGATAGGCCTCGATATAGCTGTCGTGGTTGCCCAGCAGGAAGACGCTCGGCAGATCCGAGGCCTCGATGCCGATGAGCCGGTCGAGCACGCCGCGGCTCGACGGCCCGCGGTCGACGTAATCGCCCAGCATGACCAGAAGCGGCCGGGGATGCGGCCGGGCGGCGAGGTCGGCGCGCAGGCGCGCGAGCATGGCGTCGAGCAGGTCTAGTCGGCCGTGCACGTCGCCGATGGCATAGATCCGCTGCCCCTCGGTGGCATCGCTCATGCAGGGCGCTCCCGGCGCGGGGCGCGACGATTTACCATTCGGTCCCGTGATCCATCCTGCATCCGGCCGGCCCGCGCTGCTTTTCCGGCCTTCTAGCATGCCGATTCCGGGGGATCACGCGCGATATGCCCGACGCCCTCTGCCGCCCCGTTCCGCCGTCCCTTCCAATTAACCATAGAAAATCTTTACACAATCGAAAGCCATCTGCAGACTTACCCAAGAAACATGGTCGTATCGAGTTGTAAAACTCAACCAAAGAGAGAAGAGTATTGCGTTCCAGCCGCCAGCGGGATGTCATTGTCGTCGGCGCCGGGCTCGGCGGCGCGAGTGCCGCATGGCAGCTCGCCGAGAGCGGGCTCGACGTGCTGGTCGTCGAGGCGGGACCCGACGTCACCGCCCCCCTCGCCGCGAAATCCGCCTATGCGCGGCTGGCGGCGCGGCTCCAGGAGCCGGCCGTCCCCGAGCAGGAGGATTGGGACGCCGGCGTCCTCTCCTATTACGAGCGGGGCCAAGGCGGGGTCTCGCCGCGCAGGGTCGCCACGCGCCTCGGCCAGGGGCTGGGCGGCACCTCCGTGCGTTATGCCGCGGCGCTCGGCCGGTTCCGGCGCAGCGATTTCGCCGGCAGCGTGACGGAGGGCCGCGCGCCGATCCTGCCCAATGCCTGGCCGATCGGCTATGACGAGTTCCGCGGCCACTACGCCCGTGCGGAATCCCTCCTGCGGGTCTGCGGCGAACGCGATCCGCTCGACCCCGACGACGATGCGGAGCTCCTGCCGCCGCCGGGGCTTTCGGCGGCCGCCGAGGCGCTCCGCGCCAGCCTCGCGGCGAAGGGGCATACTCCCTTCCGGCTGCATGTCGGGCTCGATTATCTTCCGGGATGCATCGAATGCTTCGGTGCGCGCTGCGCCCGCGCCTGCAAGGCCGACGGCTACAATCGCGCGCTGCAGCCGGCG
The DNA here is from genome assembly GCA_020637615.1 of Rhodovulum sp. GTDB lineage: Bacteria > Pseudomonadota > Alphaproteobacteria > Rhodobacterales > Rhodobacteraceae > Amaricoccus. The sequence goes on from JACKKC010000001.1 coordinate 198,294, forward strand.
CTCGCTACGGGCCGGGTGGCGCTGGAGACCGGGCTGCGCGTCGAGGCGATCCTTCCCGACGTCGGCGGCGTCGCCGTATTGCTGCGCGACCGGGAGGGCGTCGCCACCATGCGCCGGGCGCGGCGCATCATCCTCGCGGCCGGCGCGCTCAATTCCCCGCTCATCCTCGGGCGATCCGCCGCGCTCTGGGGGGCCTCCGGGCCGCCGGCGATGCTCGGCCGCGGGTTGATGTTCCATGTCTCCGATTTCTTCCTGGTGATGTCCCGGCGCGAGGCCGATGGCCAGGGTCCGCGCAAATGGCTGGCGCTGCGCGATTTCTACGCCGACGGAGAGGCCGGGATCGGCGAGATCCAGTCCACCGGCTACAGCCTGGAGACCGGGTCGCTGATGCAGGCGATGCGCGGCCTGATCGCGGGATTGCCGTTGCGCCCCGCGCCCTGGATGGTCGAGGCGCTGCGCCCGCTCGCCTGGAGCATGGCGGGGCTGATCGGGCCGAGGCCCATTTTCACCACGATCACCGAGGACCTGCCCGACGCCCGCAATCATGTGCGCAGCGAGGGCGGCAGGATCGTGGTGGAATATTCCGTCGATGCCGCCCTCAAGCGCCGCGCCGCGGCCAACCGCGCCCGGATCCGCGCGGTCTTCGCCCCCTTCGGGGTGCATTTCCTGGGCCGGCACGCGCAGCCCAACTGGGGGCATCCCATGGGCACCTGCCGGATGGGGCTCGATCCCCGGACCTCCGTGACCGATCCCGAGGGCAGGGTGCATGGCCAGCCGCGGATCTATGTCGCCGACGCCTCCGTCTTTCCCTCCTCGGGCGGGGCCGGCCCGGCGCTGACCGTGGTGGCCAATGCGCTGCGTGTCGCCGACGGGCTCGCCGCCGCATCGCGGGCCGAGCGTCATGCGCCGGCGCCAACCCGGCGCGCCCCGGTCGCAGCCATCCTGCCGGTCCCCTGACCGGCAGGATGGCTGTACCACTTACCCTGCGTCACAAGACGGGGAGCGGCCCGGCAAAGAAAAAGGGCGCCGCGACGGCGCCCCTCCGGTTCTTCGGCCTTTCGGCGTTATTCGATGATCTTTGAGACGACGCCTGCGCCGACGGTGCGCCCGCCTTCGCGGATGGCGAAGCGGAGCTTCTCCTCCATGGCGATGGGGGCGATCAGCTCGACGTTGAACTTCAGGTTGTCGCCGGGCATCACCATCTCGGTGCCCTCGGGCAGGGCCACGGTGCCGGTCACGTCCGTGGTGCGGAAGTAGAACTGCGGCCGGTAATTGGCGAAGAACGGCGTGTGCCGGCCGCCCTCGTCCTTGGTCAGGATATAGGCCTCGGCCTCGAACTTGGTGTGCGGCTTCACGCTGCCGGGCTTGCAGAGCACCTGGCCGCGCTCCACCCCGTCGCGGTCGACGCCGCGCAGCAGCACGCCCACGTTGTCGCCCGCCTCGCCGCGGTCGAGCAGCTTGCGGAACATCTCGACCCCGGTGCAGGTGGTCTTGCGGCTCGGCCGGATGCCGACGATCTCGATCTCGTCGCCGACCTTCAGCACGCCGCGCTCGATGCGGCCCGTGGCCACGGTGCCGCGGCCGGAGATCGAGAAGACGTCCTCGACCGGCATCAGGAACGGCTGGTCAACCGGGCGCTCGGGGGTGGGGATGTAGTCGTCCACCGCCGCCATCAGCTTGCGCACCGCGTCCTCGCCGATCTCCTTGTTGGAATCCTCCAGCGCCGCCAGCGCCGAACCGGTGATGATCGGGATGTCGTCGCCGGGGAAGTCGTAGGAGGACAGGAGCTCGCGCACCTCGAGCTCCACGAGCTCGAGCAGCTCGGCGTCGTCCACCTGGTCGACCTTGTTGAGGAAGACCACCATCGCCGGCACGCCGACCTGCTTGGCGAGCAGGATGTGCTCGCGGGTCTGCGGCATCGGGCCGTCGGCCGCGGAGACCACCAGGATCGCGCCGTCCATCTGCGCCGCACCGGTGATCATGTTCTTCACGTAGTCGGCGTGGCCGGGGCAGTCCACATGGGCGTAGTGGCGCTTGTCGGTCTCGTATTCCACATGCGCCGTCGAGATGGTGATCCCGCGCGCCTTCTCCTCCGGCGCGGCGTCGATCTGGTCATAGGCCTTGAACTCGCCGAAATACTTCGTGATCGCCGCCGTCAGCGACGTCTTGCCGTGGTCCACGTGACCGATCGTGCCCACGTTCACATGCGGCTTCGTCCGCTCGAATTTTGCCTTCGCCATGTCGTCGCTTCCTGATGTTCCAGGACCGCCGGAACGGCCCGATCGTCGATGCGCGCCCGATTAGTGGCAAACGGGCCGGAAAGCAAGCTGCCGCGCGGGGACGATTCCCGGCGCGCGGGTGCCGCGGAAATTTCGGCGCCCCGGCGGAGAGGGCCGCGCTGGAGCGCGGGATCCCCCCAGATTTCAGGGACATGGCGCCGGAGCGCCGGGGAGTGCGTGAGGGCTGCTTTGCCGGTTGACAAGGATTCGTCCAGCGCCTAGCTTCCGCGCGCTCTGAAGGGGGTCCCTTCGGAGGAATGCCACAATCTGGCGGTCACGACTCGGGCAATGCCCCAGTCCTCTGGAATTTCGCCGCGTCGGGTCCGAAGGCGGATCCGGGCGCGGCACGTTTGGCGTTGGATGCCGATGCGTCCGGGGCCGGTGAACGAAACGGTGAAGACGGGGTTGAGAGTTCAATGCCAACGATCCAGCAGCTGATCCGCAACCCGCGGCAGCCGAAAGTGAAGCGCAGCAAGTCGATGCATCTGCAGTCCTGCCCGCAGAAGCGCGGCGTCTGCACGCGTGTCTACACCACCACGCCGAAGAAGCCGAACTCCGCCATGCGCAAGGTCGCCAAGGTGCGGCTGACCAACGGCTTCGAGGTGATCAGCTACATCCCCGGCGAGAGCCACAACCTGCAGGAGCACTCGGTGGTGCTGATCCGCGGCGGCCGCGTGAAGGACCTTCCGGGCGTGCGCTACCACATCCTGCGCGGCGTGCTCGACACCCAGGGCGTGAAGAACCGCCGCCAGCGCCGCTCCAAATACGGCGCCAAGCGTCCGAAATAAGGGAACGATCAGATGTCGCGACGTCACAGCGCCGAGAAGCGCGAGATCCTGCCGGACGCCAAGTACGGTGACCGCGTGCTCTCGAAGTTCATGAACAACCTGATGCACGATGGCAAGAAGTCGGTCGCCGAGAACATCGTCTACGGCGCGATGAGCCGGGTCGAGTCCAAGCTGCGCCGGGCGCCGATCGAGGTGTTCCACGAGGCCCTCGACAACATCAAGCCCTCGGTCGAAGTGCGCTCGCGCCGGGTGGGCGGCGCGACCTACCAGGTCCCGGTGGAAGTGCGCCCCGAGCGCCGCGAGGCGCTGGCCATCCGCTGGCTGATCAAGGCGAGTCGCGCGCGCAACGAGCACACCATGGAGGAGCGCCTCGCGGGCGAGCTGCTCGACGCGGCGAACATGCGCGGCACCGCCGTGAAGAAGCGCGAAGACACCCACAAGATGGCCGATGCGAACAAGGCCTTCAGCCACTACCGCTGGTAACGGCAAGCTTTAGGAATTCCGAGATGGCCCGCGACTATCCCCTCGATCACTACCGCAACTTCGGCATCATGGCGCATATCGACGCCGGCAAGACGACCACGACCGAGCGGATCCTGTTCTACACCGGCAAGAGCCACAAGATGGGCGAGGTGCATGACGGCGCCGCGACCATGGACTGGATGGAGCAGGAGCAGGAGCGGGGCATCACCATCACCTCGGCCGCGACGACCACCTTCTGGCAGCGCCAGGAGGATCCGGGCCTCTCGGGGATGGACGACACCAAGTTCCGCTTCAACATCATCGACACCCCCGGCCACGTGGATTTCACCATCGAGGTCGAGCGCTCGCTCGCCGTGCTCGACGGCGCGGTCTGCGTGCTCGACGCCAATGCCGGGGTGGAGCCCCAGACCGAGACCGTCTGGCGCCAGGCCGACCGCTACAAGGTCCCGCGCATCGTCTTCGTCAACAAGATGGACAAGATCGGCGCCGATTTCTTCAACTGCGTCCGCATGATCAAGGACCGCACCGGCGCCACGCCCTGCCCGATCCAGCTGCCGATCGGCGCGGAGAACGCGCTCGAGGGCCATGTCGACCTCATCACGATGGAGGAATGGACCTGGAAGGGCGACGACCTGGGCGCGAGCTGGACCCGCCAGCCGATCCGGGCCGAGCTCCAGGACAAGGCCGCCGAGATGCGCGGCGAGATGATCGAGCTCGCCGTCGAGATGGACGACGACGTGATGGAGGCCTATCTCGAAGGTGAGGAGCCCGACGTCGACACCCTGCGCCGGCTGATCCGCAAGGGCACGCTCGCGATGAAGTTCGTGCCCGTGCTCTGCGGCTCCGCCTTCAAGAACAAGGGCGTGCAGCCGATGCTGAACGCCGTGATCGACTATCTCCCCAATCCGCTCGACGTGCCGGCCTACCTGGGCTTCAAGCCCGGCGACGAGACCGAGACCCGCGACATCGCCCGCTCGGCGGACGACGCGCAGCCCTTCTCCGCGCTCGCCTTCAAGATCATGAACGACCCCTTCGTCGGCTCGCTCACCTTCACCCGGATCTATTCGGGGTCGATCAAGAAGGGCGACCAGCTGATGAACTCGACCAAGGGCAAGCGCGAGCGGGTCGGGCGCATGATGATGATGCACGCGATCAACCGCGAAGAGATCGACGAGGCCTTCGCCGGCGACATCATCGCGCTGGCGGGCCTGAAGGACACCACCACCGGCGACACGCTCTGCGATCCCAACAAGCCGGTCGTGCTCGAGACGATGACCTTCCCCGAGCCGGTGATCGAAATCGCCATCGAGCCCAAGACCAAGAACGACCAGGAGAAGATGAGCCAGGGCCTGCAGCGGCTCGCGGCCGAGGATCCGTCGTTCCGCGTCGAGACCGACATCGAGAGCGGCCAGACCATCATGAAGGGCATGGGCGAGCTCCATCTCGACATCCTGGTCGACCGGCTCAAGCGCGAGTTCAAGGTCGAGGCCAATATCGGCGCGCCGCAGGTTGCCTATCGCGAAACGATCAGCCGCAAGGCCGAGATCGACTACACCCACAAGAAGCAGACCGGCGGCTCGGGCCAGTTCGCCCGCGTCAAGCTCGAGATCCAGCCGACGGAGCCCGGCGAGGGCTATTCCTTCGAGTCGAAGATCATCGGCGGCGCGGTGCCGAAGGAATACATCCCCGGCGTCGAGAAGGGCATCAAGTCGGTGATGGATTCGGGCCCCATGGCCGGCTTCCCGGTGATCGACTTCAAGGTGGCGCTGGTGGACGGCGCCTATCACGACGTGGATTCGAGCGTGCTGGCCTTCGAGATCGCCGCGCGTGCGGCGATGCGCGACGGGCTGAAGAAGGCCGGGGCGAAGCTGCTCGAGCCGATCATGAAGGTCGAGGTGGTGACGCCCGAGGACTACACCGGCGGCATCATCGGCGATCTCACGTCGCGGCGCGGCCAGGTCCAGGGCCAGGACACCCGCGGCAATGCCATCGCCATCGCCGCGATGGTGCCGCTGGCGAACATGTTCGGCTACATCAACACCCTGCGCTCCATGTCCTCGGGACGGGCGAACTTCACCATGCAGTTCGACCATTACGAGGCGGTGCCGCAGAATATTTCCGACGAGATCCAGGCGAAGTTCGCCTGAGCGTGAAGATATCGGGCTTCGCGCCCAGGGAATGACAGGAGGCCACCATGGCGAAGGCAAAATTCGAGCGGACGAAGCCGCATGTGAACGTGGGCACGATCGGTCACGTGGACCACGGCAAGACGTCGCTGACGGCGGCGATCACGAAGTATTTCGGCGAGTTCAAGGCCTATGACCAGATCGACGCCGCGCCGGAGGAGAAGGCGCGCGGGATCACCATCTCGACGGCGCATGTGGAATACGAGACCGACAAGCGCCACTACGCCCATGTGGACTGCCCCGGCCACGCCGACTACGTGAAGAACATGATCACCGGTGCGGCGCAGATGGACGGCGCGATCCTGGTGGTCTCCGCGGCCGACGGCCCGATGCCGCAGACCCGCGAGCACATCCTGCTCGCCAAGCAGGTCGGCGTGCCGGCGATGGTGGTCTTCCTCAACAAGGTCGACCAGGTGGACGACGCCGAGCTGCTCGAGCTCGTGGAGCTCGAGGTGCGCGAGCTCCTGTCCTCCTACGACTTCCCCGGCGACGACATCCCGATCATCACCGGTTCGGCGCTGGCGGCGCTGGAGGATTCCAACAAGGAGATCGGCGAGGACGCGGTGCGCAAGCTGATGGCGGCGGTGGACGACTACATCCCCACCCCCGAGCGCCCGGTTGACCAGCCGTTCCTGATGCCGGTCGAGGACGTCTTCTCGATCTCCGGCCGCGGCACCGTGGCCACGGGCCGCATCGAGCGCGGCGTGCTGAAGGTCGGCGACGAGATCGAGATCGTCGGCATCCGGCCGAGCCGCAAGACCACCTGCACCGGGGTCGAGATGTTCCGCAAGCTGCTCGACCGCGGCGAGGCGGGCGACAACGTGGGCGTGCTGCTGCGCGGCGTCGACCGCGACGGGGTGGAGCGCGGCCAGGTGCTCTGCAAGCCCGGCAGCGTGAAGCCGCACACCAAGTTCGAGGCCGAGGCCTATATCCTGACCAAGGACGAGGGCGGCCGGCACACGCCGTTCTTCGCCAATTACCGGCCGCAGTTCTACTTCCGCACCACGGACGTGACCGGCACCGTGGCCCTGCCCGAGGGCACCGAGATGGTGATGCCCGGCGACAACCTGAAGTTCAACGTCGAGCTGATCGCCCCCATCGCCATGGAGGAGAAGCTCCGCTTCGCCATCCGCGAAGGCGGGCGCACCGTCGGCGCAGGCGTCGTCTCAAAGATCATCGAATAACGCCGAAAGGCAGTCTTGCGGCCGGGGCAGGGGTCCCGGCCGCGCATGGTTTCAACTGAAAGCGCGAAGGGCCTGAGAAAATGCAAGGTCAGAACATCCGCATCCGGCTCAAGGCCTTCGACTACCGGGTGCTCGACGCCAGCACCGCGGAGATCGTCAATACGGCCAAGCGCACCGGCGCCCGGGTCCGTGGCCCGATCCCGCTGCCGAACAAGATCGAGAAATTCACCGTGCTGCGCGGGCCGCACATCGACAAGAAGAGCCGCGAGCAGTTCGAGATCCGCACCCACAAGCGGCTCCTCGACATCGTGGACCCGACGCCCCAGACCGTGGACGCGCTGATGAAGCTCGATCTGGCCGCCGGCGTCGACGTCGAAATCAAGCTCTGAGGGAAGCGAAAGCGATGCGTTCCGGAGTGATTGCGAAAAAGCTGGGGATGACCCGGCTGTTCATGGAGGACGGGCGGCAGGTGCCGGTCACGGTCCTCCAGATGGAAAACGTGCAGGTCGTCGCCCAGCGCACCGGCGAGCGGGACGGCTATTCCGCCGTGCAGCTCGGCGCCGGCGCGGCCAAGGCCAAGCGGACCACCCAGGCGATGCGCGGGCATTTCGCCGCCGCCAAGGTCGAGCCCAAGCGCAAGCTGGCCGAGTTCCGGGTGAGCCCGGAGAACCTGATCGAGGTCGGCGAGGAGATCACCGCGGACCACTACTTCGCGGGCCAGTTCGTCGACGTGGCGGGCACCTCGATCGGCAAGGGTTTCGCCGGCGGCATGAAGCGGCACAATTTCGGCGGGCTTCGCGCCTCGCACGGCGTGTCGATCAGCCACCGCAGCCACGGCTCGACCGGCCAGTGCCAGGATCCGGGCAAGGTCTTCAAGGGCAAGAAGATGGCCGGCCACATGGGCGCGGTGCGGGTGACCACGCAGAACCTGCAGGTGGTGCGCACCGATGCCGAGCGCGGGCTCATCATGGTCAAGGGCGCGGTTCCCGGCTCCAAGGGCGGCTGGGTGACGATCAAGGATGCGGTCAAGAAGGCGGTTCCGGAGAACGTGATCCTGCCGGCTGCGCTGCGCTCCGCGGCTGCGGCTGCGGCGGCTGCCGCCGCTGCGGCGGCCGAGGAAGCGGCGGCCGCCGAAGCGGCGGCGCTGAAGGCGCAGCAGGAAGCCGAGCAGGCGGCCATCGAGGCGGCCGAGGCCAGCGCTGCGGCGGAGAAGGAAGCCGGGGGCGACACGGGCGCCGAGGGCGAGGGGAGCGACGAGAAATGAAGCTGGACGTGATCAAGCTGGACGCGAGCCCCGCGGGGTCGATCGAGCTGGACGAATCCGTCTTCGGGCTCGAGCCGCGCGCCGACATCCTGCACCGCGTGGTGCGCTGGCAGCTCGCCAAGCGCCAGGCGGGCACGCATTCGACGCTCGGCAAGTCCGACGTCAGCTATTCGACCAAGAAGATCTACCGCCAGAAGGGCACCGGCGGCGCCCGGCACGGCTCGCGCAAGGCGCCGACCTTCCGCAAGGGCGGCACCTACAAGGGGCCGGTCCCGCGCAGCCATGCCCACGACCTGACCAAGAAGTTCCGCGCGCTCGGGCTTCGCCACGCGCTCTCGGCCAAGGCCGGGGCCGGGCAGATCGTCGTGCTCGAGACCGCGGAGATGGCCGAGGGCAAGACCAGGCAGCTGGCGCAGGCGATCAAGGGGCTCGGCTGGAAGCGCACGCTGGTCATCGACGGCGCCGCGGTGGACGAGAACTTCGCCCGGGCGGCGCGCAACATCGAGGGGCTCGACGTGCTGCCGTCGATCGGTGCGAATGTCTACGACATCCTGCGCCGCGACACGCTGGTGCTGACCAAGGCCGCCGTGGAAGCGCTGGAGGCGCGACTGAAATGAGCGTGAAACCCGAGCTTTACGACGTGATCCGCAAGCCCATCATCACCGAGAAGGCCACCATGGCCTCCGAGGCCGGCGCGGTGGTGTTCGAGGTCGGCGTGGACACGACCAAGCCGCAGATCAAGGAAGCGGTCGAGGCGCTCTTCAATGTCAAGGTGAAGGCGGTCAACACCGTGCTCACCAAGGGCAAGGTGAAGCGGTTCCGCGGTCGCCCCGGCAAGCGGCGCGACGTGAAGAAGGCCTATGTGACGCTGGTGGAAGGCAACACCATCGACGTGACCACCGGGCTCTGAGACAAAAGCAAACGGAAGACAGCAAGTCATGGCGTTAAAATCCTACAAGCCGACGACGCCGGGCCAGCGCGGGCTGGTTCTGATCGACCGTTCGGAACTCTGGAAAGGCCGCCCGGTCAAGTCCCTCACCGAGGGCCTGACTGGCATGGGCGGGCGGAACAACACCGGACGGATCACCATGCGTCGCCGCGGCGGCGGGGTGAAGCGGCTCTATCGCATCGTCGATTTCAAGCGCTCCAAGCGCGACGTGCCGGCGCGGGTGATCCGCATCGAATATGATCCCAACCGGACCGCCTTCATCGCGCTCATCGGCTATGCCGACGGCGAGCAGGCCTATATCCTGGCGCCGCAGCGGCTGGCGGTGGGCGACGCGGTGGTGTCCTCGGCCAAGGCCGACATCAAGCCCGGCAATGCCATGCCCTTCAGCGCGATGCCGATCGGCACGATCGTGCATAATGTCGAGATGAAGCCCGGCAAGGGCGGCCAGATCGCGCGCGCGGCCGGCACCTATGCCCAGTTCGTCGGGCGCGACGGCGGCTATGCGCAGATCCGGCTCTCCTCGGGCGAGCTCCGGCTGGTGCGCCAGGAATGCATGGCCACGGTCGGCGCGGTCTCGAACCCGGACAATTCGAACCAGAACTTCGGCAAGGCGGGGCGGATGCGGCTCAAGGGCTATAGGCCCAAGGTCCGCGGCGTGGTGATGAACCCGATCGACCATCCGCATGGCGGCGGCGAGGGCCGCACCTCTGGCGGCCGGCACCCGGTGACCCCCTGGGGCAAGCCGACCAAGGGCGCGCGCACGCGGTCGAACAAGGCGACGGGCAAGTTCATCCTGCGCTCCCGTCACCAGAAGAAGAACAAGCGGTAAGGAGGCCGAAACATGGCACGTTCCGTCTGGAAAGGCCCCTTCGTCGATTCCTTCGTCCTCAAGAAGGCCGAGAAGGTTCGCGAATCGGGCCGCAACGAAGTCATCAAGATCTGGTCGCGGCGCTCGACGATCCTGCCGCAGTTCGTCGGCCTGACCTTCGGCGTCTACAACGGCAAGAAGCACATCCCCGTCAGCGTCAGCGAGGAAATGATCGGCCAGAAGTTCGGCGAATACAGCCCGACGCGGACCTATTACGGGCATGCGGCCGACAAGAAAGCGAAGCGGAAGTAGGCCATGAGCAAGGAAAAGAACCCTCGCCGCGTGGCGGACAACGAAGCGATGGCGGTCAGCCGGATGCTGCGCACCAGCCCGCAGAAGCTGAACCTGGTCGCGGCGATGATCCGCAATAAGCCGGTCGGCAAGGCGCTGAGCGACCTCACGTTTTCGCGCAAGCGCGTCTCGGAGGACGTGCTGAAGACGCTGCAGTCGGCGATCGCCAATGCCGAGAACAACCACGGGCTCGACGTGGACGACCTGGTGGTCGCCGAGGCCTATGTGGGCAAGAACATGGTGCTGAAGCGCGGCCGCCCCCGGGCGCGCGGGCGCTTCGGCAGGATCCTGAAGCCGTTCAGCCAGGTGACGATCAAGGTGCGGCAGGTAGCGGCTGAGGAGACGGCCTGATGGGACAGAAGATCAATCCGGTCGGGCTGCGGCTGCAGGTGAACCGCACGTGGGACAGCCGCTGGTTCGCCGACGGCGACGAATACGGCCGGCTGCTGCACGAGGATCTGGCGATCCGCGACTACATCCGGAAGCACGCCTCCCAGGCCGGCATCAGCCGGGTGGTGATCGAGCGGCCGCACAAGAAGTGCCGGGTGACCATCCATGCCGCGCGGCCGGGCGTGATCATCGGCAAGAAGGGCGCGGACATCGAGGAGCTGCGCAAGAAGCTCGCGAAGCTGACGCCCTCGGAGCTGCATCTCAACATCGTCGAGGTGCGCAAGCCCGAGATCGACGCCGCGCTCGTGGCCGAGAACGTCGCCCAGCAGCTCGAGCGGCGGGTGAGCTTCCGCCGCGCAATGAAGCGCGCGGTGCAGAACGCCATGCGCATGGGCGCGCTCGGCATCCGGATCAATGTCGGCGGCCGTCTCGGCGGCGCTGAGATCGCCCGGGTCGAATGGTATCGCGAGGGGCGGGTGCCGCTGCACACGCTGCGCGCGGACATCGATTATGCGCTGGCCGAGGCCAAGACCGCCTACGGGATCATCGGGATCAAGGTCTGGATCTTCCGGGGCGAGATCCTCGAGCACGACCCGCAGGCGCGCGACCGGCGCCAGTCCGAACTGCAGGAAGGCGGGGGAATGCGGCCGCAGCGCGCGCGCTGAACGGCCTGACCCGTCGGGAGAGAGAATATGCTGTCACCAAAGCGCACGAAATTCCGCAAGCAGTTCAAGGGCCGCATCCATGGGGAGGCCAAGGGCGGCGCGGAGCTGAACTTCGGGCATTACGGGCTGAAGGCCACCGAGCCGGAGCGCATCACTGCGCGCCAGATCGAGGCTGCGCGGCGGGCGCTGACCCGTCACATGAAGCGCCAGGGCCGGGTCTGGATCCGCATCTTCCCCGATGTGCCGGTCTCCAAGAAGCCGACCGAGGTGCGCATGGGCAAGGGCAAGGGCTCGGTCGAGTTCTGGGCCGCCAAGGTCAAGCCGGGCCGCGTCATGTTCGAGATTGACGGTGTCGACGAGGTTGTGGCAAAGGAGGCGCTGCGATTGGCGGCGATGAAGCTGCCGATCAAGTGCCGATTCGTCACGCGCGAAGACTGGTGAGGGCGGCGCCCCTGAGACGGGGCGGCGCTCGTTGCGATTGGAACAGCGTCGGGGCATGCCCCGATAGCTTCTGATGAAGGGAATGGGGCCATGAAAGCGGCCGAACTGCGGGACAAGACTCCCGACCAGCTGCGCGAACAGCTCGCGGCGCTGAAGAAGGAGGCCTTCAACCTGCGATTCCAGCAGGCTACGGGCCAGCTCGAGAACACCTCCCGGATGCAGGCGGTCCGCCGCGATGCCGCCCGGGTCAAGACCGTGATGAATGCCAAGGCCGCCGCTGCGGCAGGGGAGGCCTGAGATGCCCAAGCGGATCCTCACCGGCACCGTGACCAGCGACAAGAACGAGCAGACCGTCACCGTGCTCGTGGAGCGGCGCTTCACCCACCCGGTGATGAAGAAGACCGTGCGGCGGTCCAAGAAGTATCGCGCCCATGACCCGCTCAACGCGTTCAAGGTCGGCGATACCGTGCGCATCCAGGAATGCGCGCCGATCTCGAAGAACAAGCGCTGGGAAGTGATGGCGGAGAGCGCGGAAGCGTAAGTCGCCACCAGCATCGTCGAAACCGCGGGACGGGGTCCCGCAGGTCGGGAGTAACAATACATGATCCAGATGCAGACCAATCTGGATGTCGCTGACAATTCCGGCGCCCGCCGGGTTCAGTGCATCAAGGTCCTGGGCGGCTCCAAGCGGAAATATGCCTCCGTGGGCGACATCATCGTGGTGTCTGTCAAGGAGGCGATCCCGCGCGGCCGCGTCAAGAAGGGCGACGTGCGTAAGGCCGTCGTGGTGCGCACCGCCAAGGAAGTGCGCCGCGAGGACGGCACCGCGATCCGCTTCGACCGCAACGCCGCGGTGATCCTCACCAACCAGAACGAGCCGGTCGGCACCCGCATCTTCGGACCGGTGGTGCGCGAGCTGCGCGGCAAGAACTTCATGAAGATCATCTCGCTCGCGCCGGAGGTCCTGTAAATGGCTGCGAAACTCCGCAAGGGCGACAAGGTCGTCGTGCTCGCCGGCAAGGACAAGGGAAAGCAGGGCGAGATCGCCCGGGTGATGCCCAAGGACAACAAGGCGATCGTCTCCGGCGTCAACGTGGCGATCCGCCACCAGCGCCAGACCCAGAACTCGCAGGGCGGCCGCATCGCCAAGGAAATGCCGATCGACCTCTCCAACCTCGCCTTCCTGGATCCCAAGTCCGGCGAGCCGACCCGCATCGGCTTCCGCGTGGAGGGCGACAAGAAGGTGCGCTACGCCAAGAAATCGGGGGAAACGATCAATGGCTGACCAGCAGTACACCCCCCGGCTGCGCGCGCATTACAAGGACAAGGTCCGCGCCGCGCTGAAGGAGGAATTCGGCTACCGCAACGACATGCAGATCCCGCGGCTCGACAAGATCGTGCTGAACATGGGTGTCGGCGAGGCGGTGAGCGATACCAAGAAGGTGCGCGCGGCCGAGGCCGATCTCACCCAGATCGCCGGCCAGAAGCCTGTAGTGACCAAGGCCAAGACCTCGATCGCCGGCTTCAAGGTGCGCGAGGACATGCCGATCGGCGTCAAGGTCACCCTGCGCCGCGACCGGATGTACGAATTCCTCGACCGGCTGATCACCGTGGCGATGCCGCGCGTGCGCGACTTCCGTGGTGTGAACCCGAAAAGCTTCGACGGCCGCGGCAATTACGCGATGGGACTCAAGGAGCACATCGTCTTCCCCGAGATCAACTTCGACAAGATCGAGCAGGTCTGGGGCATGGACATCGTGATCTGCACCACGGCCAAGACCGACGCCGAGGCCAAGGCGCTGCTGAAGCATTTCAACATGCCGTTCACGGCCTGAGGCGCGGGAGAGAGACAATGGCAAAAGTCAGCATGATCGAGCGCGAGAAGAAGCGGCAGGCGCTGGTGGACCGTTACGCGGCCCGGCGCAAGGAGCTCAAGGCGATCGCGCGCAACACCGAACTGCCCATGGACGAGCGCTTCAAGGCGCAGCTGAAGCTCGCGAAGCTTCCGCGCAATTCCTCGGCGACGCGGCTCCACAACCGCTGCGAGGTGACCGGCCGTCCGAAGGCCTATTACCGCAAGCTCCGCATGTCGCGCATCGCGCTGCGGGACTATGCCTCCAAGGGGCAGATCCCCGGCATGGTCAAGTCGAGCTGGTGAGGGGAATCGAGAGATGTCTGTGAACGATCCCATCGGCGACATGCTCGCCCGCATCCGCAACGCCTCGATGCGCGGCAAGTCCACGGTGCGCACGCCCGCCTCGAAGATCCGCAAATGGGTCCTCGACGTGCTGAAGGCCGAGGGCTACATCCGCGGCTACGAGGAGACGACCTCGGCCAACGGCCTGCCCGAGATCGAGATCTCGCTGCGCTATTTCGATGGCCATTCGGCGATCCGCGAGCTCAAGCGCGTCTCGACCCCCGGCCGCCGGGTCTATTCCGGCGTCAAGGAAATCCCGCAGGTCCGCCAGGGCCTCGGAGTCGCGATCGTCTCCACGCCCAAGGGCGTGATGTCCGATGCCCAGGCCCGCTCCGCGAATGTCGGCGGCGAGGTCCTGTGCACCGTGTTCTGAGGAGGGGGCGATGTCTCGAATTGGCAAGAAACCGGTCGAGCTTCCGGGCGGCGTGAGCGCCTCGGTCTCCGGCCAGACCGTCGAGGTCAAGGGCCCCAAGGGCACGCGGAGCTTCACCGCGACCGACGACGTGACCCTGACGCTCGAGGACAATTCCCTCTCGGTGGTGCCGCGCGGCAAGTCCAAGCGCGCGCGCCAGCAATGGGGCATGTCCCGGACCCAGGTGGCCAACCTGGTCACCGGCGTGACCACCGGCTTCAAGCGCGAGATGGAGATCACCGGCGTGGGCTACCGCGCGGCGGTCCAGGGCAAGGTCCTGAAGCTCTCGCTCGGCTACAGCCACGACGTGGATTTCCCGATCCCCGAGGGCGTGACGGTGGCCACGCCCAAGCCCACCGAGATCGTGGTGGAGGGCATCGACCAGCAGGTGGTCGGCCAGGTCGCGGCCAACATCCGCGAGTGGCGCAAGCCCGAGCCCTACAAGGGCAAGGGCATCCGGTACAAGGACGAGTTCATCTTCCGCAAGGAAGGCAAGAAGAAGTAGGGAGCGCAAGCCATGGCGAACAGCAAGCGAGACCTGTTCCGGAAGCGCCGCCTGCGCGTCCGGAGCAAGCTCAGGAAATCGGCGGACGGCCGTCCGCGCCTGAGCGTCCACCGGTCCCTGAAGAACATCTCGGTCCAGGTGATCGACGATGCCCAGGGCCGTACCCTGGCCGCCGCCTCGACGCTCGAGGCGGGCCTGGGGCTGAAGGGCAAGAACAACAAGGAAGCGGCGGCCAGGGTCGGCGCCGAGATCGCGGCGCGCGCCAAGGCGGCCGGGATCGAGGCGGTCTATTTCGACCGGGGCGGCTTCCTCTTTCACGGCAAGGTCAAGGCCCTTGCGGACGCCGCCCGCGAAGGCGGCCTGAAGTTCTGACGGGAGAGCGCATTGGCTAGAGAACCCAGAGGCGGCGGCCGCGACCGTCGCGACCGCGACGAGAACCCGGAGTTCCAGGACCGGCTCGTGGCGATCAACCGCGTCTCCAAGACGGTGAAGGGCGGCAAGCGCTTCGGCTTCGCCGCGCTCGTGGTCGTCGGCGACCAGAAGGGCCGCGTCGGCTACGGCAAGGGCAAGGCCCGCGAGGTGCCCGAGGCGATCCGCAAGGCGACCGAGCAGGCCAAGCGGCAGCTGATCCGCGTGCCGCTGCGCGAGGGCCGCACGCTGCACCACGACATCACCGGCCGCCACGGGGCGGGTCGGGTGGTGATGCGCACCGCGCCCGCGGGCACCGGCATCATCGCCGGCGGCCCGATGCGCGCGGTCTTCGAGATGCTCGGCGTTCACGACGTGGTCTCGAAGTCGCTCGGCAGCCAGAACCCCTACAACATGATCCGCGCCACCATCGAGGGCCTGCAGGGGCAGATGAGCCCGCGCATGGTCGCCCAGCGCCGCGGCCGCAAGGTCGCCGACATCCTGCCCAAGGCGGCAGAGGCGCAGGCGCAGGCGCCGGCCGAAGCCGCGGAAGCCTGAGGATTTGGCCATGGCGAAGCAGACGACCAAGACCATCGTGGTGAAGCAGATCGGCTCGCCGATCCGCCGCCCCGCCAAGCAGCGTGCGACCCTTGTCGGGCTCGGGCTGAACCGGATGCACCGCACCCGCGAGCTGCAGGACACGCCCTCGATCCGCGGCATGGTGGCCTCGATCCCGCATCTGGCGGTGATCGTGGAAGAGCGCGGCTGAAGGCCCGCCCCCGCCCGCGGCAGGGCCATCCCGCCGCAATCGACCGAACGAGGCGCCCCGGTTTCCGGGGCGCTTTGTTTTTTGGATGGTGCGGCCCGGACGAGGGGTTTCGCACCCTCGGGTTGGTGGGATTCAGGTCTCGTGCTGTCTCCATCGATTGCTTCGGACCGTCGCCCGTTTCCCGTGGCGGCGCCGCCTTCACTTCGCGGATTTGGCCGATGACAAATCCGCGCGCGCCTGCCTGCCGTCACGCCGAAGGCGTGCCTCCGGCACGGCTGCAGGCGCGACAAGCGCGCCCGCCAGGCATGCGCGCGCGGATTACCAACCGCCGGTGCAGCCCGGCCCTCTCGGTCTCCGCGCTCGCGCGCTCCAGCCGACGAACCGGCGCGAGGCAATGCCTCGCCTTTGCCGGTTCGGGGTGTCCCCCACGCGCCCCGCCGGAACGCGACGCAGCGGCAGAGCAGGTCCCGCCCGTATTTCCCGGCCCATCCGCGCTTGATCCCCGCCGAGCATCGGATTATACGCCGCCGGTGGTCTCGCGGGAGGCCGCGACAGAACCGAGAAACGCCGTGGGCGGGGGCTTTCGCTTCATCCTCCGCATCCGGCAAGGAGAAGCGACGTGAAACTCAACGAACTGCATGACAATCCCGGCGCGACCAAGGCCCGCAAGCGCGTCGGCCGCGGCCCGGGCTCGGGCATCGGCAAGACCGGCGGCCGGGGCATCAAGGGCCAGAAGTCGCGCTCCGGCGTGGCGCTGAACGCCTATGAGGGCGGCCAGATGCCCCTCTACCGCCGCCTGCCCAAGCGCGGCTTCACCAAGCCCAACCGGCTGTCCTTCGCGGTCATCAACCTCGGCAACCTCCAGGCCTTCATCGACGCGGGCAAGCTCGACGCCGGGGCGGAGATCACCGAGGACGCGCTGGTCGCCAGCGGCCTGGTGCGCCGCAAGCTCGACGGCGTGCGGCTGCTCGGCAAGGGCGAGCTGACCGCCAAGGTCGCGCTGAACCTCACCGGCGCCTCGAAATCGGCGGTCGCGGCGGTGGAGAAGGCCGGCGGGTCGATCGCGCTGAAGGCCGGCCCCGAGGCTGCGCCCGCGACGGAATGAGGCTTGTGGCCGCGAAAGCGGCGGCTTAAGTCGGACCTGTCTTGGCGCCGCTGGACACCGCGTGACACCGGGTCCGGCGGCGCAGTTTTGGAGGGCCTGGAATGGCATCCGCAGCGGAACAGATGGCCGCGAACCTCTCCTGGGGCACCTTCGGCAAGGCCAAGGACCTCCAGAGCCGGATCCTCTACGCCCTCGGTCTCCTGATCGTCTATCGCATCGGCACCTACATCCCGGTTCCCGGCATCGACGCGGCGCGGCTGGCGCAGTTCTTCGAGCAGGCGAGCCAGGGGCTGGGGGGCATGCTCAACATGTTCACCGGCGGCGCGGTCGGCCGCATGGCGATCTTCGCCCTCGGGATCATGCCCTATATCTCCTCCTCGATCATCGTCCAGCTCCTGACCTCCATGGTCCCGAGCCTCGCGGCGCTGAAGAAGGAGGGCGAGCAGGGCCGCAAGAAGATCAACCAGTACACCCGCTACGGCACGGTCTTCCTCGCCACCTTCCAGGCCTACGGGCTGGCGGTCGGGCTCGAATCCCAGGGCATGGCCCATGATCCCGGCTGGTTCTTCCGCATCGGCGTGGTGGTGACGCTGGTCGGCGGCACCATGTTCCTGATGTGGCTCGGCGAGCAGATCACCGCGCGCGGCATCGGCAACGGCATCTCGCTGATCATCTTCGTGGGCATCGTCGCGCAATTCCCCGGCGCGCTGGCGCGCTTCTTCAGCCAGGGGCGCACCGGCTCGCTCTCGCCGGCGGTGATCATCGGCATCATGGTGATGGCGGTGGCGGTGGTCGCCTTCGTGGTCTTCATGGAACGCGCGCTGCGCAAGATCCACATCCAGTATCCCAAGCGCCAGGTCGGCATGAAGATCTATGGCGGCGAGAGCTCGCACCTGCCGGTCAAGGTCAACCCGGCCGGCGTGATCCCGGCGATCTTCGCCTCCTCGCTCCTGCTGCTGCCCTCCACCATCACCACCTTCTCGGGCAATGCCGCCGAAGGCCTGGGCATCCTGAACTACGTCGCCGCCTACATGGGCCACGGCCAGCCGCTCTACCTGCTGGCCTATGGCGCGCTGATCGTCTTCTTCACCTATTTCTACACCGCCAATGTCGCCTTCAAGTCCGACGACGTGGCCGACAACCTCAAGCGGCAGGGCGGCTTCGTCCCCGGAATCCGCCCCGGCCAGAAGACCATCGAATATCTCGACTATGTCGTGTCGCGGCTCCTGGTCATCGGCTCGGCCTATCTGGCGGCGGTCTGCCTCCTGCCGGAAGTGCTGATCTCCCAGCTGGCCGTGCCCTTCTATTTCGGCGGCACGTCGCTCCTGATCGTCGTCTCGGTGACGATGGACACGATCACCCAGATCCAGTCGCATATGCTCGCGCATCAATACGAAGGTCTGATCGAAAAGTCGCGGCTGCGCGGCAAGGGACGGGGAAAGGCACGGCGATGAACATCATTCTTCTGGGACCGCCTGGGGCGGGCAAGGGCACGCAGGCGCGCCGCCTGGTCGAGGAGCACGGGCTGGTGCAGCTCTCCACCGGCGACATGCTGCGCGCGGCCAAGAACAGCGGCACCGAGATGGGCAAGAAGGTCGCCGACGTGATGGCGCGGGGCGATCTCGTCACCGACGACATCGTGATCGGCCTGATCGCCGAACAGCTCGACGGCGAGGCCGGCAAGCACGGGCTGATCTTCGACGGCTTCCCGCGCACGCTCGCCCAGGCCGATGCGCTCGACGCGCTCCTGGCCGAGAAGGGCCGCGCGCTCGACGCCGTCGTCGAGATGCGCGTCGACGAGGACGCGCTGGTCGACCGCATCACCGGCCGCTTCACCTGCGCCAAATGCGGCGAGGTCTACCACGACCGCACCAAGCCGACCGCCAAGGATGGCGTCTGCGACGTCTGCGGCTCCACCGAATTCGTGCGCCGCTCCGACGACAACGAGGAATCGGTGCGCGTGCGCCTGGGCGCCTACAACCGCCAGACCGCACCGCTGATCGGCTATTACCACGCCAAGGGCAAGCTCCGTTCGGTCGACGGGCTCGGCGCGATCGACGCGATCGCCGGCGAGATCCGGACCCGCCTCGGCCTGTGAGAATCCGCGCCGGGGGTATCGCTTTCCGCAATGTGACGCCGTCCGCCTGAATTCCGGGCGGTCCGTGCTCCACTGTCCCACCCGGCAGGCCCCGCCGGGCGCTGCCCTCCTCGCGTGGCGGGGCGGTCGGAGAAGAGGAAATGCGCCCCGGATTCAACAGCTCTGGAAAGCGCGCGTTAACGCCTTGACCTCGCTCCGGCGATTCCTATAGTACGCGCTCTCTCATCAGGGAGAGTCGTTCCTTACGCATTTCACCTCGGGAACGCGGGATGCCTGCCCAGGGACATGGGCGTCGGAAGCCTGCCGAAGGCATCGGCGGGCATTGGCTGTTGAGCGGGGTCGGGCGGCCCCTCGGACGAACGGAGCTTGAAACTTGGCGCGCATAGCTGGCGTTAACATTCCCACGAACAAGAGGGTCGAGATCGCCCTCACCTATATCCATGGCATCGGCCGCACCACGGCGAAGCAGCTCTGCGGCGCGCTGGAGATCGCGGAGAACCGCCGGGTCAACGACCTGAGCGACGCCGAGGTGCTGCGCATCCGCGAATACATCGACGCGAATCTCGCGGTCGAGGGCGACCTGCGCCGCGAGACCCAGATGAACATCAAGCGGCTGATGGACCTGGGCTGCTACCGCGGCCTGCGGCACCGCCGCGGCCTGCCGGTGCGCGGCCAGCGCACCCACACCAACGCACGCACGCGCAAGGGCCCCGCCAAGGCCATCGCCGGCAAGAAGAAATAAGGGGCAGGCCAATGGCTCGCGAAAGGGCGCGCATCAAGCGCAAGGAACGCAAGAACATCTCCACCGGCGTCGCGCATGTGAACGCCAGCTTCAACAACACCAAGATCCTGATCGCCGATGCCCAGGGCAACGCGATCGCCTGGTCCTCGGCCGGGACGATGGGCTTCAAGGGCTCGCGCAAGTCCACGCCCTATGCCGCGCAGATGGCCGCCGAGGACGCCGGCCGCAAGGCGCAGGAGCACGGCGTGCGCACGCTCGAGGTGCAGGTGCAGGGCCCCGGTTCGGGCCGCGAGAGCGCACTGCGGGCGCTCGGCGCCGTGGGCTTCCAGATCACGGCGATCAAGGACGTGACACCCATCGCGCACAACGGCTGTCGACCGCCCAAGCGCCGGCGCGTCTGACAGACGGGAGAGATTTCGCTGCCCGCCCCTCCGGCGGGCGGTTTCAGTTTGCATTTCCTCGGGCGTTCGCCGGCCACCTGGATCGGTCGGCGGACAGGAATGGAGGGCCATGAACATGATGATCCACAAGAACTGGCAGGAGCTGATCCGGCCGACCGCCCTCGAGATCAAGGCCGGCGCCGATCCCTTCCGTCAGGCCACCGCGGTCGCCGAGCCGCTGGAGCGCGGGTTCGGCCTCACGCTCGGCAATGCGCTGCGCCGGGTGCTGCTCTCCTCGCTCCAGGGGGCGGCGATCACCAGCGTGCAGATCGACGGCGTGCTGCATGAATTCTCCAGCGTGCCGGGCGTGCGCGAGGACGTCACCGACATCGTGCTGAACCTCAAGGGCGTCGCGGTGAAGATGGAGGTCGAGGGGCCCAAGCGCATCGAGATCCGCGCCACCGGCCCCGGCGTGGTGACCGCCGGCGACATCGCCACCACCAACGGCATCGAGATCCTCAACCGCGAGCATCTGATCTGCCACCTCGACGACGGCGCCTCGGTCTTCATGGAACTGACCGTCGAGCAGGGCAAGGGCTATGTCGCGGCGGAGAAGAACCGCCCCGAGGATGCGCCGATCGGGCTCATCTCGGTCGATGCGCTGTTCTCGCCGATCAAGAAGGTCAGCTACAAGGTCGAGCCGACCCGCGAGGGCCAGGTGCTCGACTACGACAAGCTGACGCTGCAGCTCGAGACCGACGGCTCGATCAAGCCGGAGGATGCCATCGCCTATGCGGCGCGCATCATCCAGGACCAGCTCTCGGTCTTCGTCAACTTCGAGGAGCCGACCGCGGGCGCCCGCACCGACGAGGAAAGCGATCTCGAATTCAACCCGCTGCTCCTGAAGAAGGTCGACGAGCTCGAGCTCTCGGTGCGCTCGGCCAACTGCCTGAAGAACGACAACATCGTCTATATCGGTGACCTGATCCAGAAGACCGAGGCGGAGATGCTGCGCACCCCGAACTTCGGCCGCAAGTCCCTGAACGAGATCAAGGAGGTGCTGACCGGCATGGGCCTGCATCTCGGCATGGAGATCATCGACTGGCCGCCCGAGAACATCGAGGACCTGGCCAAGAAGTTCGAGGACCAGTTCTGATCCGACCCTGAACGGGCAATCCCGCCCCAAGGAGGCGGCCCCGCCGCAGGGCCGCCGGACAAAGCACAAAGGAATGACCAGATGCGCCACGGAACCGGCTATCGCAAGCTCAACCGCACCCACGAGCATCGCAAGGCGATGTTCGCCAACATGGCGGCGAGCCTGATCGAGCACGAGCAGATCAAGACGACCCTGCCCAAGGCCAAGGAGATGAAGCGGATCATCGACAAGCTGATCACGCTGGGCAAGCGCGGCGACCTGCACGCCCGCCGCCTCGCCGCCTCCGAGATCAAGCAGGATGCCGCCGTCGCCAAGCTCTTCGAGACGCTCGGCCCGCGCTACAAGGAGCGCCAGGGCGGCTATTCCCGGGTGCTCAAGGCCGGCTTCCGCTACGGCGATGCCGCGCCGATGGCGATCCTCGAACTCGTCGATCGCGACCCCGCCGCCAAGGGCGCCGGCGACAAGGCCCGCGTCGCCGCCGAGGAGGCCGCCGCGGCCGCCGAATAACGGCATTCCTTCGACTTCCTTCAGGAAGCCCGCGAACCGGCCGGTTCGCGGGCTTCTTCTTTTTCGCGGCGCCGCGCGGACCTAGCCTTGCATATCATAACCTAGCTTAGTATATTGCGACGCATGGACAGAATCGAGCCTCCCGCCCTCGGCTTCCTGCTGATCGATGCCGCGCGCCTGCTGCGGCGCCGCTTCGAGCAGGAGAGCCGGGACATCCCGATGACCTCGGCGCAGCTGCAGATCATCGCGCGGCTGAAGCGCAACGAGGGGCTCGGCCAGGCGGCGCTCGCGGCGCTGCTCGAGATCGAGCCGATGACGCTCAGCCGCCACATCGACCGGATGGAGGCCGCCGGGCTCGTGGAGCGGCGCCCCGACCCGAACGACCGCCGCGCCCGGCGCATCCACACCACCGAAACGGCGCGCGCGCTCTTCGAGCCGATGCGCGCCCGCGCCGCCACCGTCTACGAGGAGGCGCTGGCGGGCCTCGCGCCGGCCGAGCGCGATGCGCTCGTCGCCCATCTCCAGACCATCGTTTCCAACCTCTGCACCGGTGCCGCCGAAGCGGCGGGCGAAGACCGGCGCAGCGCCGCGAGGGGAGGCTGACCCATGAGCGACCCGGCCCCGGAACCGACCACCGAGACGAAGCCCGCCCCGCGCCTCGTCACCACGGATGCCGCCGCCCCGGCCGCACCCGCGACGGCGCGCCCGAACGCCCGCCGCCGGCGCCGACTGCTGATCGCGGCGCTGCCGCTCGCGCTCGCCCTCGGCGGCAGCTATCTCTGGGTGACCGGCGGGCGCTACGTCGAAACCGAGGACGCCTATGTCCAGCAGGACCGCGTTTCGGTGATGCCGCAGGTCAGCGGCCAGATCGCCGAAGTGAATGTCGCCGAGAACCAGCGGGTGAAGGCGGGCGAGACCCTCTTCACCATCGACGATGCGAGCTACCGCAACGCCGTGGAGCAGGCGCAGGCGCGCCTCGCCTCGGCGCGCCTCGACGTCGAGCGGCTCAAGGCCGCCTATGACGAGGCGGTCGCCGAGGCCGGCACGGCGCGGGATTCCTTCGAGACCGCCCGGACCCAGGACGACCGCCAGCAGAAGCTGCTCGGCTCGGGCGTGGTCAGCCAGTCCGCCGCCGACGACAGCGCGCTGAAGCTCCAGATCGCGCGGGGCGCGGTCACCAAGGCCGAGAGCGCTTTGGTCTCGGCCAGGGCCTCGCTCGCCGGCGATCCTGAGATCGCCACCGACCGGCATCCCGACGTGCTGGAGGCGCTCGCTTCGCTGCATGCCGCCGAGCTCGACCTCGCCCGCACCAGGGTGGTGGCCCCGGACGACGGCATCGTCAGCCAGACCGACCGGCTGCAGCGGGGCCAGTACGTGACGCCGGCGGTGCCGGTCCTGAGCCTCGTCGCCGCGGGCGACAGCTGGATCGAGGCCAATTACAAGGAGACCGAGCTCACCCACATGCACCCCGGCCAGCGGGCGGAGGTCACGGTCGACACCTATGGCGACGTGGCCCTCACGGGCGAGATCGCCTCGATCGGCGCGGGCACCGGCTCGGAATTCGCGCTCTTGCCGCCGCAGAACGCCACCGGCAACTGGGTGAAGGTGGTGCAACGGGTGCCGGTCCGCATCAGCATCGACGCCGGCCAGGACCTGCCGACGCTGCGCGCCGGCATGAGCGCGCGGGTCTCGGTCGATACCGGCCATGCCCGTGGCCTGCCCGGCTTCGTCTCCGCCGGCACCACCGCCAGCGTCGCGACCGGAGACCGGTGATGCCCCCGGCCGCGGCCGAGGCGGGCCGGGTCCCGAACAAGGGCCTGATCACCGTCTCGATCATGTTGGCGACGATCATGCAGGTGCTCGACACCACGATCGCCAATGTGGCGCTGCCCAGCATGCAGGGCTCGCTCGGGGCGGCACAGGACCAGATCACCTGGGTGCTGACCTCCTATATCGTCGCCGCCGGGATCATGACGCCGGTCACCGGCTGGCTCACCGACCGCTTCGGCCTGCGCGAGCTCTTCATCGTCTCCACGGCCGGCTTCACCGTGGCCTCCATGGCCTGCGGCCTCGCCACCAGCCTCGAGGAGATGATCCTCTTCCGCGTGCTCCAGGGCGTCTTCGGCGCCGCCCTCGTGCCGCTCTCCCAGACCGTGCTCCTCAACATCAACACCCGCGAGGAGCACGGCCGCGCCATGGCGATCTGGGGCGCCGGCATCATGGTCGGCCCGATCATCGGCCCGACGCTCGGCGGCTGGCTGACCGAGACCTTCGGCTGGCGCTACGTCTTCTTCGTCAACCTGCCCGTGGGCATCCTGGCGCTCGCCGGGCTCATGGCCTTCCTGCCGGAATCGCCGCGCCGGATGCGCAGCTTCGACTTCTTCGGCTTCGCGATGCTCTCGATCGCCATCGGCGCGCTGCAGCTGATGCTCGACCGCGGCGAGCAGGTCGACTGGTTCGCCTCGGCCGAGACCTGGATCTATCTCGGCCTCACC
This sequence comes from Rhodovulum sp., assembly GCA_020637615.1. Classification (GTDB taxonomy): domain Bacteria; phylum Pseudomonadota; class Alphaproteobacteria; order Rhodobacterales; family Rhodobacteraceae; genus Amaricoccus. The sequence continues at coordinate 222,856 of JACKKC010000001.1, forward strand.
GTCTCCGGCCTCTGGGCCTTCGTGCTGCACATCACCTCCGGGCGCGAGCACCCCTTCATGGAACCGGCGATGTTCCGCGACCCGAATTTCGTCACCGCGCTCGTGCTGATCTTCATGGTCGGGATGATCCTGCTCGCGGGGCTCGCGCTGCTGCCGCCGATGCTGCAGAACCTCTACGGCTATCCGGTGATCACCACCGGCTGGGTGCTCGCGCCGCGCGGGGTCGGCACCATGGTCTCGATGATCGTCGTCGGGCGGCTGGTCGGCCGGGTAGATGCCCGCATCCTGATCCTCGCCGGCCTCTCGCTCACCGCCTATTCGCTCTGGCAGATGACCGGCTTCTCGCCGGCGATGGACCAGCGCCCGCTGATCGTCTCGGGGGTGGTCCAGGGGCTCGGGCTCGGCCTGGTCTTCGTGCCCCTCTCCACGCTCGCCTTCGCCACCCTCGAGCCGCGGTTCCGCGCCGAGGCCGCCGCGCTCTTCAGCCTCGTGCGCAACATCGGCTCCTCGGTCGGCATCTCGATCGTGGCGACCCAGCTCGCGCATAACATGGCGGCGGCGCGGGGCGATCTCGTCTCCGGGCTGACGCCCTTCAACCAGAACCTCGACAGCCTCCTCGGCGGCTCGACCGACATCGCCGCGACGCTGGCGCAGCTCGAGGCCCAGCTTCGCGCCCAGGCGGCGATCGTCGCCTATATCGACGATTTCATGCTCATGTTCTACCTGACGCTCGCGGCGATCCCGCTGGTCTTCCTGCTCCGCCGTCCCGGCGCGCCGGCGCGCAGCGGCGAGACGCCCGCCGCGGCGATGGAATAGGGCAGGGACAGCGGCCGGACCGCCCCGTCACCGTCCGACCAGGGCATCGCCTTCCGCAACGCTCGGGCTTCGCCCGAGCTCCGGATAGGCCAGCGTCACCCTCCCGCTTGGGGCCAGCCGCCGCCGGGCGGCGGCAGCTGGCAGCCGCAGGTCAGGGCGATGCGCCGCTCGAGACGCCCCGGCGCCTGCTCACGCGGCAGCCGGCAGCGAAGCCGGTCGCGGCGCCAGTTCGGCGGCGACGCTCTCGGCGACGATCCTGGCCGTCGCGGCGGAAAGCGTCCAGCCGAGGTGGCCGTGGCCCGTGTTGTAGAACACCCCCGGCTTCTTGCCCCGGCCAACCCGCGGCAGCATCGAGGGCGTCATCGGCCGGAGGCCCGCCCAGGGCGTCGCATGTTCGGTCGAGATGCCGGGGAAGTGCTTCTCGCACCATTCGACCAACGGCCGGATGCGGTCGTGGCGGATGTCGCGGTTGGCGCCGGTGAATTCCGCGGTGCCGGCGATGCGGAAGCGATCCTTGCCGAAGCGGCTGGCGACGATCTTCGACTTGTCGTCGAGCAGGCTGATCCAGGGGGCGGCCGCCTGGCTCGCGTCGTCCTCGAGGGCGACGGTGATCGAATAGCCCTTGACCGGGTAGATGTTCACCCGGTCCCCGAGCGCGGCGGCGATCGCCCGGCTGCGCACGCCCGCCGCGACCACGACGCCGTCAAACTTGTCCTCGCCGGCGCTCGAGCTGATCCGCACCCCGCCGTCGACCGCCTCAACCTCGAAGACGTCGGTGCCGAAGCGCAGATCGGCGCCGCGCCGGGCGCAGGCCGCGGCGAGGCCGACGGTGAACTTGTGGATGTCGCCCGAGCTGTCGCTCTCGGTCAGGAAGCCGCCGACGAACTCGCCGTGCAGCGCCGGCTCGATCTCGCGGATCTCGGCGGGCGAGAGCTCACGGCGGACGAGGCCGCCCTCGGCCAGCAGGCCGTTCACCATGCGCGCGTGGGCGAGCTCCTTCTGATGGGAGTAGAAATGCAGGATGCCGCGCTTCTCGTGGTCGAAGTCGATGCCCTCGCGCTCCGCCATCTCAAAGAGCACCGCGCGGGCCGAGATCGCGAGCCGGACCGTCTCGACGGTGTTCTTCTTGTAATGCGGGATGTTCGACAGGAACTCGGCCATCCAGCGCATCTTGTGCAGGGTCGGCGCCGGGTTGACGAGCAGCGGCGCGTCGGCCTGAAGCATCCACTTCAGGCCCTTCAGCACCGTGCCCCACTGCGTCCAGGTCTCGGCGTTCGAGGCCGAGAGCTGGCCGCCATTGGCGAAGCTCGTCTCCATCGCGGCGTAGCGGTTGCGGTCGAAGACCGTCACCTCGAACCCGCGGTCGAGCAGTTCGTAGGCGGTCGTCAGGCCGGTCACGCCGGCGCCGATCACGGCAATCTTGGTCATCTGGTCACACTCCTAGGGTCCGGGCGGCTCCTGCCGCATCACCCCCTCCGTGCTTGGAACCTGAGAGCTTCGCCCGCGAGAATCGGGCTTTCTCCTTCGGTGGGCTGTTTCCAGCCGCTTTCCGGAGTGTAGAGGCCGTGCCGGTCCTTGGACCTGAGAGTTTCCGGGGCGGTTGCTCCTTCGGCGGCGGGTGACCCCGCCTTCTCCCGACACAGCCTTTCAGCGAGGCGGCCTATACATGGTAGCACTGATTCGCGCAACGGTGGTGGTGCAAGCGCGCGAAAGATTATTTCTGGCCGGTGACCTTGCCGTCGGGCCCGCCCGGCTCCGCCGGCTTTGCCCTGCGGTTCCGCCGGTGTAGATTGCCGGCGATGGCCGACCTCTTCGATCCCCGACCCGCCGACCGCCCCGCCCCGCCCGCGCGCGAGGCGCCGCGGCCGCTCGCCGACCGCCTGCGTCCCCGGACGTTGGAGGAAGTGGTGGGGCAGGGCCATCTCCTCGGCCCTGGCGGACCGCTCGGCGCCATGCTCGCCGACGGAAACCTCGGCTCGATCGTCTTCTGGGGGCCGCCCGGGGTGGGCAAGACCACCATCGCCCGGCTGCTCGCCGACGCCACCGATCTCGCCTTCGTCCAGATCAGCGCCATCTTCACCGGCGTCGCGGATCTCAAGAAGATCTTCGAGGCCGCCCGGCTCCGCCGCTCGAACGGCCGCGGCACCCTGCTCTTCGTCGACGAGATCCACCGCTTCAACAAGGCGCAGCAGGACGCCTTCCTGCCGCTGATGGAGGACGGCACCATCGTGCTGGTGGGCGCCACCACCGAAAATCCATCCTTCGAGCTCAACGCGGCCCTCCTGTCGCGCGCCCGCGTGCTCACCCTGCACCGGCTCGACGATGCGGCCCTCGAGCGGCTGGCCGAACGCGCGGAGGCAGATCTCGGCCATCCCCTGCCGCTCTCGCCCGAGGCCCGCGCGACGCTTTCCGGCATGGCCGACGGCGACGGCCGGGCGCTTCTCAACCTGATCGAGCAGATCGCGGGCGAGAGGGAGACGCTCGACGCCGCGGCGCTGGCGAAGCGCCTGACCCGGCGGGCGGCGCTCTTCGACAAATCCGGCGACGGCCATTACAACCTGATCTCGGCGCTGCACAAATCCGTGCGTGGTTCCGACCCCGATGCCGCGCTCTATTGGCTGGCGCGCATGCTCCGGGGCGGCGAGGACCCGCGCTTCATCGCGCGGCGAATCACCCGCATGGCGGTGGAGGACATCGGGCTCGCCGATCCCGCGGCGCTGCGGCTCTGCCTCGACGCCTGGCAGAGCTTCGAGCGGCTCGGCTCGCCCGAGGGCGAGCTGGCGCTGGCCGAGGCGGTGATCTACCTCGCCCTCGCCCCGAAATCGAATGCCGCCTACCGGGCCTTCGGGGCGGCCATGGCGGCGGCCGAGAAGACCGGCTCGCTCGATCCGCCCAAGCATATCCTGAACGCCCCGACGCGGCTGATGAAGGAGGAAGGCTACGGCCGGGGCTACCGCTACGACCACGATGTCGAGTTGGGCTTCTCCGGCCAGGACTATTTCCCGCCCGGCATGGCCCGGCCGCGGTTCTATGAACCGACCGACCGCGGTTCCGAGCAGGATCTGCGAAAAAGGGCTTTGTACCTCGAAGAAGAGCGCGCTAGGCTGTCGCAATCGGGTTCCGAGTAGCCGCCGAACAAGACGGCAGGGACCAGCCGCGACAAGAGGGAGGTCGCCGGTCATCGCCAGGGTTCGGCAGACGCGCAGCGACGAGATCATCCAGCTCGTCTATGTCAGCACGGCAGCGGAGACGCTGCGCCCCGCCGACCTCGATGCGATCGCCGAGGTCTCGCGCCGCAGGAACGAGAAGGCGGGGTTGACCGGGTTCCTGCTGCACCAGGGGCCGCGCTTCTACGGCGTCCTCGAAGGACCGACCCGCGCGCTCTTCGCCCGGATGGAGGCGATCGTAACCGATCCGCGCCACCGCCGCGTCGTGGTGCTGCGCGAGGACACCGTGACCGAGCGCCGGTTCCGCAACTGGAGCTTCGGCACCTTGCCCATGGTGCCCATCCGGCCCGCCCAGGGCGCCACCGTCGAGTTCATCCGCGACTTCGCCCGGCGCATGTGACCGAGGGTAATCGTATTTCGATTTTATGCATCGACAACATTGACTCTTGCTACTTTTTGGGGTGAGTGAACACCAACTTCTATTTCTGCGGATCGGGTATGCCAAACAGGTCGGGCGCCATATCGCTGGTCGAGTTCTCCTATGTATCGGAAGCGACGTCGGAACTTCCGCCTTCCGCACTCCTGCGGCTGGAGGCCCAGACGCGGCGATTCAATCTCGAACACGGGCTGACCGGGGAGCTGCGCTTCGACGGTCGGAGCTTCACCCAGGTCCTCGAAGGCTGCTGGTCGGCGATCATGCCGCTCTCGGCGCGGATCCTGACCGACCGCCGGCACGGCTCAATCTCGATCAGCGCCTTCCGCCCGATCCTCGCGCGGCGGTTCACCACCTGGAGCTCCGTCGGCTTCGGGGTTGGCGAGGCCGCGGCGCTGCGCTCGGTCGGCGCGGCGGGCAATCTCCGCTTCCTGCCACTGGTGCCTTGCCTGCCGCTCGAAGGCGACGCCGAGGACGCCCGCGACACGGTTCGCGCCACCACCTGAAGGCGAACTTCCCGGCCTCCGCCTTGACATTCCCGGCCCGGACGGGCCTTTGAGCGGCATTCGTTCCCGACAGGATGCCGAGATGCCTCCGCTTCTGCAGATCGCCCTGGGCGGCGCCATCGGCGCGATGCTCCGCTATCTGGTTTCGGCGCAGGTCGCCCGCAGGGCCGGGCTGGCGTTTCCCTGGGGAACGCTGACCGTCAATGTGCTCGGATCCTTTGTCATGGGCCTCGCGGCGGCGCTGCTGCTGCGCCGGATGGATTCCGACCTGCAGCATCTCGCGCCCTTCGTGATGACCGGCATGCTCGGCGGCTTCACGACCTTCTCCGCCTTCTCGCTCGAGGTCTTCCTGCTCGTCGAGCGCGGCCGGCCGGGGCTGGCGCTGGTCTATGCCGGAAGCTCGGTCGTGCTCGGCCTCGCCGCCTTCGCGCTCGGGCTCTGGTCGCTCCGGGCCTGGAGCACGGGATGAGCGGCCCGGAGCAGGTGACGGTCGCGCCCGAGGAAGCCGATCTCCGGCTCGACCGCTGGCTGCGCCGCCGCCATCCCCATGTGCCGCAGGGGCTGGTCGAGCGAATGTGCCGCAAGGGCGAGATCCGCGTCAACGGCGGCCGGGTCCGCCCGGCGACCCGGCTGGAGGCGGGCCAGACCGTGCGCCTGCCGCCGCTCCCCGAGCTGCGCGACGGCGGCGCCGAGACCGCGCCGCAGCCGGCGGTTTCCGAGGCCGATGCCGCGATGATCCGCGCCTGCGTGATCTGGCGCGACGAGGACGTGCTGGCGCTGAACAAGCCGCCGGGGCTCGCGGTCCAGGGCGGCTCCGGCCAGCGCCGGCATGTGGACGGGCTGGCCGAGGCGCTGCGCTTCGGCGCGGAGGAAAAGCCGCGGCTGGTGCACCGGCTCGACCGCGACACCTCGGGCGTGCTCCTGATGGCGCGCAGCGCGCGCGCGGCCGCCGGGCTGACCCGCGCCTTCCGCGACCGCACCGCGCGCAAGACCTATTGGGCGGCGGTCGCGGGCCTGCCCTCGCCGCGGGCGGGGACCATCCGCTACGGGCTGGTCAAGGCGCCGGGCCACGGATCGGGCGGCGAGGGCGAGAAGATGCTCTGCATCCCCCCCGACGACATCGCCCGCACCGAAGGCGCCAAGCGCGCCACGACCGACTACCGGGTGATCGAGGCGGCGGCGCAGCGCGCGGCCTGGGTCGCGCTGCGCCCGGTGACGGGCCGCACGCACCAGCTGCGCGCGCATATGGCCGCCATCGGCCATCCGGTGGTCGGCGACGGCAAGTACGGCACCAACGCCCAGGAGAACACCGGCACCGGCTGGGGCGCGCAGCTCGGCGGCGGCGTCAGCCGCAAGCTGCACCTGCACGCGCGGTCGCTCGACCTGATCCACCCCCGGACCGGGGCGCTCCTGTCGCTCACCGCCCCCTTGCCCGAGCATATGGCGCGCACCTGGGAGCTCTTCGGCTGGCAGCCCGGGGATGCGCCCGCCGACCCCTTCGGGGAGGCGGCATGAGCGGGCAGACGCGCCTCGTCGTCTTCGACATGGACGGCACGCTGATCGACAGCCAGCACCTGATCGTGGCGGCGATGGAACGGGCCTTCGCCGCGGTCGGGCAGCCGGCGCCGGAGCGCGAGCGGATCCTGTCGGTGGTGGGGCTCTCGCTGCCCGAGGCGATGGGCGCGCTCGCGCCGCATCTCGCGCCGGAGGATGTCTTCGCCCTGGCCGAGCAATACCGCATGGGCTTCGTGGCGCAGCGGGCGGCCGGCGGTGCCGCGGCCCATGCGCCGCTCTATCCGGGGGCGCGGGCGGCGCTCGAGCGGCTGGCGGTCGCGCCGGGGACGCTGATGGGGGTGGCGACCGGCAAGGCACGGCGGGGGCTCGAGCACAGCTTCGACGCCCATGGGATCGGCGGCTATTTCGCGACCGCCCAGACCTCGGACGGGCATCCCTCCAAGCCGCATCCCTCGATGCTCCTGCGCGCGCTCGAGGAAACGGGCTGCGCCGCGCGCCATGCGGTGATGATCGGCGATACCGAATTCGACATCGCCATGGGGCGCGCCGCCGGCTTCGCGACCGTCGCCGTCGCCTGGGGCTATCATCCCCGCCCGCGGCTCGAAGCCGCCGGCGCCGACGTGGTGATCGAGCGTTTCGACGATCTCGACGGGGCGCTGGACGGTCTGCGGAGCGCCGCGCGATGAGCGGCATGCCCGGGCGCCGGTTCTGGTCGCGCGCCTGCGTGCGCGCGGAGCCTGAGGGCCATCACATCGACCTCGATACCCGCCCGCTCAACACGCCCGCCGGCGCGCCGGTGGTCCTGCCCACCGCGGCGCTGGCCCAGGCGATCGCCGACGAATGGAACGCGCTCGAAGGCGAGATCGATCCCGACCGCCTGCCGCTGACGCGCTTTGCGAATTCCGCCATCGACCGCGTGCTGCCCGCCCGCGACGCGGTGATCGAGGCTGTCGCCGCCTATGGCGCCAGCGACCTGCTCTGCTACCGCGCCGAAGCGCCCGCCGAGCTCCGGGCGCGGCAGGCCGCGGCCTGGGATCCCTGGCTCACCTGGTGCGCGCGCGACCTCGGGGCGCCGCTGATCGCGGTGTTCGGCCTCATGCCCCATCCCCAGCCGGACGCCAGCCTCGCGGCCTTGCGCGCATCGGTCGCGGCGATGGATGCCTTCGAGCTGGCCGCGCTCCACGAACTCGTGGCCCTCTCCGGCTCGCTCGTGCTCGCGTTGGCAGTGGCGCGGGGCGCGCTCCCGGCCGAGCGGGCCTGGCAATTGTCGCGCCTCGACGAGACCTGGCAGGCGGAGCACTGGGGTCTAGACGCCGAGGCGGAAGCGGCCGCGACAAAAAAGCAAGCCGATTTCAGGATTGCCGCAATGATGCTGCAGAATCTTTCCGGAATCCGCAATTTATGAGCGGATGCTCGCCCGTCCCACCGTTTACCTTGATGTTTATATTGAGGACCTTAGGTTAACCGTTTGGGTAATAATCGGATCCACGAGTGCGGCGGCGGCCGGGCGATGCCGGGTCCGTGCGCCACAACCATAACGGGGAGAAGTTTCATGAAATATGCGATCTGGATCGCCGCCACCATTGTCGGCGGTCTCGCCGCCGGCGCCGCCTCCGCCCAGACGCTCGATGCGGTCAAGTCGAACGACGTGCTGAAATGCGGCGTCAACACCGGGCTCGCCGGTTTCGCCGGCCCGGATCCGAACGGCCGCTGGGTCGGCTTCGACGTGGCCTTCTGCCGGGCGATGGCCGCGGCGGTGCTCGGCGACCAGGACAAGGTCCAGTTCGTGCCCCTGACCGGCGAGACGCGCTTCACCGCGCTGGCCTCGGGCGAGGTCGACTATCTGTCGCGCAACACCACCTGGACCCTGACCCGCGACGTCGATCTCGGCTTCACCTTCATCGGCGTGAACTACTACGACGGCCAGGGCTTCATCGTGCCGGCCGAGCTCGGCGTGACATCCGCGCGTGAACTCGACGGCGCCACGGTCTGCATCCAGACCGGCACCACGACCGAGCTCAACCTCGCCGATTTCTTCGCCGCCAACGGCATCTCCTACGATCCGGTGCCGATCCAGACCAATTCCGAGGCGCTGCAGCAATACCAGGCCGGCGCCTGCGACGCCTATACCACCGACGCCTCGGGCCTCGCCGCCTCGCGCGCGACCTTCGAGAACCCGGGCGATCACGTGATCCTGCCGGAGATCATTTCCAAGGAACCGCTCGGGCCGCTGGTGCGCGAGGGCGACGACCAATGGGCCGACATCGGCCGCTGGGTGCTCAACGCCCTGATCGCGGCCGAGGAATACGGCATCACCGCCGAGAACGCCGCCGACATGGCCGCGACCTCGGAGAACCCCGAGATCCGCCGCCTGCTCGGCTCCGAAAGCAACCTCGGCGAGATCCTCGGCCTCGACGCCGACTGGGCGGTCAAGGCGATCCAGGCCCAGGGCAATTACGGCGAGATCTTCGCCGCGAACATCGGCGAGGGCACCCCGATCAACCTTGCGCGCGGCCTGAACGCGCAATGGACCGACGGCGGCCTGATGTATTCGCCGCCGTTCCGGTGACCGACACCCGGGCGTGCGCTCCGGCGCGCGCCCGACCGGGTCCGGGCGATGACGATCGGCGCTCTTGACGGCCGTGACCGCTCGCCGCCCCGTGGCGGCGCGCTTCGCGAGGAGTCGCGATGACCAGCATCGACACGCATCAGGAGCCCTTCCGGCTCGGGATGCTGCTCAACGACACGCGCTACCGCTCGCTGACGATCCAGGTCTTTGCGCTGGCGGCCTTCATCCTCACCACCGCCTGGCTGGTGAGCAACACGGTCCAGAACCTCTCGGCACTCGGCAAGGACTTCAGCTTCAGCTTCCTCGGCTCCCGGGCCGGCTACGACATCAACCAGACGCTGGTTCCCTATACCAACAACAGCACCCATGCCCGGGCGGCGCTCGTGGGGATCCTCAACACCATCCTGATCGCCATCCTCGGCTGCGGCCTCGCCACCGTCATCGGCGTGCTCATGGGCGTGCTGCGGCTCTCGGGCAACTGGATCGTCGCCCGGATCGCGGCGGCCTATGTGGAGGGCTTCCGCAACGTCCCGGTGCTGCTCTGGATCATCGCCATCATGGCGATCATCACCGAAAGCGCCCCGGCGCCACGCGCCTTCCGCGGCGACGAGGCCAGCGCCAGCATGCTCTTCGGCGCCTTCGCCGTCACCAACCGCGGGCTCTACATGCCCTGGCCGGTGCTCGGGCCGGGCTGGCAGCTGGTGGTCCTGACCTTCCTCGCTTCGCTCGCCGCCATCGTCTTCCTCCGCCGCCAGGCGCGGCGACGCCAGGAGGAGACGGGAGAGATCTTGCCGATCTTCTGGCTCGGCACCGGCCTCTTCTTCGTGCCTGTCCTGCTGGTCGACGCGCTGCTCGGCGGGCCTATCACCCTCGATTATCCGGTGCTCGAGCGCTTCAACTTCGCGGGCGGCGGCTTCGTCGACAAGGCGCTGCTCGCGCTCTGGCTGGCGCTCTCGCTCTATACCGGCTCCTATATCGCCGAGATCGTGCGCGCCGGCATCCTCGCGGTGCCGCGCGGCCAGACCGAGGCGGCGAGCGCGCTGGGGCTCCGGCCGCGGCGGGTGATGAGCCTGGTGATCCTGCCCCAGGCGCTCCGGGTCATCGTGCCGCCGCTGATCTCGCAATACCTCAACCTCACCAAGAACTCCTCGCTCGCCATCGCCGTCGGCTACATGGACGTGCGCGCCACGCTGGGCGGCATCACCATGAACCAGACCGGACGCGAGCTCGAATGCATGCTGCTGCTCATGGGCTTCTACCTGCTCGTCAGCCTCGGGATCTCCTCGGTGATGAACTGGTACAACGCCTCCGTGGCGCTGAAGGAGCGCTGAGATGGCGGGGGCCGGGTCCTTCCGCCGGGAGATGCTCGAGGCGCAGGCGCCGCCGGCCGCGCGCACCGGCCGGCTGCGCTGGCTGCAGGAGAACCTCTTCTCGAGCTGGCCGAGCGCGCTCCTGACCCTGCTGTCGCTTGCGGCGATCCTCTGGCTGGTCGCCCATGTCTGGCCCTGGTTCGCGCATTCGGTCTGGGACGCGGGCTCGCTCACCGAATGCCGCGCGATCATCCGCGAGACCTGGGGCGAGGGCGCGAGCGGCGCCTGCTTCGCGGTGATCCGCGAGCGCTGGCAGCAGTTCCTCTTCGGCTTCTACCCGCGCGAGCTCTACTGGCGCCCGACGCTCGCCTTCGTGCTGATGTTCGTGGCACTGGCGCCGATCCTCTTCGCCGAGCTGCCGCGCCGGCTCCGCTGGTTCGCCGTCGCCTTCCCCGGCATCGCCTACTGGCTGCTCTGGGGCGGCCCGGCCTCGGTGCCGCTGGCGGTCTATGCCGGCTTCGCCATCGCCTGGCTGGTGCACCGGGCCGTCGCCGCCCGGAGCTCGGAGCTTGTCGCCCTGGTTGTGGCGGTCGCGGCCATGATCCTCTGGTGGCTGCATCTCGCCGGCCCGGTGGCGCGCGCCCTGCCGATCCTGGAGCTCCAGCCGGTCGGCTCGAGCCGCTTCGGCGGCTTCACCCTCTCGCTGGTGATCGGGGTGACCGGCATCGCCTTCTCCCTGCCGCTCGGCATCCTGCTCGCGCTCGGCCGGCGCTCGCAGATGTTCTTCGTCACCACCATGTGCGTGGGCTTCATCGAGTTCATCCGCGGCGTGCCGCTGATCACCCTGCTGCTGGTCGCCTCCTTCCTGCTCAACATCTTCCTGCCGCCGGGCACGAATTTCGACATCATCCTGCGCGTGATCATCATGGTGACGCTCTTCGCCTCGGCCTATATGGCCGAGGTGATCCGCGGCGGGCTGGCGGCGCTCCCGCGCGGCCAGTACGAGGCCGCGGACGCGCTCGGCCTCGACTACTGGAAGGCGACGCGGCTGATCATCATGCCCCAGGCGCTCAAGATCTCGATCCCCGGCATCGTCAATACCTTCATCGGCCTCTTCAAGGACACGACGCTGGTGGCGATCATCGGGCTTCTCGACCCGATCGGCCTGACCACCGCGATCCGCGCCGACACCAACTGGAACGGCATCGTCTGGGAGCTCTACGGCTTCGTTGCGCTGCTGTTCTTTTTGTGCTGCTACGGGATGTCGCAGTATTCTCAGTACCTCGAGCGCAAGCTCCGGACCGGCCAGCGCTAGGAGATCCGCCCATGAGCGAGACCGTCATCGACCAGCCGATCGACCGCAGCGGGATGAAGGTGTCCGACGAGGTCGCCATCGAGATCGTCGGCATGAACAAGTGGTTCGGCGAGTTCCACGTGCTGCGCGACATCGACCTGACCGTCTACAAGGGCGAGCGCATCGTGGTCTGCGGCCCCTCGGGCTCGGGCAAGTCCACCCTGATCCGCTGCATCAACCGGCTGGAGGAGCACCAGAAGGGCAGGATCGCCGTCGACGGCGTCGAACTGACCTCGGATCTGAAGAACATCGACAAGATCCGCTCCGAAGTCGGCATGGTGTTCCAGCATTTCAACCTCTTCCCGCATCTGACGATCCTGGAGAACTGCACGCTGGCGCCGATCTGGGTGCGAAAGACCCCGAAGAAGGAAGCCGAGGCCGATGCGATGCGGTTCCTGACCAAGGTCCGGATCCCCGAGCAGGCCGACAAATACCCCGGCCAGCTCTCGGGCGGCCAGCAGCAGCGCGTGGCGATCGCCCGCGCGCTCTGCATGCGCCCCAAGATCATGCTCTTCGACGAGCCGACCTCCGCGCTCGACCCCGAGATGATCAAGGAGGTGCTCGACACCATGATCGAGCTCGCCGAGGAGGGCATGACGATGATCTGCGTCACCCACGAGATGGGCTTCGCCCAGGCCGTGGCCAACCGGGTGATCTTCATGGACCAGGGCCAGATCGTCGAGCAGAACGAACCCAAGGCCTTCTTCAACAATCCCCAGTCGGAGCGCACCAAGCTCTTCCTGAGCCAGATCCTCGGGCATTGACGCGACAACCGCGCGAGTCGCCCGGCCAGGATCACCCCGAACCGTCACCAGCGAGGCACTGCCTCGCCCCGGTTCGTCGGCCGGAGCGCAGGCGCGGATCTGCCACACCATCGGCCTTACCGCCCGACGGCGCCGCGGTCCGAAGCCGAGTCTCGGAATAAGGAAATGGCCGCGCCCCGCGCGGCCCGCATTACATGCCCCCGGACCGAAAAGGCGAGGCGGCGGTGGCGCGTCGCCCGGTCCGGTCGCCCGGAGGCGCGCCGCCGGGCGAGGGAGGTGCAGCTTCACCGTCGGTCGAGGATCGGGACGGGGCGGCCCTGGACGGTGCGCTTGAGCGCCGGCCCCCGGCAGGGCCGGCGCGGCCCGATCGCCACGGGTCGGTCGGGCTCGAGCCCCCGGCCCCGGGGCGTGATGCGAGACGACGGCGAGGGCCGCTGGCACAAGATTGGCCCTGCGCAAGCCATCCGGCGAGCGCCATCGGGCGCGTTAACACTTTTTCCCTTTTGAATCAGCGGTTTAAGAACTGTCCCCATGGGGACAGCGCCACGGGGTCACTCGAGCGCCCGCGGCACCACGAAATCATGTAGCCGCCCGCTGCCCAGGGCGACCTCGCTCCAGGTCGCCGCGTCGAAATCGATCACCGCCGTCGCACCGGTCGGGAACTTCTCGAAGGCCGCATCCTCGGGCGGGGATTCGAGAATGAACCGCGCGAAGCTCCCGATGCCGGGCTGATGTCCCAGGACCAGCAGCTGCGCCACGCCCGGCGCCCGCTGCACGGCGGCGAGGATGGCCGCCGTGTCGGCCTGATAGAGCTCCGTCACATAGGTCGTCGGCGTGCCCCCGATCTTCTCGACGACCCGCGACCAGGTCTCCTGCGCACGCCGGGCGTTCGAGACCAGGGCGTGGTCGGGCTCGTAGCCCTTCGACTTCAGCCACCGCCCGATCAGCCCGGCGCCGCGCCGGCCGCGCCGGTTGAGCGGCCTGTCGAGGTCGCGCTGCTCCGGGTCGGACCAGCTCGATTTGGCATGGCGCATCAGGATGAGGCGTCGCATCCTCAATGCCTGCCATGAAAGGCTTTCATGTGGAAGGCTGATTGTGCCTCGACCCGCCGGCCGGCGCCGACCGGGCAGGCCCGGCGCACCGCGCAGCCGCGCCCGAGGCAATCCTCTCCCGCGGCGGTGTCCAGGAACCCGTGGCAGGCCCGGAGGTCATAGCCGCCCTTTCCCAGCGCCCCGACAGGGCAGGCATCGAGGCAGAAACCCGCGCAGGTATCGCAGGGCCGCGGGCCAGGTTGCGGCAGGTCGAAGCGCTGCGCGAAGGCCAGCGCGCCGCGGAACGAGACCATGAGCCCGGCGGTCTCGTGCACCAGCAGCCCCACGGGCGAGCTCCAGGCATGCCCGCTTCGGATCGCCCACCGCAGGAAGGGCCGATGCGGTGGCCCGCCGAACGGGAAGAGCGCCGCCGCGCCGAGGCGGTCGGCGAGCCCACCGATCACCCGCGCCGACCACCGGTCGATCGGATCCGCGCCGCCGTCGCGATATTCCGCGCCGGCACGGAACGCCGCCCAGAACCCCGGCTCCTCCGGCCCGAGCAGCACGAGCGTCCCGCAATCCGCCGGCAACTCGTCGTCGGGCGTGGGATGGAAGGCCCCGAGCACGGCCAGCACCTCGCCTTGGGCGGCGCGCGCCACCTCTTCCAGGCACCCCGGCCGCGCTTCCGGCCGCGAAGCCACGGCTTATGCCGCCCGGATCAGCGTTCCGGCTCCATGGGCGGTGAAGAGTTCGAGCAGGACCGCATGCGGCGCGCGCCCGTCGAGGATGACCACCGCGCGCACCCCGCCCTCGATCGCCTCGAGCGCGGTCTGGGTCTTGGGGATCATCCCGCCCGAAATCACGCCGGAGGCGGTGAGGTCGCGCACCGCCGCGGCGTTGAGCTCGGTCAGCACGGTGCCGGCGGCGTCCTTGACCCCCGCGACATCGGTCAGGAGCAGCAGGCGGTCGGCCTTCATCGCCGCCGCGACCGCGCCCGCCGCGGTGTCGCCGTTGACGTTGAAGGTCTCGCCGTTCCGGCCCATGCCCACGGGCGCGACCACCGGGATGAAGTCCGAGCCGAGGAAGTTCGTCAGGATCTCGGGATGCATCTCGACCGGCTTGCCGACGAAGCCGAGATCGACCGCCACCTCCTCGCCGTCGCGCAGGGTCGTCCGGATGTCCTTCTCGCAGATCATCAGGTTCGCATCCTTGCCGGAAAGGCCGATCGCCTTGCCGCCCTGGGCGTTGATCGCCTGCACGATGCGCTTGTTGATCCGGCCCGAGAGGACCATCTCCACGACCTCGACCGTCGCCGCATCGCTGACCCGCTTGCCGTCGACGAATTCCGAGGGAATGGCCAGCCGCTGGAGCATCTCGTTGATCATCGGGCCGCCGCCGTGCACAACCACCGGGTTCACGTTGCATTGCTTCATCAGCACGATGTCGCGCGCGAAATCGGCCATCTCCTTCTCGTCGCCCATGGCATGGCCGCCGAACTTGATGACGATCGTCGCGCCGTCGTAGCGCTGCAGATAGGGCAGCGCCTCGGAGAGCGTGCGGGCGGTCGCGATCCAGTCGCGGGTCATGGCGGCGGATCTCTCCATCTCTCGTCCCCTTGCTCTCGCTCGGCGGCAGGGGATACTCTGCGGGGCGAACCGACACAAGGAGGCCGTCTTGGCCCGTGCGCGCAGCAGCCTGATTCTCGCGGCCTTCGCCACCCTGCTCCTCGGCTGCCAGCCGGCCCTCGATCCCGCGACCACGCGCGGCGCGAGCGGGGCGGATTGCATAGCTCTCTTCCAGCAATACGACATTCTCGACCGCTTCATGCCGACCCCGCGCCGGGATCGGTGGTCGGTCCCGCCGGAGCTGATGCGGCAGGCGGAATGGCTGCGCGACGGCGGCTGCGTCACCCTGAGCGCCGATCTCGCCGGGATGGAGGATCTGCCGGTCGTGCCGGTCTCCGACAGCGGCGCGGCGGTCCCGCCGACCACGATCCATGTGGGCGTGGTCACGACCTCAGAGGACGATGCGCGCGCGAACCGCTATTTCGAGGCGCGCGGGCTGCGTGCCTTCAGCATCGGCAAGCCGGGGCTGGGCCGGCGGGTCTATGTCGGCCCGCTCGGGACGGCCGGCGCGCTCGAGGGGGCGCGACAGGCGGCGCTCGAAGCGGGGTTCGCCTATCCCTATCCGATCGGGAACTGAGCATGCGCAGGCGGGCCGAACTGGGTCCGGGCATCCGCGCCGTCCTGCTGGCGGGGCTCGTGCTCGCGGCGGGCTGCGCCGGGGTGCAGCAGGAGCGCGATCCGGCGGTCTGCACCGATCTCTTCGAGCAGTACAACCGTCTGGAGCGGCAGGGTCAGGTGACGCGTTTCAATGCGCCGAGCGATACCTATATCCTGGCGCCGCGCCTGGAACGCCAGACGGTGCTGCTGATCCAGGGCGGCTGCGTCACGCGCACCAAGGATCTCGACGGGATGGAGGCGCTGGGCCGCGGGCTGGTGCCCTTCGAGATCGAGCACGGCGGCGCGGCCATCCGGCCGGTCCCGGTGCAGGTCGGCGTGGTGACCGGCTTCACCGACGAGAGGCGGGCCACGGTGTTCTTCCGCGGGCTGGGCTACAATTCGCGTGGGGTCGGCCTGGAAGGGCTCGGCCGGCGCATCCTGATCGGCCCCTTCGACAACGAGGCGGCGCTGGAACAGGCGATCTCGGTCGCCCGCGAGGCCGGGTTCATCAGCCCCTTCGCGGCGGTCAACATCAAGTTCTGAGGCGGGTCTGGGGCCCGCGATTTGGCGTCCCCATGGGGACGCTTTGTAACCTACTGTTTTAAAGTGATTTATTCGTAAACCCTTCGTGAAGGCCACACTACACGACTCTCCCGGTTCTGGCGGGCTGCGCGAGTGGTTTCCCGAGCTTTCGCCAAGGCAGTACGGCGTCGCCTGCGGCGAGGCGGTTACGGATGAGGTTGAAGCCGGTGCGGAACCACGACTGGGCGAGGAAGCCGTGGGCTCTGCGCTTCGGGGTCGCGTTGCCCAGCTTGTCGGCGGCGGCGCGGCCGGCCCAGACGATGACGAGCGCGACGAGCGCCATGAGGAGGGCGAGCTTGCGCGGGTTCGTGGGGCGGGTGTCCTCGAGGTTGAGGCCGCGGGTCCTGGCGTCGCCGAACAGGCACTCGATCGCCCATCGCTTGCGGCAGGCGTTGGGCGCGGCGGGTGCGGGGCGGTTGGACACCACGGCCAGCAGGTCGCCGCTCCGGAGCCGCTTGAGCACGAAGGTCAGCGGCGGTGCCTCGGCGCCTGCGTTGGCGAAGCGCCCGCGGATGAACCGGCTGCGGCCCCGGCGCCCCGGATGGGCCGCGAGCCCGAGCTCGTGCCCGGCCTCGGTGGGCACGCGCATGTCCTCGCGCAGACGGATGGCGAAGGGGATGTCGTTCTTGCAAAGGAACTCGATCCACTTCACCCCGACGAACGCCCTGTCCGCAAGCAGGAGCTTGATCGTCGAGCGGCCGAAGAGCCGGAGATAGCGCTGCATCAGCGCAATCCGCTGCTCGGTGTCGGAGCAGCCCCGCCCCTCGATGACCGTCCAGATCAGCGGCACGCGAAACCACCGGGTGACGGCGGCGAGCACCAGGAAGTTCACGTCCCGCCCCCGATCTGCCGCTGGGTCCGGTCGAGCGCGAGATGCCAGGATCCGACCAGGCCGGGCAGGTTCGCCACCGGCGGCGCGGACCAGTCCAGCCCGAGATCGACATTCTGGAAGAGGCGCTGGTGGCGACGGCATGTCGAGGCGATCTGCGTCTCCCCGGGCCGCTCGCTGGCAACGTGGCCGGGGTTGACGGTGCGCGCGCCGATCATGCCGATGACCAGCAGCGCCAGCGTTTCTCCGCGGCGCTTGCTCAGCTCCAGACGCGGGCTTAGCCTCCGCTGGAGGGCGGTGATGGCTCGTCGCAGCATGGACGATCCTTTCGAACGGAGTCGCCCAGTAGAATCGATCACGCCGCCCTCAGCCAGACCTAGGGTCGTGCAGTGTGCGTGAAGGCCGCTTGCTGGCGGGCGCGGATACCACATCGGCTCGGGCGCGACACGCCGCTAAAATTCGCCTCGAATGCCGGCGAGATTGCCCCCGAATCGCGCCCGGCGGTTAACCGTTGCTGAGGTGCGGCCGGGCTAGCTTCCCGGCCATGTCCACGTCGCCCTCCCCCGCGGCCAGCCTGACGCCCGACCGCCAGTTCGCGCGGGCGTGCGCGATCATGCTCTGCGCCGGGCTGGCGATGCTCGCGGCATCCTTCATCGCGGTGGAGCGCAGCGCCCGGCAGCAGGCGCTGACGGCGGATGTCGCGCTCGCCGCCGCCGCCGAGGCCGCCTCGGCGCAATCCATGGTCGCGGCGCTCGACATGCTCGCCGAGCGCCCGGTTGCGCCGGATGCCCGCATGCAGCAGACCCGGCTCGCCTGGGACACCGAGCAGCTGCTCGGCCAGGAACGGGACCGGCTCGCGCAGGCGGGGGTCGAGGGCGAGACCTCGGCGCTGGTCGAGATCGCCGGCGAGGCCGCCGCCCTGTCCCAGAGCCCGCAGGTCGACGCGCGGGAGGCCGCGCGCATCGCCGCGGCGCTCGAAGCGAGGATCCTGCCCCGGCTCAAGCTGATCGCCACGCGCTATCGCGCCGCCACCGAAGACGCCGCGACCCGGACCCGGAGGACGATCCTGGTCGCCACGGCGCTCCAGCTGCTCGGCGGCGCGGCGCTGGTGGGAATGGTGCTCCTGCCCGCGCGGCGGCGCATCGCCGACTGGGTCGCCCGGAGCCGCGAGACGGACCGCGAGAACCGCTTCCGCCTGCTCCACGATTCCCTGACCGGCCTGCCCAACGCGACCTATCTGCATGCCTTCCTTGCGCGCATCGCGGCGGGGTCGGAGCGGAGCACGACCCAGACCGCGGTGCTGCGGGTCGATCTCGACCGCTTCGGCATCCTGCGCGAGACCCTCGGCCAGCGGGATTGCGACGAGATCATCCGCCTCACGGCGCGCCGCATCCGCCAGGCGATGCGCGGCGGGGATTTCGCCGCCTATGTCGGGCACGACAATTTCGTCGTCGTCGCCCTTGATCTCGAAGACGCCAATGCGGCCGCGCCGATCGCAGCCCGCATCCAGGCGGCGCTGCGGCAGCCCTTCTCGATCCGCGGCGGCGCGCGGCACATCAGCTGCAGCATCGGCGTCACCCTGCTCTCCGACGACCAGCCCGACCCCGACCGGATCCTCGCCAATGCCAGGATCGCGCTCGGCGAGGCGCAGGGCGTGGGCACC
The DNA here is from genome assembly GCA_020637615.1 of Rhodovulum sp. GTDB lineage: Bacteria > Pseudomonadota > Alphaproteobacteria > Rhodobacterales > Rhodobacteraceae > Amaricoccus. The sequence goes on from JACKKC010000001.1 coordinate 241,617, forward strand.
GGCAACGTGCGCTATTTCCGCGACGGGCTGCGCGCCGAGGTCGAGCGGCGCGAGACGCTCTACACCGAGCTGCTCGCGGCGATCGACACCGGCGAGCTGATCCCCTTCTTCCAGCCGCAGATCGCGCTCGAGACCCGCGCCTTCGCCGGCTTCGAATCCCTCATCCGCTGGCAGCATCCCCGCCAGGGGCTGCTGATGCCCTCGGCCTTCCTCGACTTCGCCGAGGAGACCGACCTGACCGAGCGCATCGGGGAGCTGGTCCTGACCCGCTCGCTCGACGCCATCAAGGCCTGGGACGCCGCCGGCCTCGCCGTGCCCAAGGTCGGGGTCAATTTCGCCCTCGCCCAGCTCCGCGACCCCCGGCTGATCGAGAAGATCAAATGGGAGACCGAGCGCTTCGACATCGACCCCGCGCGCCTCTCCATCGAGGTGCTCGAGACGGTGCTCATCAAGAGCGACGCGGACCAGGTGGTGCGCAACCTGCGCGGCCTCGCCTCGAGCGGCTTCTCCATCGAGCTCGACGATTTCGGCACCGGCCATGCCTCGATCTCGAACCTGCGCCGCTTCATGGTCAACCGCATCAAGATCGACGGCAGCTTCGTCGCCGGCATCGAGCGAAGCGAGGAACAGCAGCAGCTCACCGCCTCGATGATCGCCATGGCCCGCGCGCTCGGAATCGCCACGCTCGCCGAAGGCGTGGAGACCGAAGGCGCCGCCGCGATGCTCGGGCGGCTCGGCTGCGGCTTCGCCCAGGGCTTCCTCATCGCCGAGCCCATGTCCTTCGCCCAGGCCTCGATCTGGCTGCATTGCGTCCGGGAGGCCGGTGGTTTCGTGCCGGTCGCCGCCGCCGCCGAAGCCGGCGGGAAGCGCGACCCGAATACACCTTGACCTTTCAGGCCCGCGGCTGTTGAACCCCCGTCAGGTTTTTCGAGACCCTGACTGGAGCCGCGTGAATGGACGACCAGAACAGAAATCTGATCCTGGCGACCGCGCTGAGCTTCCTGGTCATCCTGGTCTGGTTCACGCTCGGCCCGATGCTCTTCCCGGACTGGTTCCCCGAGCAGACCGAGCCGCCGGCCATCACCGCCGAGGCGCCCGAGGCCACCGGCTTGGCCGTGCCGCCCGGCGAGGGAACCACCGCCGGCGCGCCGGAGCTGGCGGCCGCGGCGCCGCAGTCGCTCGACGCGGCGCTCGCGAGCACCCCGCGGATCCCGATCCACACCGCGCGGCTCTCGGGCTCGATCTCGCTCCAGGGCGGGCGCATCGACTTCCTCAAGCTCACCGACTACTTCGAGACCGTCGCCAAGGATTCGCCCATGGTGACGCTGCTCAAGCCCTCGGGCGTGCCGGAGGCCTATTACGCGCTCTACGGCTGGCGCCCCGGCGCGGGCCTCGCCCCCGACGCCGTGCCCGGCCCCGCGACCGAATGGCAGGTCGAGAGCGGCAGCGAGCTCACCGAGGCGACGCCGGTGACGCTGGTGTGGGACAACGGCGCCGGCCTCGTCTTCCGCCGCACGATCTCGGTCGACGAGAACTACATGTTCGACGTGACGCAATCGGTGGAGAACACCAGCGGCGCGGAGGTGCGCGTGGCGCCCTACGGGATCATCGCGCGCCACGGCAAGCCGAGCAACCTGCGCGGCTTCTACATCCTGCACGAAGGCGTCATCATGGTCGCCGACGGCTCGCTGACCGAGCTGAAATACGACAAGATCGCCGATCTGGAGAAAAGCGAGGCCGAAAACGCCGCGGCCAGCGTCGTGGAGGTCGCGGAGAACGGCTGGATCGGGTTCACCGACCATTACTGGATGACGACGCTGGTGCCCCCGGCGGGCCAGCCCTTCACCGCCGTCACCAAATACACCGAGAGCTCGGATACCTTCCAGACCGACGTGCGGCTGCCGACCATGGCGGTGGCCCCGGGCGAGACCGGCGAGGCGACCACCTGGCTCTTCTCCGGCGCCAAGGAATGGGAGACGATCCGCGACTACCAGGAGGAGCGGCACATCGACCGCTTTGTGGACGCCATCGACTGGGGCTGGTTCTTCTTCCTGACCAAGCCGATCTTCCGGGCGCTGCATTTCCTGCACGGGCTGATCGGCAACATGGGCCTCGCGATCATCTGCCTGACCTTCCTGATCAAGGCCCTGCTCTTCCCGCTGGCCTACAAGTCCTATGTCTCGATGTCGAAGATGAAGGCGCTCCAGCCGCAGATGGAGAAGATCAAGGAGACCGCCGGCGACGACAAGATGAAGATGCAGCAGGAGGTCATGGCCCTCTACAAGCGCGAGAAGGTCAATCCCGCGGCCGGCTGCCTGCCGATCCTCATCCAGATCCCGATCTTCTTCTCGCTCTACAAGGTGATCTTCGTCACGCTCGAGCTCCGTCACGCCCCGTTCTTCGGCTGGATCAGGGATCTCAGCGCGCCCGACCCGACCTCGATCTTCAATCTCTTCGGACTGCTGCCCTGGGATGCGCCCGGACCGGCCAGCATCCTCGCGATCCTCTCGATCGGCGTCTGGCCGATCCTGATGGGCATCTCGATGTGGCTGCAGATGAAGCTCAACCCCGCGCCCACCGACAAGACCCAGGCGACGATCTTCGCCTGGATGCCCTGGGTCTTCATGTTCATGATGGGCCAGTTCGCCTCGGGGCTGGTGATCTACTGGGTGACCAACAACCTCATCACCTTCACCCAGCAATATACGATCATGCGCAGCCAGGGCGTGAAGCCGGACGTCATGGGCAACATCCTCGGCCCGCTGAAGCGATCCAAGAAGGCCGAATGACGCGGTGACGGCGCGCGTCGCTCATCTCTGGCGCCACCCGATCAAGTCGCACGGGGTCGAATCGGTCGCCGGCGCGGATTTCGCCGCCGGCGCCACCATGCCCTGGGACCGCGTCTGGGCCATCGCCCACGAGGCGGCGAAACTGGCGCCGGGCGCCGCCGGCTGGGCGCCCTGCGCCAATTTCAGCCGCGCCGCCAAATCCCCCGACCTGATCGCGATCCGCGCCCGCGTCGACGAGGCCGCCGGCACGGTCACGCTCACCCACCCCCGCCGCGCGCCGATCACAATCGACCCCGACCGGCCCGAGGACGCGGCCCGGCTCATCGAATGGGTCGCTCCCCTTTCCGACCCGGAGCGGAGCCGCCCGGCCTTCCTCGCAAGGGCGGCGCGCGGCATGACCGACACGGATTATCCCTCGGTCTCGATCCTCGGCCTCGCCAGCCTGCGCGCGCTCTCCGAGCGATTCGAGAGCCCGCTCGCCATGGAGCGGTTCCGCGGCAACATCTGGCTCGAGGGTCTCGCGCCCTGGGAGGAATTCGACCTGATCGGCCGCTCCCTGCGCATCGGCGGCGCCACCTTCCGCATCCGCGAGCGCATCACCCGCTGCAAGGCGACCACCGCGAATCCCGCGACCGGGCACAGGGACGCCGATACGCTCGGCGCCCTCCAGGACGGCTGGGGCCATCGCGACTTCGGCGTCTATGCCGAAGTGACCGAAGGCGGAAGGGTCGCCCTGGGCGATGCCGCCGTGCTGGAGGCAGCTTGACCCAGGCGTTCGGCCTGGCCGCGGAGCCCGACGCCGAGGCCGTGGAAGCCGGGCGCCGGCTCTTTGCCGGCGAGTGCAGCTTCCTCAAGGGCGTCGTCGCCATGGACGGCCTGCCGCCCGCCGACCGGCTGGAGGTCTGCTTCGCCGGACGCTCGAACGTCGGCAAGTCCAGCCTGATCAACGCGCTCACCGGGCGCAAGGCCCTGGCGCGGGCCTCCAACACCCCGGGCCGGACCCAGGAGATCAACTTCTTCACGCTGGGGCCGGAGCGCTATCTCGTCGACCTGCCCGGCTACGGCTTCGCCGAGGCGCCGCGCGCGATCGTCGAGCGCTGGCAGGCGCTGATGCGCGCCTATCTCGCCGGGCGCGCGACCCTGCGCCGGGTGTTCCTTCTGGTGGACGCCCGCCACGGCCTGAAGGCCGTCGACGGCGAGATCATGGGGCTGCTCGATCGCTCCGCCGTCACCTTCCAGGTGGTGCTGACCAAGGCCGACAAGCCCGGCGCCGCCGATCTCGCCCGCACCGTCGAACAGGTCCGGACCGGCCTCGGCGCCCATCCGGCGGCCTTCCCCGAGATCCTGCTGACCTCCGCCCAGACCGGCCGCGGTCTCGAAACCCTGCGCGCGATCATCGCCGGCATAGCCTGACCGGTGCCACGCCCCCGAACCAAGCCTCGGGATTGGGAAAGTCGCGCGCCCCGCACGTCATGCTGCTCGCGGATTTGGCGCCGGCAGATCCGCGACGGGGAGGCGCCGCCGACGTGGGGTGACATGCATTGGGACACCCTGAAGAATCTCTCGCTTTGACGGCGTTGGCGTGATTCCCTTGGCCGGGGGGCGACGGGGAGGCCTGGATGTCGGGTCAGCGCGGTTTCTTCGATCTGGATGAGCGGTATGCGGCGCTCTCGAGGGCGGGTGACCCGCTGGAGCGGCTTGCGGGGGTGGTGGATTTCGAGCTGTTCCGGCCGGCGCTCGACGCGGCGCTGAACCGGTCTGACGGATCGAAGGGCAGTCGCCCGCCGATGGACCCCGTGCTGATGTTCAAGGTTCTCGTGCTTCAGGCGCGTCTCAGGCCTGTCGGATGCGCAGGCGGAGTTCCAGATCCTGGACCGGCGCAGCTTCGGGCGGTTCCTCGGGATCGACGGCGACCCGGTCCCGGACGAGACGACTATCTGGCGGTTCCGCGAGGCTCTGGTCCGGGCGGGCGCGGTGGAGAGGCTCTTCGCCCGGTTCGACGCGCATCTGGGGCAGGCGGGGTATCTCGCCACGGGTGGACAGATCATCGACGCGAGCATCGTGCCCGCGCCGCGCCAGCGCATGACCGACGCGGAGCGCGAGATCGTCCGGGGCGGCGGCATTCCCGAGGACTGGCAGGCAAAGCCGAAGAAACTGGCCCAGACGGACCGGGATGCGCGCTGGAGGCTGAAGCGTGGCCGGCGGAAGCGTCGGCCGGACGGCACGCTGATGGAGGCGATCGCCACCCCGGTCTTCGGCTGCAAGTCCCATATCTGCATCGACCGCCGCCACGGCCTGATCCGGGAATGGACGGTGACGGACGCCGCCCGCCATGATGGCCGGGAACTCGCGGGGCTGCTCGACAGGAGCAATACGGCCGCGCCGGTGTGGGCGATACCGCGTACCGGTCACGGAAGAACGAGAAGCGGATCGCCGATGCCGGGCTGGTCTCGAAGGTGCACTTCCGCCGCCCGCCGGGCAAGGCGCTCGAGCCGCGGCATCAGCAGGCCAACGCCGCCCGTTCGAAGGTGCGTTCCGCAGTCGAGTATCCCTTCGCCGAGCAGAAGAGCCACATGGGCCTCTTCGTCAGGACCATCGGCATCGCGAGGGCGACGGCCATGATCGGCATCGCCAACATTGCCTTCAACATGAAGCGCCTCATCTTCCTTCAGCGCGCCGCGCTCGCCGCCTAAGCCGAGAGGTCGGAGAGAGCTCCCCGCCACCTCGCGAGCGCTCGGGATCAGCCCGTCACCGGTGCGGCCTCCTGTCAATCGGCCCTCAATCGGGGCCCCCGATCGGCGTGCAAAAGGGACCCCTCTGGCGTACGGGTAGCCGGCCCGAGGCGACGTAGCTTTTCAGGTGGCGGCGACGGCTCGGGCCGGCGGAGGGCCGGGCTCAGGCTCTGGTCTTGAAGCGCCAGCTCTCGTTGCCGGTTTCGACGATGTCGCAGTGGTGTGTGAGGCGGTCGAGGAGCGCCGTTGTCATCTTGGCGTCGCCGAAGACGCTCGGCCATTCGCCGAAGGCGAGGTTGGTGGTGACGATGACGGACGTGCGCTCGTAAAGACGGCTGATGAGGTGGAACAGCAGCTGGCCACCGGTCTGGGCGAAGGGGAGATAGCCCAGCTCGTCCAGGATCAGGAAGTCGAACTCGTCGATCTCCTTGGCGAGCGGCAGTCTGGCGATGGTCATCTGATACTTGATCGAGCGCGCCTGCTTCTCGCTGATCTCGGCGTTCAGCAGGTCGCCGACGATCTTCGGCGGCTCGTGCTGGCGCTTCACCGCGGTGGCGAGGATCTCGTCATAGGCCGCCTTCATGCCGTAGAGCTTGAGCTGGCTCGTCGTGCCGGAGGCACGCCTTCGGCGTGACGCGTCCAGCACCTGCGATCTTTCCATGGTCGGTCTCCTGAGGCTGTCGTATCGGGCGCAGTCGGCGGCGGGCTCGCAGCTGAGGCGGAGCGCATCCGGCGTCGCGATGGTCAGCGGCGGTGCCGGCTCGCGGCGCCTGGCGAGGATGTTGAGAATGACACCGGCGGAATGAACGCCCTCGGCGAGGGGCCTCGGCGCAGGCGGCCTCAACAGCCTCGAGCCCGTCGGTCAGCACGGCGCCGAGGATGTCGACCATCTGGCGGTCGCCGTTCGGCATGCGGCCGAGCTTGTAACGCACGCGCCGCATCGCCGGCGGCAGGTCCCACTCCTTGAATGATGGCGCACCGTTCCTGAGCGCGCCCGGCTTGCGTGCCAGCACCGGGATGTAATGCAGGGATCGTAGATCGTCTTGCCGCGACCGAGTGCGCGTGGGTGCTCGCCGACGACCTTTCCGTCCTGCCAGAACTCGACGCGCTCGGCGTAGGCTCGGATCTCGACCGGACGGCCGACGGCGCGGGCATCGACCGAGTAGCGATTGGTGTCGAACCGAACCAGGCAGGTCTTGGAGACCGAGGCCGGCACCGCATGGAAACCGTCAAAGGGCCCACATAGGGCACAAGGCTCGGGCGCTCCTCCTCGAAGACATCCCAGATCGTCTTGTCGCGCAGCTCCGGATGGGGGCGCGCCTTGGCCCAGGCTATGCAACGGTCCATGAGCCAGGCATTGAGCTCGGCGTAGCTTCTGAACCGCGGCCGCGGCACGAAGAACCGCCGGCGGATCACCCCGACCTGGTTCTCGACCTGGCCCTTCTCCCAGCCGGAAGCAGGCGTGCAAGCGACCGGCTCGACCAGATAATGCCCGCACATCTGCTGGAGTGAGCCAATGGAACGCCAATGGTCCGAGAGACATTGGCGAACGCGATTGTAGGCGCGGTCGCGGCCGACGAAGATCGTGTCCACCGCTGTCTTCCCTCGCCATTGTCGCTCGGACCAATGGCGCAACAATGGCTCGATGTCGTAGATGCCCCTGGCGCACGCCCCGCCGAAGAAGGCGAACGCCTTGTCGTGGGCGTCGAAAACCATCTCCTGCGTCTCGCGGGGATAGGCGCGGACAAACAGCATCCGGCTGTGGCAGAGCCGGACATGGGCGACCTTCACCGTCGTGGTCACGCCGTCGATTAGAACGATCTCATGGCTCCAGTCGAACTGGTGGGCCTCGCCCGGATCGAAGCTGAGCGGCACGTAGGCTACTGCAGAGGCTTCGGTCTCCGTCCTCGACCAGGCAGCCGCATACCGGCGCACGGCATCATAGCCGCCGCCATAACCCAGGGACCTGAGTTCCTCGAAGATCCGGATGTGGGTCAGGCGCTCGCGCTTCGGCCGCCGGGCGTTCTCGGCCAGCATGTCGTCGAGCTGGGTCCGCCAGGGGCCGATCTTCGGCAAGGGCTGGATATTGCGCTCATAGGTGAACTCCGTCGCGCCGGAGCGGACAACCTTCCGCACTGTCTTCCGAGACACACGCAGCTCACGGCAGATCTGCTTGATCGGCTTGTCCGGCATGGTCCTCGGACCAATGGCGGCCTCATGCCGAACTCCTGAAAATATGCCCGCCTGATCTTCGCAATCGTCTCCACCACCAGCGTCCCAAACTCGGCTCCCGATTTCCCCGGAAGCACGTTGGACCACCCGTATCAGGGGGGTCCCTTTTGGATGCCGATCACCCCAATACGGGGTCCTTTTTGCACGCCGGTTCACAGCCTCCAGCCAGAGTGACGGCCCGGAGCGGCGGGATAACCGGTTCTTCAGGGTGTCCATTGGCCCGGAGCGAGGGGACGACGACCGCACGGAGCGGCCGGAATCACAGGCACTTGAAATCGAAGATCGCGGGATCGAGCAGGTGGCTCGGGCTGACGCGGCCGAGCGCGGAGAAGAGGATCTGCCGCCGGCCCGGGGAGCGGGTCTCCCATTCGTCGAGCATGCGCTTGACCTGCTGGCGCTGGAGCCCGTCCTGGCTGCCGCAGAGGTCGCAGGGGATGATGGGATAGCCCATCGCCTGCGCGAAGCGTGCGCAATCGGCCTCCGGCACATGGGCGAGCGGGCGGTAGAGGTGGAGATCGCCCTCGTCGTTCAGGAGCTTCGGCGGCATGGCCGCGAGCCTCCCGCCGAAGAGCATGTTGAGCATGAAGGTCTCGAGGATGTCGTCCCGGTGATGCCCGAGCACGATGGCCTGGCAGCCTTCCTCGCGGGCGATCCGGTAGAGATGGCCGCGCCGGAGCCGCGAGCAGAGCGCGCAGAAGGTCTTTCCCTGGGGTATCTTGTCGAGGACGATCGAATAGGTGTCGCGGTATTCGATCCGGTGCGGCACGCCCATCCGCGCGAGGAAATCCGGCAGCACGGTGGCCGGGAAGCCCGGCTGCCCCTGGTCGAGATTGCAGGCGAGGATCTCGACCGGCAGCACGCCGCGCCAGCGAAGTTCGGTCAGAGCCGCGAGCAGCGTGTAGCTGTCCTTGCCGCCCGAGAGGCATACCAGCCAGCGGTCGCCCGGCCGCACCATGCCGTAGGTGTCGATCGCCTCGCGGGTCAGCCGCAGGATGCGCTTGCGCAGCTTGCGGAATTCCGTGGTCTGCGGGGCGCCGTGGAAGAGCGGGTGGATGTCGTCCTGGTCGAGCATGGGCGGCATATAGGGGAGTGGACACAGGCCTCGCAAGCGAGGGGCGGGTGTGTCGGCAGCAGACCCGCCGCCCGAGTTCCGGCCGAGCCCGGCGTCACCATCCGGCCCGGCGGGCACCGCCGGGCAGTATCCGTGATCGGGTCAAGGTCTTTCCGGCTGCCAGAGTCGGTCCTCCGCGATGAGGGTGTTGGCCAGGACGATGAGGTTTCGCATGACCGCGGTGATGACGACCTTGGGTGGCTTGCCGCGGCCGGCGAGGCGCTCCGCCTTGGCGCGGAGCGGGGGATTGCAGCGCATGGCGACGAGCGCAGGCATGTAGAGCGCGCGCCGGAGCCCCGGCCTGCCGCCGCGGATGTGCGCCTGACCGCGGAACTTTCCCGACTGGCGCGCCATCGGCGCGAGCCCGGCGGTGCTGGCGGCCTCCTTGCCCGACATCGCTCCGAGTTCGGGCATGTCGATCACGAACTCGGCCACGGTGACGGCGGCGATGCCGGGAATGGAGGCGAGGATCTCCGCCCGCCGCGCGAACGCCGGATCGGCGGCGATGCGCCCGGCGATCGTGGCGTCGATCCGGGCGAGCTGGCGCTCCAGCAGCCGCACGCGCATCAGGGCCAGGCGACGCAGCAGCGCCGAGACGGCCGCGCGGACCCGGCCCCGCTCGCGCGCGAGGTCGCGGGCCAGCCCCCGGCGGGCGGCGAGCAGGTCCTTGAGCTCGGCCAGGTTCCCGGGTGTGGGCTCTTGCGCCGGGAGCGCCAGCGCCGCGCCCATCCGCGCCAGCATCTCCGCGTCGACCCGATCGGTCTTGGCCAGCCGGCCGCAGCCCTCCGCGAAGCGGCGCGCCCGGAGCGGGTTCACCTTGTGGAACGCGAGCGCGCGGGCCGCGAGCCCCCGCTCGAGCGCACGGGTATAGATGCCGGTGGCCTCGAAGACGACGAGCGGCTGCCCGAGCGCGGTCAGCCAGCGCACCAGCCGGGCGATGCCGGCGCGGTCGTTGGAAAAGCTCCGCGCCGCGCCTGTCCCGAGTGCGTGGGCCTCCAGGCGGTCTTTCGAAACATCGATGCCGAGGGTATGCTGCATGGGTCCTTTCCTCCTGATCTTGTCTGCGAGCCCGAGGCTCCTGTATCCGTTCAGGCCAAGGAAAAGGCGGGGGCGATCCAACTGCCCGACGGCGCACGCGCGCCAAGCGCCCTGCGATCCGCCCCCGCCGCCGTCCGCCACCCCGGGGTGGCGGACGGCGGCTCCGACCCTAAGGCCGAAGCCGCACGCAGAATAGACAAGCGCCCGTCCCGCCCCGTCACGCCGAAGGCGTACCTCCGGCACGACGCGGGCGCTCCGCTTCCGCCCGGGTCGGGCGCTGCCCTTGTCGCGTGGCGGGGAGATTGTGCCAAGAAAGAAGAGCTCCCGAGGGCGGTTACCCCGGCCGCCTCAGCGCGGCACGTTGTCGATGCCCGAGCCGCCCCAGGGATGGCAGCGCGCGATGCGGCGGGCGGCGAGCCAGCTGCCCTTGAAGGCGCCATGGGTCTCGAGGGCTTCGAGCGCATAGGCCGAGCAGGTCGGCTGGAACCGGCAGCCGTGCCCGACCCAGGGCGAGAGCAGGAGGCGATAGCCGCGGACCGGCAGCGCGAGCAGGGCGGCGAGCGGGCTCATCGCGCGGCCGCCTTGGCATGGACGGATGCGAGCGCCGCGCGCAGATCCGCGCAGAGCGCCGCGAAATCCCGCGCCGCGGTCTCGCCGGGCCGTCCGATCAGGACATAATCCCATCCGGCCCGGCCTTCGCCGGGCAGGACCTCCCGCGCGACGGCACGCAGGCGGCGCTTGGCGCGGTTGCGCGCGACCGCATTGCCGACCTTGCGCGAGCAGGTGAAGCCGACCCGGATGCCCTCCGGCGCCTCGCCCGGGCCGCGGGGCCGTCCCTGGAGGGCGAATCCCGGCTTGCCCTGGCGAAAGGCGCGCGCGGCCGCGAGGAACTCGGCCCGTCGCGTGAGCACCGAGACGGGGCCTTCCGGTCCGGGATGCGGCGCCGCGGCGCGCATTCCCGGCAGCGGGATCAGGCCGAGAGGCGCTTGCGGCCGAGGGCGCGGCGCCGGTTGATGACGATACGGCCGTTCTTGGTCGCCATGCGCGCACGGAAGCCGTGCCGGCGCTTGCGCACGAGATTGCTCGGCTGGAAGGTCCGCTTCATGATCCGTCTCCTCTTCGCGCCGAAGCCCTTGCCGCGGCGAAACCGCCAGCTCCTCGCGGGAGGCGCCGGCGGGCTGAATTCCGAAGGCCCGTCCATACGCATCCGCCGATGCGAAGTCAATTCGCGCCGGCGGGCGGACTTCGGGGATATCGCATCCGGAGCGCATTCTCTCGTCTCCGACCGTCCCGTGGCAAGACGAGGGCGGCGCCCCGGCCCGGGCCTTCGACGGGCCGGCAATTCCTGCGGATGATTCAGAAACTTGCCCATGCCGGCCAGCCGCCTTGTTCGGACGGGGGCCAGTGCATAATGTCCCTCGCGCGCGGGTTCAGGATCGGGCATGGTCTTCAATACGCTCTCGGGACGGTTTCTCGGCCTGACGATCGTCTTCGTCATGATCGCCGAGGTGCTGATCTTCGTGCCGTCGGTCTCGCGGTTTCGCGTCGATTATCTCGAGACCCGGCTCGACCTCGGCCAGCTCGCCGCGCTGGCGCTGCTCGCGACCCCGGACGAGGCGGTCTCCGACGATCTCGAGCAGGAGCTCCTGCAGACCGCGGAGGTGCTGAACGTCGCCCTGCAGCGCGACCAGGTGCGCGAACTGGTCCTCTCCTCGGACATGCCGAAGCCGGTGGACGAGAGCTTCGATCTTCGCGACGCGCCCGCCACGACGCTGATGCGCGACGCGGTGCGGACCTATTTCACCACCGGCAACCGGATCATCCGGGTCAAGGGTCAGACGCGGCAGGGCATGGAGGGCGTCATCGAGGTGACGTTCTACGAGGCGCCGCTCCGGGCGGCGATGGTCGCCTACGGGCTCAGGATCCTCTATCTCTCGCTGGTGATCTCCATCGCGACGGCGGCGCTGCTCTTCTTCGCGGTGCGGCGGTTCATCGTGCGGCCGATCCAGCGGGTGATCGACCACATGACCGCCTATCGCGACAACCCCGAGGATTCGAGCCGGATCATCCAGCCGGGGCGCGGCTCGCGCGAGCTGGTCGAGGCCGAGACCGCCCTGCGCGACATGCAGCTCGGCCTGACCGGCGCCCTGCGGCAGAAGGAGCGGCTCGCGGCGCTCGGCGGGGCGGTGGCCAAGATCAGCCACGATCTGCGCAACATGCTCACCACCGCGCAGCTGCTCGCCGACCGCATCGAATCGAGCAGCGACCCGGCGGTGCGGCGGACCGCGCCCAAGCTCGTCAATTCGCTGGCGCGTGCGATCAGCCTCTGCGAGCGCACGCTCACCTTCGGCAAGGTCGACGAGCCGGCGCCGGAGATCGTGGTCTTCCTGCTCGCGCCGCTGGTGGGCGAGGTGCTGGAGAACGAGCGCGAGGCCTCCGCCACCGGCCGCGTCGACTTCCGGGCCGAGATCGCCGGGGGGCTCGCGGCGCGTGCGGATCCCGACCAGCTCTTCCGCGTGCTCACCAATCTCGTGCGCAACGCCGCCCAGGCGATCGAGGCGTCGGGCCGGGCGGGCTCGGTCACGGTCAGCGCCGGGGAAGGGGACGGGCGGACGCGGATTCGCGTCGCCGACACCGGGCCGGGCCTGCCGCCCAAGGCGCGCGAGAACCTCTTCCGGCCGTTCAGCGGCGGGGTGCGGCAGGGCGGGACCGGCCTCGGCCTCGTGATCGCGGCGGAGCTGGTCAAGGGACATGGCGGGAGCCTGACGCTCGACGAGACCGCGCGGGAGGGCACCACCTTCGTCGTGGACATTCCCGCGCCGAAATAGCGGCGCGCAGGGGAGCCGCCTCGTGCCCATGGCCCTTCCGCGCGACCGACGTTTGTGCCCGGCGACAGTATCCGGATAGAGAAAAGGCCGCGCCCCGCGCGGCCCGTGGTGCATTCCCCCGAATCGAAATGGGGGGGCGCCGGTGGCGCCTTGCCCGGTCCGGTCGCTCGGAGGCGCAAACCGCAGGGCGAAGGACGGCCGGTGTCACCATCGGTTGGGGATCGGGCCGGGGACACTGGGGCGGGACAGGAGTCGAGGTCGAGGATTGCTGACGCGGAGTCGCATATTCTTCGCGGATTTGGCGTCAGACAAATCCGCGCGCGCCTGCCTGCCGTCACGCCGAAGGCGTGCCTCCGGCACGACGGCAGGCGCGACAAGCGCGCCCGCCAGGCAGACGCGCGAGGATTGCCCACCGACTTTGAAATCCATCCCCCTTCGGCCTTCGCGCTCGCGCGCTACGGCCGACGAACCGGCGCGAGGCAGTGCCTCGCTGTTGCCGGTTCGGGATCTTCCCTTGCCGATCGAATCGCCTGGAAGTCGCAGGATATATGGCCGGGGCGATCCGGCCGGCGGCCGTTAATGTCCTGTCAGCGCCTGCCGCGCACATTCCCTCGGGCCGTCGGCGTCGCCCCATCCCGAATACGCGGGCCGGCGTTTCGCCGTCCATTGCACCCATCCCTATTCCCCCGGCGGGTCCCGGAGCTGTGAAGCCTGTTACCGCATGGAGGGCGATCTGGGGGTGATGTACCGGTTCGACGACACGCGGGTGCCGCCCGAGCACATGGCCGAGTTCGATCTGCAGATCCGGGCTTTCATCGCAGCCAGCCGAGCCCCGGAATTCGATTCCACGTCCGAACATCCTCGCCCGGAAGATGCCTCCGGAGGAACGGACGGGACCAAGCGCTAGCGGCCGGTGAAGACCGGCGGGCGCCGGTCGCGCTGGGCGGCGAGGCCCTCGGCATGGTCCGTCGAGGCGAAGCAGGCGGCGATGCGGCTTCGGGCCGCCTCGGCGTCGAGGCTGCCGCGGGACAGCTCGACGATGGTGCGCTTCATCCCGCGCACCGCCAGCGGGGCGAGGCCGGTGAGGACGCCCGTCATCTCCGCCAGCCTGGCGTCGAGCGCCTCGGGCGCCACCAGATGGTCGAGGAAGCCCATCGCCCGCAGGGCCTCGGCCTCGAAGGTCTCGGCGAGCAGGAACATGCGCCGGGTCGCCTGCGCGCCGAGGCGGTCGAGGGCGCGGGCGATGCCGGCGGGCTCGTAGTGGATGCCGAGCCGGGCCGGGGGCACGAAGGCCCGCATGCCCTCGACGCCGACGCGGAAGTCGCAGGCGAGCGCGATCTCGACGCCGCCGCCGTAGACCCCGCCGTTCAGCCCCGCCAGCACCGGGACGGGGAATTCCTCGATGGCGTCGCAGAGCCGGGTCAGCGGGTTCTCGCTCCAGTCGGCGGCACCGACCTCGCCGAGGGAGGCGCCGGCGCAGAAGCTCCTGCCGCGGCCGGTCAGGACGAGGGCGCGCAGATCCTCGCGCCCGGCCCAGTCGGCGAGCAGGCCCGCGAGATCGCGCATCGCCGCCCGGTCGAGCGCGTTGTGGCTCTGCGGCGCGTTCAGGGTGATGCGGCCGACGGCGCCGTCGATCCCGGCCTCGATCATGGTCTCGGTCACGGGCTCGATCATGGCGCTCAGGCCTCGAATTCCGCGAAGACCGGCGCGTGGTCGCTCGGCTGCTCCCAGCCGCGCACGTGCCGGGCGATGCGGCTGCCGCCCGAACGCGCCGCGAGGTCGGGGCTGGCCCAGACGTGGTCGAGGCGCCGGCCCTTGTCGGCGGCGCTCCAGTCGGGGCTGCGGTAGGACCACCAGGAATAGAGCGGGCCCTCGGGGATGTCCTTGCGCGTCACGTCGACCCAGCCCCCGGCCGCGCGCGCGGCCTCCAGCGCCTCGACCTCGACGGGGGTGTGCGAGACGACCTTGAGCAGCGCCTTGTGGTTCCAGACGTCGTCCTCGCGGGGCGCGATGTTGAGATCGCCCACGAGGATCGCGCGGGAGGGGCGCTCGGCGAACCAGTCGCGCAGCTCGGCGAGGAAGTCGAGCTTGTGGGCGAATTTCGGATTGGCCTCGGGGTCAGGCAGGTCGCCGCCGGCCGGGATGTAGAGATTGTGCAGGGTGATGCCGGAGGGCAGCCGGGCGGCGACGTGGCGGGCGTCGCCCCTGGCGCAGAAGTCGCGCTGGCCGGCGTCCTCGATCGGGAGCCGCGAGAGGATCGCCACGCCGTTGTAGCCCTTCTGGCCGCGCGCCACGACGTGGGCATAGCCGAGTGCGGCGAAGCCCTCGAGCGGGAACTTGTCGAGCGGGGTCTTGATCTCCTGGAGGCAGAGCACGTCCGGCGCCTCCTCGCGCAGGAGCCGCAGCACGCTCGCCTCGCGCAGGCGGACCGAATTGATGTTCCAGGTGCAGATGGTGACGGTCATGGGACGCTCCGGAGGGATCGGCCCGGACTCATAGCGGCCCTGGCCGCGATCACAACCCGGAAGCGGCGGCTTCGAAGGGGGGCGCTGCCCGGCGGTGCCCGCCGGGCGAAGTGGTGAAGCTAGGCGCGCAAGGAACTCGGGCCTACCGGTGGTGTGGCCAATGCGATCGCCCTGGCCGCGTCAGGCGACGAGGCGATAGCCGCCCGGCTCGGTCACGAGGATCGTCGCGTTCGAGGGATCGCGCTCGATCTTCTGGCGCAGGCGGTAGATGTGGGTCTCGAGCGTGTGGGTGGTCACGCCGGCATTGTAGCCCCAGACCTCGTGGAGCAGCACGTCGCGGGCCACCACGGCGCTGCCTGCGCGGTAGAGGTATTTCAGGATGTTGGTCTCCTTCTCGGTGAGGCGGATCTTGCGTTCCGCCTCGTCGAGCAGGAGCTTGGCCGCCGGCTTGAAGGTATAGGGTCCGACGCCGAAGACCGCGTCCTCGGATTGCTCGTGCTGGCGCAGCTGCGCCCGGATGCGCGCGAGCAGCACCGGCAGCTTGAAGGGCTTGGCGATGTAGTCGTTCGCGCCGGAATCGAGCCCGAGGATCTGGTCGCTGTCGGTGGTATGGCCGGTCAGCATGATCACCGGGCATTTCACCCCCTGCTTGCGCATCAGCCGGCAGAGCTCGCGCCCGTCCATGTCGGGCAGGCCCACGTCGAGGATGACGAGGTCGTAGAGCTGCTCCCTGGCGCGCACGAGGCCGTCGGCGCCGTCGGCCGCCTCGAAGACGTCGAATTCCTCGGTGAGGACGAGCTGGTCGGCGAGCGCCTCGCGCAGGTCGGCGTCGTCGTCGACCATCAGGATCTTCTTGAGCGTGCTCATGTTTTGTCTCCGTTTTCGCGTCAGCTGTTGGTTTTCCGCGCCGGCGGCAATATCCTTGGGGCCGGGGTCACGGGAAGGTGTGCGGAGCGCGGCAATTGTTTCATTCCGCGACCGGCCCGGATATCAGGACACCCCGCCCGGAGGGAGAAGACAGCATCATGAGCCTCGGCCTGGACCCGGCGGAACTGCTCGCCCGCGCCCGCAGCGACCTGCGGATGGGGGCCGCGGTCGTGCTCCTCTCGGGGGAGGAGGCGGCGCTGGTGCTGGCCGCCGAGACCGCGACGGCGGCGCGCCTGGCTGACCTGCGCGCGCTCGGCGGGGTCGATCTGGCGCTGACTGCGCGGCGGGCGGGAACGCTGAAGGCGCGGGCCTATGACGGCGACCTGGCGCGGGTTGTGTTCCCGGCCGAGGCGGATCTCGCCTGGGTCCGGGCGACGGCGGATCCGTCCGCGGATTTGGACTGGCCGATGAAGGGGCCATACGTCACGCGGCGCGAGGGGGCGGCGGATCTGCATCGCGCGGCGCTCGCCATGTGCAAGCGCGCGCATCTCCTGCCCGCGGCGCTGGTGGCGGTGCTGCCCCGGGCGCAGGCGGAGGCGCTGGCGGAGGCGGCGGGGCTGAGCCGGCTCGACGCCGCGCTGGTGCCGGCGGAGAGCGCGCCGGTCCCGGTCTTCGAGGTGGCGGCGGCGCGGGTGCCGCTCGAGGTGGCGGAAGCGGGGCGGGTGCGCGTGTTCCGGCCGCTCGACGGCGGCGAGGAGCATTACGCGGTAGAGATCGGCGCGCCGGACCGCGGCCAGCCGGTGCTCTGCCGGCTGCATTCGGCCTGCTTCACCGGCGACCTGATCGGCAGCCTGAAATGCGATTGCGGGCCGCAGCTCCATGCCGCGCTCGAGCAGATCGGCGCGGCGGGCGCGGGCGTGCTGCTCTATCTCAACCAGGAGGGGCGCGGCATCGGGCTCGCCAACAAGATGCGGGCCTATGCCCTGCAGGACCAGGGCTTCGACACGGTGGAGGCCAACCACCGGCTCGGCTTCGAGGACGACGAGCGGGATTTCCGGCTCGGTGCGAACATGCTGACCTCGCTGGGGTTCTCGCGCGTCCGGCTGATGACCAACAACCCCGCCAAGGTCGCGATGATGGAGAGCTGCGGCCTGCGCGTGGTGGAGCGGGTGCCGCTGCGGGTCGGGGTGACCCGGCACAATGCCGCCTATCTGCAGACCAAGGTGGCGAAATCCGGCCATCTGCCGTGACGCCGGCCGATCTCGTGGTCGGGCGCTGGGGGGCGCGCTTCCTCGGGCGGCGCTTTCCCTGCGCGGTCGGTCGTGGCGGCATCGGCGAGAAGCACTGCGAAGGCGACGGGATCACCCCCGCAGGCCGCCACCGGTTCGAGGCGGTTCTGGTGCGGCGCGACCGCCATGCCCTCGTCGGCCGGGCCATCGGCCCGCGGGACGGCTGGTCCGACGATCCCGGTGATCCGGCCTATAATTGCCTCGTCCGGCGGCCGCACGGGTACCGCCACGAAGCGCTGCGCCGGGCCGATCCGATGTACGACCTCGTGGCGGTGCTCGACTGGAACCGGCATCCGCCGATCGCGGGGCGGGGGAGCGCGATCTTCCTCCATGTCTGGCGCGCGCCCCGCCAGCCGACCGCGGGCTGCATCGCCTTCCGCCGCGAGGATCTCGCCTGGATCCTCGCCCGCTGGACGCCGCGAAGCCGGGTGCTGGTGCGCGGGTGATCCTGGCGGCGCTTGTGCGTGACTGTCGCTGCGAACCGAATCCGGGCCTCGGGAAAGGGAGAAGGCCGCGCCCGGCGTGGTCCCGATCGACAGGGGTCGATCGGGCTGGGTAACTTGGCGGGCGCTGGACGATAGTCCAAGGCGGATCGGTTGGGTTGGGGTGGTGCGGAACCGGCGGTCGGCCTGTTGGCCGATTGCTTGTTTTCCCGTGCCCGTTGGCACGGGCCCCTGTCCTGCCCGACAGGAATCTGCCAGTATGAAATCCTTGGGCCGTGGAAGGCGTCGTCCGTCCTGCCGGGCCGGTCAGGGCTCGGTGGCGGGGCGGGCATGGGCTTCGAGGAAGCGCGCGATCCGGTCCCGCAGCGCCGCGTGATGGCCGAGCAGCAGATGGCCGCCGTCGGCGAGCGGCAGGAATTCCGCCTCGGGGATGGTCGCGCCGAGCGCGGCGCCGATCTCGAAGAGATTGATGGAATCGTCGCGCGCGTGGACGATTAGGCTGGGCGCGCGGATCGATTCCGGCGCGTAGTCCGCGGCGGGGTCGATGGCGGCGGCCTCGTTGCCGAGGCCGGGCAGGCGCGCCGTGACCGGCAGGAAGCCGTCGATGAGCCCGTCGAGGAAAGCCGCCTCGTCTTCGGTCATGCCGTCCCGCAGCGAGGACGGGGCGTCGAAGATCGGCGCCAGCGCCCATCGGGCGCCGTGCTCGAGCAGCCAGTAGGGGAGATTCGTCGCGAAGAGCGCCTGGTACGCCCAGCCGGGCAGCGGCAGGGCCTGGTCGGCGAGGCCGAAGGGCGTGAACGGCGCCGAGGAGAGCAGCACGAGCGCGGTCGTGCGCTCGGGATGGAAGGTCGCGAACTGCAGCGCCGGCGGAACGCCGCCCGACATGGCGAGGATCGCCGCGCGCTCCTCGCCGAGCGCGTCGAGCAGGGCCGCCAGCGCGTCGGCCTGGGCGAGCGGCGAGGCGTCGGCGGGCAGCGGCGAGCGGAGATAGCCGAAGCGCGACACCACGATCCAGCGGAACCCCGGCGGGCCGAAGGCCTGCACCAGCCGCTCGCCCTGGTCGTAGCCGCCGCCGGCGCCGTGAAGCACCAGCACGGCCGGTCCCTCGCCGTGCACCGCCGCTTCGACCGGACCGCGCGCGGTTTCGTAGACCCGGCTGCCGGCGGCGAGCCGCGCCTCCGTCGTGCGCATGTCGCGGGTGTATAGCCAGCCGGTGACGGCGCCCGCACCGAGCAGGGCGAGTGCGGCGATTAGCCAGCGGCGGCCTGTCATGGCGCGCGGTCCTTCCCGATGCCTCGCGTCAGTCTCGGCCGCCGCGCGGCGCGAATCAAGCTGGCGCAACCGGCCCGGCGGGCGCCTCGGCCCGCAGGCCGGGGCCGGCGGAGGGCGGGAGGTGAGTCCGGCCCGCATCAGGGTCGGAAAAATCTGCGTGGCCTCGAAGGGAATGGCTGACGGACGAGTCCCGTCCCGCTATCGTGCCTGCGGGCGCCGAGGGTGATTCGAAACGGAGTACCAAGAGCTTGCGAGTCTTTCTTTTGCTCCTCCTCGGCCTGGCGGCGGCCTCCTGCGGACCTTCGCGGCACGACGTGCCGAACAGCCGGGCCGCGACGAACGTTCCCGCCTTCGGGGACACCGATCCCCATGAATGGGACGCGCTCAGCCCCTGGCTCTACCCGGTCCATGGCATCGACGTGTCCAAGTACCAGGGAGACATCGACTGGCAGCGGGTGCGCGCCTCGGGCACGTCCTTCGCCTATATCAAGGCGACCGAGGGCGGCGACGTGGCCGACGAGCGCTTCGCCGACAACTGGCACGGCGCCGCCCGGGCCGGGCTGCCGCGCGGCGCCTATCACTATTACTACTTCTGCCGGACCGCGGCGGAGCAGGCCGATTGGTTCATCTCCCACGTCCCGTCGGACGGCGGCGCGCTGCCGGCGGTGCTCGACATGGAATGGACGCACAAGTCGCGCACCTGCACCAAGCGCCCGGCGCCCGAGACGGTCCGCGCCGAGATGGAGGTCTATCTCGAAAGGGTGGCGCGGCACTACGGCAAGCGGCCGATCGTCTATACCACGGTCGATTTCTACCACGAGAACGACCTCGGCCGGATGCGCGGCACCGATTTCTGGCTGCGCTCGGTGGCAGGGCATCCTTCGGCGATCTATCCCAACCAGAAATGGGCGTTCTGGCAATATACCGGGACCGGGGTGGTGCCGGGCATCGCCGGGAACACCGACATCAACGTCTTCGCGGGAACGCGGCCGCAATGGTCGCAATGGCTGGCGGCCAACGCGCGCTAGCAGGCCCGATTGCCAGCGGCGGGCAGCTTGCGCTAGGGCTTGGCGATGAAGCCGATGCTGGTCCTGCAGCTGCGCCCCGAGACGGAGGCCGCCGCCGACGAATTCGCCGCCATCCTGCGCAAGGGCGGGCTGGCGGCAGGCGAGGTGCGGCGAGTTCGGCTCGACCGGGAGGATCTGCCGGAGGACCTCGATCCCGGGGATTTCGCCGGGGTGATCGTCGGCGGTGGGCCGGGCTGCGTCAGCGACGACGCGGCGAAGAAGTCGCCGGTGGAGCGGCGCATCGAGGCGGCGGTCCTGGGGCTGATGCCCGCGGTCGTGGCGCGCGACCTGCCTTTCCTGGGCTGCTGCTACGGCATCGGCATTCTCGCCCATCACCTGGGCGCCGAGGTGAGCAAGGCGCGCTATTCCGAGCCGGTGGGCGCCGTGGAATGCCGGGTGACCGAGGCGGGGCGGTCGGATCCGCTGCTGGAGGGGTTTCCCGCCACCTTCCGCGCCTTCGTCGGCCACAAGGAGGCGGTGCAGGCCCTGCCGCGGGGCTGCGTGCATCTGGTCGCCTCCGATCCCTGTCCCTTCCAGATGATCCGCCACGGGCGGCGGGTCTATGCGACGCAGTTCCACCCCGAGGCCGATGCCGACGGCTTCGAGACGCGGATCCGGATCTACGGCGGCCGGGGCTATTTCCCGCCCGAGGACGCCGCAAGGCTGGTCGCCATGTGCCGGGCCGAGACGGTGACCATGCCGGAGGTGATCCTTGCGCGCTTCGTCGCGGCCTGCCGGCGCGGCTGGGAACATCCGGAGCGGGACGCCGCGGGCGAGCGGGTGGCGCCCGGGGCGATGCCGTGAGCTGAGGCGCCCCCTCCGGGCGTAGGGTCCGCGCTCCGGGAGGGGCAGTTGCGAATCTTCTTCAGATGGATGGTTCGTGCCCGGACGGCCAGCGAGAAGCTAATCTCGGGCCGCGCGCCAGCAGGGCCTGCGGCACCGGGCCGATCACGCGACGAGCATGTGGACCCGGTAGCGTTCCGCGACCGCGTCGATCAGGATCGCGATTTGCCGCGCTTCGTGCCGGCCATCGGAGTGCCCGGTAAGGGATCTTGCGAGCAGGGGAAGGCGCCCACTCCTGTCGGCGGTGTCGATGAGCGCCGCGGCGCGGGTCGGGCCGGGGGGCAAGTCTTCGAACGCGGTGGCGGCGAGGCCTCTCGGCCACCAAGGCACCTCTTCGGCGAGTTGAGCGATCGCCGCACTCAGCCCTGGGATCGGCTCCCGTCGGTCGAGAAGCAGTCGGAGGGGCGCGTGGAATTCGGGAAGCCGACCCGGGAGGAGGGTGGCGAGGAGCGCACCAGGGATCTCCTCGGGGCTGGCGGTGACCTCCGCGCCCTTCAACTCGTTCTCGATGCGCAGGAGGTCACTCGACATGGTGCTGCCCCTGCGCTCCCGAAGGTCGATGAGCAGGTCGGCCGCCTTGCCCGGCAGCCCCCGTCCGTTGTTCACGGCGAGTTGGCCTTCAACGAGCGCGCGCACGACCGCCGGGTCGAGCAGCGGCAAGACCTCCGCCCGTGCACGAAGGACATGGCCGGGGGCTCCGGCCACCTGGGCGAGGCGCCAGAGGAGGGTCGTGTCGGCGGGAGGTTCGAGGAGCCGCTCGATCGTCTCCCCGGCCTCCCGTGGCAGGAAGGTGCGGAGATCGAGGTCTGCAAGCCCGGCAACGATCCAGGCCGTCGCGATCGCCGTCCCGGCGCCCGGACTCGCCCGGGCGGCCAGCGCGAGCCGGTCGCCGAATCCGGCTGCTTGCGCAGGCTCGCGGAACCAGGCGGCTACCGCCTGCGCGAGGTCGCGGCGGTGGTCCCCGCCCGGGCCGGAGAGGAGCGTCGCCGTCGCGGCGAGATGGGCGGGGTGCTGAAGACCCGAGGGCGAGGGCTCGGTCGCGCCGTCCCGGACGATCCGGTCGAGGAGGGCGGTCGCAAGGCGCGGAGCCTCCCCGGCCACGCGGCCGAACTCGCAGGCGGCGAAGTGCGCCTGGAGAATCTCGTCCGACGCGGTATCGGCGGCCTCGGCGGCGACGGCCGGGTCTTCCGTCTCTTCGAGAAGGCTCCGTTCGAGGCCCTCGGCAAGCTGCCGGGTCCGGCGCTTCGTCACTGC
>JACKKC010000010.1 GCA_020637615.1 Rhodovulum sp.
GAGGGAGGAGCAGCTTCGCGGCCCGATTGCCACGGGCCGATCGGGCTGGGGGCCTTTGGCCCCGGGCGGCATGCAAGGCGAGGGCGCGGGCCGCTGGTATCCGCGGTTCGATGCCGCCGCGGTCACACCGCCGGCGGCGCCCAGTTCAGGAAGAAGCCGATGTCCCCGGGCATGCCGCCGGGGAAGTTGATCACCATCGCCTTCAGCTTGAATCCCTGCGGCTTCGCCCGCTCCTGATAGCGGTCGAAGAGCTCCCTGGCCTTGCCCTGCAGCGTATCCGGCCAGCGCGCATCGTTGTTGTTGATCGCCCGCCCGCCGTCGGTGCAGAGGCTCGAGGGAAAGCTGTAGACCATCGCCTCGAACTTCCCGTCCTTGACCGCGTTCGCGACCAGCCGCCGCACCATGGCGATCTCGTCCTCGCTGACATGCCTGTGCAGGAAGTCGTCCGTAAAGGCGGTGAGCTTCTTCTGCTCCGCCTCGCGCGCCTTCCGCTCGACGTCCATCTTGTCCATCTCCTTCCTGAGAATGGACATGCGCAACTCGTCCGCCGAGATCGGCGCCGCCGTCGGATCGATCTTGTCGCTCATAAAATCAGTCTCCCCTCGCGTCAGAAGTCCCGTGTGCCTTTTACCCGACAAGGGGCAGAACGCGAATGTTACATACAGTAGCGTACCCAAGAACGCACTTGACGCCCGGCCTTCGCACCTGCACACCGAGCCCCGTCAGCCAGCCCTGAATCCGAGGGGGATTTAATGGCCGAGCGCGAGATTCCGCGAATTCCTAGCCCGGCAGCTGCCGCAGAATACCTGTCCGACGCATGGCAACGCTCGGTCCTCTTCCTGGACGTCATGCGCCAGCGCGCCGCCCAATACGAGGCCCACGCCGCCGAGCGGGCTCCAAACGTGCTCGACTACAAGGCCGAGCTCGTACTCGATGGCCGCAGCCTGGCGAAGCCCGTAAACTACCTTCTCGCCCGCATCGTCCCGCCGGAAGGCGTCCCGATCGACCTGCGGAAGCGCCCCTTCGTCGTCGTGGACCCCCGCGCCGGCCACGGCCCCGGCATCGGCGGGTTCAAGGCCGACAGCGAGATCGGCGTGGCAATGCAGGCCGGCCACCCGGTCTATTTCGTCGGCTTCCTGCCCGAACCGGAGCCCGGCCAAAGCATTCTAGACATCGCCACCGCTGAAGCCGCCTTCCTCGAGGCCGTCATCGCCCGCCACCCGGAGGCCGAGGGCAGGCCCTGCGTCATCGGCAATTGCCAGGCCGGCTGGGCGGTTATGATCGTCGCTGCTCTGCGGCCCGAGCTCTTCGGCCCGATAATCATCGCCGGAACCCCGCTCTCCTACTGGGCGGGCGTCCGTGGCCAGTATCCGATGCGCTACTCGGGCGGCCTGCTCGGCGGATCGTGGCTGACCGCACTCGCGGGCGACCTCGGTGCCGGCATCTTCGACGGCGCGGCGCTGGTGCAGAACTTCGAGAACCAGAACCCCGCCAACACGCTCTGGACCAAGCAGTACAACCTCTGGTCCAAGATCGACACCGAGCCCGGGCGCTACCTCGACTTCGAGAAGTGGTGGGGTGGCCACGTCACGCTCAACGCGGAGGAGATACAGTGGATCGTCGACGAGCTTTTCGTCGGCAATCACCTCGCCGCCGGTGAGATTCGCACCGCGGACGGTACCGCGATCGACCTGCGTTCGATCCGTTCGCCGATCGTCGTCTTCTGCTCGAAGGGCGACAACATCACCCCTCCCCAGCAGGCGCTCGACTGGATCCTCGACCTCTACGACAGCGTCGACGATATCCGCGCCTGGGGCCAGACCATCGTCTACACGGTCCACGAGCACGTGGGCCATCTCGGCATCTTCGTGTCAGGCAGCGTCGCCCGGAAGGAACACGAGGAGTTCGCATCGAACATCGACCTGCTCGACGTCCTGCCACCGGGCCTCTACGAGGCGGTGCTGACGCCGAAGGGCGAGGCGGTCGACAATCCCGACCTTGTCACGGGCGACTGGGTGATGCGCTGCGAGACCCGTAGCCTCGACGACATCCGCGCGCTGGGCGGCAACGACCTCGCCGACGAGCGGAAGTTCGAGGCCGCGGCGCGGCTCTCGGAGATCAATCTCGCCCTCTACCGGACCTTCGCACAGCCCGCGATCCGTGCCATGACTTCGCCTCCGATCGCCGAGGCCATGCGCCGGATGCACCCATTGCGCCTCTCCTACGAGATTTTCGGATCGAGGAACCCATGGATGGGATGGGTAGCGACCGAGGCCGAGCGGGTCCGCGACCGCCGTCGGCCGGCCGACCCCGAGAATCCGCTCGTCGCCGCGCAAAGCATCGCCTCGAAGGCGATCGTGGAGGGGCTCGACACTTGGCGCAGGGCAATGGAACGGGCCGCCGAGGACGCTTTCCACGCGGTCTACGGCACACCGGCGCTACAGGCGGCGCTGGGAATCGACACAACGTCGTCGCGGCGCCCCCGCAAGGCGGCGCACAGCAAGCTTCACGAGGTCCTAGTGGAGCGCCGGATGGAGGCGCTCCGTGCCGGGATGACATGTGGCGGCCTGCGCGAGGCGCTGATACGGGCGCTCATCTGGGTGGGCATGGCCCGCAGCGCCGTGGACGAGCGTGGTTTCGCGGCTATCACCCGGATACGTGACGCCCATCCGGCGCATCGTCAGATGGCCCTGGCCGACTTCAAGGCGCTAGTCCGCGAGCAATTTCTGATGCTCGTCCTGGACGAGGAGGTGGCGCTCGCGGCAATTCCGGGGCTCCTGCCGGAGTCGCTCGACGAGCGGCGGCAGGCGCTGGCCGCGCTCCGCGGCATCGTCGAGGCCAGCGGTGCTCCCGACGAAGGACCGTCAGAGCGACTACGCCGGGTAGCGGCGCTCTTTGGCCTTGGCCCGGAGCTCGTGACGAGTCGCGAGGCGTCCTGAGCCGTGGTTGAGAAGACCGACAAATACGAACGATTGATCGCCGCCGGCCGTGACGGAGCGCCGGCGGTGACGATCGTCGCGCATCCCTGCGACGAGACCTCGCTGCGCGGCGCCATGGAGGCGGCGACCGAGCAGCTGATCGACCCGGTTCTGGTCGGCCCGGAACTGAGGATTCGAAGCCTCGCGGCCGAGCACGGCATCGACCTCGAGGGCCGGCGGATCGTCGACGCACCGCACAGCCATGCCGCCGCAGCGCAGGCCGTTGCGCTGATCCGCGAGGGCCGGGGCGAACTACTGATGAAGGGGAGCCTTCACACCGACGAGCTGATGAAGGAGGTGACGTCTTCGGCCACCGGGCTGCGCACCGAGCGAAGGATTAGCCACGTTTTCATCATGGACGTGCCCGGCCATGCGGAGACGCTCTTCATCACGGACGCGGCGATCAACATCTTTCCCGACCTCGATACCAAACGTGACATCGTCCAGAACGCTATCGACCTCTGGGTCGGGATAGGCATGGGCACGCCGAAGGTCGCGATCCTTTCCGCGGTCGAGACAGTGACGAAGAAGATCCCTTCGACGATCGAGGCCGCCGCGCTCTGCAAGATGGCCGAGCGCGGGCAGATCACCGGCGGCCTTCTTGACGGCCCGCTCGCCTTCGACAACGCGATCGACCCGGAGGCAGCACAGATCAAGGGCATCGGCGGCCCGGTCGCCGGCCACGGCCAGATTCTCGTGGTCCCCGACCTCGAGGCCGGCAACATGCTGGCCAAGAATCTCACCTTCCTCGCCCACGCGGACGCCGCCGGCATCGTGCTCGGCGCCCGCGTGCCGATCATTCTGACCTCTCGGGCCGACAGCGTCCGCACCCGTCTCGCGTCCTGCGCGGTTGCCGCGATCTACGCCAATGCCCGCCGCGGCGCGGCCGCCCTGCCCGCCTGATGGACGCCATTCTCGTCGTCAACGCTGGATCCTCGAGCCTTAAGTTTCAGGTCTTCGCGCTCGTCGGCGGGGATCTCGAGCGGCGGGTGCGCGGCCAGGTAGACGGCATCGGGGTGCGGCCCCGCCTGCGCGCCGCCGACGGTGCTGGCACCGTCCTCGTCGACAACAGCTACAAGCCCGCCGAGATTCACGACCTGCCGACGGCCATCGCCGAGACCGCCGATTGGCTGCGCACTCTCGAAGGGCTGAAGCTTCGCGCTATCGGCCACCGCGTCGTCCACGGCGGCCCAGAATTTTCCCACCCCGTTCTGATCGACGAGGCGATCCTTGGCCGCCTCGCCCGCTACCAGTCCCTGGCGCCCCTGCACCAGCCGAACAACCTCGCGCCGATACGCCTCGCGATGGCGATCGACCAGGACGTGCCGCAGGTCGCCTGCTTCGACACCGCCTTCCACCGCGGGCACCCGGCCTATGCCGACTGCTACGCGCTGCCGCGTGCGCTCTACGACGAGGGAATCCGCCGCTACGGCTTCCACGGCCTGAGCTACGAGTACATCGCCGACCGGCTGCTCGAGGTATCGCCGGAGGTCGCGAGCGGCCGCGTCGTCGTCGCCCACCTCGGTAGCGGCGCTTCCATGTGCGCGCTGCTGGCCGGCCGCAGCATCGAGAGCACGATGGGCTTCACCGCGCTGGACGGTCTGCCGATGGGCAGCCGTCCGGGCCAACTCGACCCGGGCGTCGTCCTGCACCTGATCGAAGAAAGGGGCATGGCACCCGCGGAGGTCACGCACCTGCTCTACAACGGCTCGGGCCTCAAGGGCCTCTCCGGGGTCTCGAACGACATGCGTGACCTGCTGGCGAGCGAGGACCCGGCGGCGGCCTTCGCCATCGACCATTTCGTCCATCGCTGCGCGCTCCACGCGGGCCAGCTGGCGGCCGCACTCGGCGGCCTCGACGCCTTCGTCTTCACCGCCGGCATCGGCGAGAATGCCGCCGAGATACGCACCCGCGTCGTCGAACGTCTCACCTGGCTCGGCGCGCAGTTGGACCCGGCCGCCAACGAGGCCGGTGCGAGCCGAATTTCCAGACCCGACAGCCGCCTGGCGCTCCTCGTCGTCCCGACCGACGAGGAACTGATGATTGCCCGCCATACCCTCGCTCTGACAGGAGGCCCCCGATGACCCTGCCGCAAGTTCAGGCGAAGCTGCTCGACGGCAAGAAGGGCCTGATCGTCGGCATCGCCAACGACCGCTCCATAGCCTGGGGCTGCGCCCGCGCCTTTCGCGCCCTGGGCGCCGAACTCGCAATCACCTACCTGAACGAAAAGGCGAAGCCGCATGTCGAGCCGCTGGCCCGCGAGGTCGGGGCGCCGATCTTCATGGCCATGGACATGATGTCCGAGGGCCAGCTCGAGGCGGTCTTCGAGAGAATATCGGCCGAATGGGGCAAGCTCGACTTCCTCATCCATTCGATCGCCTTCTCCACCAGGGAGGCCCTCGGCGGCCGCGTCACCGATGTCCCGCGCCAGGGCTTTCAGGTGACCATGGACGTCTCGGTCTGGTCCTTCATGCGCATGGCCCATCTCGCCGAGCCCCTGATGCGGGACGGCGGCACACTCTTCACCATGACCTACTACGGTTCCGAGAAGGTGGTCGAGAACTACAACGTCATGGGTGTCGCCAAGGCCGCGCTCGAATCCGCCGTCCGCTACATTGCCGCCGAGCTCGGCCCCAAGGGCATCCGCGTGCACGCCATTTCCCCCGGCCCGCTGGCCACTCGCGCCGCTTCGGGCATCCCCGAGTTCGACGAACTGCTCGAGAAGGCCAGAGGAAAGGCACCCGCGCGGGCGTTGGTCGACATCGACGACGTCGGCGCCGCCTGCGCCTTCCTCGCCCACGATGCCGCCCGCCTGATGACCGGCCAGGTGCTTTACATCGACGGCGGCTACAACATCATCGACTGATGACCCGCGCGCGTTCAATTGCGCGCCTGCTTTCTGGCGCTGCTCGCCCCGATTCTCGTAGCCTGCGGCCGCCCGCCGGAGCTCATCGGCATCGACAATCCGCAGATGCCGGCGGAATACGTCGCGGCGGCGGGCCAGCACCGCCTGTTCATCATGTCGACCCGGCAGGCCTCCGACGTGGCCGGTGCCTTCTATGGCGCCGGCCGCGCGCCCGACCTCGGGCTCGCTTCCGTCGACGTCACCGTCCCGCCGACCCACCTTTCCGGCCACCTCGAGCGCCCGGAGCACCTGCCACCCGACCCCCGCACCGAGTTTGCCGTGGTCGACCCGGCCATCTACAGCAACGAGACCGCCTTCATCCGTGCGATCGAACGGGAACTGGCGCAGCGTCCGCCCGGCCAGCGCCGGTTGATGCTCTTCATCCACGGCTACCCTAGACAAGCAACTCGTGCTCGACCTCAAGGCCGCCGATTGCAACATGGGTATCGGAGATGAGTTCCATCAATACACGCTCAAGCCAATCGTTGGCTGAGATGCTACAATTGCGTCGTTTCACTCCGATGGGTGACAACTTCACCGGGCCGCCACGTCAGTGCCCTCGCGTCGCAGTTTCGCCTGTTTTTGTCGACCTTTCTTAACCGCAACGGCGGCATGGGACCACCCCATGCGTGGCGGCGCATAGTGCATTGACATTATTATATTATTTTGCTAAGGTGTCCGGCTTTGAACCTGCGGTCTTCAGGTTGTGGGCCCCAAGGTCAATCCGCACAGACTTCCCGCTGGACTTCCATCGAGACCAGAGCGTCACTGTTCCTGCCCAGCGACACAGCTGTCGCCGCAGACGCGCGGTTCGACAGCATCGTTTCGGGCCTTCGGTCAGTACCAGGCCGCGCAATTCGCGCCGCCCCTGACAGAAGGATCGAACCATGCCAAGGCTTTCCGATACCCAGGCCATCCTGCTCACTGCTGCTGCGGCGCGCACGGACCTGAGCCTCCTTCCCGTTCCCGACACGATCAGGCTGAAGGGCGGGGCGCTCCGCAGGACGGTCAAGTCCCTGCTCGATCGGGGCTTCATCGCCGACGGCATCGGGTCCGACACGATGGCGCAGCCGGCATCGGGCGGCACCCGGCTTGTCATCACGCCGAAGGGCCTCGCAGCGATCGGTGTTGACGTCCCGGAAGCTGGGCCGACCCTGTCCGGGGATGTGGCGAGCTCCGCCCAAAGCACCGACACGGCCGCCCGGCCTGACCGCCCCGGCGGCAAGCTCGGCGTCTTGCTCGACGCGGTCGCACGGCCGACGGGCGCGACGCTCGATGAACTGACCATTGCCACCGCCTGGCTGCCGCACACCACCCGCGCCGCCCTCACCCGGCTCCGCCAGCGCGGCTTCGATGTCCGCCTCGCGACGACGGACGGACGCAAGGCCTATCGCCTTGTCGAGGCAGCCTGATGCCGAACCCGGTCGCAGGAGACGGCGCGCAAATCGTGCCGTCCAACGATCCACCGTTGGACGAGCGCATTGCCGACCTCGCCGGGCTGCCGATCGCCGACCTGCGAATGGCCTGGTCGGACGCCTGGGGCACGCCGCCGCCGAAGGGCGCCCGGCGGCGCCTCTTGATGCTCGGCATCGCCTGGAAGTGGCAGGCCGATATCCTCGGCGGAATGTCGCGGCAGCTGGAGCGCCGGCTTGAGGCGCTCCAAGCCGGCTTCCGTCAGGGCGGCGCGGTCGATGCGCGGGGTGCGAGACAGGCAAGCGCTCCGCGGCTCCTCCCCGGCACCCGGCTGGTGCGGGCCTGGGGCGATGAGCGGCACGAGGTCATCGTCACCGAGACCGGCTTCCTCTGGCGCAGGAGTTGCTGGACCTCGCTCTCGGCCATCGCCCGGGCGATCACCGGAAGCCGCCGCAACGGTCCGGCCTTCTTCGGCCTGCGCGACGGAGATGCGGCATGAATGGGACAAAGGGTAGCCGCAAGACGATCCGCTGCGCGATCTACACCCGCAAGTCCACCGAAGAGGGACTGGACCAGGACTTCAACTCGCTCGATGCCCAGCGCGAGGCCTGTGCCGCCTACATCCTCAGCCAGAAGCACGAGGGCTGGAGCGGGCTCCCTGACCGCTACGACGACGGCGGCTTCTCCGGCGGCTCGATGGAGCGCCCTGCCCTGACCCGGCTGCTCGCCGCCATCGAGGCCGGCAGGGTCGATGCGGTGATCGTCTACAAGGTCGACCGGCTGACCCGGTCGCTCGCCGACTTCGCCCGCATCGTGGCGATCTTCGACGCCGCCGGCGTCTCCTTCGTCTCGATCACCCAGGCCTTCAACACCACCACCTCGATGGGAAGGCTGACGCTGAACGTACTCCTCAGCTTCGCCCAGTTCGAGCGCGAGGTCACCGCCGAGCGCATCCGCGACAAGATCGCCGCCTCGAAGGCCAAGGGCATGTGGATGGGCGGCATCGTCCCGATGGGCTACCGGGCCGAGGCGCGCAGCCTCGTGCCGGAGCCGGAGGAGGCCAGGCAGGTGACGCGGATCTTCGAGCGCTACCTGGCGCTCGGCTCGGTGATCGCGCTGAAGGCAGAGCTCGATGCCGCGGGCATTCGCACGCCCCTGCGCCGGCACCGGAACGGCCGCACCACCGGCGGCACCGCCTTCTCCCGCGGCAAGCTCTACGCCATGCTCGCCAACCCGGTCTGCATCGGCCGCATCCGGCACCGGGACAAGGTCCATCCCGGCCAGCATGACGCGATCATCGGGGAGAGCCTCTGGGAGGCCGTGCAGCAGCGCCTCGCCGCCAACCGCCGCCGGCGAGCGGCCGGACGATCCGCCGGTGACCCAAGCCCGCTCGCGGGCCGGGTGCGCGACCCCGATGGCCGCAAGATGCGCCCGAGCCATGCCCAAAAGAAGGGGCGGCGCTACCGCTACTATGTCAGCGCGGCCCTGATCGAGGAGGGAGTCGCTCACGGCGCACGGGGCTGGCGCATCCCGGCGGCAGAACTGGAGGCGGCCGTTGCCCGGACCGTCGCCGCGAAGCTCCGGGATCCGGCCTTCCAGGCACAGATGATCGCATCCGCCGCGTCCGGAGCCGCCGCATCCATCGCCGTGAAGGACATGTGCACACAACTCAGCGGGCTGCTGGAGGATGCTTCCTCCCGGACCGCAAGAGAGATACTGCGCATGCTCGTCACGAGCGTCCAGCTGACCGGCGATGAACTGAGAGCAGACGTGAGCCCTGCGACCCTTCGGGATGCAGGGAACGGACGCATCCCCGATCTCGCTGCCCTGGAGCTTCCGGACTTCAGCGTTTCCGCGACGCTGAAGCTGCAACGGCGCGGGCCGGAACTGCGTGTGGTCCTTGGCGGCAATGCGGCGGCGCCGCCGATGGCAGACCCGCATCTCGTCCGGACCCTGATCGAGGCCCGCTGTCGCCTCGCCGAATATCTCGACCCGGGCACGCGTCCAAGCATCGGCGACATCGCCCGCCGCGAAGGCGCCGACATCGGCGATGTGTCGCGATCCCTGCAGCTGGCCTTCCTCGCGCCGGACCTCGTCCAGCGCATCCTCGATGGCACCCAGCCGGTTGGCCTGACGGCGGAACGCCTCAGGCGCATCGACCTGCCCGCCCTGTGGGAAGACCAGCGGGCGATTCTCGGCTAAGCGCAGCACCCTGTAGAAAAACATCGGAAGACAATCGGATTCCGGCTGTGGACGGCTTTGCACGGCCTCCTGGTCCGCGGCAGCCATTATTTTGGAGGCCAGCAGAGCACGGAAAGCCGCCAAGCCGCTTTCCGCACCGATTCCCTGCTCTCCACACCGAATCCGTGCATATCTTCGGCAAGATCGCTACGCAAGTGTTTGATCTCTCGACGGTTCACGGAATCAACCACAGAGACCGCAATTGCCCCCGACTGCGTGGTAGGCCCGGCAGGATTCGAACCTGCAACCAAAGCGTTATGAGCGCTCTGCTCTGACCGTTGAGCTACGGGCCCTTCGGCGATCAGCTATCGCAGGCTTCGACGACGGGTCAAGCACGTGTTCCCTTGGCCACCGGCATGGGGTAG
Source organism: Rhodovulum sp. (assembly GCA_020637615.1). GTDB lineage: Bacteria > Pseudomonadota > Alphaproteobacteria > Rhodobacterales > Rhodobacteraceae > Amaricoccus. Next base: position 9,903 of record JACKKC010000010.1, read on the forward strand.
AGCCGGTGCCCAGACGGATGCGCCGAGGATGGCATGGCAGAACTGCGCAATGGACTGACCTACTCCGATGCCGGCGTCGACATCGATGCCGGCAACGCGCTGATCGAGCGGATCAGGCCCGCCGCCGAGCGGACCGCGCGCCCGGGCGTGATGACCGGGCTCGGCGGCTTCGGCGCGCTCTTCGACCTCCGGGCGGCCGGCTACGAGGATCCCGTGCTCGTCGCCGCCACCGACGGGGTCGGGACCAAGCTGCGCGTCGCCATCGAGACCGGGCAGTTCGGCACGGTCGGCATCGACCTCGTGGCGATGTGCGTCAACGACCTGGTGTGCCAGGGGGCGGAGCCGCTGTTCTTCCTGGATTATTTCGCCTCCGGTCGGCTTGACGTCGACCACGCGGGCGAGGTGATCGCCGGAATCGCCGAGGGCTGCTCCGCCGCCGGTGCGGCGCTGATCGGCGGCGAGACCGCGGAGATGCCGGGGATGTACGCCGGCGGCGATTTCGATCTCGCCGGCTTCGCGGTGGGGGCGATGGAGCGCGGCGGCGAGCTGCCGCGCGGCGTGGCGGCGGGCGACGTCCTGCTCGGGCTCGCCTCCTCGGGCGTGCATTCGAACGGCTTCAGCCTGGTGCGCCGCATCGTCGCCGAGAGCGGCCTCGGCTGGGATGCGCCCTGCCCCTTCGCAGAGGGATCGCTCGGCGCGACCCTGCTCGTCCCGACCCGGATCTATGTCCGCGGCGCCCTCGAGGCGATGCGGATCGAGGGGCTGCGCGGCCTCGCGCATATCACTGGCGGCGGCCTGACCGAGAACCTGCCGCGCATCCTGCCCGAGGGCCTCGGCGCCCGCATCGATCTCGCCGCCTGGGCGCAACCGGAGGTCTTCCGCTGGCTTCAGGGCGCAGGCGGCATGTCGCGCGACGAGATGCTCCGGACCTTCAACTGCGGCATCGGCCTCGTCGCCGTCACGGCACCCGATGCCTGCCCGGCGATCCGCGCCGCCTTCGAGCAGGCGGGCGAGACCGTGCACGAAATCGGCCGGGTCGAGGCCGGCGCGGGCGTGCGCTACTCGGCCATGCCGTGACGCGACGCCGCGCCGCGATCCTGATCTCCGGCGGCGGCTCGAACATGGTCGCGCTGGTGCGCGACATGGCCGACCCCGCTCATCCCGCGACACCCTGCCTGGTGATCTCCAACCGCCCCGATGCCGCCGGGCTCGCGCGCGCCGCGGATCTGGGCGTGCCGACCGCCGTCGTCGACCATCGCGCCCATGCCGACGACAGGCCGCGGTTCGAGGCGGCGATTCTCGACCGTCTTGCGGCGAGCGGCGCGGAGATCCTCTGCCTCGCCGGCTTCATGCGGATCCTGACCCCGGGTTTCGTGGAGCACTGGCGGGGACGGATCCTCAACATCCACCCCTCGATCCTGCCGCTCTTCCCGGGGCTCGACACGCATGCGCGCGCGCTGGCGGCGGGCATGGCGGTGCATGGCGCGACCGTGCACGAAGTCACGCCCGACCTCGATTCCGGCCCGATCCTCGGTCAGGCCGTCATCCCGGTGCTTCCCGGCGATACGCCCGAGACCCTCGCGGCCCGGCTCCTGCCGATGGAGCACCGCCTCTACCCGGCGGTGCTGCGCCGCTTCGCGGCGGGCGATCGCAGGAAGGTCGCCCTCTTCCCCTGAGCCGAAATCCGGGGCGTATCACGTTGAAACGCCAATTAACGCTTTGATATTAAAGAGCTATCCGGATATTCGGCATGCCGAGCCGCCGCGGGACTCAGCCGACCAGTTCGAGCCCGGAGAAGAAATAGGCGATCTCGACCGCGGCCGTCTCGGGCCCGTCGGAGCCATGCACCGAATTCTCGCCGATCGAGAGGGCGAATTCCTTGCGGATCGTCCCGGAGGCGGCCTCGGCCGGGTTGGTCGCGCCCATGACCTCGCGGTTGCGGGCGATGGCATCCTCGCCTTCGAGCACCTGCGCCACGATCGGGGCAGAGGCGATGAATTCGGTCAGTTCGCCGAAGAAGGGGCGATCCTTGTGCACCGCATAGAATGCCTGCGCCTGCGCCAGCGTCAGATGGACGCGCTTCTGCGCGATGATGCGCAGGCCCGCCGCCTCGAGCTTGGCGTTGATCGCCCCGGTCAGATTGCGCCGTGTCGCGTCCGGCTTGATGATCGAAAACGTGCGTTGGATGGCCATCACTACCCGTCCCTCTAATTCCGGCGCCGGGGTAGCATGGCCGAACACGGGCGGAAAGACGCAAAAGACCGGGAAACCGGCGATGGTTGACAAGCAGGCGGCCCCACGCCACACCGCCGCGATGCTGGCCTTGCGCGACATCACCTTCACGCTGGAAGGAAAGCGTCTTTTCGACTCGGCCTCGGCGCTGGTGCCGACCGGGCACAAGGTCGGATTCGTCGGGCGCAACGGCACCGGCAAGACGACACTCTTCAGGCTGATCCGCGGCGAATTGCCGCTCGATTCCGGCGAGATCGAGGTGCCGCGCCGCGCCCGCATCGGCGGCGTGGCGCAGGAGGCGCCAGCGACGCGCGACAGCCTGATCGACACCGTGCTTCAGGCCGACGGCGAGCGCGCGGCCCTCATGGCCGAGGCGGAGACGGCGCAGGATGCGGCACGCATCGCCGATATCCAGACGCGCCTCGCCGATATCGAGGCCCATACCGCCGAGGCCCGCGCCGCGGCGATCCTCGACGGGCTGGGATTCGACGCCGCCGCCCAGGCGCGCGCCTGCGCGGATTTCTCCGGCGGCTGGCGCATGCGCGTGGCGCTGGCGGCGGTGCTCTTCTCGCGCCCGGACGTGCTCCTGCTCGACGAGCCGACCAACTATCTCGACCTCGAGGGCTCGATCTGGCTGGAGAGCTTCCTCGCGCGCTATCCGCATACCGTGCTGGTCATCAGCCACGACCGGGACCTGCTCAACCGCTCGGTCGGGGCGATCCTGCACCTGCACCGCCAGAAGCTGACGCTCTACCAGGGCCCCTACGACACTTTCGAGGCCACGCGGCGGGCGCGGCTCGAACAGCAGGCCGCGGAGAAGAAGAAGCAGGATGCCGCGCGCGCGCATATGCAATCCTTCGTGGACCGCTTCCGCGCCAAGGCCTCCAAGGCCCGCCAGGCCCAGAGCCGGCTCAAGGCGCTCGAACGCATGAAGCCCATCGCCGGGGTGGTGGACGATCACGTGGCGGCCTTCGGCTTCCCGACCCCGGAGGAGCTTTCGCCGCCCATCATCCGGCTCGAGGACGTCAGCGTCGGCTACGACGGCCGCCCGGTGCTGCGCGGGCTCGACCTGCGCATCGACCAGGACGACCGGATCGCGCTGCTCGGCGCCAACGGCCAGGGCAAGTCGACCCTCTCCAAGCTCTTGTCCGACCGGCTCCGGCCGATGACCGGCCGCAAGGTCACGGCGCCCAAGCTCCGGGTCGGCTATTTCGCCCAGCATCAGGTCGACGAGCTCGACGTCGACGAGACGCCGCTGCAGCACATCGCCCGCCTGCGCCCGGAGGAGACCCCGGCCAAGCATCGCGCCCGGCTCGCCGCCGGCGGGATCGGCGCCGAGATCGCGACCTCCCAGGTGGGACGGCTCTCGGGCGGCCAGAAGGCGCGGCTGAGCCTGCTGATCGCCACCATCGACGCGCCCCATCTCATCGTGCTCGACGAGCCGACCAACCATCTCGACATCGAGAGCCGCGAGGCGCTGGTGGCCGCCCTGACCGAATACGGCGGCGCGGTGATCCTGGTGAGCCATGACCCGCATCTCGTGGAGCTGGTCGCCGACCGCCTCTGGCTGGTGAAGGACGGCCATGTCGCGCCCTTCGAGGACGACATGGAGGGCTACCGGCGCCTGCTCCTCTCCGAGCGCGGCCGCTCCGCGCCGAAGCCCGCCGAGCCGAAACCCCGCCCGCGCAGGGCCGCCCCGGCCGTCCTCTCGCCGCTCAAGGCCGAGGTCGCGCGCTGCGAATCCCGGGTCGCGAAGCTCGAGGAAATGCGCCAGGCCATCGACGCCCGGCTCGCGAACCCGCTGCTCTACAGCCGCGGCGACAGCGACGAGATCGAGACCTTGCAGAAGAAGCGCGCAGAGGTCATCGATGGGATCGCGCGCGCCGAAACCCTGTGGCTGGCGGCGCTGGAGCGCGTGGAAGCCGCGGAGGGACGCGTCGCATGACCCCGGACCTGTTCCTGACCGCCTTCGTCACGCTCTTCGTGATCATCGACCCGATCGGGCTGGTGCCGCTCTTCGTCGCGCTCACCCAGGGCATGTCCTCGGCGGAACGCCGGCGGGTCGGCTTCCGGGCGATCGCCGTCGGCTTCTTCCTGCTCGCGGCCTTCGGCATCGCGGGCGAGTCGCTGCTGGCGCTGATCGGCATCGGCATGCCGGCGTTCCGGATCTCGGGCGGCATGCTGCTCTTCCTCATGGCGGTCGACATGCTCTTCGAGCGGCGCAGCGAGCGGCGCGAGAAGCAGACGGCGACCCAGCCGCCCGACCCGTCGGTCTTTCCGCTGGCCATGCCGCTGATCGCCGGGCCCGGTGCGCTGGCGACGATGATCCTGCTCAGCAGCCAGAACAACGGCGACCCGATGGCGATCCTGACGATCAACGCCGCCATGGCCGCCGTGCTCGCGCTCTCCCTGATCCTGTTCCGCGCCGGCGGGCTTCTGGAACGCGCGCTCGGCCATACCGGGATCGTGGTCGTCACCCGGCTCCTGGGGATCCTGCTGGCCGCGCTGTCGGTGCAGTTCGTGCTCGACGGCATTCGGGATCTCGGGCTCATCGGAGCCTGAGCCGGTGCTGCCGGGCTCGTCAGACGATCACGTCCGCCTCGTCTACCTGATCATCCTGCTCCTCGGCGTCGCGCTCTTCGGGCTGCGCGGCGCGCGGCTCGGCCGCAACATCCGCGACCTGATCTTCTGGCTGCTCCTGATCGCCATGGCGGTGATCGCCTACGGGTTCCGCGACACGCTGCGCGCCATGCTCTTCCCCGCCGCGGCGGTGCAGATCGCCCCGGGCGTGACCGAACTGCGGCGCGGCCCGGACGGCCAGTTCCACGCCACGATCGAGATCGACGGGCATCCGGTCCGCTTCATGATCGACACCGGCGCCAGCGACATCGTGCTCTCGCGGAAGGACGCGGCCGCGCTCGGGATCGACCTCGATCGCCTGGTCTTCTCCGGCCGGGCGCAGACCGCCAACGGCGCGGTGCCGACCGCCCGCGTCCGCCTCGGCGAGGTCCGCTTCGGCGACCACACCGACCACGATCTTCCGGCGAGCGTCAACGGCGGCGACCTCGACGTCTCGCTGCTCGGCATGGCCTATCTCGGGCGCTTCGCGCGGATCGAAATCCTCGGCGACCGCCTGCGCCTGCATCGCTGAGCGATCCCCGGGCGGGCGCCGAGACCGCTACAGCACCAGGAAATGCCCGCGCCCCCAGACCGAGCGGAACAGGCGGGCTTCCGTGCCGAGCTTGCGGCGGAGCCGGCAGACCAGCACGTCGACGATCTTCGACCCCGCCACGGCATCGCGGCCGCCGTAGAGCTCGGCCATCAGCATCGCGTTCGAGACGATCCCGCCCCCGGCCTCGGCCACGGCGACGAGGACGGTCATCTCGGATTCCGACAGCGCCACATGCTCGCCCCCGACGCGCAGCCACCGGGCGTCGAGGTCGATCTCGATGCTGCCCGCCGTCATCCGGCCGCCGGAAACCCGCACAGGGCGCTCCGGCCAGAGCACCGGCGCCCTGCCCCGGGCCTCCACCGTCCGCCGCCACTCGCCCAGCTCCTCCTCCGTCAGCCGGTAGCGGCTGGCGGCGGCCTCGAAGGCGAGCAGCCCGTAATCCACGCATTCGACGACCACGCGCTTGCGTGGCAGGGTCCAGCGCGACGCCGGATCCGGCAGGTCGCCGAGCGTGACGAGACTGCCGTCGGGCCGGCGGGCGCCAACCCGCGCCGCCGGCCCGACACAGGACCTGACCCTGAACGGAAGATCGGCAGAACTCCGGCCGATACGAAAGGCCGAGCCGCTCTCCGCCTGCGAAGTCCGAAGAAGGTCGAAACTCATACAACACACCCCTGACGCGTTCATCGCACCTGAGGAGCCGGATGCGATTAACCATAACAACGCACGTCCGAGACGATTATTCCCCCCGCATAGGAATTTTTTCGCCTATGCAAGCATCGCAGCAATTTCCGTATTGACAAGCGGAATCTCACCCGCCGGCGGCGGCCTTCCGCACCCAGCGCGCATCCTCCTGCGCCCAGTAGACCGCCGCCAATCCCGCCACCGTGACCTCGCGCCAGAGCGCGCGCGCCGCCTCGACCGCCGCCGCGTCGCCGCCGTCGAAGAGCAGGCAGACCCGAAGGAAGCCGGACATCTCCGCCACCGTCGCCGTCGCCCCCTCCACGAGCATCAGCACCTCGGCCGCATTGGCGTTCTCCGCCCCGAGCGTCAGCAGCACCGGCTGCCGCTCGGGATCCGCCGTGGTGGCCGGGCCGTGCGGCAGGAATGAATCGTCGCGATAGCTCCAGAGCGCGCGATCGAGCGCGGCGAGCCCGTCCTGCGTGCCGCAGCGCAGCAGGACCCGCCAGCCCCGCGCCAGGGATTTCTCGAGCAGGTCCGGCAGGGTTCGGTCGAGCGGCGTCGCGGTCAGGTGGTAGAAGAGGACCTCGGCCAATCGGGTCAGCCCTCGAAACGGTCCCGGATCAGGCGGTCGAGCGCGCGCACGCCCCAGCCGGTCGCCCCCCGGGGCGCGAGCTCCGAATCCTTGCCCAGGCTCGCGACGCCCGCGATGTCGAGATGCATCCAGGGAAGCCCGTCCTTCACGAAGCGCTGGAGGAACTGCGCCGCGGTCACCGCCCCGGCGGGGCGCCCCCCGACATTGGCCATGTCCGCGATCCGGCTCTTGAGCAGCCTGTCGTAGGCGGGCGCCAGCGGCATGCGCCAGGCGCCCTCGCCCTCCGCCACGGCCGCGGCGAGAAACGCCGTGGCGAGCGCGTCGTCGTTGGAGAAGACCCCCGCCTTCTCGTGGCCGAGCGCGATGACGATCGCCCCGGTCAGGGTCGCGAGATCGACGATCGCCCGCGGCTCGAAGCGCTGCTGCGCGTACCAGAGCACGTCCGCCAGCACCAGGCGCCCTTCGGCATCGGTGTTGATCACCTCGACGGTATCGCCCTTCATGGAGCGCACCACGTCGCCGGGCCGCTGCGCCCGCCCGTCGAGCATGTTCTCCACCAGCCCCACGAGCCCGACCACGTTGGCGGGAGCCTTGCGCAGCGCCAGCGTCTTCATCACGCCCGCCACGACCCCGGCGCCGCCCATGTCCATGGTCATCTCTTCCATGCCCTGCGCGGGCTTGATCGAGACGCCGCCGCTGTCGAAGACCACGCCCTTCCCGACGAGCGCCAGCGGCGCGGCATCGCCGCCGCCGCGCCACTGCATGACCACGACCTTCGAGGGGCTTTCCGAGCCCATGCCCACCGCCAGCAGGGTGCGCATGCCCAAGCGTTCCAGCTCGTCCTCCTCCAGCACCTCCACGGAGAGGCCGAGCTCGGCGAGGGCCGAAAGCCTTTCGGCGAATTCGATCGTGCCGAGCACGTTCGCCGGCTCGTTCGTCAGATCCCGGGTGAAGAAGACGCCCGCGATCTGGGCCGCCAGCGGCGCGAATTCCGCCTCCGCCTTCGCCGCGTCCCGCACCACCACCGTCACGTTCCGATTGGGAGGGGTGGCCTCGGGGTCCGGCGAGCGGTGTTCGGTGAAATCGTAGGCGCGCAGGAGGAGGCCGAGCACCAGTTCGGCGGCCTTCGCCTGCGCCGACGCGAGCACCGTCAGCGGAGCCGAGCCGTTGAAGCCCGCGATCGCGGCGCCGGCGCGCCGCGCATCCTCGGCGCTCGGCCGCCGCGCCAGCTTGACCACCTGCACCGCCTCGGCCGCGAGCCCCGCCGGATAGGCGATGACATGGCCGCTTCCCGGCTTGGCCTTCCCGAAGACCTCGCCCGCCACCAGCCGGCCGAGCGCCCCCCGCGACAGCCGGTCCAGCCGCCGCGCCATGGCATCCATCGCGCCATCGGGCGCGACGAGAACCGCGATCCTGCCCTCCAGGGCCGCAAGCCCGGCCGCGTCCATTTCGGTGAAGACGGTTTTGAGTGGCGTTGTCACGGACATCTCCATTAGGCTTGCCGGATGCCGACGAGGCCTAGCGCCTTTCCGGTCGCTTGGCCATACGGGCCAGTCCATCGGCACGAAGGGCGCGCGTGAACAGGCTGGATCGCTATATCCTGAGGCAGCTGGCAGGGGCCTTCGGCTTCTTCGTGCTGGTCTTCACGGGCGTCGTCTGGCTGACCCAGGCGGTGCGGCTGATCGACACCGTGATCGCCAGCGGCCAGAGCGCGCGCGTGTTCCTCGAATTCTCGGCGCTGGTCCTGCCCCAGGTCCTCGTGATCGTGCTGCCGCTCTCGGGCATGGGGGCGGCGCTCTATGCCCTCAACAAGCTCTATACCGATTCCGAGCTGATCGTGATGATGACCTCGGGGCTCGGGCCCCTGGGACTGCTTCGCCCCACCGCCATCTTCGGCGCCGCGATCGCCGCCACGCTCGCGCTCGTGATGATCGTCATCCTGCCGGTGGCCGGGCGCACGCTGGCCGATCGCAGCCAGGCGATCCGCTCCGACCTCGCCAATGCCCTGATCGTCGAGCGGCAGTTCATCCATCCGCTGACCGGGCTGACGCTCTTCATCGACGACACGAGCCGCGCGGGCGAGATGGCGGGCGTCTTCCTCAACGACCAGCGCGATCCGGAGCGGATCGTCACCTATTCGGCCGAGCGCGCCCTGCTCCTGCGCGAGGGCGACGAGGCGCGGCTCGTCATGCTGGACGGCATCGCCCTCACCCCCGACGGCAGCGGGCGCAACCTCAATTCCGTGCGGTTCGAGCAATTCGTCTTCGACCTCAGCGAACTGGTACGGGCCGAGATGACCCGCATCCCCCGCCCCTCCGAATATGCCGTGACCGACCTGCTGGCACCGACCGAGGAGATGCTGGCATCGGGCAGGCACAGCCGTGGCGATTTTGTCTCCGAGGGCCATTACAAGCTGACCATGCCGCTTCTCGCGATGCTCTACCCGATGATCGCGCTGGTGACGCTGCTCGCCGGCGGCTATAGGCGCAGCGGCTTCGGGCGCCGCGTCATCGTGGCGATCGCCGTCGCCGCCACGATCCAGGTGCTGCTCTTCCTGCTCCGCGAGCGGGTGCAGGTCAGCCCCGGGCAATGGCCGCTGATGTACATCCCCCATGCGCTCGGGCTGATCTACATCGCCGCGCTCCTGCGCTGGCTGAGCCGGAGCCGGCGCAGACTATGGCGGGCCGCCACGCCATGACGCTCTGGCGCTACATCCTGCGCGGATTCCTGCGGGCGGTCCTGATCGTCTTCGCGGTCATCGCCTTCATCCTGTCGCTCTTCGCCTTCGTGGAGAACCTGCGGCGCTTCGGGGAAACCGACGCCTCGACCGGCGACATCGTGAGCATCACGCTCCTCCAGGCGCCGGAGGCGCTCTACCAGGTCTTTCCGCTGGTCCTCATGCTGGCGAGCCTCCTGACCTTCCTGCGCTTCGCGCGCACCAGCGAGCTCGTGGTGATCCGCGCCGCCGGCGTCTCCGCCCTGCGCCTGATCGCGATCCCGGTTTTCGCCTCGCTGGTGCTGGGCGTGGTCTTCGTCGGCGTGGTCAATCCCTTCGTCGCCGCCTCGATCAAGCGCGGCCTCGCGCTCGGCGACGAATTCCGCCACGGGGACGCCTCGATGCTCTCCTTCTCCAGCGACGGCGTCTGGCTCCGCCAGGCCGATACCCAGGGCGAGACCGGCCAGACCGTGATCCAGGCGGAGCGCGGCAACGCCGACGGCTCGGTCCTGAGCCAGGTCAGGCTCTACCGCTTCGACTCGGCGGGCACGCTCTATGCGCGCATCGACGCGCCGACCGCGCGGCTGGGCGCCCAGGTCTGGATCCTCGAGGACGCCACGGTCTGGGTCGCGACCGAGGACGGGAGGTTCGACCGGATCTCTTCCGGGGACCGGATCGAACTGCCGACGGAGCTGACGAGCCAGCAGATCCTCGAGAGCTTCTCGCGGCCCGAGATGGTCGGCTTCTGGGCGCTCGGCGCCTTCATCTCCCAGATGGAGGATTCCGGCTTCTCCGGCCAGCGCCACCGGCTCTTCCTCCAGAGCGAACTCGCCAAGCCCGCGCTCTTCGCCGCGATGGTGCTGATCGGCTCGGCCTTCGCGCTGCGGCCGACGCGCTTCGGGCAGACCGGCGTGATGATCCTGCTCGCGATCCTCGCGGGCTTCTCGCTCTACTTCCTCAAGGATTTCGCCGAAACGCTCGGGGCCCAGGGCCAGATCCCGCTGATCGTCGCCGCCTGGACGCCGCCGGTCGCGGCGATCCTGCTCGCCTTGGGCTTGCTGTTGCACCTCGAAGACGGATAACACGAGAGCGGCAGAATGCGGGAAGGGCCCTTGGCGCGTCTGGGACGATCTTCGGTGCTCGGACTGGCGCTTCTCGGCCTCCTGTGGGCGCCGCCCTCCGCGCGCCTGCTCGCCCAACCCGCACCAGCGAGCCTCGTCGCGGACCGGATCGACTACGACGCCGAGACCGAGACGCTGACCGCATCGGGCGCGGTGGAGATCCTCTACGAGGGCCGCGTCCTGCATGCCGCCGGCATCGTCTACGACGCGCGGAACGAGGAGATCCGCGCCCAGGGGCCGATCACCCTCGCCGATCCCTCGGGCAGCGTGATCCTGGCCGATTCCGGCGCGCTCTCGTCGGACCTGCGCACCGGGCTCGTGCAGGGCGCGCGGCTCCTGATCGCCGACCAGCTCCAGATGGCGGCCTCCGAGATCGGCCGCAAGGACGGGCGCTTCACCTCGCTCTACCAGACCGTCGCGAGCTCCTGCACGATCTGCGAGGGCGACGCCACGCCGGTCTGGGCATTGCGCGCGGCCCGGGTGACGCTCGACGACCTCGAGCACCGGATCTATTTCGAGGACGCCACCGTCGAGGTGCTCGGCCTGCCGGTCGGCTACCTGCCGCGCATGAGCATTCCCGACCCCAGGGTGCGCCGGGCCAGCGGCTTTCTCCTGCCGGGCTTCAGCCAGTCCGACATCTACGGCTTCGGCTTCAAGCTGCCCTACTACCGGGTGCTCGGCCCCTCGGCCGACGCCACCGTCACCCCCTTCCTGACGAGCAAGGGCGCCCAGATCATCGAGGGGGAATACCGGCGCCGCTTCGCCAACGGCGGCTTCGATCTCGCCGGGGTGCTCGCGCTCACCAGCGGCCTCGACAGCAGCGCCGGCCGCGGCGCCCTCACCGCCACCGGCGATTTCGCGCTCTTCTCGGGCTTCATCGCGGATTTCGACATCAACCTGGTCAGCGACCAGAGCTTCCTCCTGCAATACGATTATTCCGACGCGGACCGGCTCACCAGCGAGGCGCGGGTGCTGCGGACGCGCGAGAACGATTTCATGCAGCTCGGGATGATCGGTTTCCAGAGCCTCCGGGAGGACGAGGACACCGAGAACATTCCCTTCATCCTGCCCGATTTCACCTACCGGCAGCTGGTGGAGATGCCCGGCATCGGCGGGCGGCTCGGGCTCGATCTCGATACGCTCGGCGTCTGGCGGCAGACCGGCGTCAACATGCTCCGCGCCGGGGGCGGGGCCGACTGGCGGCGGGACTGGACCCTTGCGCACGGCCTCCTCGTCAACGCGGTCGCGGCGACCGAGTTCGACTTCTACCGCGTCTGGGACGATCCCGCGACGCCGGAACGGGTGATCGGGCGCGCGACCCCGATCGTCTCGACGGAACTGCGCTGGCCGCTCCTGCGCACGACCGGCCGCGCGGCCCATGTCATCGAGCCCATCGCGCAGATCGTCTATTCCGACATCATCGGCGAGACCGACAATCCCAACGAGGACAGCCAGCTGCCGGAATTCGACACCACAAACCTCTTCGTGCTCAACCGGTATCCCGGCCGGGACCGCTACGAGACCGGGCTGCGCGCGAACCTCGGGATCAGCTACACGCGCTACGATCCGTCTGGCTGGTCGCTCGGCCTGACCGCCGGGCGGGTGCTGCGGGCCGACGGCGACACCTCGTTTCCCGAGGATTCGGGCCTGGACGGGCGCTGGTCCGACTACGTCACCTCGGTCGCCCTCACCACCGCCTGGGGGCTGACGCTCTCGGACCAGGCGCTCTTCGGCGACGATTTCCTGTTTCGCCGCAACGAGTTCGCCGTGGTCTACGACAGCGACCGGGCCGATTTCGCCGCCTCCTACGTCTATTTCGCCGAGGACGACACCAACGAGGTCCTCGGGCCGCAGCCGGAGACGAACGAGTTTTCCATCGATGCCCGCTACCGGGTCCATCCCAATTGGGAGGTGCGCGGCCTCTGGCGCTACGACATCGCGAGTGACAGCAACCTGCGCGCCGGCGCCGGCATCACCTATGGCACGCAATGCGCGGAATTCGACCTTTCCGTCTCGCGCCGCTTCACGTCATCGGATAACGTGCCGCCCTCGACGTCTATCGGATTCAACGTGAGCCTCGCCGGGCTCGGGGATTCGGAAGACCGGTCATGGCCGGCCCGGGTCTGTCTCGGGTAGGCAAGCGGAGACGGGAGCGGATCGATGCGCGGGATGATCATTCTTCTGGCGTTCCTGTGCACGGCCACGGCCGTCGGGCCGGCCCGCGCCGCCAATCCCTATGCCGCGGCCTATACCGTCAACAACGGCGTCATCACCTTCTACGACATCGAGCAGCGGACGATGTTCCTCGAGGCGCTGGGGGCGCCGGGGGACGTGCGCGAGCTCGCCATCAAGCAGCTGACCGAGGACAGGCTGAAGATCCAGGCGGCGGAATCCCTCGGAATCGAGCTGCCCGAAGGCGCCATCGAGGCCGGCAAGGAGGAATTCGCCACCGGCCGCGGCCTGACCGTCGAGGACGTCGACCGGGTGCTGGAGTCGCGCGGCATCGACCAGCAGACCATGGACGATTTCGTCGAGGCGGGCATCTCCTGGCGCGAGGTGGTCGGCACGCTGTTTCGCGCCCGCGCATCCCCCACCGAGGAGGATATCGACGCGGCCCTGGAATTCTCGGCGACCGCGCCGGTCGAGGTCGTGCAGCTCGCCGAGATCGCGATCCCCTTCGCCGAGCGCGGCGAGCCCGAGACCCTGGCGCTCGCCGACCGCATCCACGCCGACCTCACCCGCGGCGCGAATTTCGCGGAAATGGCGCGCCGCTACAGCCGCAGCTCCTCCGCCGAGCGGGACGGACTGATCGAGCCGCTCCCCGCCGCCCAGCTGCCGGCGGCGATGCGCTCGCAGATCCTGCTGATGCGCCCGGGGCAGGTCACGCCACCGATGCCGATCTCGGGCGGGGTCGCGATCCTGAAGCTGGTCTCGGTGCGCCAGGAAGCGCCGCCGCCGAGCGAGCAGACCGAGGAGGAACGCCGCGAGGCCCTCCGCGCCAAGCTCTTCAACGACCGGATCACCGCCTTCGGCCAGGGCTATCTCCAGGAACTCGTCTCCGACGCGCTCATCACCGAGCGATGAGCGGCAGCGTCGCGCTCACCCTCGGCGATCCCGCCGGCATCGGCGGCGAGATCGCGCTCAAGGCATGGGCGGCGCTTGCGGGCGAGATCCCCTTCTTCCTGATCGGCGACGCCGGCCAGATGGCGGATCTCGCGGGCGGTCTCGGCATTCCCCTGCGACGGATCGCGGCCCCCGCGGAGGCCGTCGCCGCCCTGCCCCACGGGCTGCCCGTCCTGCACCATCCCCTGCCCCGCCGCGGAGCGCCGGGCCGCCCCGAGCCGGAGAACGCCGCCGCGGTCGTCGAGATCATCGCGCGGGGTGCCGCCCTCGCGCGCGAGGGCGCCGCGCTCGCGCTCTGCACCAACCCGATCAACAAGAAGGCGCTGAAGGAGGGCGCGGGTTTCGCCTTCCCGGGCCATACCGAATTCCTCGCCTCGCTCGCCGGCGCGCCGCTGGCGGTGATGATGCTCGCCGCACCGGCCCTGCGCGTGGTCCCGGTCACCATCCACATCCCGCTCCGCCATGTGCCCGACGCGCTGAGCCCGGATCTGCTCGCGGCGACCCTGCGCATCACCCATGAGGCGCTCAGGCGGGATTTCGGCCTGCGGGCGCCGCGGATCGCGGTCGCGGGCCTCAACCCCCACGCCGGCGAGGGCGGCGCGATGGGGGACGAGGAGACGCGCGTGATCGCCCCGGTGCTCGACCGGCTCCGCGGCGAAGGCATCCAGATCACCGGCCCGCATTCCGCGGACACGCTCTTTCATGCCGCCGCACGCGCCGGCTACGACGTGGCCGTCTGCATGTACCACGACCAGGCGCTCATCCCGCTCAAGACGCTGGATTTCGACGGCGGCGTGAACGTCACCCTCGGGCTCGATTTCGTGCGCACCTCCCCCGATCACGGCACCGCCTACGACATCGCCGGCCAGGGGCGCGCCAACCCGTCGAGCCTGATCGCCGCCCTCAGCATGGCCCACGACCTCGGCCTTCGACGGGCGGGGCGGCGGTGAGCCCGACGCCTGACGGCCTGCCGCCGCTCCGCGACGTCATCGCCGCCCATGGGCTCAGCGCGCGCAAGGCGCTGGGCCAGAACTTCCTGATGGACCTCAACCTGACCGGCCGGATCGCGCGCCGCGCCGGCGACCTGCGGAACAGCGACGTGCTGGAGATCGGCCCCGGCCCGGGCGGCCTGACCCGCGCGCTGCTCTCCGAAGGCGCGCGCCACGTCGTCGCCATCGAGCGCGACGCCCGCTGCCTGCCGGCACTGGCGGAGATCGCCGCCGCCTTTCCCGGGCGCTTGACGGTGCTCGAAGGCGACGCGCTGCGCATCGACCCGGCGGCGCATCTGCAGCCGCCCATCCGCGTGGTGGCGAACCTGCCCTACAATGTCGGCACCGAGCTGCTCGTGCGCTGGCTCACCCCGGAGACATGGCCGCCGTTCTGGTCGAGCCTAACCCTGATGTTCCAGAAGGAGGTCGCCGAGCGCATCGTCGCCGCGCCGGGCTCCAAGGCCTATGGCCGGCTCTCGGTGCTCGCGCAATGGCGCGCCACGCCGCGGATCGCCTTCGAGATCCCGCCCCGGGCCTTCACGCCGCCGCCGAAGGTGACGAGTGCCGTCGTCCATATCGACCGCCTCGAGGCGCCGCGCTTCGAGGCCGATCCCGCAACGCTCTCGCGCGTGGTCGCCCTCGCCTTCGGCCAGCGCCGCAAGATGCTGCGCGCGAACCTCCGATCGCTCGGCCCGGACATCGAGACGCGCCTCGCGGCGGCCGGGATCGCGCCGACCGAACGCGCCGAACGGCTCTCCATCGAGGATTTCTGCCGGCTCAGCCGGCACATCGACGAGGGATAGGCGCGCCGCCCCTGCCGGAGACGGCGACCCCCCGGCTCACTCCGAAGGCGCCGGCCCCTCGCTCTCCTCGGCCTTGGCGCGGCGCCGCGTCCGCGGCCGGCGCGCCGGCGCTGCCGGCGGCGGCGGGGCCTCGGTGGCGACTGCAGCCGGATGCCCCGATCCGTTGAGCTCCGGCGCGGCAGGCTGGGGCGCCGACGCCTTCTCGGGCTCGCTCCGGCCCTCCGGCGTCTCGATCAGCCCGCCGTCCGCCTCGCGCTCGTCATCGGCATCGAAGGTCGTCATGCCCGAAGCCGAGCCGGACGAGACCGCGGGCTGTGCCCGGGGCCGATCCTCGAAGGCCTCCTGTCGCTGGTCGCTCCTCCGGCCGCCCTCCTCGGCACGGGCCTCGCCGTTGCGCTGGTCCTCGCCGCGCGACCCTTCCTCGCGCTCCTGGGCGGAGCGCTGCTCCATCTGCTGGCGCAATGCCTCGCCGAGCATGCGGCTGTAGTGCTCGGAATGCTGCAGGAAGCTCTCCGCCGCCACCCGGTCGCCCGAGACCTGCGCATCGCGCGCCAGCGCCTGGTACTTGTCGATGATCTGCTGCGGCGTGCCGCGCACCTTGCCGTCGGGCCCCGCGCTCTCGAAGACGCGGTTGACGATGTTGCCCATGCTGCGGCGCTGGTTGCTGTGGCCGCCGCCTGACTTGTTTCTGGAACGTTGCTTGTTCGATGGTCTCATGCCGAGGGGTTTCCGCCATTTCTCTTGGCTTTGCCGGGATCGAGGGGAGCGGCGTCACCGCATCCGACCGTCATCCCGAAGCGTCTGTGCACTTGTCGGACCCGCCACGCGAGGCAATTGGAATAATCGAACGCTTCTGGCTGGATCACGAGGAGTCTATAACCACGCTCCGGGAAAAGACAAGCGCAAATCCCGACGCATGAAGCACTTATCTGACCAAGACCTCGATCACGCGGTCGCGCCCGTCGAGATCGCGGCGAATCGAAATGGCGCCGAACCCCGCCGCGCGCAGGATCCCGGCCACGCTCCCGCCCTGGTCGGCACCGATCTCGAAGAGCGCCCGCCCTCCGGGCACGAGCGCGGCGCCGAGCCCCGCCGCGATCCTGCGGTAGCTCTCGAGCCCCGTCGGGCCCGGCGAAAGCGCCAGGGCCGGCTCCCAGTCCCGCACCTCCGGGGCGAGCCGGGCGAGCTCGGCCTGCGCGATATAGGGCGGGTTGCTCACCACCAGATCGTATCGCCCCGCGAGGCCCTCCAGCCAGTCCGCGCGCCGGAATTCCGCCCGGCCCGACACCCCATGCGCGGCGGCATTCGCGGCCGCGACCTCCAGCGCCGCCTCGCTGACATCGGTGCCCGAGCCGGTGGCGCCGGGCCATTCGGCGAGCAGCGTCACCAGGATCGCCCCGCTTCCGGTCCCGAGATCGAGGATGCGCCGGGGCGGGCGGCCCGCCAGCGCCGCCTCGATCAGGGTCTCGGTCTCCGGGCGCGGATCGAGCACATCCGACGTGACGCGGAACCGGCGCCCCCAGAACAGCCGATGGCCGAGGATCTGCGCCATGGGGCGGAACCGCCGCCGCTCGGCGAGGAGCCCTGCCAGCCGCTCCCGCGCCGGCCCGGGCATGTCCTCGCGCAGGGCGAGCGTCACCCGGTCCGGCGCGATCCCGAGCGCCGCGGCGAGCAGGAGCCGCGCATCCCGCGCCGGCTCGGCGATGCCCGATGCCCTGAGCAGCGCCACCGTCTCGCTCAGCGCCGCCTGCACGCCCGAGGGCGTCACGCGTCGAGTTCCGCGAGACGGCTCGCCTGATCCGCGGTGGTCAGGGCCTCGATCACCTCGCCGAGATCGCCCTGCAGGATCTGGTCGAGCTTGTAGAGCGTCAGGCCGATGCGGTGGTCGGTCACCCTGCCTTGCGGGAAATTATAGGTGCGGATCCGCTCGGAGCGGTCGCCGCTGCCGACCTGGTCCTTGCGGTCGGCCGCCCGCTCGGCGTCGCGCTTCCGCCGCTCGATGTCGTAGAGCCGCGCGCGCAGCACCTGGAGCGCCTTCGCCCGGTTCTGGTGCTGCGACTTCTCCGAGGAGGTCACAACGATTCCCGTGGGCAGATGCGTGATGCGCACGGCGCTGTCGGTGGTGTTGACGTGCTGGCCGCCCGCGCCCGAGGCGCGCATCGTGTCGATGCGGATTTCGGTGGCGGGGATGTCGATGTCGACTTCCTCCGCCTCGGGAAGCACCGCGACCGTCGCCGCCGAGGTATGGATGCGTCCGCCGCTCTCGGTGACCGGAACCCGCTGCACCCGGTGGACGCCGGATTCGAACTTCAGCCGCGAGAAGACCCCTCGCCCGCTGACATGGGCGACGAGCTCGCGCAGCCCGCCGATCTCGGTCGGCGTCTCCTCGACGACCTCCCAACGCCAGTTCTGCGCCTCGGCGAAGCGCTGGTACATGCGGGCGAGATCGCCGGCGAAGAGCGCGGCCTCCTCGCCGCCCGTGCCCGCCCGGATCTCGAGGATCGCCGACCGTTCGTCCGCCGCATCGCCGGGCAGGAGCGCGAGCCGGAGCGCCTGCTCGACCTCGGGCAGCGCCGCCTTGATGCGCGCGAGTTCCTCCTCGGCGAGGTCGCGCATCTCCGGATCGGCCAGCAGGCGCCGCGCCTCCTCCTGCTCCGCCAGCAGCTTCCGGAAGGCGTCGATGCGCTCCACCACGGGCTTGAGCTCGGCATATTCGCGCGACAGGGCCGGCAGATCCGCGACCGAAGCCCCCTCGTTGAGCCTCGCCTCGATATAGTCGTGGCGCGCCCGAACCTGGTCGAGCTTGTCCATCGGGATCATCTGGGCTCACGCGTCTCGCTTCAGCCCGGCGCTATGGCGCGAAAGCTCCGGGCGCTGCAAGTCCAATATGGCCTCCCGCGCCCTCGGGGCCCCGGCGGCGGCGCGCGGCCGGCCCGGTCCCCTTGCAGCCCTTGCCTATTCCGCGGCCTGCCCGGGCGCCGCCTCCGCCGCGCTCTCGATGGCCGCCGCGCGCTGCTCGACCAGCTCGACGATGTGGTCGACCATGCGCGCGTTGTCGAGCTTGTGCGCCTGTTTCCCGGCGAGATAGACCATGCCGGATCCGGCCCCGCCGCCGGTGAAGCCCACATCCGTCATCAGCGCCTCGCCCGGCCCGTTGACCACGCAGCCGATGATCGAGAGCGACATCGGCGTCTTGATGTGCTCGAGCCGCTTCTCGAGGATCTCGACGGTCTTGATGACGTCGAACCCCTGCCGGGCGCAGGACGGGCAGGAGATGATGTTCACCCCCCGATGCCGGAGCCCCAGCGCCTTGAGGATCTCGAAGCCGACCCGCACCTCCTCGACCGGATCGGCCGAGAGGCTGATCCGGATCGTGTCGCCGATGCCCATCCAGAGCAGGTTGCCGAGCCCGATCGCCGATTTCACCGTGCCGCCCAGCATCCCCCCGGCCTCGGTGATCCCGAGATGGATCGGCGCGTCCGTCGCCTCGGCCAGCTGCTGGTAGGCCGCCGCCGCGAGGAAGACGTCGGAGGCCTTCACGCTGATCTTGAACTCGTGGAAATCGTTCTCCTCGAGCAGCCGGATATGAAAGAGCCCGCTCTCCACCATCGCATCCGGGCAGGGCTCGCCGTATTTCTCCAGCAGATGCTTCTCGAGGCTGCCCGCGTTCACCCCGATGCGCATCGAGCAGCCGTGATCGCGCGCCGCCTGGATCACTTCCCGCACGCGCTCGGGCTTGCCGATATTGCCCGGATTGATGCGCAGGCAGGCCGCGCCGGCCTCGGCCGCCTCGATCGCCCGGCGGTAGTGGAAATGGATGTCCGCCACGATCGGCACCGGGCTCTCGTGCACGATCTCGCGCAGGGATCGCGTGGATTCCTCGTCCGGGCAGGACACCCGCACGATATCGGCACCGGCATCGGCGCAGGCCTGGATCTGCGCGACCGTCGCCGCCACATCCGTGGTCGGCGTGTTGGTCATCGTCTGCACGCTGATCGGCGCATCGCCACCGACCGCCACGGATCCGACATTGATCCGCCGCGACCGGCGCCGGCTGATGTCCCGCCAGGGACGGATCGGGTTATGTGTCATTCAGGATGAGGTCCGCGCTCTGAGCCAGAGCCGAAAATAGGCCGCCCGCGCGGGAAAGTCATCCCTTGCCCGACGGTTCCGCCGCGCGATCGCATCTGAAGATCATTCCTTATTCTCCGACCGCCCCGCCACCAGACCATGGCAGCGCCCGGCCCGGGCGGAAGCGGAGCGACCGCGTCGTGCCGGAGGCAGGCCTTCGGCGTGACGGGGCGGGACGGGCGCTGCCCGTGCTGGCGCACGGGCGGGTTCCCTGGATGCGTCTTGCTCCAATCGAACGCGCAGTCTGGGCGGGATGGCGAAGCCCCGGCGGTCGGTCTAGGCGCGCCTCAGCGCCGTGACCTCGATCTCGACGCGCATCTCGGGGCGGATCAGCGCGGTGACCACGGTGGTATTGGCCGGGCGGATCTCGCCGAGCGCGGCGCGCAGGGCCGGGGCGATCGCCGCATGGTCGGCGGGATCGACGAGATAGACCACGCTGCGCACCACATCCTCGAAGGAGAATCCCGCCTCGCGCAGCGTCCGGCCGATCGTTGCGAGCGCCGCCTCGGCCTGGGCCGCCGCCCCCTCGGGCATGGTCATGGTGGCGTAATCGTAGCCGGTGGTGCCGGAGACGAAGCACCATTCGCCCTGCACCACGGCGCGGCTATAGGCGAAGTCGCGCTCGAATTCCGATCCGGTGCTGATCCGGCGCCGCATGGCTCCCCTCCCCCTCCCGCCCTATTCGGCGAGGAACTCCTCGATCAGCGTGTCGACCACGCGGCGGAGCGCGCCGGCATCGTCCTCGCCGGCCTCGCGCGCGGCGGCATAGGCGAGGCGCTGGCGATGGGCGGAAGTGCCGTCGGCGAGGATCCGGCGCAGGCCCGCGAGCTCCTCGGCGCAGCCGAGCGCGGCGGCGTCGCCGGAGACGAATTCGATCAGTTCCTCGATCAGATCCGCCAGGGGCACCGCCTTGCGCTGGCCGTGGTCGATGAGCTTGCCTTCGGCGCCGTAGCGCTGCGCCCGCCAGCGGTTCTCGCGGATCAGCGTGGCGGGATAGATGCGCCAGCGCTGGTTCTGCGCGCGCAGGCGGTGCAGGAAGGCCAGCAGCGACTGGTAGAGGGCGGCGAGCGCGGCCACGTCCGGAAGCCGCGGGCAGACGTCCGTGACCCGCTGCTCGAGCGTGGGGAAGCGCGCCGAGGGGCGTACGTCCCACCAGAGCTTGGTCCCGTCCTCGATGCATTGCGAGGCGACCAGATGGTCCACCAGCCGGCGGAATTCCGAGAAGCTGTCGAGCCGGTCCGGCAGGCCGGTGCGCGGCAGGGCGTCGAAGACGGTCAGGCGGTAGCTCGCGAGCTGGGTGTCGGAGCCCTCCCAGAAGGGCGAGGAGCAGGAAAGCGCGAGCATGTGCGGCAGGAAGTAGGAGACCTGGTTCATCATGTCGATGCGCACGTCGTCGTCCTCGATCCCGGCATGGATGTGCATGCCGCAGATCAGCATGCGCCAGGCGGCCGCGCCCATGTCGTTCCAGAGCCCGTCGTAGCGTTCCTTGCGCGTATGGCTCTGGCGCCGCCAGGTGGCGAAGGGATGGGTCGAGGCGGCGATGACCGCATAGCCGTATTCGCCCGCCGCCGCCGCCACCGCCGCGCGCAGGGCGCGCAGCTCGGCCACGGCCTCGGCGACGCCGGGATGGGGCCGCGTGCCGACCTCGACCTGGCATTGCAGGAATTCGGTGGTCACCTGGTCGCCCGCGGCCTTGCGGCAATCCTCGAGGAAGCCGGCCTCGGGCTCGGCGACGAGGTCGCGCGTCTCGCGGTCGACGATGAGGTATTCCTCCTCGATTCCGAGGGTCAGCGACGATCGCTCCAAGCCTTCCTCCCCTGCCGGCGGAGGGCGATAGTGATACGCTTCCAGGCGCGCGGTCAATCGCCGCGCTTGCGGGTTGAGAGGGATCGTATCTAGAGCTTATCCTTTCTGTCTCGCCGGTCCCACTACAAGACGAGGGCAGCGCCCGACCCGGGCGGGGGCGACGCGCCCGCGTCGTGCCGGAGGCACGCCTTCGGCGTGACGGGGCGGGGCGGGCACTGCCCGGCGGTGCCCGCCGGGCAGAATGGCGACGCTGGGCGCGCCTGGAATTCGGGCGGACGCGGTTGCGTTGCCGGATGCATTTCCCCTGTTGCGGGTTGCGCTCGCCGCCGGTGGCCCTAGGCTCCAGGACCCTGGCCGAGCGGAAGAGATCGCCGATGCGCAGCCGATGGATCCTGGTCGGAGGACTGGCGCTGGGGATCCTGGTGCTGGCGGGCTATGCCATGCGGCCGGCGGAGGATCCGGCGGTCGCGCGCGGCGAGCATGCCTATCGCATCTGCGCGGCCTGCCACATCATCGACAGCGAGGCCGAGCCGCATTCCGCGCCCTCGCTCGCCGGGGTCGCGGGGCGGACGGCGGCCTCGGGCGACTTCGCCTATTCCGAGGCGCTGCGGGCGGCGGCCGCGGCCGGGCTCGTCTGGAACGACGCGGCGCTCGACGCCTTCATCGCCGATCCCGACGGCTTCCTGCCCGGCACCAGCATGGGCTTCGCGGGGCTCGCCGATCCGGCGGCGCGACGGGACGTGATCGCCTTCCTCCACGCCCGGCTCGGCGCGGACTGAGCCCCGCCGCTCAGCCGCCCGCCACGGGCACCGGCACGCGCACCTCGCCGTAGCGCACCACCGGCACGCCCCCGCTGGCGCCATAGCCGCCGCCGTACCAGCCGAAGCCGACCCCGACGCCGCCGGCATTGCCGGTGCCGACCGAGACGCCCACCGCCGGCCAGCCGCCGAGCCCGTTCGACCAGGCCTGGGTCGGGGCGGCCACCACCGAGCCGGAGGCGGCGCCGGCGGCGCAGGTGACGGTGACCTGCGGCGATTCCGCGCCGAAGCTCGGCATCAGGAGCCGCGCCGGGGCGGTGAAGCGCGCGGAGAAATAGGGCGAGACCGCCTCGCAGCTGGCACCCTGGAGCTCGCCCACACCGCCGGCCGGCACCGCGCGCACGATCAGCTGGGTCTCGCCGCGCGCCACCGGCGCCGTCGCGCCGGGGGTCGGGCTGGCCGAGACCGTGGGCAGGCCGGGCGGCGCGGCCGTCGAGGCGCAGCCGGCCAGCGCCAGCGCCGCCAGAAATCCGGTTCCGTTCCGAATCATCGTGTTAATCCCCCGCTAACCATGGCGGGGCAGACTTGCCCCGATCGAAAGGCACTGCATGACCCCGCGCCCGATGCTCGCCGCCACCCTGCTCGCCGCCCTGCTCGCCACCCCGGCGCTGCATGCGGAGGAGCCCTTCGCGCGGCCCGCGCCGGCCGCCCTGCGCGAGACCGCCGCGCCCTGGCGGGCGGTGGTGGTGACGCGCCCGCCGCTCGCGACCGGCCCGCGCGCGCTCTTCGCCGGGGCCGATGCCGGGCGGCTGGCGGTGCAGGTCAGCCGCGGCCGGCGGCCCGGCGCGCCGGAGATCCCGCCCGGGACCGATCTCCTGCGCGTGCTCCAGGATGCCTGCGCCCCGCTGCCGCTGCAACGGGCGGAGGCCGATCCGGTTCCGCGCGCCCGGGTGGTTTCGCTCGAATTCTGACGGCGCGCGCTCAGCGCAGCGCCACCGCAAGGTCGGGATAGACCAGCGGGCCGGTCTTCTCGTAGCCCCACCACCAGCCGCCGCCCCAGCCGGCGCGGCGCACCCCGCTCGGCCGGCCTTCCTCGGGCCAGCCATAGGCGGGCTGGACCACCGCCTGCCCCGCGAGCTGGCCGTTGGTGCAATTGGCGACGAGCTGCGGCGCGTCCGGCCCGAGGTCGGGCAGCACCAGCCGCGCCGGGGTCACCAGGTCGGCGGTGAAGTAGTCTCCGCCGGAGACGCGGCAGCGCGAGCCGGGCATCTCGACCCAGCCGCCTTCGGCGTCGGGCACGAAGGCGCGCACCGCGAGGCCGGTCTTCCAGCGGCCGGGCGGCACGATCTGCGCCGCATTGGGCTTCATCTCCACCAAGGGCAGGTCGGTGCCCGAGCCGCTGCCGCGGATGCCCGTGTCGCCACAGGCGGCGAGCGCCAGGAGCCCCAGCACGCCGAACCCGATCCGTCCCATCGTCTTCTCCATCGTCATCGGCCCCGCGGGCCTCTTCGTTCGGCCCGGGCGGGTCAGTCGACCGCCGCCGTGCGCAGCCGCCAGGCGAGATAGCCCTGGGCGGCACCCGCCGCGATCAGCTGCACCCCGAGCAGGAGGCCAAGCAGCCAGGCCGCCGCCTCCGGCAGGGCCCCGATCAGCACCACCGCGCAGAGCACCGAGACCACGCCGCCGGCCAGCACCCAGATCCAGTCCTGCATCGGGCGGATCATCAGCGCGAAGACGATGCGCGCGATGCCGCCGACCATGAAGAGCACCAGCATCAGGAAGGTGATCGCCACCAGCCCCGCCTCGGGATTGCTGATCAGGAGATAGCCGACGATCATCTCCAGCGCCACGGAGACCAGCTGCAGCCAGAAATAGGGCACCTGGGTCGCACCGAAGAGCGAGACGATCTGCACGATGCCGCTGAGGATCAGGAGCCAGCCCAGCAGCGACAGGAAGCCCACGCTCATGGCGAGCGGGAAGATCAGCGCCAGCACGCCCGCCGCGACCATCACCCCGCCCTGGATCAGGAAGAGCAGCGACCGCTTGCGGATGGTGCCGCGCACGGCCTCGCGCAGGACGCCGGAGGCCTCGTTGACGGAAATCGGCACTGTCACTCTCCCGAAAGGAACCGCTGCGGCGATGGACCATCGCAATTCGCGGCGCGTCTGGCAACAGCCTCGCGGCGGGCCGCCGGGCTACTGCATTCGAAGCTTGTTCTTTCTGCTCCAACCGCCCCGCCACGAGACGAGGGCAGCGCCCGTCCCGGCGGGTGCGGAGCGCCCACGTCGTGCCGCGAGGCACGCCCTTGGCGTGACGGGGCGGGGCGGGGTGGTGGGGCTGGCGTGATCGGGGCAAGGCTGGTCGGAGGCGCGGACGCGGCGCGGATCACTCCAGGCGGACGAAGACGTTGGGATAGCGGGAGACCGGATAGGCGGGTCCGTACCAGCCCGGGGCGTACCAGCCCGGGCCGCCCCAGCCGTAGAGGCCCGGCCGGCCGTAGACCCAGGGCACGGGGCCGGCGAGATAGCCGGGCGGATATTGCCAGGTGGTGGTGACGTCGCGCCGGGCGGTGCCGTGGAGCTCGCCGGCCCGGCAGTCGAAGCGCAGTTCCGGTGATTGCGGCCCGAAATTCGGCACGACCAGCCGGGCGGGCGTGACGAGCCTCGTGCTGTAGAGCGAGCTGGTCACGGCGCATTCGGCGCCGAGCACCTCGTTGCGCGCGCCGGCCGCGTCCTCCACGTAGCTGCGCACGATCAGCCGCGCCTCGCCCCGGACATCGGCGAAGCTGCCGCCGGGGACGACGACCTCCTGGCTCACCGGCACGCCGCCGGCGCAGGCGCCGAGCATCGCGAGGGCCGGCAGGAGCGCGACGAGGTGGCGGCGCATGGGCTATTCGGCCGCCGCGACCCGCGGCCAGCCGCCGGCCTCGAAGGCATCGAGCAGCTCGCGGCGCCGCCCGGCCGCCTGCTCCGCCGCCCTCGCCTTGACCGGGCCGAAGCCGCGGATCTCGAGCGGCAGGAGCGCGAGCTCGACGGCGATGTCGCGGGTTTCCGGGGCGAGGCGCGCCTGAACCCGATCCATGTCCGCCTCGTATTCGGCGATCAGCGCGCGCTCCAGCCGCCGCTCGGCGGTGCGGCCGAAGGGATCGAGCGCGGTGCCGCGCAGCCGCTTCATGCGCGCGAGCAGGCCGAGCAGGCCGAGCATCCAGGGGCCGAACTCGCGCTTCTTCGGGCGGCCGTCGGCGTCGAGGCCGCCGAGGATCGGCGGCGCGAGGTGGAAGCGCATGCTCCGGACCGAGGCGAATTGCGCGTCGACCGCCGCGCGCAGCGTCTCGGAATGCAGCCGGGCGACCTCGTATTCGTCCTTGTAGGCCAGGAGCTTGTGGTAGCCTTTTGCCATGGCGGATGCAAAATCCTCGTCCAGCTCGCGCGCCCGCGCGATGCGGTCGCGGTAGCGGCGGGCGAGACGCGCGTCCTGATATTTTTCGAGGTGATCGGCACGGCGCGCGATGATGGTGTCGAGGTCGGCCGCGCGCGGCGGCGCCGGGGGCACGGCCGCCTCGGCGGCCGCGGCGGGATGCAGCACGGCCCAGCGGCCGAGCGCGAAGGCGCGCTTGTTGCCCTCGGGATCGGCGCCGTTGATCTCGATCGCGCGCAGGATCGCCTCCTCGCCGAGCGGCACCAGGCCCGATTGCCAGGCGGCGCCGAGCATCAGCACATTGGCGTGCACCGCATCGCCGGTCAGCACCTCCGCCAGCCGCGTGGCGTCGAGCATGGCGAGGCCCGCGTCGCCGAGGCGCGCGCGCAGCGCCAGCGTCAGCCGATCGGTCGGG
This sequence comes from Rhodovulum sp., assembly GCA_020637615.1. GTDB lineage: Bacteria > Pseudomonadota > Alphaproteobacteria > Rhodobacterales > Rhodobacteraceae > Amaricoccus. Next base: position 35,862 of record JACKKC010000010.1, read on the forward strand.
AGGCGGAAGCCGCGGTCGCGGGTGAACTGGCCGGTGACGATCTCATGGGCATTGACCACCGCGCGGCTGCGGCCGCGGGTGAGCAGCCCCAGCGTCTTGGTTCCGGCCGAGACCACCAGATCGCCGCCGATCAGCGCATCCGCCTCGCCCACCGCGACGCGGATCGCCGAGATGTCCGCGGGCTTCTCGGCGATGCGGCAGTGGATATGCACCGCGCCGCCCTTCTGGGCGAGGCCGGCCATTTCCATGACGCCCGCGCCCTTGCCCTCGAGATGCGCGGCCATCGCCAGCAGCGCGCCGATGGTCACGACGCCGGTGCCGCCGACCCCGGTGACCACGAGGTTCCAGGTGCCGCGGATCTCGGGGAGCGCCGGCGCCGGCAGGTCCGGCAGCGCCAGATCCTGCCTGGGCCGCGCCCGGACCACGGCGCCCTCGAGCGTCACGAAGCTCGGGCAGAAGCCCTTGAGGCAGGAATAATCCTTGTTGCAACTCGACTGATCGATGGCGCGCTTGCGGCCGAACTCGGTCTCGAGCGGCAGGATCGAGACGCAGTTCGACTGCACGCCGCAATCGCCGCAGCCCTCGCAGACATCCGCGTTGATGAAGACGCGCCGGTCGGGGTCGGGGAAGGTGCCGCGCTTGCGGCGGCGGCGCTTCTCGGCGGCGCAGGTCTGGATGTAGATGATGGCGCTGACGCCCGGGACGGTCTGCAATTCGCGCTGCACCGCGTCGAGCCCGTCGCGCGGCACCATCTTCACGTCGCCCGGGAAGCTCCTGAAATCGACCGATTCCTTGGGGTCGTAAACCACGACGATCTGCCCCACGCCCATGGCTTCGAGCTCGCGGGCGATGCGCTGCGGGGTCAGCCCGCCCTCGTTGGGCTGGCCGCCGGTCATGGCGACGGCGTCGTTGAAGAGGATCTTGTAGGTGATGGTGGTGCCGGCGGCGAGGGCGGCGCGGATCGCCTGGACGCCGGAATGGTTGTAGGTGCCGTCGCCGAGGTTCTGGAAGACATGGGGCCGCCGGGAGAAGGGCGCCTCGCCGATCCAGTTCGCCCCCTCCCCGCCCATATGGGTGAAGCCCTCGGTGGCGCGGTCCATCCACTGCACCATGTAATGGCAGCCGATGCCGGCATAGGCGCGGGCGCCGCCGGGCAGGAGCGTCGAGGTATTGTGCGGGCAGCCCGAGCAGAACCAGGGCTTGCGCACCGCGATCTCCTCGGCGTTGTCGGCGTGGAGTGCCGCGTCGAGCACGGCGCGGCGGGCAGCGAGCGTCTCGGTCTCCACGCCCTCCGCCGCGAGCAGGCCGCCGAGCGTATGCGCGATCCGGACCGGATCGAGCGCGGCCTTGACCGAGAAGACCGTCTCGCCGCGCTCGTTCTTCCAGCCGATCACCCGCCGGCCGCGGCGGTCGTCGAAGATCGCCTCCTTGATCTCGACCTCGAGCAGCTTGCGCTTCTCCTCGACCACGATGATCAGCTCGAGGTCGTGCGCCCACTCGCGGAACGATTTCATGTCCAGCGGCCAGACCATGCCGATCTTGTAGGTCGAGATGCCGAGCCGGGCAGCCTGCGCGGCGTCGAGCCCGAGCAGCTCGAGCGCATGCACCGTGTCGAGCCAGGACTTGCCGCAGGAGACGATGCCGATCCGCGCCCTGGCGTCGCCCCAGACGCGCCGGTCGATGCGGTTGGCGCGCGCGAAGGCCTCGGCCGAGAAGCGCTTGAAATCGTGCATGCGCGCTTCCTGGGCCACCGGCGTGTCGCCGAGCCTAATGTTGAGCCCGCCCTCGGGCATGGTGAAATCGGTCGGGGTCACGATCCGGAGCCTGTGGGGGTCGCCGTCGACCACCTCGGTGACCTCGATGGTGTCCTTGACGCATTTCAGCCCGACCCAGGCGCCGGAATAGCGCGAGAGCGCCCAGCCGAGCAGCGCGTAGTCGAGCACCTCCTGCACGCCCGCCGGCGAGAGGATCGGCATCATCGCATCGACCAGCGCGAATTCCGAATGGTGCAGCGTGGTCGAGCTCTCGCCGGTATGGTCGTCGCCGAGCGCCGCGAGCACGCCGCCGAGCGCCGCGGTGCCGGCCATGTTGGCGTGGCGGAAGACGTCGCCGCAGCGGTCCACGCCGGGGCCCTTGCCGTACCAGAGCCCGAAGACACCGTCGACGCGGCCCTCGCCGCGCAGCGCCGCCTGCTGGCTGCCCCAGAGGGCGGTGGCGGCGAGATCCTCGTTGAGACCCGGCTCGAACTTGACGTCCGCGGCCGCGAGCTCGCGCTCCGCACGCATCATCTGCAGGTCGAGGCCACCGAGCGGCGAGCCGCGGTAGCCGGTGGCATAGCCCGCGGTGGAGAGCCCCGCGGCCTCGTCGCGCGCCTTCTGCATCAGGAGCACGCGCACCAGCGCCTGGGTGCCGCCGAGCAGCACCTGCCGCTTGGTCAGGTCGAACCGGTCTGCGAGCGAGACGTCGTGCAACATCCTGCTTCCTCGTTCCGGCGGAGGGCCGGATGGGTCGCCCCCCTCGAATCTAGGCCGGAAGCGGCGAGGAATGAAGCAAAATCACCGGAATATGACCAATGCTCCGCATATGGAAAGAAAGTATCCGTCCGCCGCCGCGGCGTGAAAGCAAGGACAAAAACCATGACCCCGATCGGAAATCTGTGCTAGGGGCGTCTCGCGCGGCGGATCGGGCTGCGCTTGGCAAGACCTGAAGAGACCGTCATGGACTGGGACAAGCTGCGAATCTTCCACGCGGTCGCCGATGCCGGCAGCCTGACCCATGCCGGCGAGTCGCTGCATCTCAGCCAGTCGGCGGTCAGCCGCCAGATCCGGGCGCTCGAGGAGAGCCTCAACACCACGCTCTTCCGCCGCCATGCCCGCGGGCTGATCCTGACCGAGCAGGGCGAGCTGCTCTTCGAGGCGACGCGCACCATGACCAAGCGCCTCGACGCCACCGCGGCACGCATCCGCGACAGCGAGGACGAGGTCTTCGGGGAATTGCGCGTGACCACGACGCTCGGCTTCGGCACGCTCTGGCTGCTGCCGCGGCTGCCGCGGCTCTTCGCGCTCTATCCCAATCTCAAGATCGACCTGATGCTCGAGGAGAAGCTCCTCGACCTTCCCATGCGCGAGGCCGATGTGGCGATCCGCATGAAGGAGCCGAGCCAGGCCGAGCTGATCCGCCGCCGCCTGATGGACGTGCGCATCTGCTTCTATGCCAACGCCGATTACGTGGCGCGCAACGGCATGCCGGAGACCGCCGAGGCGCTGGCGGACCATCGCCTGATCACCCAGAGCCCCTCCTCGCCGCAGGTGCGCGCCGGGCTGGAGTTCAGCCAGCCCTTCGTCGCCGCGGCCAATCATTCGGCGATGACGGTCAATACCTATTTCGGCATTCTGCAGGGGGTGATCCACGGCATCGGCATCGGATCCCTCCCCGATTACGTCACGGCCGACTTCCCCGATCTGGTGCGGGTTCTGCCCGATGTGCAGAGCGCCACGATCCCGGTCTATCTCGCCTATGTGGAGGAATTGCGCCATTCCAAGCGGGTCTGCGCCTTCCGCGACTTCGTTCTGGAGGAGATCCAGAGCTTCCGCCGGCGGGCGCTTCCGGAGGCTCCCGAGACCGGCCATGCAATGACACCATAGCTGCCATGCGCAAATTTTGGGCATTCGTTCTTGCGCGCACCGGGATGTGAAGCTATATTACAACTCGAAGTTGGGCCTCCGAATTTCGGATGTGCCTGCTTCACCTCCCTGTTGGACTTGGGCCGAGCCATGTGCTCGGCCTCTTTTTTTTCAACGTCCGTTGGCTGCAACCGCGGCCTTTGCGGGTTCCGGCGGGCAGCGGGGCGGCGCCGGCCGATGATCGTGCGGGTCGCATATTTTTGTGATCACGAACGAATCCCCTGCGCGGCGGCGCAGAATTATGTCCGGCGACACCATCCCTTCGCCCGAGCTCCAAGCACGCCAGCGTCATCATCCCGGGCGACGGGCAACGCCCGTCCCGCCCCGTCACGCCGAAGGCGTGCCTCCGGCACGAGGCGGGCGCTCCGTACCCCCCGGGCCGGGCGCTGCCCTCGTCTCGTGGCGGGACGGTCGGAGAAGAAGGCATGCGCTCCAGTTGCGATAGCCCTGCGCCGCCCACCTTGACACCCCCGCGGCCGGCACCCTTCATCGGCCACGACCACCCGCAGCGGAGCGCGCCCATGCCCTGGACCTACCTCGTCGTCGCCGGCCTCTTCGAGATCGGCTGGGCGATCGGCCTCAAATACACCGACGGCTTCACCCGCCCGCTGCCGACCCTCCTGACCGTCGCGTCGATGATCGTCAGCATCTCCCTGCTCGGGCTCGCGCTGCGCCACCTGCCGGTGGGCACCGCCTATGCGGTCTGGACCGGCATCGGCGCGGTCGGGACCGCCGGGCTCGGCATCCTGCTCCTGGGCGAGCCCGCCACGCTCGCGCGCATCCTCTGCATCGGGCTGATCCTCGCGGGCATCTTCGGCCTGAAGCTCGCCAGCTGACCCCCCGATTTGCGGTTTCCCGCTCCGCGGCTTTGCTCTAATCACGGGCGCAAGGGCGCGGAGGGCGCGCTGCCAAAGGGGAACCACCGCAATGTCAGTCATCATCGACGTGGTCGGACGCGAAATTCTCGACAGCCGGGGCAATCCGACGGTCGAGGTCGACGTCCTGCTCGAGGACGGCGCCAGCGGCCGGGCCGCCGTGCCCTCCGGCGCCTCCACCGGTGCGCATGAGGCGGTGGAACTGCGCGACGGCGACAAGGGCCGGTACGGCGGCAAGGGCGTGCGCCGGGCGGTCGAGGCGGTGAACGGCCAGATCTGCGACGCGCTCACCGGCATCGCCGCCTCCGAACAGGTGATGATCGACCGCATCCTGATCGAGCTCGACGGCACCGCGAACAAGGCGCGCCTGGGTGCCAACGCCATCCTCGGCGCCAGCCTCGCCGCCGCCAAGGCTGCCGCGGCCAGCCAGGGAACCCCGCTCTACCGCTATGTGGGCGGGGCCGCCGCCCGGGTGCTGCCGGTGCCGATGATGAACATCATCAACGGCGGCGCCCATGCCGACAACCCGATCGACATCCAGGAATTCATGATCATGCCGGTCGGGGCGGAGACGCTCGCCGACGCGGTGCGCATCGGCTCGGAAGTCTTCCATGCGCTGAAGGGCGCGCTCGCCAAGGCCGGCCACAATACCGCCGTGGGCGACGAGGGCGGCTTCGCACCCAATCTCTCCTCCACCCGGGAGGCGCTCGACTTCATCGTCAAGAGCGCCGAGACCGCGGGCTACCGGCCGGGCGAGGACATTTATCTCGCGCTCGACTGCGCCGCGACGGAATATTTCGCCGACGGCATCTACGACATGAAGGGCGAGGGCAGGAAGCGCAGCCCGGCCGAGAACGCCGACTACCTCGCCGATCTCGTCGACGCCTATCCCATCATCTCCATCGAGGACGGCATGTCCGAGGACGACTGGGAGGGCTGGAAGCTCCTGACCGAGCGCCTGGGCGGCCGCTGCCAGCTCGTCGGCGACGATCTCTTCGTCACCAATACCGAACGCCTCTCCCGCGGCATCGCCGAGGGCATCGCCAATTCGATCCTCGTCAAGGTGAACCAGATCGGCAGCCTGACCGAGACGCTGGCCGCCGTCGACATGGCCCAGCGCGCCGGCATGACCGCGGTCATGTCGCACCGCTCCGGGGAAACCGAGGATTCGACCATCGCCGACCTCGCCGTCGCCACCAATTGCGGCCAGATCAAGACCGGCTCGCTGTCGCGCTCGGACCGGCTGGCGAAATACAACCAGCTCATCCGCCTCGAGGAGGATCTCGGCGACAGCGCCATCTACGCCGGCCGCTCGATCCTGCGGCGCTGAGCCGGAGGCCGCTGCCGCGATGGCAGAGGCGCAGACCGCCGGCCTCTATCTGGTCACCCCGGCGCAACCGAGCCTCGGGGAGCTTCCTGATGCGCTCGGCGCCGCGCTCGACGCGGTGCCGGTCGCCTGCGTCCGCCTCGCCCTCGCCCGGACCACCGAGGAGGATCTGATGCGCGCGGCCGACACGCTGCGCCCGGTCTGCCACGCCCGGGACGTGCCGCTGGTCCTGACCGACCATTTCCGCCTCGTCACGCGCCTCGGACTCGACGGGGTGCATCTCGGCGACGGCGCGCGCCAGATCCGCGCCGCGCGCAAGGAGCTCGGCGCCGACGCCATCGTCGGCGCCCATGCCCGCGCCTCCCGCCACGACGGCATGACCGCCGCCGAGATCGGCGCCGATTACGTCGCCTTCGGCCCGCTGACGCAATCGAGCCTCGGGGACGGGACCCTGGCGCCGCTCGAGCTCTTCGCCTGGTGGTCGGAAATGATCGAGGTGCCGGTGGTCGCCGAGGGCGGCCTCACCCTGGATCTCGCCGCCGACCTCGCCGGCATCGCGGATTTCATCGCGCTCGGCGACGAGATCTGGAATGCCCCCGAGGGCCCGGTGGCCGCGCTCCGGTCCTATGCCGAACGTCTCGGCTGACGGCCCCGCTCACCCGCGCAGCCGCTCGAGTTCCCCCCGCACCGCCCGCCCCGCCGCCTCGGCCAGATCCTTGCGGCCGGCGGCGCGCGCCACCTCGAGCGGCGCGTGGAAGACGAGCTCGACCGATCCCCCCACCGAGCGCGCCAGCACGTCGCGCAGATGCGTCGCGAAATCCATCTCGCCCCACCAGGCGTAGAACTCCCGCGGCAGATGCGGTGCCGGCCGGTAGTGGATCGTCACCGGCTGCACCGCCACCCGGCCGCCCAGCGCGGGGGCGAAGAAGACACCGAAGAGCGAGGATTTGAACGGCAGCACCCGCTGTCCGTCGCTGCTCGTGCCTTCGGGGAAGAGCGCCATGTGATCGCCGCGCGCCAGGCGCGCGAGCAGCTCCGCCTCCTGAAGCTTCGCCGCCGCCGGCCGCCGGTCGATGAACATCGTGCCGATCGCCCGACCGATCAGCCCGATCCCCGGCCAGGCACGCACCTCGGCCTTCGAGACGAGGAAGGGCGCGGCCGCGCGCTGCAGCGCCACGATGTCGATCCAGCTGGAATGATTGGCCACGAAGGCGCCCGCGCCGGAGATCGGCTCCCCGCGCTGGCGATAGGCGAGCCCCAGCGCCGGCAGCGCCAGCGCCGCCCAGACCTGCACCACCCGCGGGCCCATCCGCGTCACCCGCCGCCCCGCGACGAGCGCGAGGCCGCGGTCGAGGCCCCAGAGCAACAGATAGAGCGCGAAGAGCACCAGCAGCACCAGCCCGGACCAGAGACCGCGCAGCATGAGCCGCAGCCGATCGCCCGCCCGGAGCGGTTCCAGCACCGGGGCCGCGGCACCGTTCCACCCTGCCCTCACCTTTCCCGGCCCCGCGCGTAATACTGGCGATAGCGCTCGGTCATGCGCCCGGTATCCATGACCACGCAGACGTCGATGGTGTTGAAGCCGTGGTCCACCCAGGCGCCCTCGCCGACGCAGCCGCCGGCGCGCAGATAGGCCTTGATCAGCGCCGGCAGCAGCCGGAGCGCGCGCGCCGGATCGACCGCCTCGCGCGGCAGCCGGTCCATCGCGAGGAAATGCGCCGGCCGCGCCCGCACCCGCAGCTCCGGCGGCGCCAGGTGGAAATGATGCAGGAAGGCCAGCGCCTCGGCCACGGGTCCGGGATCGGTCCCGGGAAGGCTCGCCACGCCGAAGAGGATCTCGATGCCCCGGTCGAGCACGTATTCCGCAAGCCCGTTCCAGAGCAGATACATCGCCGGCCCGCCGCGATGCTCCGGCGCCACGCAGGACCGCCCGAGCTCCACCGAGCGCCGCCCGGAGGCGAGGATCGGCGCGAGATCGTATTCCGCCGCTCCGTAGAACCCCGGCCCCCCCGCCGCCGCCGTGTCGCGCATCAGCCGATAGACCCCGACGACCCGGTCCAGTGGATCGGCGATGTCCGCGGCCTCGTCGAGCAGGATGAGATGGTCGAAGAACGGATCGAAGGCGTCCCATTCCCGCCGCGCCGCCCGCTGCTCCGCCGTGGCCGCCGCGCCCATCTCCTCGACGAAGACCCGGTAGCGCAGCCGTTGCGCGCCGGCGCGCTCGGCCTCCGTCTCGGCGAGTTTGACCCGGTAGCGGCTGAGGTCGATCTGCATCGCGGCTCCCCGGGGCTGCAAGGCGCTGCCCCCTCCGGCGCCTCGCATGTCCAGCGCCGCCGCCGGCGAACCCGCGCGCGCTGAGGCCATCTTTACCGTCCTTTAACGGATCGGTGCGATTCGTTAACGTGTGTTTCCTGTCGCCCGGTGTCCGGAGTCAGGAGGATCCGGGAGCCGTCGATGACCACCTTGCCCGCATTCTCGAAATTGACCGTGATCCGTGCCGCGATCACCGACTGCACCTGGCCGAGGCCCCAGTCGGGCCGTTCGGGATGCCGCACGAAGCTTCCGGGCTCGAGGAATTCGTTCATCATGGTCCCTTCCGCGGACCCGCGCCGATGAGCGCGCCCGATCTCAGCGCCCTGGTCAGCGCCCGGCTCTGCCATGACCTGATAAGCCCGATGGGGGCGATCCGCAACGGCATGGAGCTCTTGCAGATGGCGCCGGGCGAGGCGCAATCGCCGGAACATGCGCTGATCGCCGACAGCCTCGAGACCGCGCTGGCCAAGCTGCGCTACTTCCGCCTCGCCTTCGGACCGGCCGATCCCCAGGCCCGCCAGGCCTTCGGCGAGGCGGTCCAGGTCACCGACGCGATGTTCACCGGCCGCTTCACCGTGAGCTGGGAGACCCGCGGCATCGACATGGCCCGCCCGCGCGCCCGGGTGATCTATCTCGTGATCCTCTGCATCGAGAAGAGCCTGCCCATGGGCGGGAACCTCCATGTCAGGGTGACCGCCGAGACCGTGGACTTCAGCGTCGAGGGCCGGCGCACCGCGCCGCCCGAGGCGCTCTGGCGGCATGTGACCGAGGGCGCCCCGGTAGCGGATCTGCGCCCCGACGCGGTGCAGTTCGCGCTGCTGCGCGAGGCGCTGATCGCCACCGGCCGCCGGATCGCGGTGCAATTCACCGAGACCGGCGCCACCCTGAACCTGACCGAGGTCAGCCCGGCGCCGGCCTGAGCCCGGCGCGGAACCGCCGCATGTTCGCGCGATAGCCCGCCGCGGCGCTGGCGAGCCCGGCGACCTCCGCCTCCGTCAGGTCGCGCACCACCTTCGCCGGGCGGCCCACCGCCAGCACGTGATCCGGGATCACCTTGCCCTCGGTGACCAGCGCCCCCGCGCCCACCAGCGCGCCGCGCCCGATCACCGCGCCGTTCAGCACCGTCGCGCCCATGCCGATCAGGCTGCCGTCGCCGATGGTGCAGCCGTGCAGCATCGCCATGTGGCCGACGGTGCAATCCGCGCCGATGGTCAGCGGAAAGCCCATGTCGGTGTGGCAGATCACGCCGTCCTGCAGGTTCGACCCCGGGCCGAGGACGATCGGCTCGTTGTCGCCGCGCAGCACCGCGTTGAACCAGACCGAGGCGCCGTCGCGCAGGATCACCCGCCCGATCAGCCGCGCCCCCGGCGCGACCCAGACATCACCGCCGTCGGGCAGCTCCGGCGCCACGCCGTCCAGCTCGTAGAGGTTCATTTCAGCCGCTCCTCGAATTCCCGGTTGAGTTGCGTGACCAGCGCCATCAGATCCGGCTGCCGGTCCCGGCGCAGGCGCTCGGCTTCGATGATCGCCCGCAGCTGGAGCTCGCATTCGGGCAGCCGCGCATTCACCAGAACATAGTCATACTCCGCCCAGTGGCTGATCTCGTCGCGGGATTTCGCCATGCGGCCGGCGACAACCTCGGCGCTGTCCTGGCCGCGCGCGCGCAGCCGGCTCTCCAGCTCCGCGATCGAGGGCGGCAGGATGAAGATCGACACCACCGCATCGCGCAGCGCCGAGTTGCGAATCTGCTGGCCGCCCTGCCAGTCCACGTCGAAGAGCACGTCCTGCCCGGCCTCGATCGCCGCCTCCACCGGGGCGCGAGGGGTGCCGTAGAGATTGCCGAAGACCTCGGCGTGCTCCAGCATCTCCCCCGCTGCCACCATCGCCTCGAACTCGCGGCGGCTCTTGAAGAAATAGTCCCGGCCATCCTGCTCGCCCGGCCGCGGCGGGCGCGTGGTGGCCGAGACCGAGAAGCGCACGTCGGGGTCGATCTCGAGCAGCCGGCGCGACAGCGTCGACTTGCCCGCCCCCGAGGGCGAGGAGAGGATGATCAGGAGGCCGCGCCGCCCCGGGGTCACGGCCGCCCTTCCCTATTCCACATTCTGCACCTGCTCGCGCATCTGGTCGATCACCACCTTCATCTCCAGCCCGATCGCCGTCAGGTCGCCCGCCTGGGCCTTGGAACAGAGCGTGTTAGCCTCGCGATTGAACTCCTGGGTCAGGAAGTCGAACTTGCGTCCCACCGGCCCGGTTTCGGCGAGCAGCTGCCGCGCTGCGGCCACATGCCCCTCGAGCCGGTCGAGCTCCTCGGTCAGGTCGGCCTTGACCGCGATGAGAGCCAGCTCCTGCGCCAGCCGCGCCTCCTCTACCGGAGCCCCGGCCCCGAGCAGCGCCTCCACCCGGCCGCGCAGCAGCTCCCCCGCCCGCGCCGCCCGCGCCTCCGCGGTGGCGCGCGCGCGAACCGTGAGATCCGCGACCCGGTCGATCTGGCCGGCGAGGGCGACGGCCAGCGCCGCGCCCTCGGCCTGGCGTGCCGCGCGCAGGCCCTCGATCAGCGGCGCGATCCCCGCCGCCACCGCCTCGAGCGCCGTCGCGTTGCCCGTGCCGCCGCCCTGGTCGACCTCAAGCACGCCGCGCAGCCCCAGCAGGTCGCCCGCGGTCATCGGCGCGAGCTCGAGCCCCACCTCCCTAGCCGCCGTGCCCGCCGCCTGCGCCGCCGCGACCGCCGCGGCCAGCGCCGCCGGGTTCAGCCGCTGCGCCGATTCGCCCGGGGCGCGCGTCATGCGCAGCCCCAGGGTGAGCGAGCCGCGTGCGAAGGCCTTGCCGAAGGCCGCGCGCAGCGGCGCCTCCAGCGATTCCATCCCCTCGGGCAGCCGCAGGCGCAGATCGAGGCCGCGCCCGTTGACGCTGCGCACCTCCCAGACCCAGCTCACCCCCCCGGATTCGCCTGCCCGGTCGGCGAAACCCGTCATCGACATCAAGGCCATTCCCGCGTCCCGTCCGCGCAGCGGGCATTCCCGCCGCTCTTTTCGCCAGTTTTGCCGCAAATTAATGAATTCGTCGCAAAACGCGCGACTTTGCGAAAGCGTTGGACTAGCGTATGAAGAAGTTGTTTACCAACGCGCCCGCCGCCGCAGGTGCCGAGGTAAACCGTGACGTTCGCTGCGGTCAAGTTTCGATATGAACGATCTGATGCTCTCCTCGCTGAAGTCCTACTGGGAACGCCTGCGCGCCGGCCGGATCGCGCCCTACCGGGCCGAGATCGACCCGCGCCAGTTCGAATCCGCGCTGGAGAACATGTTCATCATCGAGCGGCTGGCGCCCGAGAACATGCGCATCCGCCTCGCCGGCATGAAGATTTGCGAGATGATGGGCATGGAGGTGCGCGGCATGCAGCCCGGCTACCTCATCGACGAGGCCGACCGCGCGCGCTTCGACCGGCTGCTGACCGTGGTGATGGGCGAGCCCGCCGTGGTGGAGCTGCAGCTCGAGGCGCACGGCCCCGGCGGCGGCTACCGCGCCAGCATGCTGCTGATGCCGCTGCGCAGCGACTTCGGCGACATCAACCGCGTGCTCGGCTGCACCTCCGGCGACGGCGAGCTCTTCGCGGCCCCGCTCGCCTTCTCGATTCGCGACGTCGCCGTCACCCCGATCGAGCCGAGCCAGAGCGGCGAGTCCAAGCAGCTCCTGCCCGGCTTCGCCGAGGACCAGGCCGATTTCGCCCCCGCCACCCCGGCGCCGCCCAAGCTGCGCGCCATCGAAGGCAACCCCAACGCCCCGACGACCCCCCGCGACACCACCCGCAAGTTCCGCGTCATCGACGGCAAATAGCCCCGAAGCACCCGGCGCCGGGGACGAGAGGCCGCCAACATCTTTCCTGTACCGGGCCGGCTAAATCAGTCCCGCCATTCCACCGCCGGAATGCCCTGCAGCGCCAGGAGCGCGGTGAGGTCGGAATGCGCGAGCCGTGCATCCGCCCGCTCGGCCAGGGCCGCCTTGGCGTGATAGGCCACTCCCAGCCCCGCCGCCATGACCATGTCGAGGTCGTTCGCCCCGTCGCCCACCGCGAGGACGTCACCCTCGGCGATGCCCGCCGCGTCCGCGATCTCGCGCAGCGCCGCGAGCTTCGCCGCCCGGCCGAGGATCGGCCGCGCCACCTCCCCGGTCAGCCGGCCGTCCCGGACGATCAGCCGGTTGGCCCGGTGTCGGGCGAAGCCCGCCTCCTCGGCCACCCGCGCGCTGAAGGCGTCGAACCCGCCCGAGACCAGCGCCGTCTCGGCGCCCGCGGCCCGCATGGTCCGCACCAGCACCGCCGCGCCGGGATTGAGCCGCACCCGCTCGGCATAACATTCCGCGAGCACCCGCTCCGGCAGGCCCTCGAGCAGCGCCACGCGCGCCACCAGCGCCGCCTCGAAATCCAGCTCCCCGCGCATCGCCGCCTCGGTGATCGCCGCGACCTCGCGCTTCACCCCGGCGAAATCCGCGAGCTCGTCGATGCATTCGACACCGATGATCGTCGAATCCATGTCGGCGATCAGCATGCGCTTGCGCCGTCCCGCGGCGGGCAGGACATTCGCGTCGATCCCCGCGAGGCCGGCGTCGAAGCCCGCCGGCAGCGGCCCGGAAAACCCGATCTCGACCGCGCTCTCCGCCAGCCGCCGCGGTGCCCCCGGCCGCAGCCCCGCGGCCGCCAGCGCCCCGCGCCCGGCGGCCGCCGCGCCCTCGCCGACGCCGGCAGCCGCCGTCAGCACGAGTACCCGGTCTCCCGCCGGCGCCCCGCCCCCGGTCATCTCTGCCGCTTTCAGACCGCCGCGCGCTGCGCCTCGAGCCGCTGGTGCAGCATCTCCGCCACGAGGAAGGCCAGCTCCAGCGATTGCGCGGCATTGAGCCGCGGATCGCAGGCGGTGTGGTAGCGGTCGCTCAGATCCTCGTCCGTCACCGCCCGCACGCCGCCGGTGCATTCGGTCACGTCCCGGCCGGTCATCTCGAAATGGACGCCGCCGGGATAGCTCCCCTCCGCGGCATGGATGGCGAAGAATTCGCGCACCTCGCGCAGCACCCGCTCGAAGGGCCGGGTCTTGTAGCCCGAGGCCGACTTGATGGTATTGCCGTGCATCGGGTCGCAGGACCAGACCACCTTGCGGCCCTCGCGCTCCACCGCCCGGATCAGCCGCGGCAGATGCTCGCCCACCTGACCGGCCCCGAAGCGCGCGATCAGCGTCAGCCGCCCCGCCTCGTTTTTGGGGTTCAGCGCGTCGATCAGCCGCAGGAGATCGCTCTCGGTGATGCTCGGCCCGCATTTCAACCCGATCGGGTTCTGCACGCCCCGGGCGAATTCCACATGCGCCCCGTCCGGCTGCCGCGTGCGGTCGCCGATCCAGATCATGTGCCCCGAGCCCGCCACCGGCAGCCCGGTGGTGCTGTCGACCCGCGCCAGCGCCTCCTCGTATTCCAGGAGCAGCGCCTCGTGGCTGGTGTAGAACTCCACCCGATGCAGGGTGTCGGCGGAACCGGCGTTCACCCCGGCCGCCTGCATGAAGTCGAGCGCGTCCGAGATGCGGTTGGCCAGCGCGTGATACTTCTCGTAGCCCGCCTGCCCGGAGGTGAAGTCCAGCGTCCAGGCATGCACCCGGGTGATGTCGGCGAAGCCGCCCTGGCTGAAGGCGCGCAAGAGGTTCAGCGTCGCCGCCGCCTGCAGATAGGCCTGCAGCATGCGCTCGGGATCGGGCGCGCGCTCGGCCTCGCTCGGCGCAAAGCCGTTGATGATGTCGCCGCGATAGGAGGGCAGCTCCAGCCCGCCCACCATCTCGGTCGGCGAGGAGCGCGGCTTGGCGAACTGCCCGGCCATGCGCCCGATCTTCACCACCGGGCATTTGGCGCCGAAGGTCAGCACCACCGCCATCTGCAGCATCACCTTGAAGGTGTCGCGGATGTTGTCGGCGCTGAACTCCGCGAAGCTCTCGGCGCAGTCGCCGCCCTGGAGCAGGAAGGCGCGGCCCTCGGCCACTTCGCCCAACTCGCGCTTCAGCCGCCGCGCCTCGCCGGCGAAGACCAGCGGCGGATAGGAGGCGAGCTTGCGCTCCACCGCGGAGAGCGCCGCCGCGTCGGGGTAGTCGGGCATCTGCACCCGCGGCCGCGACCGCCAGGAGGCCCTCGTCCATTCCGCGCCCATCATCCGGCTCCTTCTCGTCCCGATCGGGACCGCTCTATAGGTCAGACGCGCCCCCTTGGCCATACCCCCGGACCCCGCCCCGGCGGCGTCCCGGGGACACTTTTTCGGCTTGACGCCATCGGAGCGCCGAAGCCTAGTTCGGCCATGATCCCACGGGAGTCCCAGAACCCGATTGCCGAGAGCCGCGACGACCGACCGGAGCCGTTCGTCTTTCTGCTGTTGGAAAACTTCACCCTGATCGCCTTCGCCTGCGCGATCGAGCCGCTCAGGCTCGCCAACCGCATGGCCGGCCGCAGGCTCTACGAATGGCGCGTCGTGACCGCCGACGGCGGCCCGGTCACCGCCTCGAACGGCGTCACCCTCCAGGCCGACGGCCCGATGGCCGAACTCACCCGCGACGCCACAATCATGGTGGTCGGCGGGCTCAACGTGAAATCCGCGGTCAGCCGGCCGGTGCTGACCTGGCTGCGGCGCGAGGCGCGGCGCGGCCTCGCGGTCGGCGCGCTCTGCAACGGCGCCCAGGTCGTGGCCCAGGCCGGGCTGCTCGACGGCCGGCGCTGTACCATCCACTGGGAGAACCGCGACGGCTTCGAGGAGGAATTCCCCCAGGTCGACCTCAGCCAGAACATCTTCGTCATCGACCGCGACCGCTACAGCGCCGCCGGCGGCACGGCCTCGACCGACCTCATGCTCAAGCTCATCGCCCGCCGGCACGGCACCGATCTGGCCAATCTCGTCGCCGACCAGATGATCCATACCGCGATCCGCTCGGACAAGGACGAGCAGCGCCTCTCGATCCCGACCCGCATCGGCGTGCGCCATCCCAGGCTCGCCAACGTGATCCACGCCATGGAGGACAGCATCGAGGACCCGATCTCGCCGGCGCTGCTCGCCGAGGACGTGGGCATGTCCACCCGCCAGCTCGAGCGGCTCTTCCGCCGCTACCTCAACCGCAGCCCCAAGCGCTATTACATGGAGCTGCGGCTGGGCAAGGCGCGCAACCTCCTGCAGCAGACCGACATGAGCGTGATCAACGTCGCCCTCGCCTGCGGCTTCACCTCACCCTCGCATTTCTCCAAATGCTACCGGGCGCTCTACAAGACCACCCCCTACCGCGAGCGCGGCGCCTCGGACGCTTCCGCCTGAAGCCCGGCGAGCGGCGCCTCCGAACCTTCGGGATCCACCCACGGACAGCCGGGCGGCGACGCCGCCGTGCCCTGGCGGATTGCCAGCGGAAGGTGAAACCGCCCCCCCCCTTCGGCCCTGCGTCGATCAGCCGCATGACAAACGCCAAACTACACGGCCCAATCTTATGAACGCGAGGCCTTTGCCAGTGCGACCGCGCGCCGGCACGGGCAGCGGATAGGGCTTCGCGCCGGGAGAACAGGCGCACGTCACGCAGCGCAGCCAAACGCACGACCACTCACTTTACTTCATCATTTCAATATCTTGAATGATGTCCCGCTGCGGGACGCCCCTGCTCGCGACTCGGCCGCGTTCCGCGCTAGACTTCCCATCACCCGCAGCGCCAAGGAGCCCGCTATGCCGTCCCCCGCCGAAGATCCCGTCGTGATCGTCGCCGCCGCCCGCACGCCCATCGGCGGCTTCCAGGGCAGGCTCGCCGCCGCCACGGCGCCCGAGCTCGGCGGCGTGGCCGTCGCCGCCGCGCTGGCGCGCGCCGGGCTGGCGCCGGAATGCGTCGAGGAACTCGTGATGGGCTGCGTCCTGCCCGCGGGCCTCGGCCAGGCCCCGGCCCGCCAGGCGGGCTTCCATGCCGGCCTGCCCGACGGCGTTCCCGCCACCACGCTCAACAAGATGTGCGGTTCGGGCATGAAGGCGGTGATGCTCGCCCATGACGCGCTGAAAGCCGGCAGCGCCGGGCCGGTCGTCGCCGGCGGCATGGAGAGCATGTCGAACGCGCCCTATCTCCTGCCCAAGATGCGCGCCGGCGCCCGGCTCGGCCATGCCGAGGCGAAGGACCACATGTTCCTCGACGGGCTCGAGGACGCCTACGAGAGCGGCCGCCTGATGGGAACCTTCGCCGAGGATTGCGCCACGGCGTTCCGGTTCACCCGCGAGGCCCAGGACGCCTATGCGCTCACCTCGCTCACTCGCGCGCGCGCCGCCCAGGGCGACGGCAGCTTCGCGGCCGAGATCGCTCCCATCACCCTGCAGACCCGCGGCGGCCCGGTCACCGTCGACGAGGACGAGCAGCCGCTGACCGCGCGCCCCGAGCGGATCCCGCAGCTGAAACCCGCCTTCCGCAAGGACGGCACCGTGACCCCGGCCAATTCCTCCTCGATCTCCGACGGCGCCGCGGCGCTGGTGCTCATGGGCGAGGCTCGGGCCCGGGCCAAGGGCCTGCCTATCCTTGCGCGCATCCGCGGCCACGCCAGCCATGCCCAGGCCCCCGCGGGCTTCCCCACCGCCCCGGTTCCCGCCGCGCGAAAGCTGATGGAGCGCCTCGGCTGGTCGGTCGCCGATGTCGACCTCTGGGAGGTCAACGAGGCCTTCGCCGTGGTGCCCATGGCCTTCATGGCCGAGACCGGCGTCGAGCACGCGCGGCTCAACGTCTCGGGCGGGGCCTGCGCGCTCGGCCATCCGATCGGCGCCTCGGGCGCGCGCATCCTGGTGACGCTCCTGAACGCCATGCACCGCCGTGGCGCCACGACGGCCCTCGCCGCGATCTGCATCGGCGGCGGCGAGGGCACCGCCATCGCGCTGGAACGGGTCTGATACGCACGCCCCGACCGTGCCGCCGGCCGGGCCCGCGCGCCCGGATCCCTCAGCTGGCCGCCGCCGGCGTCATCCGATAGGCCGCGCCCTCGTCCTCGGAGAGAAACCAGATCGAGCCGTCCGGCGCCTCGCGCACGTCGCGGATGCGCGGGAACTCGCCCTCGAACAGGCGTTCGGCCTCGACGAGGCTGTCCGCCCCACCCGAGAGCCGCGAGATCATGTCGAACTTCAGCGAGCCGACGAAGATGTCGCCCTTCCATTCCGGCCAGAGCCGACCGGAATAGATCATCATGCCCGAGGGTGCGATCGAGGGGTCCCAGTAATGCAGCGGCTGCTCCATGCCCTCGGCCGCGGTGCCGCGTCCGATCCGGCCGCCGGAATATTCCTCGCCGTAGCTGATCACCGGCCAGCCGTGGTTGCGCCCCGCCGCCGGGCGGTTGATCTCGTCGCCGCCCTTCGGCCCGTGCTCCACGGTCCAGACCGCGCCATCGGGCCCCAGTGTCGCGCCCTGCGGGTTGCGGTGCCCGTAGGACCAGACCGCCGGCTCCGCACCCTCTTTCCCGACGAAGGGATTGTCCGGCGGGATCGTACCGTCGCGGGCCACCCGGATCACCTTGCCGTTGGGACTGCCGATATCCTGAGCCCGGTCGCGCTCGCCCCGGTCGCCGATGGTGAGAAAGAGCGTGCCGTCAGGCGCCTCGACCACCCGACTTCCGAAATGCCTGCCGGCGCTCGACCCCTCGGCCTGCCTGAAGATCACCCGCAGGTTCGAGAGCCGCCCCGGCGCCTCGAGCCGCGCCACCGCCAGCGCCGTGCCGGCCCCGCCGCGCATCGGCTCCGAGAAGGTCAGGAAGATCTCGCGGCTCGCATCGAAGTCCCGGGCCACCTGCACGTCGAGCAGCCCGCCCTGCCCCTTCACCCGCACCTCGGGCACGCCCGCGACCGGAACGGCCTTGCCGTCGCGCACCAGAAGCAGCCGGCCGCCGCGCTCGGTGATGAGCTGCCCGCCGCCGGGGAGGAAGGCGATCGCCCAGGGCGTCTCGAGCCCTGCCACCGCGCGCCGGACCTCCACGGGACCGGCGGAGGTCTCCAGTTCCTCCGCCAGACCCGGAACCGGGGACACGAGTCCCACCACGGCGACGAAGCTCAGGATCGTTCGGCGCATGCACTACTCCCTCGACAGACCATCAAGGGTAGCTAGGCCCGGTCCCCGCAGGGCGACAGGCGCCATCAAGCCATCGTGAACCGCCGGCCGATTGCCCCCACGGATCGATCTGACATGCCGCGCCGCGGGACGGCCGGAGACGGAGCCATACTCGCATGCCGATCGGCCGCCGGGATCACGCCACGCCGCGCGCCTCCTGTCGCAGGCCGCTGCCCAGCCGCCGGTCGATCAGGTCGAGCAGCCGGCCCGCGCCCGCCGCATCCTGCGCCCCGCGCGCGGCATCGGCCAGTTCGCCGTCCCCGAGCATCTCTCCCACCGAACCGAGGAACTGCGCGCAATAGGCCGCCGTCTCCGCGTCCTCGGTGCGCTCGGCCTCGATCAGCAGGCTCTGCGCCCGCCGCAGATCCTCGGTCAGCGCGCGCAGCACCGAGGCGCGCCCGGTCATGGCGACCTCGGCATCGCTCGGCCGGTGCCGGCTCTCGCGGTCGGGCAGCACGCTCAGAATGCATTCCTGGAAGGCCCGGAGGCTCTCGATCGGCTTCTCCAGACAGGCCGCCGCACCCGCGGCGAGCGCCAGCTCCTGCCATTCCGAGCGGTCCTGCCCGCTCAGCGCGACGATGCCCTGGATCGGCGTCGAGGCCAGCGCGAGATGGCTGATCAGCGCCATGCCGTCGCCATCAGGCAGGCCGAGATCGACCACGACCACATTGGGCCGGTAGATCGCCAGATGCCGGCTCGCGGCATGCATGCTGTCGGCCCGGCGCACCCGCGCGCCGCTCTCCGCGGCATAGAGCCGGATCGCCTCCGAGGCGCTGCGACTGTCCTCCACCAGGAGGATCGTGACGGCGAAGAGACATTTCCGGCGGAAGCTTCCGAGCCCGGGAATGTCGGGCTCCGTCGATGGCAGGGTCATGAACTCGGCACTCCTGAACTGGGACCGGGGAATTTGAAACCATCGGTCCTAACAACCGCTTAACCATGTCGGACGGCCCGGACCTGCCGGTGCTGTGCATCGGTCGTGCATGGGTTATGCATGGCCCCGGGGCACCTGCCCGCGGCGAGATCCCCGCCGCCGCATTCTCGGGATTGCCAGAAGGCCCGCGCCGCGCTCTACTGGGCAGCCGCTCATCGAAGGTGACAGATGCCACGCCCGACCGTCTCCGCCGACCGCATGGACGACGCCGCGCGCGCGGGCTGGCTTTATTACGTCGCGGGCAAGACCCAGGACGAGATCGCGCGCCACATGGGCATCTCGCGCCAGGCGGCGCAGCGGCTGGTGTCGCTCGCGATGTCCTCGGGGCTGATCCGCGTCACCGTCGAGCATCCCATCGCCCGCTGCCTCGATCTCGCCGCGGCACTGGCCGACCGCTTCGGCCTGCGCCGGGCCGAGGTGGTCCCGACCGATCCCGGCTCGGACGGGGGCGTGGTCGGGATCGCCGAGGCCGGCGCCGGCGAGATCGAGCGCTGGCTCAGACAGGCCGACCCGCTGGTGCTGGCGATCGGCACCGGCCGCACGCTCAAGGCCGCGGTCGACCATCTGCCGCCGCTGTCCTGCCCGCAGCACCGCGTCGTCTCGCTCACCGGCAGCGTCGGCCCGGACGGATCGGCGGCCTATTACAACGTGATCTTCTCCATGGCCGAAACCGTGGAGGCGCGGCATTTTCCCCTGCCGCTGCCGGTCTATGTCTCCTCTTCCGAGGAACGCGCGCTGATGCACGCCCAGCCGATGATCGCCGCGACCCTGGCGCTGGCGCGCGCCGCCGACGTGGTCTTCGTGGGCATCGGCGAGATGGATGAGACCGCGCCGCTCTTCCTCGACGGCTTCATCAGCCGCAACGAGCTCGGCGACCTGCGCGCCGGCGGCGCGGTCGGCGAGATCTGCGGCTGGGTCTTCGACGCCGAGGGCCGCTTCCTGCAGGGCGCCCGCCGGGAGCGCACCGCCAGCGCACCGATCCCCTCCAGCGACCGGGCCGTGGTGGTCGCGCTGGCCAAGGGCCGCAAGAAGCTCCCCGGGATCCGCGCAGCGGTCCGCGGCGGCATCGTCAACGGCCTGATCACCGACGAGGCCACCGCCGAGGCGCTGCTCGCCGCCTCCGCCTGAGCACGCGATTCGAGACACGCTGATCGGGTACGTCACACGCATTGCGTGCATTCCAAGCGATTCCAACACCATGCGCGACCGGAACGGGCGCGAATTCCGCGTTGACAGCCGAGGTTCGATAAGCGATCATTTGCCCAAGACAAGAACAAATGCCCACATCGGGCACGACAGGAGGAAACATGAAGACACTCAGCCTGCTACTCGGTGCCGCCTCCGCGGCTGGCCTGACCACGGCCGCCTTCGCGGAGGAGATCACCATCGCCACCGTCAACAACAACGACATGATCATCATGCAGGGGCTCACGGACGAGTTCACCAAGGCGCATCCCGACATCACGGTGAACTGGGTGACGCTCGAGGAGAACGTCCTGCGCGAACGCGTCACGACCGACATCGCCACGCAGGGCGGCCAGTACGACGTGATGACCATCGGCACCCTGGAGGTTCCGATCTGGGCGAGCCAGGGATGGCTCGAGCCGCTCGAGTTCGACGATTCCTACGATGTCGACGACCTGATGCCGGCGATCCGCGGCGCGCTTTCCGTCGATGGCACGCTCTACGCCGCGCCGTTCTACGGCGAGTCGGCCATGACGATGTACCGAACCGATCTCCTGGAGGCAGCCGGCTTCGAGATGCCGGATAGCCCGACCTGGGAGTTCATCGGCGAGGCGGCGCGGGCGATGACCGACCGCGATGCCGACATCAACGGCATCTGCCTGCGGGGCAAGGCGGGCTGGGGCGAGAACATGGCCTTCATCACGGCGCTCGCCAATTCCTACGGCGCGCGCTGGTTCGACGAGAACTGGCAGCCGCAGTTCGACTCGCCCGAGTGGAAGGCGGCGCTGCAGTTCTACATCGACCTGATGAAGGATGCCGGCCCCGCGGGCGCCTCCTCGAACGGCTTCAACGAGAACCTGACGCTGTTCCAGCAGGGCAAGTGCGGCATGTGGATGGATGCCACCGTGGCCGCCGGCTTCGTGAGCGACGCCAACAACTCGACCGTCGCCGACAAGGTCGGCTTTGCGCTGTTCCCTGACGCGGGCACCGGCAACCACGGCAACTGGCTCTGGGTGTGGAGCCTGGCGATCCCGGCGAGTTCGGACGCCAAGGACGCGGCCAAGACCTTCGTGCAATGGGCGACCAGCAAGGACTATGCGGCGCTCGTGGGCGAGAAGGAGGGCTGGGCGCTCGCGCCTCCGGGCACCCGGACGTCGCTCTACGACAATCCGGACTACAAGGCGGTCGCTGCCTTCGCCGAGCCGACGCTGGCGGCGATCAACGCAGCCGACACCTCGCATCCCTCGGTGCAGCCGGTGCCCTATACCGGCGGACAGTTCGTCTCCATTCCGGAGTTCCAGAACATCGGCACCCAGGTCGGCCAGCTCTTCGCGGCCGTCGTGGCCGGCCAGTCCACGGTCGACGACGCGCTCGCGCAGGCCCAGTCCGTGGTCACCCGCGAGATGACCCGGGCCGGCTACATCAAGTAGCGCTCCTCCCAGCGCCTGGTCGCCCGGCCCCGTCCGGGCGGCCCCTTTCCCGCCGCCGCATACCGGCCGCGCCCGACCGCAGGGGAACCCGTCATGGCCACTCGACAAACCCAAGGCATCGCGCGCTGGATGCGCATGCCGGCAATCGTCCTTCTGCTGATCTGGATGGTCGTGCCGCTGGCGATGACGATCTATTTCTCGTTCCGGAACTACAACCTCCTGAGCCCCGGGCAGGGCAGCTGGGCCGGCTGGTTCAACTACGTCTACTTCTACACCGACCCCGCCTTCTTCCAGTCGATCTGGAACACGCTGGTGCTGGTGGTCGGCGTGCTGATCATCACGGTGATCGGCGGCATCGCCATCGCCATGCTGATCGACCGGCCGATGTGGGGCCAGGGCATCGTGCGCATCCTGGTCATCTCGCCCTTCTTCGTGATGCCGCCCGTCGCCGCGCTGATCTGGAAGAACATGCTGATGCACCCGGGCTACGGGGTCTTCGCCGACATCGCCAAGTTCTTCGGCGCCCAGCCGGTGGACTGGTTCGCCGCCTATCCGCTCTTCTCGATCATCCTGATCGTCGCCTGGCAATGGCTGCCCTTCGCCACCCTGATCCTGCTGACCTCGCTGCAATCGCTCGACGGCGAGCAGATGGAGGCGGCCGAGATGGACGGCGCCGGCTTCTGGAGCCGCTTCTGGTACCTGACGCTGCCGCATATGGCGCGCGCGATCACCGTGGTGGTCCTGATCCAGACCATCTTCCTGCTCGCGGTCTATGCCGAGATCCTCGTCACCACCAACGGCGGCCCGGGCTATGCCTCGACCAACCTGGTGTTCCTGATCTACCGCGTCGCGCGGCTCGGCTTCGACGTCGGCGGCGGTGCAGCCGGCGGAGTGATCGCGGTCGTGCTCGCCAATATCGTCGCGATCTTCCTGATGCGCGCCGTCGGCCGCAACCTGGATTGAGGAGAGCATCATGGCCCGCGCCGTCACCACCCAGACCAAGGTCGGCAACACCGTCGTCGCCTGGATCATCGCGCTGCTGATCTTCTTCCCGATCCTCTACACGATCATCACCAGCCTGAAGACCGAGCAGGAGGCGATCGCCGGGTTCAGCCTGATCCCCTCCTTCACCTTCGAGAGCTACCAGGCCGTCCAGTCGCAGAACGACTATTTCAAGCCCTTCATGAACTCGGTGATCCTGGCGGTCGGCTCGACCATCCTCGCCTTGATCGTGGCAATCCCCGCCGCCTGGGCGATGGCCTTCAACCCGACCAAGCGCACCAAGGACATCCTGATGTGGATGCTCTCCACCAAGATGATGCCGGCGGTGGCGGTGCTGGTGCCGATCTACCTGATCTTCCTCAACACCGGGCTGATGGACACCCGCTTCGGGCTCACGATCCTGCTGATGCTCATCAACCTGCCGATCGTGGTCTGGATGCTCTACACCTACTTCCGCGAGATCCCGGGCGAAATCCTCGAGGCCGCGCGCATGGACGGCGCGACGCTCTGGGGCGAGATCTGGTACGTGCTGACGCCGATGGCGGTGCCGGGCATCGCCTCGACGCTGCTCCTCAACATCATCCTCGCCTGGAACGAATCCTTCTGGACGATCCAGCTCACCACCACCAACGCGGCACCGCTCACCGCCTTCATCGCCTCGTTCTCCAGCCCGCAGGGGCTCTTCTGGGCGAAGCTCTCGGCGGCCTCGACGCTGGCGATCGCGCCGATCCTGATCATGGGCTGGTTCAGCCAGAAGCAACTCGTCCGCGGCCTGACATTCGGCGCCGTGAAGTAATCCCGGGGGAACGCATTATGGGCAAGATCCAGCTTCGCGACGTCAACAAGTCCTTCGGGGCGACCAACGTCATCCCCAAGGTCAATCTCGACATCGAGAACGGCGAGTTCGTGGTCTTTGTCGGCCCCTCGGGCTGCGGCAAGTCGACGCTCCTGCGGCTGATCGCCGGGCTCGAGGACACGACCTCCGGCACGATCTCCATCGACGGCCGCGACGTGACCGGCGAGGCGCCCGCCAAGCGCAAGCTTGCCATGGTCTTCCAGTCCTACGCGCTCTACCCGCACATGACGGTGGCCAAGAACATTGCCTTCCCGCTCAAGATGGCCGGAGAGGACCAGGCCGCCATCGACAAGAAAGTCTCGGAGGCCGCGCGGGTCCTGAATCTGACCAACTACCTCGAGCGCCGCCCGGGCCAGCTCTCCGGCGGCCAGCGCCAGCGCGTCGCCATCGGCCGCGCCATCGTGCGCCAGCCCTCGGCCTTCCTCTTCGACGAGCCGCTCTCGAACCTCGACGCGGCGCTGCGCGGCACCATGCGGCTCGAGATCTCCGAGCTGCACCATCAGCTCGGGACGACGATGATCTATGTCACCCACGACCAGGTCGAGGCGATGACCATGGCCGACAAGATCGTGGTCCTGAACGCCGGCAACATCGAGCAGGTTGGCTCGCCCATGGAACTCTACCGGTCGCCGCGCAACATCTTCGTCGCCGGCTTCATCGGATCGCCGAAGATGAACCTCGTCGAGGGCCCGCCGGCGGAGAAACACGGCGCCAAGACGGTCGGCTTCCGCCCCGAGCATATCGCGATCTCCACGACCGAGGGCGAATACCAGGGCAAGGTCGGCGTGGCCGAGCATCTCGGCTCTGACACCTTCGTGCATGTCCATACCGATGCACTCGGCACCATGAATGTGCGCGCCGACGGCGAGATCCCGGTGCATCACGGCGACACGGTCTGGCTAACCCCCGACCCGGCCAAGATCCACCGCTTCGGAAAGGACGGGCTCGCGCTGTGACCCAACGCCATGGTCCGGCCGGCCCCGAGGCCGTACCGGCCGGGACCTCGGCGGCGGGCCGTGGCCGAGTTGACAAGGGCGTCTCGCCCGAGGTTGAGATTGCATGAACGCGATGCCGCTCCTCGGTTTCGACCGGTGCGGCGGGTCCGTCGGAGACGCAATGCACGAGGAGCTTGCCTGACATGGATCTGGGGCTGACGGACAGGATCGCCGTCATCACCGGCGGCAGCATCGGCATCGGCCTCGGTGTCGCCCGCGCCTTCGCCCGCGAGGGCGCGAACGTGCTGATCGCCGCGCGCGACCGCGAGCGCCTCGACCAGGCCGCCGCCGCCATCTCGCGCGATTTCGGCGTCGAGGCCGTGGGCCACGCCTGCGACGTCGCCACCGCTGAGGGATGCGCGAGCCTCGTCGCGGCCGCCAGGGAGGTCTTCGGCGGCGCCGACATCCTGGTCAACAACGCCGGCACCGGCTCGAACGAGACCATCCTCGAGGCCCCGGACGAGAAATGGCAGGCCTATTGGGACCTGCATGTCATGGCCGCCGTCCGCCTCGCCCGCGGCTTCGCGCCGATGATGCAGGCGCGCGGCGGCGGCGCGATCCTGAACAACGCCTCGATCTGCGCCACCCAGCCGCTCTGGTACGAGCCGATCTACAACGTCACCAAGGCCGCGCTGGTCATGCTGTCCAAGAACATGGCCAACGAGTTCATCCCCCTCGGCATCCGCGTCAACGCGATCAGCCCCGGGCTGATCCGCACCCCCGACTGGGTAAAGACCGCCACGCAGCTGGCCGGGGCCGACAAGGCCGAGGAATACCTGCAATCCGTCGCCGACGAACACGCGCCGATCAAGCGCTTCGGCAGCGTCGAGGAACTCGCCGATTTCTTCGTCTTCCTCTGCTCGGACCGCGCCAGCTACTCGGTCGGCGCGACCTACTTCGTCGACGGCGGCATGCTGCGCACCATCTGACCGGAGGAAGCCATGGCCACCGCCCTGTCGCTGAAGACCCTGCCCGACCTGCCGGCGCGCGTCGCCCGCCCGTCCTATGCGCGGGACGATCTCAGCCCCGGCATCGTCCATTTCGGCGTCGGCAACTTCCACCGCGCGCATCTGCAGGTCTACCTCGACCGGCTGATGAACGCCGGCCGCGACCTCGACTGGGCGATCGTCGGCGCCGGCGTGACGCCCTATGATGCGAGGATGCGCGACGCGCTCGCCGGCCAGGACTGGCTCTCGACCGTGGTGGAGCAATCGGCCGCGAAATCCGAGGCCCGCGTGACGGGGGTGATGACCGACTTCCTGCCGCCGATGGACGGCAGGGCGATCATCGCCGGCCTCGCCGATCCCGCGACCCGCATCGCCTCGCTCACCGTCACCGAGGGCGGCTATTTCGTGAATCCGGCCCTGGGCAAGTTCGATCCGGAGCACCCCGCGATCGTCGCCGATGCGCGGAACCCCGACGACCCGAAGACCGTCTTCGGCCTGATCCTCGCCGGCCTCAAGGCCCGTCGCGCCGCGGGCCGCGCGCCGTTCACGGTGATGTCCTGCGACAATGTCCCGCACAACGGCAACGTCTGCCGCGACGCGGTGGCCGGCCTCGCCGCGGCGCAGGACGCGGGCTTCGCCGCCTGGGTCCGCGACAATGTCGCCTTCCCGAACGCCATGGTCGACCGCATCGCCCCCGCGACCTCGGACCGCGAGCGCGCGATCACTCGCGACGAATTCGGCATCGACGATGCCTGGCCGGTCTTCTGCGAGGACTTCATCCAGTGGGTGGTCGAGGACAAGTTCACCGCCGGCCGCCCGGCCTTCGAGACCGTGGGCGCCGAATTCGTGGCGGATGTCACGCCCTGGGAGATGATGAAGATCCGCATCCTCAACGGCGGCCACGCGATCATCGCCTATCCCGCCGGGCTGATGGACATCCATTTCGTCCACGAAGGCATGGAGAACCCGCTGGTCCGCGCCTTCCTGCAGAAGCTGGAGCGCGACGAGATCATCCCCATCGTGCCGCCGGTGCCGAACACCGATCTCGACGGCTATTTCCGCAAGGTCGAGGAGCGCTGCCTCAACCCCAAGATCGGCGACACCATCCGCCGGCTCTGCCTCGACGGATCAAACCGTCAGCCGAAGTTCATCATCCCCTCGATCGCCGACCGCCTCGACAAGGGGCTGCCCGTCGAGGGCCTCGCGCTCGAGAGCGCGCTCTGGTGCCGCTATTGCGAGGGCACCACCGATTCCGGCAAGGTCACCGAGCCGAACGACCCGAACTGGGACCGCCTCCAGGCCAAGGCCAGGGACGCGAAATCCGACGCCGCCGCCTGGCTCTCGATGGCGGACATCTATGGCCGGACCGCTCAGGCCCCGGCCTTCGCCGATGCCTTCGCCCGCTGGCTCGGCGCGCTCTGGGCTGACGGCACCGAAGCGACGCTCCGCCGCTACCTCGGATGAATCCCGAGATCCGGGACGCGCGCCCGGAGGAGGCGGCGGAAATCGCCGCGCTCATCCGGGCCTCTGATCACCGACCTCTGCGCCCGGAGGACCACCGCGACGAACCGGAATGCCCTCGCCGCCTGGCTCGCCAACAAGACCCCTGAAACCGTCGCCGGCTGGATCGCCGCCCGGACCAGCGCCTGATCGTCGCCCGCGAGGCAGGCCGGCTGGCCGGCACCGCCGCAGCCCGGCCCTCGGGCGACCTGCTTCTGCTCTACGCGTCGCCCCTGATGCCGTCGGCCGCGGCATCGGCGCGGGCCTGCTCGCCGCGCTCGAGGCATGGCACCCGCCGCGAGGGCGCGCACGAGATCCGCCTCGAGAGCACCGTCACCGCCCGCGACTTCTACCGCGCCTGCGGGCTACCGCGAGACTGGATCGCCGGCCCGGGGCGGCGCCACCGGCTGCCTGCCCATGTCGAAGCCGCTGGGGCATGCGCCCACCGCCCTCGTCATCTTCGACTGCGACGGCGTCCTCGTCGACAGCGAGCCGATCGCGCTCCGCCTGCTCATCGAGACCCTTGCCGCGGCGGGCCTCGGCCTCGAACCCGACGAGGTCCACACGCGCTTCCTCGGCAGGAGCCTTGCCACGACCCGCGAGATCCTCGCCGCCGACTACGGCCTGACCCTCGGCGAGGATGCGCTGGCCGGGATGCGCCACCGTCTCTACGCCGCCTTCCGCGCGGAGCTGCGGCCGATCCCCCATATCGCCGAAGCGCTTGATGCGCTGTCCTGCCCCTTCTGCGTCGCCTCGTCCTCGCAGCCCGAACGGATCGAGCTCTCGCTCACCGTGACCGGGCTCTGGCCGCGCTTCGCGGGCCGTGCCTTCTCCGCGACCATGGTTGCGCGCGGCAAGCCCGCGCCCGACCTCTTCCTTCACGCCGCGGCCAGTCTCGGCTACACTCCCGGTGCCTGCCTGGTGGTCGAGGACAGCCCGGCCGGCGTGACGGCGGCCCGATCCGCCGGAATGCGGGTGGTGGCCTTCACCGGGGGAAGCCATGCGACGTCAGACTGTCACCGGGCCGGGATCGCGGCCCTCGAACCGGACGCGATCATCGACGACATGCGCGATCTGCCAGAGCTAGCGGCGGGATAGACCGGTTCCATGTCCGCCTTCGTCGCCGCCGTCGATGTCGGTACCGGCAGTGCGCGCGCCGGCATCTTCGACCTTGGCGGCCGACTGCTCGGTCGCGCCGAACAGGCGATCGCGCTCAGCCGACCCCGCGCCAACCATGCCGACCAGGACAGCGGGCAGATCTGGCGCGCGGTCTGCGCCGCGGTCCGCGCCGCGCGCGACCGGGCGGACGTCGCGCCTAGCGCAATCGCCGCCGTCGCCTTCGACGCGACCTGCTCCCTCGTGGTGCGCGACGCCGAAGGGCAGCCGGTATCGGTTTCGCCCGGCGCGGAGGACCGCTGGGACACCATCCTCTGGCTCGACCAGCGCGCCCGCACGGAGGCCGCCGAAGTCACCGCCACCGGGCATCCCGTCATCGCCCATTGCGGCGGCGCCATGTCCCCGGAGATGCAGCTGCCCAAGCTCCTCTGGCTCAAGCGGCAGATGCCCGAGCACTGGGCGCGCGCCGCACGGGTGTCCGACCTCGTCGACTTCCTCGCCTGGAAGGCGTCGGGCTCCACCGCCCGCTCCCACTGCGCGCTCACCTGCAAATGGTCCTATCGCGGGCAATGCGCCGACCCCTGGCCCCGGGACCTGATTGACCTGATCGGCCTCGCGGACCTCGAGGTGCGAACCGGCGTGCCGCAACGCTCCGTCCCGGTGGGCAGCGACCTCGGCCCGCTGAGGCCCGAGGCGGCGGCGGCACTCGGCCTGACCGAAACCTGCCGGGTCGCCGCCGGCATGATCGACGCCCATGCCGGCGCGCTCGGCGCCATCGGCGCCCATGGCGCGGACCTCGGCCACCGCTTCGCGCTGATCGCGGGCACCTCCACCTGCGTGATGGCGCTTTCCGACGAGCCGCGCTTCGTGCCCGGTTTCTGGGGGCCCTACCGGGACGCGGTCCTGCCGGGGAAATGGCTGATCGAGGGCGGCCAGTCGGCCTCCGGCGCGCTTCTCGACCATATCTGCACGGTCTGGGGCGGCGCCGAGCCGGACGCGGCCTTCCATGCCCGCGTCTGCGCCCGCATCGCCGAACTACGGGCGGAGGAAGGTTGGGACCTGGCCCGGCGGCTGAACGTGCTGCCCGATTTCGCCGGCAACCGCTCGCCCCATGCCGATCCCGCAGCGCTCGGCGTGGTCAGCGGCCTGTCGCTGGACCACGGATTCGACGGCCTCTGCCGACTCTACTGGCGAACCGCCGTCGCCCTCGCCTGCGCGCTGCGCCTCGTCGTCGACCGCCTGGCGCCGCCGCCGGCCCCGCGCCCGCGGCTGCATGTCGCCGGCGGCCATGCGCGCAACCCGATGCTGGTGCAGCTCTACGCCGATGCCACGGGCTGTGTCCTGGAGCTGCCCGAGCATGCCGATGTCGTGCTGCTGGGAAGCGCCGTGGTCGCCGCGACCGCCGCCGGTGCATTCCCCGACCTCGCCAGCGCCGCGCGCGCCATGCAGGCGCCCGTCCGCGAGATCCACCCCGATCCCGCCGCCACGGAGGAACTCGAGACCGATTTCCGGATCCTGTTGGAAATGCAGGAACACCGCCGCCGGATCGACCGGCTGGCCACGGGCGCCTCGCGCCTCAGCGATGGATGACGGATGCGGCTGCGCGACCCCGGCCGGAACGCGCCGGAGCCCTCAGAACTTGTCCTGGCAGAAGGCGGCGGCGACCGCCTCACGCGCACCGCAGCGATTGTCGGAAGCGAGCAGCACGAGCGCGTCGTCGAGGGATTCGGCAAGACGGGGCAGCGAGTTCATCGCCGCATAGACCCGCAGCTCCGTGAGGATATCGAACATCTGGGCGTCGTTCTCAGGCAGATACATCGTCTCGGCCCTGTTCCGCTTTCCGGGTCGCACGCGGCGGAGCGACACCTGTCACTATTCCCGCAGCGCACGCACATGCTAGGGGTAATCTCTCGATAAGCCCTGTTCTCGGAACGATTTGTACCCTGTTGGTTAAGTGATTTCAACTGCCCGGTCACACGATGCCCCGCACGTGATCGGTTTCCGCCTGCGACGCACCCCAACGCCGGACCTTCGGCGCCCCATCGCACGGGTCACTCCCGCGCCCGCCGCCGCCTAGAGCCAGCCCCGGCTCTTGAAGAACCAGAGCGTCAGCAGGACCGAGCCCACCATCAGCCCGACCGACAGCGGGTAGCCCCAGGGCGAATTCAGCTCCGGCATCGCCGCGAAGTTCATGCCGTAGATCGAGGCGATCAGGGTCGGCGGCAGAAAGACCGCGGCCGCGATCGACAGGATCTTGATGATCGCATTCTGCTCGATCGAGATCATCCCGAGCGTCGCATCGAGCAGGAAGCCGAGCTTGCCCGACAGGGCCGCGGCATGCTCGGTGAGGAAATGCGCGTCCCGGCTCAGGGCCTTCAGCCGGGGCCGGCAGGTCTTGGCGATGCCGTAGCGATCGAGGACGGGGCCGAGGAAGGTCGTCAGCCGCTCGATCGTGACCAAGGAATCCTGGATCATCGTCGACACCCGCCCGAGCCGCCCGACACCCCGCAGGACCTCGCGGTAGTCGTGCTGCCGGCCCGGACTGCCCGCGCCCTTGTCGAAGACGTCCCGCGCCAGCCGCTCGACGTCGCGCCCGCAGGCCTCCAGCAGATCCGCGAGCCGGTCCACCACCGCGTCGAGCAGCGAGAGCAGGACGCTCGCGCCGTCGGCGCAGGCGGTCTCGGCCCGCGTGGCGCGCTGCGGGAAGGTGTCGAAGGCCCGCGGCGTGTGGTAGCGCAGGGTGATGAGCGGCCCCGCGCCCAGGACGAAGGTGACGGGGGCCAGGATCGGATCGCGCGATTCGACCTGAGCGGGAAGCAGGGCCGTCATGAAGGCGATGCCGTTCTCGATGTAGAGCCGGCTCGAATCCTCGATCTCCGCCATCTCCTCCTGCGACGGCAGTTCGAGCCCCAGGGAGTCCTGCAGCCGGAGCTCCTCCTCCCGGTCCGGGGAGAGAAGGTCAAACCAGACCACCCGGCCGGCATCCGCGCCGGCATCGATCTGGTGCAGATGCCCGTCCACAGCGGCATAGGTCCGGATCATGGCTGGCGTCCGTCGCGCCATTCCCAGGGGACCGTGAAGCCGCCGAGCACCGTGGCGACCGCCTCGTCGGCGGACCCGCTCCGGCCCGGCTCCACACGCGCCACCAGCCCGCGCCGGCGATCCTCGACGACCTCGGCGATGCGCGCCTCCGTCCCCGCCTCGGCCAGCGCCGCGTTCAGCACCCGCGCGATGGCCCGGCAGCGCAGGTCGGGCTTGAAGACCTTGCCCACGGCGGTCTTGGGCAGCGCCTCGAGCACCTCCACATGCTTGGGCACTGCGGCGCGCTCGGGGATGCGCGCGCGGGCATGGGCGAGCAGCTCCTCCTCGCTCGCCCTGCTGCCCTCGACCAGCTCCACATAGACCGCCGGCACCTCGCCGGAATGCATGTCCGGCTGGCCGATCGCCCCGGCGAAGGCCACCTCGGGATGGCTCATCATCGCCTCTTCGATCACCGCGGGGTCGATGTTGTGCCCGCCGCGGATGATCAGATCCTTGGCCCGGCCGGTGATCCAGAGATAGCCGTCCGTATCGAGCCGCCCCAGGTCGCCGGTCCTGAGATAGCCGCCCTCGGCGATGATCCCGCGGTTCTTCTCGGCATCGGTATAGACTGCCGCATTGACCCCGGGGTTGCGGGCGCAGATCTCGCCCACCTCGTCGGTGCCGCATTCCTTCACGATCCCGCCCCCGGCGTCGCAATGCAGGATCCGCACGTCCGTATAGGCGAAAGGCAGGCCGACGCTGCCGATCTTGCGCTCGCCATAGGGCGGATTGACCGCGATCAGGCATGTCGCCTCGGTCAGGCCGTAGCCCTCGAGGATCATGACGCCGGTTGCCTCCTCGAAGCGGTGGAAGAGCTCCACCGGCATCGCCGCCGAGCCGCTGATCGCCAGCCTGAGCGTCGAGACATCCGCGTCGACCGGCCGCTGCATCAGCGCCGAGACCGCGGTCGGCACGGTGATCACGAAGCTCGCCCGGTAGCGCTCGATCAGCTTCCAGAAGTTCTTCAGCACGCCTGCGCCGCGAAAGCCCTGCGGCGTCGGAAAGACGATCTGCGCGCCGGAGGTCAGGCAGGACATGAACACCGGATAGGCCGCCAGGACGTGGAACATCGGCAGCGGGCACATCATCACGTCGGCTTCGGTGAACATGTAGGCCTTGCCGCACCAGCCGTTGTAGAGGATGCCCCGGGCGTGGTGCTGGGCGATCTTCGGCAGTCCCGTCGTGCCCCCGGTATGGAAATAGGCGCAGACCCGGTCGGATGTGTCCTCGGTGAACCGAAGCTCGTCCGCCGGGTGGCGCTGCATCTCCGAACGCAGGTCGAGCACGCGCGCCCGGTGGTGCACCTCCGCCTTCGGTCGCAGCACCGGCATGGCCCAGGCGAGCGGCGCCGGCAGGTAGCGGGCGAGATCCGCCTGGAGCACGGTCTCGACGCCCGGGGCCAGCGCCACCGCCTCCGCGACCTTCTGCGCCACGTCCGATTGCGGAAAGGGTGCCAGCGTCACCACGACCTTCGCGCCGGTCTCGCGCAGGATCCCGGCGATATGCTCGGGCGAGAGCAGCGGGTTGATCGGGTTGACGATCCCCGCCGTCGCGCCGGCCAGCAGCGTGACCGGCGCCTCGAGCCCGTTCGGCAGCACCGAGGCAACCACCTCCCCCGGGCCCAGCCCGAGGCTTCGCAGCAGGTTCGCGAGCTGGACGACCTCGGCGCGCAGCTCCGCCCAGCTCAGCGTGACCGCCTTGTCGCGCGGCCCGGACCGGAGCTGGAAGGCCACGGCCTGCCGGTCGGGGAAACGGCCCGCGGTCTCGCACAATTGCTCGTAGAGCGTTCGCGCCGTCCAGCGGCTCTCGACCGGCGCCTCGGCCTCGACGGCAAGCTTGTCGGCCAGTGTCGCCATGCGGAACATGGCCTCTCCCTTCCATCGCGGACCGCCAGGGACCCGGGTCGGAGGGAGAATGTAAGAGCGGCGGCACAATCACAAGCGTGCTCGGCGCGCCCGAGGCCGAATTCTGTTCCGGCCCGATCGCCGGCCCAACCCGAGTGCGGCGCTCAGGCGGCCCCGTCGGTGAACTGCAGCCGCGCCAGCCGCGCGTAGAGCCCGTCCTCGGCGACCAGCGCGCCGTGGCTGCCTTCCGCGACGATGCGGCCGTCCTGGAACACGATGATCCGGTCGGCGCGCTTCACCGTGGCGAGCCGGTGGGCGATGATCAGGGTCGTCCGGCCCTCGGCCAGCCGGTCGACCGCCAGCTGCACCGCGCGCTCGCTCTCGGCGTCGAGCGAGCTGGTCGCCTCGTCGAGCAGGAGCACCGGCGCGTCGCGCAGGATGGCGCGGGCGATCGCGAGCCGCTGCTTCTGCCCGCCCGAGAGCATCACGCCGCGCTCGCCCACATAGGTGTCGTATCCCTGCGGCAGCCGCTCGATGAACTCCTGCGCCGCCGCCGCCCGGGCCGCCGCCTCGACTTCCGCGTCGCTCGCCGAGGGCCGGCCGAAACGGATGTTCTCCCGCGCCGTGGTCGCGAAGATCACCGGCTCCTGCGGCACCAGCGCAAACTGCCGGCGCAGGTCGCTGCGCCGCACGTCGCGCAGGTCGATGCCATCGAGGGTGATGCGGCCCTCGTCGGGGTCGAAGAACCGCATCAGCAGCTGGAAGATGGTGGATTTCCCAGCCCCCGAGGGCCCCACGAGCGCCACGGTCTCGCCCGGCCGGATTGCCACCGTCAGCTCGTGGATCGCGGCGGTCTCGGGGCGCGCCGGATAGCGGAACGTGACGTTCTCGAAGCCGATCTCGCCCCGGACCTTCGCCGGAACCGGCAGCGGGTCTTCGGGATCGGCGATGCTGTCGGCCGCCTCGATCAGCTCGACCATGCGCTCGGTGGCGCCCGCCGCCCGCTGCAGCTCGCCCCAGATCTCCGAGAGTGCCGCGACCGAGCCGGCCACCAGCACGGCATAGATCACGAACTGCACGAGCTCCCCCGGCGTCATGCTGCCGCCGCGCACGTCGCGGGCCCCGATCCAGAGCACGCCGACCACGGAGGTGAAGACAAGGAAGATGACGATCGCGGTCAGGATCGAGCGGGTGACGATGCGCCGCCGTGCCGCGTCGAAGGCGCGCTCGGTCAGATCCCCGAACCGCGCCCGGCTGGCGGTCTCGTTGGTATTGGCCTGGACGGTCTGGGCCGCGAGCAGGGTCTCGGAGGCCTGCGCGCTCGATTCCGCGATCCGGTCCTGGTTCTCGCGGCTGAGCAGGCGCACCCGCCGCCCGAGCGTGAGGATCGGAAAGACCACCAGCGGCACGCCGATCAGCACCAGCGCCGTCAGCTTGGGGCTGGTGATCGTCAGGAGCACCAGCCCCCCGACGAGCGTGAGCACGTTCCGCAGCGCCACCGACACCGACGAGCCGATGACCGACAGCACCAGCGTCGTGTCCGTGGTCAGGCGCGACAGCACCTCGCCGGTCATGACCCGCTCGAAGAAGGCGGGGCTCATGCCGATGACCCTGTCGAAGATCGCGCGCCTGATATCGGCCACGACCCGCTCGCCGAGGCGCGTGACCAGATAGAAGCGCAGCGCCGTGCCCAGCGCCAGCAACGCCGCGATCCCGATCGCGGCGGTGAAATAGAGATCCATCTGCGGCAGCGATTCCGCGAAGAACCCGTCCACCACCCGCCGCACCGCCAGCGGCAGGGTCAGGGAAAGCGCGGCGGTGACGGTCAGGGCGGCGAGGGCGGCCAGAACCGTCAAGCGATAGGGCCGCAGGAAAGGCGCCAGCGCGCGCAGCGGCCGCATGTTCGCCGCCTTCGGCCGTTCCTCCCGCGCCGCTCCGCCCCGTGCCATGTTTCGACGAACCCCACGCTGCCCGACGGACCTCTAGCAAGCCGTCGCGGCCTTCTCAAGGGAGGCCCGGCGCAGGGGCATGGCGGTCGCATTTGAAGCTCTTTCTTCCTGGACCGCCCCAAGAGACGACGAGGGCAGCGCCCGCCCCGCCCGCAGGCGGGCGCCGCCATCCGGTGCCCGCCGGGCGGGAAGGTGACACCGGGCGCGCCCGGAATTCATACGGACGGGGTCACGTAGCCAAGTGCCATTCCCCCGCCCCCGACGCGGTTTCCCCTTGCCACCCGCCGCCCTGCCTCGCAGCATGGCCCCGCTCGACCCGCACGGGAGGCAAGGCTGACACCGCTCGACACCGCGCCGAAGGTCTCCGACGAGATCCGCAACACCACCTGCTACATGTGCGCCTGCCGCTGCGGCATCGACGTGCATCTGCGCGACGGAAAGGTCGCCTATATCGAGGGCAACCGGGACCACCCGGTCAACGGCGGCGTGCTCTGCGCCAAGGGCTCGGCGGGGATCATGCAGCATCTCTCGCCTGCGCGGCTCCGCGGCCCGCTCCGGCGCAAGGGACCGCGCGGCTCGGGCGAATTCGAGGAGATCCCCTGGGAGGAGGCCCTCGCCCTCGCCACCTCCTGGCTTGCGCCGATCCGCGCCACCGCGCCCGAGAAGCTCGCCTTTTTCACCGGCCGCGACCAGAGCCAGGCGCTCACCGGCTGGTGGGCGCAGCAGTTCGGCACGCCGAACTACGCCGCCCACGGCGGCTTCTGCTCGGTCAGCATGGCGGCGGCCGGGATCTACACCATGGGCGGCTCGTTCTGGGAATTCGGCGCCCCCGACTGGGAGCGCACAAAGCTGTTGCTGCTCTTCGGCGTCGCCGAGGACCACGATTCGAACCCGATCAAGATCGGCCTCGGCAAGCTCAAGGCGCGCGGCGCCAAGGTGATCGCGATCAACCCGGTGCGCACCGGCTACAACGCCATCGCCGACGAATGGCTCGGCATCACGCCCGGCACCGACGGGCTCTTCATCCTCGCCCTCGTGCATGTGCTGATGTCGGCGGGCAAGGTCGATCTCGACTACCTCATGCGCTACACCAACGCCGCGCATCTGGTGGACGACGATCCCCGCTCGCCGACCCACGGCCTCTTCCTGCGCGACGCAGACGGCCGCGAACTGGTCTGGGACCGCCACCGCCACCGCACCCTGCCCTGGGACGACCCCGAGGCGCGGCCCGCCCTCTCCGGCACCTTCAATCTCGGGCCGACCCATGCGAAGCCCGTCTTCCAGCTCATGGCAGAGGCCTGGCTCGACCCGGCCCATGCGCCCGAAGCAGTGTCCGAGCGCTGCGGCATCCCCGCCACCACGATCCGCCGCATCGCCGCCGAGCTGGCCGAAGTCGCCTTCGAACGCGCCATCACCCTGCCCCGGCCCTGGACCGATTTCCGCGGCACCCGCCACGAGACCATGCTGGGCCGGCCCGTCGCGGTCCACGCCATGCGTGGCATCTCGGCGCATTCCAACGGCTTCCAGACCTGCCGGGCGCTGCATGTGCTGCAGCTGATCCTCGGCGCGGTGGAGACCCCCGGCAGCTTCCGCTTCAAGCCGCCCTACCCCCGCCCGGTCGCCGCCCAGCCGAAGCCGCACCACAGGGTCACCCCCGGCCTGCCGCTCGACGGCCCCCAGCTCGGCTATCCGCGCGGGCCGGAGGATCTCGCGGTTGACGCCGAGGGCCGACCGCTGCGCATCGACAAGGCCTTCTCCTGGGAGGCGCCGCTCGCCGCGCACGGGATGATGCACATGGTCATCTCGAACGCCGTGGCGGGCGATCCCTACCCGATCGAGGCGCTCTTCCTCTACATGGCCAACATGGCCTGGAATTCCTCGATGAATACCAGCGCCGTC
The DNA here is from genome assembly GCA_020637615.1 of Rhodovulum sp. Lineage (GTDB taxonomy): Bacteria > Pseudomonadota > Alphaproteobacteria > Rhodobacterales > Rhodobacteraceae > Amaricoccus. The sequence goes on from JACKKC010000010.1 coordinate 72,910, forward strand.
ATGGAGATGCTGACGCGCACCGACGCCTCGGGCAACTACGTCATCCCGAAGATCATCGTCGCGGACGCCTATTCCTCCGAGATGGTCGCCTTCGCCGACCTGGTGCTGCCCGACACCACCTATCTGGAGCGCCACGACGCCATCTCGCTGCTCGACCGCCCGATCGGCGAGCCCGATCTGGTCGCCGATGCGATCCGCTGGCCGGTGGTGGAGCCGTCCCGCCCCGGCCACGCGGGCGTGCGCGGCTTCCAGTCGGTGCTGCTCGACCTCGGCGCGCGGCTGAAGCTCCCCGGCATGGTCGATGCCGAGGGCGCGGCGCTTTATCGCGACTACGCCGACTACATGACCCGCCACCAGCGCCGCCCCGGCATCGGCCCGCTCGCGGGCTGGCGCGGCGACGGCAGCGGCCACGGCCGCGGCGCGCCCAATCCCGACCAGATCGCGCGCTACATCGAAAACGGCGGATTCTGGTCGGCGGAGGTTCCCGAGGAGGCCGCCTATTTCAAGCCCTGGAACACCGCCTGGGCCGATTTCGCCGTGGAGATCGGCCTCACCGACGCGCCCCAGCACTACCCCTTCCAGCTCTATTGCGAACCGCTCGCCCGCTTCCGCGCCGCCGCCCTCGGCCGCGGCGACCACCAGCCGCCCAAGCATCTGCGCGACCGGCTGGTGCAGGCCATGGCGCCGCTGCCCGTCTGGTATCCGCCCTTCGAGGAAAGCCTCGTCGATCCGGCCGAATATCCCCTCCACGCCATCACCCAGCGCCCGGCAGCCATGTACCATTCCTGGGGCAGCCAGAACGCCTGGCTGCGCCAGATCCACGGGCAGAACCCGCTCTATGTGCCGGGCGGGCTCTGGGACGCGTTCGGCTTCGCGGAAGGAGACTGGGCGCATGTGATCTCGCCGCACGGTCGCATCACCGTGCCCGTCGCGCGCATGGACGCGGTCAACCCCCGCACGCTCTGGACCTGGAACGCCATCGGCAAGCGCCCCGGCGCCTGGGCGCTCGCCCCCGACGCGCCCGAGGCGACGCGCGGCTTCCTGCTCAACCGCCTGATCTCCGAGCTGCTGCCGCCGCGGGGCGACGGGCTGCGCTGGTCGAACTCCGATCCGGTCACCGGCCAGGCCGCCTGGTACGACCTGCGCGTGCGCCTCGAGAAGGCGCCGCCACAGACCATGAGCGCCCCGCACGTCACCGCCCAGGCCTCCCCGGTCGGCCGCGGCCCGGCATCGGTCGCCTTCGGCGGGCAATGGTCCGGCGCCGGCAGCATTTCCGCCCGGGACCGGACCCTGTAGACTGCCAAAGGCGGCCAATGCACCCAAGGTCCGGCAGCGGGGCTTGGCAGGAACCCGGCAGAGGCCGCAGGTGGGACGAAGCCGTCGGTCGCCACATCTTCCCTGCTGCCTGGATGCGCGGCGCAAGTGGGTTGGGTATGGGCCTCAGACGCAACGGCGAAGACCACGCGAGTTCGGGACGATGCTGCTGACGCCGGGCGCAGCCTGGACCTGCGTGCCGATCCGACGGATCGAGAATCTGCGCGATGCGGTGCTCGGCGCCGGGCTGGAAGCGACGCAGATGTCGCGGGGCGCGTTTTCCGGCCGGCTGGCCTTCTCCACACGCGACGGCATCGTCAGCACCAGCGGGCTGATCGGCGGGCGCGTCGCCTTGCGCGGCCCCCTGTCGCAGGACATGCTCACCATCGGCATCGGTCTCGACGTGGCGCCGGGCACCACGCACTGGCACAGGGAGCGGCAGACCGGGAACATCGTCGTGTTCTTCCCCGGCGACGAGCATTCCGCGCTCTACACGCCCGGCTCGCTCTACGCGACGGTGAACGTGACGGCGGAGCGGCTGGAGGAGGAGGCCGCCCGCGAGAATCTGGTCCTCGACGCGAAGAGCCTCGGCGGCACCGGATTCCATCCGCGCCTGATGGACCCGAAGGTCATCGCCACCCTCAGGGACCGCATGCGGCGGATGCACGGCGGCATAGGGACACCCGGCGACGCCGCAATCGGGCGCATCATGCTGCTCGCCGCCATCCGGCACCTGGGTCGCCAGCCCCGGGCGCGAACGACCGGCGCCGAGCCCGGCCTGCATGGCCGGATCGTCGAACGGGCACGGGACTACATCGCCGCCCATCTCGCCGAGCCGATGACGGTCGACGAGATAGCCGCTGCGGCCTTCACCTCCCGCAGGACGCTCTTCCGCGCCTTCGCCGACCTGCTCGACGACACGGCCCGCGGCTATGTGCGCCGGCTCCGGCTGCACCGCATCCATCACGATCTCGCGAGCGAGGCGGAGGCCTCCTGCACAGTCGCGCTGGTCGCAAATCGTTGGGGACTCAGCGAACTCGGCCGGGTGGCCGGCCTCTACTGCGACCTCTTCGGCGAGCTTCCAGGCGAGACGCGCGCCCGCCGGCGCGGCCAATCTGGCACGCGGCGCATAGATCACCCGGCCCTTGAGGCAGTATTGTCTCCCTGACGCAGCGATACCCGAACTGGGAGAGAAGGATAGCCAAGATGAGACGACATCGTGCAACCCTTGCCGTTGCGGCCGCCGCGCTCTGCGCGACGGCCTTCCCGGCGCTCGCCCAGGACGGCAATCCGTTCGCTGGCGACGTGACCCTCGACACGCGCATCGGCGCGCTCTCCTTCGAGAGCGGCTATCCGACCGACGCGACGGTGCAAAAGCTCTACGACGAGATGGACTTCCAGCGGGCCGCCCAGGCCTACCTCTGGGGCATCCCGGCCGTGGGCCTCAACGAATGGCGCCGGGCGCATTACGGCGTGCACGGCGGCGCGAACGGCGAGATGCTGAACTACTTCGACTTCGCCGAGAAGCTCGGGATCCTGACGCCGAACTACACGACGCCCTACATCGCCACCTTCATCGACCTCAGGGAAAGCGGCCCCTTCGTCGTCGAAGTGCCCGCCGGGCTGATCGCCGGTATGATCCTCGACAACTGGCAGCGGGTGCTGGCCGACCTCGGCGTCGTCGGCCCCGACATGGGCAAGGGCGGCAAGTACCTGATCCTGCCCCCGGGCCACGGCCCGGTTGAGGCGCCCGGCTACTACATCGTGCAGGCGGCGAGCCGCGACGTGCTGGCCGGGTTCCGCCTGCTGGGCGACGACAAGGACGCGGCGATCGCCGAGCTGGTGCCGCAGATCAGGACCTACACCTGGTCGCCCGAGGGCACCGGCGAGCCGATGCCCGCGCGCGATGCCGGGGACGAGCCGTGGAGCCAGATGCCGCCCCGGGGCATGGCCTATTGGGACAGCCTCGACGAGGTGATCCAGCGCAATCCCGTCGACGAGCGCGACCGGCTGATCATGGCGCAGCTCAGGTTTCTCGGAATCGAGCGCGGCCGGCCCTTCGCGCCGGACGAACGGCAGAGCGGGCTGCTCGAGGACGGGGCCCTCGTCGGCGAGGCGATGGCCAAGGCCAATACCAGCGACAAGCGCGTCGAGCCGCCGTTCTGGGACGGCACCCACTGGAAGCACGCGCTGGTCGTCTCCGTCGACCAGAAGGCCGCGACCTACGACCAGCTCGACGAGCGCGCCGCCTGGTTCTACGAGGCGGTGGTCATCTCCAAGGCGATGCTGACGCAGACGCCGGGGGTCGGGCAGCGCTACATCGCCGCCTACAAGGACGCGGATGACGGGTGGCTCTCGGGCGAGAACACCTATCGCCTCCACGTCCCGGCCGATCCGCCGGCGGCAGGCTTCTGGTCGGTGACAGCCTACGACGAAGCGACACGGCAGATGCAGGTGACCGAACAGGGTCGGCCCGACATCTCGTCGCGCAAGGAGGACATCGTCGCGAACGACGACGGGTCGATCGACGTCTGGTTCGGCCCGCAAGCGCCCGAAGGCCATGAAGCGAACTGGGTGCAGACCAATCCCGACGAGGGCTGGTTCGCCTACTTCCGCTTCTACGGCCCGACCGAGCCGTTCTTCGACAAGTCCTGGGCGCTACCGGACATCGAGAAGATCGACTGAAGCGCTGGCGGGCGAGCGATGCCGGCGGCCTTTCCGCCGGTCGGGATCGGGACGGGGCGGCCCTGGACGGCGCGCCTCGCGCACCGGCCCCCGGCAGGGTCGGCGCGGCCCACTTCTCTAAAAACCGTGCAATAACAAACATATAAGCCGCGTCTCATCGTGTAACGCCACCCCGGGCCGGCCTGCAGGGAGCGCGAGTCCCTCCGCCCGAGCCTTTCCGGCAAGGTCGCACCGGCCGGTCCCACCCGCCATTCCCTCGTCACCCGGGGACGGCGGCCCGTTCCGGCCCGACCAGGGATACCCCGGCCGCCTCCGGCACCTGCTCCCGGCACATGCGGTCACGCCGGCCGATGGCAGACCGCCTCGATATTGTTGCCGTCGGGGTCGTAGACGAAGGCGCCGTAGTAGTCGGGATGATACTGCGGGCGCAGCCCCGGCTTGCCGTTGTCGCGCCCGCCGGCCTTCATGGCGGCGGCGTGAAAGGCATCGACCTCGCTGCGCGAGGCGGCGGCGAAGGCGACATGGGTGCCGCGCGACACCGCCACCCCGGTCCCGATCCAGAAGAACGGCTTGCCCTCGGTCCCGAAGCCGGTGAAGGCCTGCCCGCCCGTCTGCTCCGCCGTCACCTCCATCTGGACGGTGACCCCGAGCGGCTCCAGCGCCGCGCGATAGAAGTCATGGCTCTGCGCGAAGTCGGAAACCGAAATCCCCACATGGTCGATCATATGCGCGCCTCCCCTGCATGCTCCCCGCGACACAGGATACCCCAGGCGCCGCCACCGCAAAAGCGGCCGACCGCGGCATTCGCAATGGACAAGCGCCGCCGGCGGGCGGATCATCGTCCTCGCGGGGAGGGAGCCGGCGATGAGCGACCAGTCGCGGCACGACGCCTGGGCGGAAGGCGAGAATTACGACGCCTATATGGGACGGTGGAGCCGGCAGATCGCGCCGGGCTTCCTCGACTGGTTCGATGCGCCGCCGGGGCTCGACTGGCTCGAGGTCGGCTGCGGCACCGGCGCGCTCTCCGGCGCGATCCTCGCGAAGGCCGCGCCGCGCAGCCTGCAGGCCATCGACCCCTCGGCGGGCTTCGTCGCCCGGGCCCGCGAGACCCATGCGGACGCCCGCGCCGACTTCACCGTCGGGGATGCCCGCGCCCTCGCCCTGCCGGATGCGAGCCGGGACGTGATCGTCTCCGGGCTGGTGCTCAACTTCGTGCCGGACCGGCCCGGCGCGCTGGCCGAGATGGCGCGCGTCGCGCGGCCGGAGGGGCGGATCGGCTTCTACGTCTGGGACTATCCCGGCGGCGGAGTCGAATTCATGCGCGCCTTCTGGACCGCCGCCGCCGCGCTCGATCCCGAGGCCCGCACGCTCAGCGAGGACGTGCGCTTCCCCTTCTGCACGCCGGAGGCGCTCGCGAGCCTCGCCCGCGAGGCCGGCCTCGCCGCGGTCGAGAGCGCCGAGATCACGGTGTCGACGGTCTTCCGCGACTTCGAGGATTTCTGGACGCCCTTCACCCTCGGCACCGGCCCGGCGCCTGGCTATTGCGTGGGCCTCGCGCCGGCGGCGCGCGCGCGGCTGCGCGAAAGGCTCGAGGCCGACCTGCCCCGACAGGCCGACGGCTCGATCCACCTCGCGGCCCGCGCCTGGGCCATCCGCGGCCGCGCCAGCTGACCTCGGCCTCGGCCGGCCGGGCCAGGTGAACTGCATGTGGCGATGCGACGTCGTCGGGCTGAGTTCCCGGCGCGCCTATCGTTACAGTCCGGCCCGGCGGGCACCGTCGGGCTGCGACCGCCCCCGCCCCCAGGCGGGCGCTGTCCCAATCTCGGGGCGGGACGGTCGGAGAAGAAGGAACGACCTCCAAATGCGATTGGCCCGGGAAGTGCCGGGCAGCGGGGCCTTGCGCTCCCCGCCCCGCGCGGCACTTATAGACGCACCGCCGCCCCATTCCGGCGTCAACGACGGAGCCCCCGATGAACCTCGCCCTGCTCAAGGCCCTGTGCGAAACCCCCGGCATCCCCGGCCACGAGGACAGGGTGCGCGACCTGATCGCCTCGGAGGCCGACGGCCTCTTCGACGAGGTCTCCACCGACCCGATGGGCTCGCTGCTCTGCCGCCGCGACGCGAAGAAGGGCAAGAACCCGACGAAGATCATGCTGCTCTGCCACATGGACGAGATCGGCTTCATGGTCAGCCACGTCACCGACAAGGGCTTCATCCATGTGCTGCCCTCGGGCGGCTTCGACCCGCGCCACCTCTTCTCGCGCCGGGTCCTCGTCTGCGCCGGCGAGGGCGACTTCAAGGGGGTGATGAACCCCGCCGGCCCGGGAGTGCACATCTCCTCGCCGGAGGACCGCAAGAAGGTCCCCGAACCGCATGAGTTCATCGTCGACATCGGCATGGGCGCCAAGGCCGCCGACGTCGTGAAGGTCGGGGACATGGTGGTGATGGACGAGCCCTTCATCGAGATCGGCGACAAGGTCGTCTCCAAGGCGCTCGACAACCGCGTCGCCTGCTGGCTCGGCATCGAGGCGATCCGGGGCCTGGGCAAGGCGAAGACCGAGGCCGAGATCCATGTGGTCTTTACCTCGCAGGAAGAGGTCGGCCTGCGCGGCGCGCGCACCTCCTCCTTCGCGATCCGCCCCGACATCGGCATCGGCGTCGACACCACGCTCGCCTGCGACACCCCCGGCGTGCCCGAGCAGGACCGCACCACCGAGCAGGGCAAGGGCTTCGGCCTGCATGTGCGCGATTCGTCGTTCATCGCCGACCGCGGCCTCGTGGCGGATTTCGAGAAGCTCGCAGTGGAGAAGAAGATCCCCTTCCAGCGCACCATGCTGCGCGCCGGCGGCCAGGACGGCGCCGCCGCCCAGCAGGCCGCCGCCGGGGCGCGGGCCATCGGCATCGTCGTGGGCACCCGCTACATCCACACCGTGACCGAGATGATCCACAAGACCGACCTCGCGGCCGCCCGCGACATCCTGGTGGCCTATCTCAAGGCCTCGTGACGCAAACGCCGGGTGATTGCACGGGGTTGGGCGCCCGCGCCTGCCGCTGCCATCCGGCGGAGCGACCCGCCTCGTGCTCCCGGCAAGCCGGCCCGGAGTGGTGTCCCGCAGCGGGACATGGCTTATATGATTGTTATTGAACAGTTTTCACGATAAGGCCCGCGCGGATGCTTCGGGCCGGCACGGGATAGGCCGCCACGCCATTGCCGCGTCGGGTCGGTCGCCCTCCGATCCATGCGACCGGATCCGGGACGGAACAGCACGCGCGCATCACCCTATGTCTGGTGCACGTAGCTGCCCGGCGCGTCCGCGAGCGCCGGATAGCCCAGCTCCGGCGCGCCCATGCCCGGCGGATCGACCATCCCGCTGCTGTTCCGCGCCAGCCAGGCGCTCAGCGCCGGCCACCAGGAGCCCTCCCGCGGGACATGCCGGGCGCACCAGGCATCGGGGCCGAGGTAGAGCGCGTCCTTCGGCCGGTGGCCGATGCGGTAGTGCCGCGCCTCGTGGCCCGGTTCGCTGAGGATGCCGCCGTTGTGCCCGCCCTTGGTCAGCACGAAGGTCAGGTCGCAATCGGTGAAGAGCGCCAGCTTGTAGACGGAGCGCCAGGGCGCGATGTGGTCCTGCTCGGTGCCGACCACGAAGAGCGGGACGGCGATGTCCTTCAGCGCGATCACCCGCCCCTCGACCGCGAACCGCCCCGCCGTCAGCCGGTTTTCCAGGAAGAGGCCCCTGAGATATTCGGAATGCATGCGCGCGGGCATGCGCGTCGTGTCGGCGTTCCAGACGCCGATGTCGGTCGGCAGATCCTGCTTGCCGAGGAAATAGCGCTGCACCGCCCGGGAATAGATCAGGTCCTCCGCCCGGATCGCGGCGAAGGCGCGGGCCATCTGCGGCCGGTCGAGATAGCCCTGCGCCCACATCAGATCCTCGAGGAAGGCGACCTGGCTCTCGTCGAGGAAGAGCAGGAGTTCGCCCGCCTCGACGAAATCCACTTGCGCGGCCATCAGGGTCGCCGAGGCCAGCCGCGCGTCGCCGTCGCGGGCCATGGTCGCGGCGGCGATCGCCAGGATCGTGCCGCCGAGGCAATAGCCGTTGGCATGGATCCGCGCCCCCGGAACGATCGCGTTGATCGCGTCGATCGCCGCCATGACCCCGTCCTTGCGATAGTCGTCGAGCGAGAGCTCGGCCTGGGCCGCGGTCGGATTGCACCAGGAGATCACGAAGACGGTGAAGCCCTGTTCCACCAGATAGCGGACCAGGGAATTCTCCGGCGACAGATCCAGGATGTAGTATTTCATGATCCAGGCCGGCACGATCAGCACCGGCTCCGCATGAACCGATCCGGTCCGCGGTTCATACTGGATGAGCTCGAGGATGTGGTTGCGATAGACGACCTTTCCCGGCGTGCAGGCCAGATCCGTGCCGATGCGGTAGCCCTCCGGCGCGGGCCTGCGGGCCTGCGTCAGCGTGTGCAGCAGATCCTGGGAGAAATGCCCCGCCCCCTCGACCAGGTTGCGGCCGCCGGATTCGAGGGTTGCCTCGATGATCTCCGGGTTCAGCCAGGGGAAATTCGACGGCGCGACCAGGTCGAGCGTCTGGCGGGCCTGAAACCGCATCCTGTCGGCATCATGCGTCCGCAGGCCGCGCAGGCGGTCGGTGGCGTGGTCCCACCAGTCCTGCACGGCCAGGAAACCCTGCTGCCAGAGGCTGAATGGCGGCATCCGCCAGGCCGGATGGACGAAGCGGTGGTCATAGGGCTTCGGCTCGAAGGGGGCCGGCGCCGCGCCGCCGCCGGCCGCGCCGATGGCATGGCCGAGGAGCCGGAACGCGCTGCTCTGCGCCAGCTCGGCCAGTTCGAGCTGGCGCCCCGGGGATCGCGCCAGATGCGTCGCCCAGTCGCTCCAGGCATCGATGACCGCCTGCGGCGAGACCCCCGCGGTCGCACGCGCCACCGCCGCCCTGCCGGCGCGGTCGAGGTCGCCATGGGGATGCCCCGCCGGCGCCGGGACGGCACCGGCCGGGGGGATCCCGCAGGGCTGCGGCAGGCGCTCGACAGGCATCGCCCGGCGCCCTGCGCCTGCGGTCGCATCGGTTGCGGGATGCGCGGTCATGGTGGCTTTGCGCTTCGGCATGGCCGATCCTAGGCAGGATGGCGCCGGCCCCCCATGACCTGAATCAAGCCGCGCGGCGATCCGGTCCGGCGCGCCGCGGCCTTTTGTCGTCTTCCGAGGCCTTCGGGAAGCCTGCCCGCCTCGGAGCCGTACCAACGGAGCGCACGTGATGCCCGCGGCCGGGGGGCTCCATCTCGATCGACCCGTGACAAGGGGGCCGGCGCGCAGCGCTGCGGCCGGCGGCGACTTGCGGCCTTGCTTCCCACGGCCCATGGCATGCACCCGCACGCGCCGGAATGGCGATCCTATGTCCTTGCGACGCTCCGACGGTACGCCCGTCGCCCCTCCGCAGCTGCAGAATCGCCGCCGACTCCCGCGGCGCCGTGGTATTCTATGCCTTCGGGCTGGCGCCACGCCGGCCCGTCAGCGAAGGAATCGGGAGATGTCCAGGACGATCAAGGGTTCGTGCTTCTGCGGTGCCGTCGAGGTCGAGGTGACCGGGGATCCGGAAGCGATGGGCTATTGCCATTGCGCCTCCTGCCGGTCGTGGTCCGCGGGACCGGTCAATGCCTTCACGCTCTTCAGGAACGAGAACGTCCGGGTCACGAAGGGCGAGCAGCATCTCGGCCACTACCGCAAGACCGACCGCAGCGACCGCCAGTTCTGCACGCTCTGCGGCGGCCATGTGATGACCTATCACCCCCATTGGGGGTTGATGGACGTCTATGCGGCGACGATCCCCGACCAGGAGTTCGTTCCCGTCATCCATGTCAACTACGCCGAAACCGTCCTGCCGATGAAGGACGGCCTGCCGAAGATGAAGGATTTCCCGTCCGAGATGGGCGGCAGCGGCGAGCGCCTCGCCGAATAGGCACCGCGCAACCGTTCCGCCGCAGCGGCCGGGGCGCCGCCCCCCCCCGACGGTGGCACCCCGGCGGAGGCGGCTGGCCCTCCGGCCCCGCGCGTCGTATGCAGGGCGCATGCATGCATGGGGCATGGGTTGCGCCTGCCGCTTGCACGGGCCTGACAGGGGACGGCATGACCTCGCTTCCCGCATCCACCGAGCGCAGCCTCGGCCTCGTCATCGACCTCGACACCTGCGTCGGCTGCCATGCCTGCGTCGTTTCCTGCAAGGAATGGAACACCGCGAACTACGGCGCGCCCCTCTCGGACCAGGATGCCTACGGGGCCCGACCGTCCGGCACTTTTCTCAACCGGGTCCACAGCTTCGAGGCCGTTCCCGAGAGCGGGGGCGAAGTGCCGCGGGTGGTGCATTTCCCCCGGTCCTGCCTGCATTGCGCCGATGCCCCCTGCGTCACCGTCTGCCCGACCGGGGCGAGCTACAAGCGCACCGAGGACGGCATCGTCCTGGTCAACGAGGCGGATTGCATCGGCTGCGGCCTCTGCGCCTGGGCCTGCCCCTATGGCGCGCGCGAGCTCGACCGGGCCGCCGGGGTCATGAAGAAATGCACGCTCTGCGTCGACCGGATCGAGAACCCGAACATCCCCGAGATCGACCGCCAGCCCGCCTGCGTGCGCGCCTGCCCCGCCGGCGCCCGCCATTTCGGCGACCTCGCCGATCCCGGGAGTCCGGCCGCGAAGCTCGTCGCCGCGCGCGGCGGTTTCGACCTCATGCCCGAGCAGGGAACCCGTCCGGTCAACAAGTACCTCCCCCCGCGCGAGCCCGTGGATCTGCTCGCGCCGCTGCTCGACCCGCTGCCGCAATCGGCGGGCGGTTTCCTCGGCTGGCTCGACCGGGCGCTGGACAAGTTCTGAATGCATCCGGCACCTTCGATCATCCTCTTCACCACGCTCTCCGGCCTCGGCTTCGGGCTCATGGCGATGCTCGGGCTCGGCGCGGGCAAGGGCGAGGGCTGGATCGCCGCGACGTTCTGCGCGCTCGCGCTCGGCCTCGCCGGGGCGGGCCTGCTCGCCAGCCTCTTCCACCTCGGCCAGCCGCGCCGCTTTCTCAAGGCCTTCTCGCAATGGCGCAGCTCCTGGCTCAGCCGCGAGGCCCTGCTCGCCGTGGCGACCCTGCCCGTCTTCGGCGCCTATGCCGCGCTCTGGTCCCTCGCCGGCCTGCGGCTCGCCGCCCTCGGCCTGCTCGCGGCGGCGCTCGCCGTCGCGACCGTCTTCGCGACCTCGATGATCTACGCGCAGATGAAATCGGTGCCGCGCTGGCGCTCGCCGCTGACCCCGGCGATCTTCCTCTTCGCATCCCTCTCGGGCGGTGCGCTGCTCGCCGGCGAAACCCGCCCGGCCACCGTCCTGCTCGCGGCCCTGGGGGTCCTCCAGCTGATCGACTGGTTCCGCGGCGACGGTCGCTTCGCTGCCGCCGGCAGCACCATGGCCACGGCGACGGGCCTCGGCGCGCTCGGGCGGCTGCGCCTGCTCGAGCCGCCGCATACGGGACCGAACTACCTGCTGCGCGAGATGGTGCGTGTGGTCGGCCGCCGGCATTCCCGGCGTCTGCGCCTGATCGGATTCACGGCGGCCGTCGTCCTGCCCATCGCCCTGCTCGCCCCCGGGGCGGCGGACCATCTCACCGCCGGGCTCGCGGTCCTCGCCCATGTGGTGGGCATGCTGGTTCTGCGCTGGCTCTTCTTCGCGGAGGCCGAGCATGTGGTTGGCCTCTACTACGGAAAACGCTAGAAGGTTTTCCATCATCTCCCCGGCAATGGATCCCACGGCGCGCGCCCATGGCGAAGTCTCCCGACCGCTCGAAGAAACGCAGCGCCACTGCCGCGCGCAGCGGCCGGGGTCACCCCCCGAGCCTTCAGGTCGGCGCGCTCTGCTGGCGCCGGTCGGGAAAGGGCCTGCGCATCCTCCTGATCACCAGCCGCGACACCGGCCGCTGGGTGATTCCGAAGGGATGGCCGATGCGCCGGCGCAGCGATCCCGAGACCGCCGCGCGCGAGGCCTGGGAGGAGGCGGGGGTCCGGGGCGAGATCGGCAATCGCAGCCTCGGCCTCTTCTCCTATCGCAAGTATCTCGGTCCAGGGCGCTGGATCCCCTGCATCGTGCGCGTCTTCCCGCTCGAGGTGCGCGCCCTGCTCAAGGAATATCCGGAGCACGACCAGCGCAAGGTGCGGTGGTTCCCGCCGAGAAAGGCGGCCAAGCGGGTCGCGGAGCCGGAACTCAGGGCAATGATCCGCGACTTCGATCCCGACACGGCAACCGAGGCCTGATACCAGCGAGCCTCGCTTCTCCCACGGCCGCGGTGTTCCAGGCCGATCGACACGTGGCGATCGGGCCGCGCCGTCCCTGCCGGGGGCCGGCGCGCAAACGCGCCGTCCAGGTGCCACAGACGTAGGCTCGGCGGAAGGGCCGATGGTAGGATAGGGTCTCCCGGTGATCGGTTCAGACCGACGCCCGTTCTCCCATGCCGGCGCAGCATTCTCTTCGCGGATTTGGCAGGTGGCAAATCCGCGCGCTCCGACCGACGAACCGGCGCGAAGCAGTGCCTCGCTATCGCCGGTTCGCGCTACCCTCAGACGGATGAGGAACCCGGTCAGGTTTCGGCGGATTCGTCGTAGAACGGCGTCATTTCCGCCACGATCACCGCGTTCTCCGCGAGCGCGCGGGCCATCAGGGCTCGCTCCTCCTCCGGCACCTCCTCGCCCGCGGCGAGGCGCTCGGGCAGCGTGCCGTGGCCGGTGACCTCGAGCGGGGCGAGGTCGGCCTGCCTCAGGATCGCGACCGTCTCGCGCACCGCTTCCGCCTCGTCCACGCCGCCGGCGTAGCAGATCAGGCCCGCGCCGGTCGCCGCCTCCGGCAGCCCGTCGCCCGCCCTGCGCCCGACCTCGACCACCAGGGTATAGACCTGCTGGACCATGCCGCTCAGTCCCGCAGCAGCTCGTTGATCGAGGTCTTCGAGCGCGTCTGCGCGTCAACCCGCTTCACGATCACTGCGCAATAGAGACTGATCCCGTTCTTCGACGGCATCGAGCCCGCGACCACCACCGACCCGGCCGGGACCTCGCCATAGCTGACCTGCCCCGTCTCGCGATCGACGATCTTGGTGGAGCGACCGATGAAGACGCCCATCCCGAGAACCGATCCCTCGCGGACGATGCAGCCCTCGACCACTTCCGAGCGCGCCCCGATGAAGCAATCGTCCTCGATGATCGTCGGCCCCGCCTGCATCGGCTCGAGCACGCCGCCGATCCCGACCCCGCCCGAGAGATGCACGTTGCGCCCGATCTGCGCGCAGGATCCCACCGTCGCCCAGGTGTCCACCATGGTGCCCTCGCCCACATGGGCGCCGAGATTGACGAAACAGGGCATCAGCACCACGCCCGGCGCGATATAGGCCGAGCGGCGCACGACGCAGGTCGGCACCGCGCGGAAGCCGGCGCCGCGCCACTCGCGCTCGGTCCAGCCCTTGAACTTCGAATCCACCTTGTCCCACCAGCCGCCGTCCTGCGGGCCGCCGGATTGCTGGCCCATGTCCTGCAACCGGAACCCAAGGAGCACGGCCTTCTTGGCCCATTGGTTCACGGTCCAGACCCCGTCCTCGCCGCGCTCGGCGACGCGCAGGCTGCCGGTGTCCAGCGCCTCCAGCGTGGATTCGATCGCGCCGCGCGTCGCGCCGCCGGTGTCCGGGGAGATCCTGTCGCGGATCTCCCAGGCCTCCTCGATCGCGAGCGCCAGTTCGGCATGGGTCGGGTGCGGCATGGGCGGAACTCCGGCTTTGGCTCTGGCAGGGATCGGGGCGAAGCTATAGTCCGGTAACCGGGATCTGGCAATCTGACCCGAACTCCAGCTCTCCGGAGGCATGCAATGACCGATCAGAGGCGACCGCAGCGCCGCTTTCCCGACGCGCGCGAGGATCTGCGCCATTGGGAAGACATCCCCGACACGCCCCAGACCCTCTCGCCGAGCTACCGCCTCGCCTTCAGCGACGCCGAGTTCCTGACGCGCGACGAGCTGCGCCCGGTGCGCCTGCAGCTCGAGCTGCTCAAGACCGAAATGGCGCTGGCCGAGCGCGGCATCACCTCGACCGTGGTCATCATGGGCAGCGCGCGCATCCCGTCGCCCGAGACGGCCGGCACGGGCGGGACCGGGCCGGTGGCGCTCGCGACCTGGTACGAGCAGGCCCGCGAATTCGCTCGCCTGACCTCGCTGCGCGCCCTGGCCACCGGCAACCGCGAGAACGTGGTCTGCACCGGCGGCGGTCCCGGCATCATGGAGGCCGGCAGCCGGGGCGCGGCCGAAGCCGGCGGCATCTCGGTGAGCCTCAACATCGTCCTGCCGCACGAACAGGTGCCCAACCGCTACGGCACCCCGGATCTCAGCTTCAATTTCCACTATTTCGCCGTGCGCAAGATGCATTTCCTGATGCGCGCCCGGGCGATCGCGGTCTTTCCCGGCGGCTTCGGCACGCTCGACGAGCTCTTCGAGGTGCTGACGCTGGTCCAGACCGGCCGCATGCAGCCCCTGCCGGTGCTGCTTTTCGGACGCGCCTTCTGGGACCGGGTCATCGACTGGTCGGCCCTGGTCGAGGCCGGCACCATCGCCCCCGCGGATCCCAGCATCGTCACCTTCGTCGAGACCGCGGCCGAAGCCTGGGCCGCCATCGACGCCTGGATTCCGCGCTGATCCGCCGGGCGGATCGGCGCCGGAACTCGATCTTCCGGAGGATGCTGACCGGGCCGTGGAGCTTCGCGGAACCGAAGCCTCTTCCACATCGATTGCCGGGTCAGGACGGCATTCGATGCGGCCGGTGCGGAGGGCCTGCGGTGCCAGGGCCCGGGGTGTGACCCGTCCCTGGCCGGCCTTCCACGTCCCTCTTACTGGAACGTCTGGAGATAGGCGATGACGTCGTCGACCTCTTCAGGCTTCTTCAGGCCCGCGAAGCTCATCTTGTTGCCCGGGATGAAGCCCTTGGGATCGGCGAGATAGCTGTGCAGGTTCTCGGTGGTCCAGACGAAGCCCTCGGCATTCTTCTCCATGAAGGCGTCGGAATACTTGAAGCCCTCGACCGATCCGATGGGCCGGTCGATCACGTCCGTGAGCTCGGGACCCACGCGATTCTTGGCGTCCGGACCGACCATGTGGCAGGCCTTGCACTTGTTGAACACCTTCTCGCCCTTTTCGGCATCGCCATCGGCGAAAGCCGGAACGGCCAGCCCGGCGATCAGCACGGCCAGGGTCAGGCTCGAACGGAGTGTCATCGTCTCTCTCCTCTCAGTTTTTTAGTCATGAGGAGGGAAACCCTCCGAATCCCCCCAAATCCCGTCATACGACGCAGGCCGGCCCTTCGCCAAGTGGATGAGTTTTGGCAAGGGCATCCCGATTCTCATGCCTCCGCCAGGGCGGGCATGCGCCCGAAGTGCCGGACACGCCCCGCAGAATCCGTTGCGATAACTCCGACGCCCTGCGGCACCAGGTCGCCGATGCGCTCGGGCTCGGAGACCGCGAAGGCGGTCGAGAGCGCATCGGCGGTTTCCGCCTCGGGCGCGATCACCGACACGCTTCGCCAGAGCCCCGGAGAGCGCCCGTCGCGGGGATTGAAGAGGTGATGCCGCCCCGGCCCGAAGCGCAGGGCGCCGGGCGCGCTCGTGGCCACGGCGCATTCCGCGAGCCGCAGCGCGAGTCCCGCCTCGGGCAATACGACCCTGCGCCGGGCGGCACCGGGCAGGCGCATCTCGCCGGTATCGATCAGCGGCGCCTCGAAGCCGCGGGCGCTGAGGAGCGCCGTCACCCGGTCGGCGATGGTGCCCTGGGCGATGCCGTTGAGCGTGAGCGCGGTGCCCGGCGCGAGCGCGATCCGCCCCGGAAGCACGTCGATCCGGGCCCGGCGCACGCGCTCGAGGCCATTGCTTCCCGCAGGCCCTGCCGCCGCCTCGAGCCAGAGCGGCTGCACCGCGATGTCGAAGGCGCCTTCGGTCTGCCGCCGCCAATGTGCCGACGCGCCGAGCACAGCGACCAGGTCGCGCGCCGGCGCCTCCAGATAGCCGGAGCGGTTCAGGGCGGAGAGCTGCGACTCCGCCCGGTTCAGGCTGAAGATGCGCTCGAGACGGCCGATCTCGGCCGCCGCCGCCGCGAGCGCGGCCTCGACCGCCTCGCGCGGCCCGGCGAGGCGGATCTCCGCCTCCGCCCCCAGCGCCGAGCCGCGCCAGCGCCAGGTCTCGCGCCGGGTCGATGCGAGGGCGAGCCCGGCGGCGGCGGCGGCGACGACCAGGAAGCGGCGGCGCGAGAAGCTCATGGCGCGCCCCCTCGGGCCGCGCACGGGCGGCGCGGTTGGCGCGGGCCTTGAGCACGGTGCAGGTCTGCGGATCGTGGTAGATCATCTGGCACTTCAGGCAGAGCACGCATTCGTTGGGATTGATGCGCCCGATCGGGTCGATGGCGCCCACGGTGCATTTCGTCTCGCAGAGCCGGCATTCGCGGCCACATTGCGGCCGGCGGCGCAGCCAGTCGAAGATCTTCAGCTTGGCCGGGATCGCGAGCGCCGCGCCGAGCGGGCAGAGATAGCGGCAATAGAAGCGCTCGATGAAGAGCCCGGCCGAGAGCAGCGCCAGCGCGAAGAGCACGAAGGGCCAGGCGCGCAGGAAACGCATGGAGATCGCGGTCTTGAAGGGCTCCGCCTCGGCGAGGACCAGCGCCTGGTGCATCGAGTAGAACGAGAGCGCCAGGATCGCCATGAAGAGCGTGTACTTGATCACCCACAGGCGCTCGTGCAGCACGTAGGGAACCGCGATCTGCGGCACGCCGAGCCGCTGCGCCAGCGCGTTCGACAACTCCTGCAGCGCGCCGAAGGGCAGAGCCAGCCGCAATAGACGCCGCGGCCCCAGAAGAGCAGGCCCAGCGCCACGAACCCCCAGAGAATGAAGATCACCGGCTCGATCAGGAAGGTCTCCCAGCGGAACCCGGTCAGGAGCGAGTGCAGGAAGGCCACGACCTGCACGACGGAGAGCTGCCCGCCGGCGATCCACCCGAGCCAGACCAGCGTGACCGCGAGGAAGGCGTAGCGGCCGTAGAGCCATAGCTTCGGCCGGCGCACGAAGCTCTCCTGGAAGAAGAGGATCGCGCTCAGCGCGGTCAGCATCACGCCGAGGCCGGCGATCTGCGGGCGCTTGGCCTGCCAGGCCGAGATCCAGAGCGGCGCGACCTCCGGCGGCGGCGGGGGCGGCAGCAGGAATTCCGCCGGCAGGGTGTAGTCGAGCGGCATGCGGAAGGCGACCTCGCCCTCGGCGGTCGGGCGGGTCGCGGTGACCTCGATGCGGAAGGGCGCCCTCGGGTCGAAGCGCGCCGCGTCGAGGCGAAAGACGCTCATCTCCTTCAGCGCCGGGGCATCGCCGGGGGCGAGACGGTCGACGCGCAGGAAATCGCCCTCGCGGAGCGCAATGGTCTCCTCGCCCTGGATCACCTCGATCCGCTCGAAGACCCCGGAGCGCCGCCATTCGGTCCCCCGATGCGAATGCAGGCCGCGCGAGCCCAGGAAGATCGCCGAATCCCCCGGGCCGAGCGCCGCCAGCACGCGGCTGTAGAGCGCCTGGCCGAGCAGGTTGCGGCCGATGGTCGGCGGGTCGAGCACCGCCAGCCAGAGCTCGATGAAATCAGCCCTCGCCCTCGGGGAGCGGCACCTTGGCGCCGGCGAGGGCCGCCCGCGCCTCGGCCATGGGCACGGAGGTCTGCGCCAGCGCGTCCTCTGCGAGAAGCTGGCCCCAGGTCCGGGTCTCGAAGCTCACCCGGTCGATCTCGGCGCCGCGCCCGCCGGCGAGGCCGCGGCCGAGCGCCAGCGTGCGCGCGGTGCGCAGGATCGCGTCGCGGATCACGCCCGTGGAGACCGTCGCGCGGGAGATGACATCAGGCAGGTCCGAGCGGGCGCCGAAGGCGGTCACCTGCTCGCGGTTCAGGTCGACGCCGGCGAAGGCGCTGACATAGGCGGCGATGTCCTCGGTCGAGATCCCCAGCGTCAGCACCGGCTCGTCGTGGCGCATCAGCTCCGCCCCGGCGATGCGCGCATCGGGCGTGACCCCCACCAGCACGTCGATCGGACGCCCCGAATAGCCGACCGATCCCGCGGTCTCCCAGGTCGAGGCGATGTAGCCCACGACGCCCTCGGGGCCGAACACCGTCCAGCCCGGGGGCGAGGCATCGATGCGCTCGAGCCGCAAGGGCCCCGGGCCGGGAAAGAGGCGCCCGGCGATCGCGCCATCCGGCTCGGCCGGGGCGATCGCGGCGCCTGACTGCGAATCGAGGACGGCGGCAAGGGCGGGCGATGCCGCGCCCGGCAGGCAGAGGGCCAGGATGGCGATCAGGCACCGCAGGGGGCGCACCAGAAGCCGCATCGAACGCTCCAGAACCGACGCCCCGACCCTTCCGCGCGGACCGGCCCGCCGCCTTAACGAAAGTCAAGGCGGCGCGCCGGCCCAGGCTCCAGAGTGCGGCGATCTCAGCCAAGAAACGGAGAACCACGGGGATGACCATGTCGCGCACCTTTCGCAGGGCCGCGCTCTTCGCCAGCGCAGCGCTGCCGATGGCGATCGCCGCTTCGGGCCTGACTGCGCAGGAGAAGCCTGCGGGACACGGCGACACGCCCGCTGCGAAATACGTCTTCAGCGCCACCTCCATCGGCGACATCAACGTGGAGGTCCCCGGCCTGAAGCCCGATGACCCGGTCATCACCCAGGAGGAATTCAACGAGGCGGCCACGATCTATTTCGAGCGCTGCGCCGGCTGCCACGGCGTGCTGCGCAAGGGCGCGACCGGCAAGCCGCTGACCCCCGACATCACGCGCGAGCTCGGCTACCAGCATCTCATCGACTTCATCACCTACGGCTCGCCCGCCGGCATGCCGAACTGGGGCACCTCCGGCGACCTGAGCGAGGCGCAGGTCGACCTGATGGCGCGCTACCTGCTGATCGAGCCGCCGGCCCCGCCGGAATTCGGCATGGCCGACATGCGCGCGAGCTGGAACCTGATCGTGCCGCCCGAGGATCGCCCGACCGAGCAGATGAACGACCTCGACCTCGACAATCTCTTCTCGGTCACTTTGCGCGATTCCGGCCAGGTGGCGCTGATCGACGGCGAGACCTACGAGATCCACAAGATCTTCGACACCGGCTATGCGGTGCACATCAGCCGCATCTCCGCCTCGGGGCGCTATCTCTTCGTCATCGGCCGCGACGGCAAGGTGAACATGATCGACCTCTGGATGGAGGAGCCCTCCACGGTCGCGGAGATCAAGATCGGCTCGGAGGCGCGCTCGATCGAGACCTCCAAGTTCGAGGGCTGGGAGGACAAGTATGCGATCGCCGGCGCCTACTGGCCGCCGCAATACGTGATCATGGACGGCGACACGCTCGAGCCGCTCAAGATCGTCTCGACCCGCGGCATGATCTACGACGAGCAGGAATACCACCCGGAACCCCGCGTGGCCTCGATCCTCGCCTCGCATTTCAAGCCCGAGTTCATCGTCAACGTGAAGGAGACCGGCAAGATCCTGCTGGTCGATTATTCCGACATCCACAACCTCAAGACCACAGAGATCGAGGCCGAGCGCTTCCTGCACGACGGCGGGCTCGATTCGACGCATCGCTACTTCCTCGTCGCCGCCAACGCGCGCGGCAAGATCGTGGTGATCGACACCAAGGAGGGCGCCCTCACCGCCATCATCGAGACCGGCGGCCAGACGCCGCATCCCGGCCGCGGCGCGAACATCAACCATCCGACCTACGGGCCGGTCTGGGCGACCTCGCATCTGGGCGACGAGACGGTGACGCTGATCGGAACCGATCCCGAGGGCCATCCGGACAATGCCTGGAAGGTGGTGCAGACGCTCTCCGGGCTCGGCGGCGGCTCGCTCTTCGTGAAGTCGCATCCGAATTCGGACCACCTCTACGTCGACGCGACCCTCAACCCCGACGCCGAGACCTCCGCCTCCGTCGCGGTCTTCAAGGTCTCGGAGCTGGGCCAGGAGGAGCCGGAATACACCACGCTCCCGGTCGGCGAATGGGCGGGCATCGCCGAAGGCCAGCCGCGCGTCGTCCAGGGCGAGTTCAACGAGGCGGGCGACGAGGTCTGGTTCTCGGTCTGGAACGGCAAGGACCAGGAATCGGCCATCGTCGTGGTCGACGACAAGACCCTGGAGCTCAAGCACGTGATCAAGGATCCGCGGCTCATCACCCCGACCGGAAAGTTCAACGTGTTCAACACCCGGGCCGACGTCTACTGAAGAAGGCCGACGATCGGCGAAGTGGCGCGACCACCGCCCTCCGCCGCTCTCCGTGCCGGGAGGATCGCTTGGGCAAGCTGGGATCTGTGCTTCTCGTCGGGGCTGGCCCGGGCGACCCGGACCTCTTGACGGTCCGGGCGGTGAAGGTGATCGAACGGGCCGGGGCCGTCGTCCACGACCGCCTGGTCTCGCCCGAGATCCTCGCCCTCGCGCCGCGCCGCGCCCTGCTCGTGCCGGTGGGCAAAGCGGCGCAGCGCCATCCCGTCCCGCAATCGCGCATCAACGAGATCCTGATCGACCTCGCCCGCCGCGGCCTCGCGGTGGTTCGGCTGAAGGGCGGCGATCCCTTCGTCTTCGGCCGGGGTGGCGAGGAGGCACTCGCGCTGCGCGCCGCCGGGATCCCGGTCGGTGTCGTGCCCGGCATCACCGCCGCCCAGGGCGCCGCGGCGGCGGCGGGCGCACCGCTGACCCAGCGCGGGCTCGCGACCGGCCTGCGCTACGTCACCGGCCATTGCCGCGGCGACAGGCCGCTCGACCTCGACTGGGCCGGCCTCGCCGATCCCGAGACGACGCTGGTGATCTACATGGGCGTCGCCACCATGGCCGAGATCGCCGCGCGGCTCATGGCCCACGGCATGCCCGGGGACCTGCCGGTGCTCGCCGTGGCCGAGGCCACGACGCCGCGCGAACGGCGGCTGGTCTCGCGCCTCGACGCCATCGCCCGCGATGCCCGCGAGGCGGGGCTCGCCGCGCCCGTGCTCTTCGTCGTCGGACGGGTCGCCGCGCTCGCCGATCCGCTGCCCCTCGCCGCGCAGCTTCGCGCCATGGCCGCGAATGCTTAGGCTCGCGCCCCTGCTCGCCCTGCTGGCCGCCCCGGCAGCCGCCGGGGCGCTGCCGCCCCTCGACCGCGCCGCGGAACTCGAGCATCTGGTGCGCCAGGATTGCGGCGCCTGCCACGGCATGACGCTCGCCGGCGGGCTCGGCCCCGACATCCGGCCCGCGGCGCTGGCCGCGCTGGACCGGACGGCCCTGGTCTCGGTCATCCTCGACGGCCGGCCCGGAACCGCCATGCCGCCCTGGCGCCCGCTGCTCAGCGAGGCGGAGGCGGCCTGGATCGCGGAATACCTCAGGACGGGAGACGCGCCGTGATCCGCCTCCTCGCCTTCCTCCTCCTCGCCGCCCTGCCGGCCCGGTCCGACGAGTTGCGCGGCACCGGCGATCTCGGCGTGGTCGTGGAGCGCGCCACCGGCTCGCTCCTGATCGTCGACCGCTCGGAACGCGCCGCCATCGGCCGCGTCGAGGGTCTGGGCGATCTCTCGCACGCCTCCGTCGTCTTCTCGCCCGACGAGCGCTTCGCCTATGTCTTCGGCCGCGACGGCGGGCTGAGCAAGGTCGATCTCCTGACCCGGGAAGTCGCCGGACGGGTCCTGCAGGCAGGCAATTCCATCGGCGGCGCGATCTCCGACGACGGCAGCCTCGTGGCGGTGTCGAACTACGACCCGGGCGGCGTCCGGGTCTTCGACGCCGAAACGCTGGCCCCCGTGGCCGACATCCCCACCGGCTCCAAGACCCTCGGGCTGGTCGACGCGCCCGGCCGCCGCTTCGTCTTCTCGCTCTGGGAGGCCGGCGAGACATGGATCGCCGACTTCTCCGCCGGCCCCGAGCCGGCGATCACCCGGATCCCCGGCATCGGCGCCAATCCCTATGATGCCCTGATCTCCGGCGACGGGCGGACCTATATCGCCGGGCTCTTCGGCGAGGATGGGCTTGCCGCGATCGATCTCTGGGCCGAACCGCCGGCGGCCCGGCGCATCCTCGACGGCTACGGGCGTGGCGAGGAGGCGCTGCCGGTTTACAAGATGCCGCATCTCGAAGGCTGGGCGCTGGCGGGCGAACGCTTCGTGCTGCCCGCCGTCGGCCGGCACGAACTGCTCTGGGTCGATTCCCGCAGCCTCGAAGGAGACCGGACGCGCACCGCCGTCCACGGCCAGCCGGTCTTCGCCGTCGCCCGCCCGGACGGCCGGCAGGTCTGGGTGAACTTCGCACATCCCGACAACGACACGATCCAGGTGATCGACACGCTGTCCGGCGAGGTCATCCGGGAGCTGAAGCCCGGCCCGCGGTCCTGCACATGGAATTCGCGCCGCGCGGCCAGGAGGTCTGGGTCTCGGTCCGCGACGCCGGGCGGGTCGAGATCTACGACACCGTGACCTTCCGGAAGCTCGGCGAGATCCCCGCCGAAAGCCCCTCGGGCATCTTCTTCACCGCCCGCGCCCACCGGACGGGACTATGACCATGCATTGCCGGTTCGATCCGATCGACTGCGCCCTTCTGGACCGGTGGCAGCGCGACCTGCCCCTGGTGCCGCGGCCCTTCGCCGCCATCGCCGCCGCGCTCGATCTCGGCGAGGGCGAGGTGCTCATGCGCCTCGAACGGCTCGCCGCGACCGGGGCGATCAGCCGCATCGGCGGCACCTGCCGCCCCAATACCGCCGCGGCCAGCACGCTCGCCGCGGTCTCCGCCCCGGCGCATCGCGTGGACGAGGTGGCGGGCGCGATCAGCGCCGAGCCCGGCGTGAACCACTGCTATCTGCGCGAGCACGCGATCAACATCTGGTTCGTCGCCACCGGCCCCGACCGGGCGCATGTGGACGCCACGCTCGCGCGCACCGCCCGGGCGACCGGCTTCGAGGTGCTCGACCTGCGGCTGGTCCGCCCGTTCAACGTCGATCTCGGCTTCGGGCTCGAAGGGGCATCGCTACCCCTGCCCCTGCCCCGCGACACCGATACCGCCGCGATCGAACCGGGCGACGGCGCGATCATCCAGGCGCTCTGCGAGGGGCTGCCGATCCTGCCGCGTCCCTATGCCGCCGTCGCGGCGGCGCTCGGCCGCCCCGAGACCGAGGTGCTCGAGCGCATCCGGGCCCTTTCCGCCGCCGGCGTGATCGGCCGCGTCGGCGTCATCGTCCGCCACCGGGCGCTCGGCTGGACCTCGAACGCCATGGTGGTCTGGCAGGTCGAGGAGGCGGCGATCGAGGCGGCCGGCCGCAGCCTCCTCGCCGTGCCGGGGGTCACGCTCTGCTACCAGCGCCGGCCGGCGGGCGCGATCTGGCCCTTCACGCTCTATTGCATGATCCACGCGCGCTCGCGCCCCGAAGCCATGGCGGTCCTGGGGCGCGCGACCGAGGCGGCGGGCCTCGCCGGGGTTCACTCCGCCGTGCTCTTCTCCTTAAGATGCTTCAAGCAGCGCGGCGCCCTTGTCGCCGTCAGCGAAGGAGCGGCGGCATGACCCGAAAGGCCCGGCCCGAGATCGACGCGCTCGACCGCCGCATCATCGCCAGCCTGCAGGAGGGCTTCCCGCTGGTGCCCGAGCCCTATGCCGAGGTCGCCGCCGGCTTCGGCATGACGGAGGCGGAGCTGATCGCCCGACTGAAGCGCCTGCGCGAGGATGGGGCGATCACCCGCTTCGGGCCCTTCCTCGACGCGGCGGCCATGGGCGGCGCCTTCTGCCTCTGCGCCATGGCCGTGCCGGAAGCGGATTTCGAGCGCATCGCGGCGGCGGTCAACGCGCATCCCGAGGTCGCCCACAACTACGCCCGCAGCCACCGGCTCAACATGTGGTTCGTGCTCGCGACCGAGACCCCGGAGGGCATTGCGGAGACGGCTGATCGCATCGAGCGCGAGACCGGCCTCGGCGTGCTGCGCTTCCCCAAGCTGCTCGAGTTCTTCATCGGCTTCCGGGTGGCGGCATGAGGCTCGACCCCACCGACCGGCGCATCGTCGCGGCCACCCAGGCGGGGCTCGACTTCACGCCGCGGCCCTACCTTGCGGTCGCCGAACGCCTCGGCCTCGACGAGGCCGAGGTGATCGCGCGGATGTCGGGGCTCCTGGCGCGCGGCGTGATCCGCCGCATCGGCGCGGCCCCCAACCATTACGCGCTCGGGCTGAGCGCGAACGGCATGACGGTCTGGGACGTGGAGGACGGCGAGGCCGAACGGCTCGGCGCCCTGGTCGGCGCGCGCGAGGACGTCAGCCATTGCTACCTGCGACCGCGCGCCCTGCCCGACTGGCCCTACAATCTCTTCGCCATGCTGCATGGCACGGACCGCGCCGAGGTCGAGACGCGCCGCGGCGAGATCGCCGCACTGCTCGGGGCATCCTGCCGCGGCAGCGACGTGCTCTATTCCACCCGCATCCTGAAGAAATCCGGCCTGCGCCTGGCCGGTGGAGCGAGCTGATGTTCCGCCTTTCCCACTACATGCACGAACTGGTCGCGCCGAGCGCGCCACGCCGCCGTCGGCCGGGGCCGGTCAAGCCGGTCGTGATCTGGAACCTCACCCGGCGCTGCAACCTCCGCTGCCGCCACTGCTACACCACCTCGGCCGACGTCGCCTTTCCGGGCGAGCTCACCCACGAGCAGGCGATGGCCGTCGTCGAGGATCTCGCGGGATTCCGCATCCCCGCGCTGATCCTCTCGGGCGGCGAGCCGCTCTCGCGCTTCGACTTCTTCGAGATCGCCACCCGCGCGCGGGCGGCCTGCCGGTACCTCGCGCTCTCCACCAACGGCACCGCGCTCGTCGGCGAAACCGCCGACCGGATCGCCGACATCGGCTTCGACTACGTCGGCATCAGCCTCGACGGCATCGGCGCGGTCAACGACCGCTTCCGCGGCAAGGAGGGCGCCTTTGCCGAGGCGCTCGCCGGGGTGCGGGCCTGCAAGGCGCGCGGCATCAAGGTGGGCCTGCGCTTCACGATGACCCGCGACAATGGCGCGCAGCTGCCCGAGATGCTCGACCTCTGCGCCGCCGAGGGCATCGACAAGTTCTACCTCTCGCATCTCGTCTATGCCGGCCGCGGCGACAAGAACCGCGGCGAGGACGCCGAGCGCGAAAGGTCCCGCGCGGCCATCGCCTTCCTCGTCGAGCGCGCCTGGGCGGCGGTCGAGGCCGGCGAGCCGCTCGAGATCGTCACCGGCAACAACGACGCCGATGCCGTCTGGTTCCTGCGCTGGGCCGAGGAACGATTCGCGCCCGAGCGTATCGCGCATCTGCGCGCCATGCTGGAAGCCTGGGGCGGCAATTCCGCCGGCCTGGGCGTCGCCAACATCGACCCGCAGGGCAAGGTGCATCCCGATACCTACTGGTCGGGCTATACGGTGGGCAGCGTCAAGGACCGGCCCTTCACCGAGCTCTGGACCGGCGACGACGCGATGCTCGCCGCCCTGCGGCAGCGGCCGCGCCCGCTCGAAGGCCGCTGCGGCGCCTGCGCCTACAAGGCGGTCTGCGGCGGCAATACCCGCATCCGCGCGCTGCAGCTGACCGGCAACCCCTGGGCCGAGGATCCGGCCTGCTTCCTCTCCGATGCCGAGATCGGCGTCGAGGGCCTGGGCGAGCGCCTCGACGTCTCCCCCTTCCGCGGCAAGCGCCATGATCCGGTTCATCGCTACGCTTAGCCTCGCGGCCCTGGCGGCGGCCCCGGGCCGCGCCACGGAGCCCGAGGATCTCTTCGCCGCCCATTGCGCCGAATGCCATGGGCCGAGCCGCCTCGGCGGCCTCGGCCCGGCGCTCATCCCCGAGACGCTGGGGCGCATGCGCGGCCCTGTCCTCGCCGAGGTCATCGCCACGGGGCGCCCGAACACGCAGATGCCCGCCTTCTCCGGCGAACTGGGCGCGGACGAGATCGCGGCCCTCGCCGCCTATCTGGAGACGCCGCTCTCGGAGGTCCCGGCCTGGGGCCCGGAGGAGATCGCCGCCAGCCGCAGCCTCGACCCGGGCTATGTCCCCGCCGCGGCGCCGGTCTTCGATGCCGATCCGATGAACCTCTTCGTGGTGGTGGAAAGCGGCGACCACCACATCAGCGTGCTCGACGGCGACCGCTTCGAGGTGCTCGACCGCTTCCCCACCCCCTTCGCGGTGCATGGCGGCCCGAAATTCTCGCCCGACGGGCGCTTCGTCTTCGTGATGTCCCGCGACGGCTGGGTGCAGAAATACGACCTCTGGAGCCTCCGGGAGGTCGGCCGCATCCGCGCCGGGCTCAACAGCCGCAACATCGCGATCTCCCACGACGGCAAGTGGCTCGCGGTGGCGAACTACCTGCCGGCGACCGTGACGATCCTCTCGACCGCGGACCTCTCCGTCGCCCGCGTCATCGCGGTGGCCGACCGCAAGGGCAATCCCTCGCGCGTCTCGGCGGTCTACCAGGCGCCGCCCCGCAAGAGCTTCATCCTTGCGCTGAAGGACGCCCCCGAGATCTGGGAGATCGCCACCGACCCCGAGGCGCCGCCCCAGCACGAGGGATTCGTGCACAGCTTCGAGAAGGGCATGGAAGAGGCGCTGGCCTCCTCCGAAGGCCTCTTCGCGCGGCGCCGGATCGAGGTCGCCCAGCCGCTCGACGATTTCTTCTTCACCCCCGATTACCGCAACCTGATCGGCGCGGCCCGCGACGGCGAGCACGGCGTGGTCGTCAACCTCACCACCGGCCGCGAGATCGCCGAGTTGCCGCTCTCGGGCCTGCCGCATCTCGGCTCGGGCATCGCCTGGACGCGCCAGGGCCGCCGGGTGATGGCGACCCCGCATCTGGGCGAGCCGCGGCTCTCGGTCATCGACCTCGAGAACTGGGAGGTGGTGGCCACCATCGACATGCTCGGCCCGGGCTTCTTCCTGCGCAGCCACGAGACCTCGCCCTATGTCTGGGCCGACGTCTTCTTCGGCCCCAACAGCGACGCGATCCATGTCATCGACAAGGAGACCCTGGAGATCGTGCGCACCCTGCGGCCCATCCCCGGCGCCACCGCCGCCCATGTGGAATTCGACCGCTGGGGCAAGTATGCGCTCGTCAGCATCTGGGAAGACGACGGCGCCCTGATCGTCTATGATGCCGCCACCCTCGAAGAGGTCCGGCGGCTGCCGATGCGCAAACCCTCGGGCAAGTACAATGTCTGGAACAAGATCACCTTCTCCGACGGCACCAGCCACTGACCCCGCGGCGCTGATCGTCGCCCATGGCCAGCCCTCCGATCCCGGGGGGCCCGAGGCCGTGATGGCCGACCTCGCCCGCGCCGTGGAGGGGCTCCTGCCCGGCTGGCGCATCCGGGGCGCAACCCTCGCCGGAGAGGGAACCCTCGAGGCCGCGCTGGCCGCGCTCGGTCCGGGGGCGGTGCTGGTCTATCCGCATTTCATGGCCGACGGCTGGTTCGTGCGCCAGCAGCTGCCGCGCCGGCTCCGGGCCGCTGGGCGCCCGGAGGCCGCGGTGCTGCCGCCCTTCGGGCTCGCCCCGGAAACCGCGGCCCTCGCGCTGCGCCTCGCCCGCGAGGGCGCCACGGCACATGGGCTCGCCCCGGAGGCATCGACCCTGCTTCTCGCCGCCCATGGCTCGCCCTCGGACCCGCGCCCGGCGGCCGTGACGCGGCGCGTCGCCGCCGCCATCGCCCGAGCCGGGCACTTCCGCTCGGTCCGCGTCGGCTTCGTCGACGAGGAGCCGCGCCTGACAGTGGCCGCGCGCCTCCCCGGCCCGGCGCTCTGCCTGCCGTTCTTCGCCGCCCGGAACAGCCATGTGGAGGTCGATCTCCCCGAAGCCCTCGCCGAGGCGGGCTTCCCCGGCCCCATCCTGCCGCCGGTCGGCACCGATGCGGCGGTGCCGCGGATCATAGCCGATGGCCTCGCAAGGGCGGCGCTGGCGCGGGTCGCCTGATACCGGCGGCCCTGCCGGCCGACCGATCCTGCGCCTGAAGCCGACTCATGGGACAGGGAAATGGCCACGCCCCACGCGGCCCGCGCCGCATTCCC
>JACKKC010000011.1 GCA_020637615.1 Rhodovulum sp.
GAGCAGAATGACGAGCGAGAGCGCCAGTGCCGTGAGCATCGCGGAAATCGACGCGTTCAAGGGCGTGCTGCCGCAAATATAGGAGACGTATCGGGTTACCCCATGGGACCTTCGATCGCGGATGAACTCGAGCTCCCGGCGGATGCCGACCGCCAGGGTCATGTTCGGGTGCTTCGCGGCGAGCCCGTCCAGGGCAAGCTCGAAATAGCGGCAATTGCCCAGGGCCTCCTTGGGCGGCATTTCCATCAGCAGGCCGATCAGTTTCGCAATTTCGACCTGGATCTCCGTGTCCAGTTCGGTGGAGAGCGTGTCGCGGACGCGAGCGTGCAGGGATTCCACGAAGCGGTCATAGGAGTCGCGATCAGTCGCCGGCATCTTTCTGGAGGCGTCGCCGGCCGGGTCCGCGACCGGAACCCCACCCGGCTTCCAAGGCGGCATTTCCTCCTGGAATTCGCCCATCACGGATACTGGTCGAAGGCTTGTCCGAACAATGTCGATCCAATCTGCGAACGGGGCTCAGGCATTCCCGGGCCGCCCAGCAAAGCATGCGCCCTGTTTAGCACAAGATATCGTGGGCCACCACCCTGATGGCCCAACGGCTGCCCCCAGCGGCCGCGCCGTGTCCGACAGGCCTGCCGGCCCCGGGCGGGAACTCCGGTGCAAATTCTGTCGGCGGGCAGGTCACCGCATCGGCCGAATAACCTCAGCGCGGGCAGATGTCGGTGACATTTTCGCCCTCTGCGGGTATGACTTGGGTGCGCTGGAGGGGGGACCCCATCGATGGAACCTTTCGTCGCCATTGCTGCCTCGGTTCTGCCGCAGATCCTGAGGCACCTCGCTGGAGCGGGGGGGCAGGCCCAACACGATGCGGTGGCGCAGGCCGTCACCGGGATCGTGCAATCGGTAACGCGGGCGAGCGATCCCGATGCCGCCAGGCAGAAGATCGCCTCGGACCCGAATGCCGAGGCGGAGCTTCGGGTGCGGCTCTCGGAACTCGCATCCTCGCTGGACGATGCCCAGCGCACGGCGAACGCGACCGCTGACAACAATGCCCTGCAGGACCTCGAGCAGCGGATCACCGCGCAGCTCGGCAACCTGTCCCAGCAGGTCGACGCCGCGAAACAGGCGCAGCTGCGCGCGACGGACGAGAGCGCACGGCAGGCCGAAGACGCCTCCACCGCCAGATCCACGCTCGCCCAGATCGCCTCGCCGAGCAGCCCCAGCGTGCTGGCGGCACCGATCCTGTCTCTCGTGGTGGTTCTGGGATTCTTCGGCGCGCTCGCCTTCATCATCAGCGGTCGCTTCGATCCGACGTCGGACACCGCGAAGCTGCAGATCGTCAACATCGTCATCGGCGCGCTCACCGCAGGCTTCGCCACGGTCCTGAACTTCTGGCTGGGATCGTCGCAAGGCTCCAAGAACAAGGACCTGGCGAACTTCTCGCTCCAGCACATCCAGGCGCTGCAGGCCGGCCGCGCGCAGGCGGCCGCAAGGGTCGGGGCGGATACGGAGGCGCCCTCACCGGCCGCACCGAAGGCGCCGCCGGCATCTCCCGCGACCCCGCCGCCCGCAGTTGTCCCGGCCTTTGTTCCATCACCTTCGGCACCACCCGCGGCGCCCGTCGTGCAGGCACGCGCGCCCGTTGCGGGGGCGCCATCGGCGTCGACGGCGGACAAGGACGCCGCCTTTCAGGCCTGCGTCGCGCTGGTCCTCAAGAACGAGGGAGGCTTCGTCGACGACCCTGACGATCCCGGCGGGGCCACGAACATGGGCATCACCATCGGGACGTTGCGCGCGTGGCGCGGCCAGCCCGTGACCGTCGAGGACGTCCGCACTCTCTCGCAGCAGGAGGCGAGGGCCATCTACCGGGCGAACTACTGGAACCCTCTCAAATGCGACGAGCTGCCGCTGGGCGTCGACATGGTCGTGTTCGATTTCGGCGTGAACGCCGGGATCCGGCGCTCCGCGATGACGCTGCAGCAGGTCGTCGGCGTTGCCCAGGACGGGATCATCGGCCCTGAAACATTGGCGGCGGTTGCCAAGTCAGCTCCGGCCGAGGTGGTCGATCGCTTCGGGACGGCGCGCCTCGCCTATTACAAGGCGCTGAGGGACTGGCCGGAGTTCGGCAAGGGCTGGACCGACCGCGAGGCGGAATCCCAGTCGGAAGCGCGCGCGCTCATGTCCCAGTCCGTCGCCACCGCCTAGGAACGCCGACACGGAAACGGGCCTCCAACCAAGCACTTATGCCGCGCTCTTGCCCGCTCCGGTTGAGGCCGCACGGGTCCGATCGGCCTCGGCAGGAAGCCTGCGATTTGCGGCAATCGGACCGCGCCACGGAATCAGTCCCCGCCCATGGGCCTTTTGCAGTATGCAAAAGACCATCACCGGGTTATCGTATAAGCTGCAGACACCACAGATACCGGCTCATCCTCTCTCGAGACGCTGCAGTCCGCGCCCGGACCGCAACTGGACCTTCAGGAGGACCCCGACCATGCTTCGACTCGTGAACCTTGGGATCGTGGGCGGCGCTGCAATCGCCCTGGCTGCCTATCTCGCCGCGCCTTCCCCGGCCGGCGCGCAGACGGTTCCCGACACCACGCCCGAGGGCATGGTGGCGTTCTTTCCCCTGACCGAATGTCCCGCGGGCTGGTCCATTTCCGCGAGCGCGCGCGGGCGCTTCCTCATGGCGGTCACCGAGGGCAGCGACGTCGGCGGGACGGTGGGAACCGCGCTGACGGCGGGCGAACTCCCGACCTCGCACACGCATACCTTCCAGACGTCGGTCTCGCTGAGCTCGCACGGCTGCTACGACTGCTTCAATGGCGGCGCGGGGTGGACGGGCGCCAAGAGCGGCTCGCATGACGTGCCCGGGTCGCCGCCCGGCACCACGGGCTCCCATGAGACCTATTCCTATACCCAGCTTCTGGCCTGCGAGAAGGGACCGCCCTCGACCCAGTCGCAGACCGACAACTACGCCCAGAACATGGTCGCCTTCTACGATGCCGCCGCCTGCCCGCAGGGTTGGGAGCTGATGGAATCGGACAGCAAGCCGGTCAACGGCGTCTTCGCCATTCCCTTCGCGGATCCGGGATCGGCCATCGGCACCGTCTCGGGGACGCCGCTCACGCCGGGCAGTCCCTGGACGCATTCCCATTCGTTCAAGTCGAGCATCTCGGTCGGCAGCACGGATCTCCAGGCCGACTCAGGGTCCGGGAGCAGCAGCGCCCAGGACGGGACCTATGACTTCAGCGGCACGACCTCGACCGAGACCATCGCGTTTCCATACCTGCAGCTGCTGCTCTGCAAGAAGACCGCCTTCAGCAGCAACACGCTTCCGGCGGGCCTGCCGCAGAAGATCCTCATGTTCTACGCCGAGAACGACTGCCCCGATGGCTGGGTCGTCTCGCCGTCAGGTTTCAACCGCCCGCTGCTCGGCCTGCCGGAGGGTGGCACCCCGAACGAATCCGTCGGCGACGAAACCGTCGCCTCCCCGGGTCACGACTACTGGCACGACCACGGCATCTCGGGCTCGGTCAATGTCGGCAGCCAGAAGATCAGCGTCGACAAGGGCTGCAACATATTCCTCTGCGACAAGGGCCACGCGAATTCGGGCTCGGTGAGTTTCTCCGGCACGACCTATTGGGACGGCGCCTTGCCCTACATCACCCTGAGCCTTTGCCAGCCCGACACCTGAACCCCCCGGCGCCACTGATGGGGAGACCGCTGCGAGAACAGCCCGACGCCGGGTTACCGGAAAGTCGCAGGAGGAGGAGAGATCATGGCCACGGCAATTGCCGAGATCGATATCGGCGTCAACCTGATCGACAATTACCTTTACCTGATGGATTCGCCGGTGACGCAGGATCCGGACGGCCGCTTTCTCGTGGTTCAGAACCCGGCCGTGCTTCAGTCCGGGTCCGGCCAGGCGAGCGAATTGCTCACCGTCGACGGGGACGGGCAGCTGGTCCACTACATCCCCGATACCAACTCGAATTCGGGCTGGAGCAAGATCGTGGTGCCCGACTGCACCCCACCCGACTATGGCCAGCGCGACAGCGCGACCTCGAGCACGATCATCCGCCTCGCCGGCTACTACGACCAGGGCGGCATCCTGAACGTGCTTGCATATTTTCCGACCAGCCAGGGCAATGAGCCGAGCTGCGCCACCTGGATGCAGCGGGCGACGGACGGCACCTGGTCCAACGCCACCGCCATCCTGTCGAACAACGCGAAGAACGCGCTGGCCTGCACCTACCAGACCGACGTCTATGTCGACGGCAACGGCCGGGGATATTTCTACGGGGTCTCCGCCCTGATCGGCGACGGCGGCTTCTTCATCGCGACCTACGACGCCGGCGCGGACAAGATCGACCTGATCTATTCCTACGACCTCGACGATTTTCCGCCCTCCCCCGGCCTGAGCGAGCAGGCCGCCTTCCGCATGGCAGCGGGCTCGGGCGGCAGCGACGTCACGATCCTCTGGGTCGACACGCCACGGGGCAGCAGCAATACGGAGATCTACTACCAAGGCGCCACCATCACCTTCGGCCATCTGAACACGACCTTCGCCTGGTCGAACGGCAATACGCTCGATCCGCAGGTTCTGAAGCCCGGCCTGGGCGTCTTCGGGGTGAGCGACCTGATCGCCCTGCCCGGCAGCTACGGCGCCGATGCCATCATCCTCCGCGACGCCGCCGAAGTGCTCTATGTCGTGAGCGGCTACAACACCGCCTCGCCCGCCATCACGCCGCTGACGGGCGGCGCCGAACAGCCGGCGGGCGCCGTCGCCGCCACCGTCGGCCAGGATTCCAACGGCGTGCTGACCGTCTTCGCCATCGAGACTGGCAGCACAAATCTCTGGTATCTCCAGCAGCAGGAAGCGGGCGGCAGCTTCGGGACCTGGGTGAACCTCGCGGGCACGCTGACCACCATCGCGAGCCCCGCCACCATGACCTTCGGCCCGGAGCTCTTCGCGGTGGATCTGAGTTGCGACATCTATCACCAGGCCCGCACGCTCGCGGACCAGGTCTGGGTGACGCGCAAGGTTGCGGAACCCTCGCCCTCCTCGCCGGACAATGACCAGCCGCAGAACATCGCCGGCTACAACATGGAAATCACCGCGCTCGACGACACCGGCGCGCCGATCCCCCTGGCCATCGTCTATGTCGCCGCCGATCATCCCGCGACGATCGTCGTCAACTGCCTCTCCTATCATACCGATACCAATACGCTTGTCCCGGTGCAGACGGACCCGAACGGACAGGCCACGGTCACCTATCAGGCCGTCGACCTGAAGCCGCCGCAATTCACCATGTCGAGCAATGCCGACGGCAGCGGCGTCACCCGCTGGTGCCAGAGCGACGTGGTCCAGACCGACGATCCGCCGCCCACGCCCCCCGCGACCTCCGTCTCGGCGCAGCTCACCAGCGCGACGACCGAAACGCTGACGAGCAACGGCCTCATCGACCCGAGCTACAGCGATCCGAGCCAGGCGGTCCAGGCGATCAACGCCGCCGGCCCCTGGATGAACCCGAACACTGCCGCGGCCGGAGCCGTGGATACCAGCCGCATCACGGTGCCGCATTGGTCGCTGGACTTCACGGCACCCGAGGGACCGCGCTTCAGGATCCTGAGCGAGGCGGAAGCCGAGGTCATGCGGGAGAACGCGCTCGGCTCCTCCGGGCTCCTCGGCGATGCCTGCCATTTCTTCAAGAACGCCTGGCACGAGCTGCAGTCCTTCTCCGCGAGCCTCGTGGGCGACGTCCTGACCGTCATCCTCAACGGCGAGAAATGGACGATCCAGACCCTCAAACAGGCCGGCGACGCGCTCGAGACCGTGTTCACCCGGATCATGCAGGGTCTGAAGGACCTCTATCAGCTCCTGAAGGACGTGCTCGACTGGCTGAAGATGCTCTTCGAATGGAGCGACATCCTCAACACGCACAACGTGTTGCGGGAGGCAACGAACAGCATCTTCCAGAACATCCAATCCTCCATGTCCGGCGCGGAGGCGGAATTCCAGGCCTGGTTCCAGACCCTCAAGGGCACGGTCAAGGACGCCTTCTCGCAGCTCGGCGTGTTCGAGCAGACGACCTTCAACGAATTCGTCAACGCGGCGTCGCAGGGCCAGGCCGCGCCCCCCGTACTCACGGCCTCGGGCAACGTCCTCGACGGCGATACGCAGAAGCAGACCTACAAGCAGCACAGCGCCCGCTGCAACTTCGCGCATCGCCAGGCGCTCAGCTCCTACGGCAACAACTCCGTCACGACGACCGGCGGCCCGCAACTTGGCGCGACGACCGTGACGATGGACAGCATCGTCACCGCCTTCAACAAGGACATCAATCAGGACACGTTCAGCACTCTGTCCAAGGACTTGCAGAGCTTCTTCGAGAATCCCGCCGCCTTCTTCGACAACGGCATCACGACCTTCTGCGAGGACGGCGCCGAGGACCTCGTGAACTACGTGATCGACGCCGCCGACGACATCGTCGAGGCCGCGATCCAGGACATGGAGACCGCGGTCGAGGCCTACCTGTCGCTAATCAACGCGACCATCCACGTCCCGATCCTGTCCTGGATCTACAAGTACGAGATCACCGGCTCCATCGCCGATCCCGGCGACGATCTGACGGCGCTCGACCTGATCTGTCTCGTCAACGCGATACCGGCCACCATCCTCTGCAAGGTGGTCGCCGGGCATGCGCCCTTCACCTCGTCCTCGGCCGGCGTGATCAAGCAATACGGGATGCCGTGGCCGTCGGCACCCTTCCTCAACGCCGACGGCGTCTCGACCGGCCAGGGCCTCGGGGGCGAGATGCCGACCGAGATGGCGGAGGTCCTGTACTGGCTCCAGCTCGTCGGCGTCTTCGTGCAACTGATCGGTGGGGCGCTCTGCGACGGCATCGGGGACGCCTTTGCCGTCAACGAGATGGAAGAGGTCGAAAAGAGCCCGGAAGCCAAATGGGTCAGCGGCATAAACGTCGTTTCCTCGATCCTTCTCTACGGGATCGGCGCGCCCTGGCCGCAGTTCTACAAGACGACCTCGGAGCTCACGATCACCGACAAGGCGATCCTGTCGTCCTGGACATGGAACATCGTCCCGCTCGTGGTCAATGTCGTCTGCCTCGCCTCGGAGCAGGTGGAGGTCAAGTTCCAGCAAGGTTACGGGCCGATCCTGGCCTCGTGCCTTTCGGTGGTGAGCGAGGGCCTCGGGATCTGGGCGGCGGTGGAAATGGCGACCCACGAGTCGGAAGGCTACAACGACTACGAAGTCGCAGCAGCCGTCACCAGCAACATCAGCGGATGCTGCAAGTTCTTCATCCTGGGTGGAGACGACATGCTCTACGTGCTCCTGCCGGTAGATTTCTTCACCGCCGTCGCCAATCTCATCCTCTCGGTCTTCGCATGGTCGGAGGAAACGCAACCGAGCTGACCGGAAAGCACCGGTCCCCGCGTCGCCCCGGCAGCGGCGAAACGACGACCTCCCGGGCATCGCGAACGGATGCCCGGACGGGCTGGGCAGGGGTGAGGCCGGAAAGCGTTGTCCGAGCGGGTCGGCTCGACTAGGCTTCCCATAGTCCAAGAATGGGGAGGAAAAGACGTGAAACGGACGACATACGGATTGGCCCTCGCCTCGGCGCTCTCGACCCTGACCGTGACCGCGGCGCAGGCCCAGACGGAAATCCTCTGGTGGCATGCCATGGGCGACCGCCTGAACGAGCTTCTCGACGAGCAGGCGGCGCAGTTCAACGCCTCGCAGTCGGACTACGTGGTGGTGCCCACGTACAAGGGCAATTATTCCGAGACGCTCAACGCCGGCATCGCCGCCTTCCGCGCCGGCGAACAGCCGCATGTGCTGCAGGTCTTCGAGGTCGGCACCGCGACGATGATGGCGGCCGAAGGCGCGATCAACCCGGTCTACCAGCTCATGGCCGATTCCGGCGCCGATTTCGACCCCGGCGCCTATCTCGCCGCCGTCACCGGCTATTACACCAATACCGACGGCCAGATGCTGTCCCTGCCCTACAATTCCTCGACGCCGGTGCTCTGGGTCAACCGCGACCTCTTCACGGAGGCCGGGCTCGACCCGGACATGGATCTCTCGACATGGGCCAAGGTCGGCGAGGCGCTCGATGCGCTCAAGGCCGCGGGCGTGGGCTGCCCGCTGACCACCGCCTGGCAGAGCTGGATACATCTCGAGAACCTCTCGGCCTATCACAACGTGCCCTTCGCCACGCAGGAGAACGGCTTCGCCGGCCTCGACACCGAGCTCGCCTTCAACGGGCCGCTCCAGGTGCAGCACATCCAGGCGCTCGGGGACTGGGCGCGGGACGGCAAGTTCGTCTACACCGGCCGGCGCAACGAGGGCGGCGCCAACTTCCGCGGCGGGGAATGCGCGCTCTTCACCGAAAGCTCGGCGGGCTACGCCACCATCGCGGCCGAAGCGGAGTTCGATTTCGGCGTGCGGCCGCTGCCCTATTGGGAGGGCGTCGAGGGCGCGCCGCAGAACACCATCATCGGCGGTGCCTCGCTCTGGGTTCTCGCCGGCCACGATCCGGAGGAATACAAGGGCGTCGCGGCCCTGCTGAACTTCCTGTCCACCCCCGAGATCCAGGCCGCCTGGCACCAGAATACCGGCTATCTGCCGATCACCACCGCCGCCTATGAGCTGAGCCAGGAGCAGGGCTTCTACGAGGCGAATCCCGGCGCCGACACCGCGATCATCCAGATGACCGGCAAGGCGCCGACGCCCAATTCCAAGGGCATCCGCCTCGGCAACTTCGACCAGATCCGCACCATCATCGACGAGGAACTCGAGGCGGTCTGGGCCGGCGACAAGGAGGCGCAGGCCGCGCTCGACAGCGCCGTGGAGCGGGGCAACCAGCTCCTGCGCCGCTTCGAGCAGGCCGCGGGCAACTGACGCGAAGGCCGGAGGGCGCGCGCCCTCCGGCATGCCCCATGGAAAAGCGCGTCACCTTCCGCGGCTGGCTTCTGCCCGTCCTGCTGCTGGCACCGCAGGTGGCGGTGACGCTGGTCTTCTTCTTCTGGCCGGCCGGCCAGGCGGTCTGGCAATCGCTCTTCATCCCCGACCCCTTCGGGCTCTCGGCGCAATTCGTCGGCCTCGGCAATTTCGAGTTCCTGCTCAAGGATCCCTATTACCGCGCCTCCTTCGTCACCACGGCGATCTTCTCGAGCCTCGTCACGCTCATCTCCATGGTGCCCGCGCTCTGGCTCGCCGTGCTCGCGGACCGGCTGATCAAGGGCTCGGGCACCTACCGCAGCCTGCTCATCTGGCCCTATGCGGTGGCGCCGGCGGTGGCGGGCGTGCTCTGGCTCTTCATGTTCAACACCCGCGTCGGGGTGATCGCCTGGTATCTCGGGCTGCTCGGCTACGACTGGAACCACGTGCTGAACGGGACCGAGGCGATGGGGCTCGTGGTCGTCGCCTCGTCCTGGGGGCGGATCAGCTACAATTTCCTCTTCTTCCTCGCCGGGCTGCAGGCGATCCCGCGCTCGGTGATCGAGGCCGCCGCCATCGACGGGGCGCGGTTCTGGAAGCGCTTCTGGACCATCGTCTTCCCGCTGCTCTCGCCGACGACCTTCTTTCTCCTGGTCGTCAACGTCGTCTATGCCTTCTTCGAGACCTTCGGCGTGATCCACACCATCACCGGCGGCGGACCGCAGCAGGCGACGACGACGCTGGTCTACAAGGTCTTCGCCGACGGCTTCGTCGGCCAGGACCTCGGATCCTCGGCGGCGCAATCGGTGATCCTGCTCGTGGTCGTCGGCATCCTCACGGTGATCCAGTTCCGCTGGATCGAGCGGCGGGTGCATTACTGATGGCGGGCATGGTCGAGAAGCGCGGGCTCGGGCTCTGGCTGACCCACCTCGGGCTCATCCTCGGCGTCGCGGTGATCGCCTTCCCGATCTGGCTCGCCTTCATCGCCTCGACGGTCAGCCAGCCCGAGATCGTGCGCCCGCCGATGCCGCTCCTGCCCGGCGACCGGTTCCTGGAGAACTACCGCGACGC
This sequence comes from Rhodovulum sp., assembly GCA_020637615.1. Taxonomy (GTDB): domain Bacteria; phylum Pseudomonadota; class Alphaproteobacteria; order Rhodobacterales; family Rhodobacteraceae; genus Amaricoccus. The sequence continues at coordinate 10,034 of JACKKC010000011.1, forward strand.
GCTCTACTCCGGCGTCAACGTGCCGGTCGCGCGCATGCTCTTCAATTCCTTCGTGATGGCCATGGGGATCGCGCTCGGCAAGATCGCGATCTCGCTGCTCTCGGCCTTCGCCATCGTCTATTTCCGCTTTCCGGGGCGGCTCGTGTTCTTCTGGCTGATCTTCCTGACGCTGATGCTGCCGGTGGAGGTGCGGATCGTGCCGACCTACGAGGTGGCGGCGCGGTTCGGGATGCTCAACTCCTATCCCGGCCTGATCTTCCCGCTGATCGCCTCGGCGACGGCGACCTTCCTCTTCCGCCAGTTCTTCCTGACCGTGCCGGACGAGCTGGCCGAGGCGGCGCGGGTGGACGGGGCGCGGCCGATGCGGTTCTTCGTCGACATCCTCCTGCCCATGAGCCGGACCAATATCGCCGCACTCTTCGTCATTCTCTTCATCTACGGCTGGAACCAGTATCTCTGGCCCCTCCTGATCACCACCGAACCGGAGATGAATACCATCGTCATGGGCATCAAGCAGATGTTCCCGGCGGGCGACGACGTGGCCGATTGGCCGGTGATCATGGCCACCTCGATCCTCGCCATGCTGCCGCCGGTGCTCGTGGTGATGTTCATGCAGAAACTCTTCGTGCGCGGTCTTGTGGAGAGCGAGAAATAGATGGCGACGGTCGGCCTTACGGATGTGCGCAAGACCTTCGGCCGCACCGAGGTGATCCACGGCATCGACCTCGAGATCGCCGATGGCGAGTTCATCGTCATCGTCGGCCCCTCGGGCTGCGGCAAGTCCACGCTCCTGCGCATGGTCGCGGGGCTCGAGACGGTGAGCGCGGGCGAGGTGCGCATCGGCGAGCGCCGGGTAAACGAGGTCGAGCCCATGGACCGCGACATCGCCATGGTCTTCCAGAACTACGCGCTCTATCCGCACATGAGCGTCTTCGACAACATGGCCTACGGGCTCCGGATCGCCGGCCGCCCGAAGGCGGAGATCGCCGAGCGGGTGCGGGCGGCGGCGCGGATGCTGCAACTCGAGGAGTATCTCGACCGCCGGCCCCGCCAGCTCTCCGGCGGCCAGCGCCAGCGGGTGGCGATGGGCCGCGCCATCGTGCGCAAGCCGGCGGTCTTTCTCTTCGACGAACCGCTCTCGAACCTCGACGCCAAGCTCCGCGTGCAGATGCGGCTGGAGATCAAGGCGCTCCAGCGCGAGCTCGGCGTCACCGCGCTCTATGTCACCCATGACCAGGTGGAGGCGATGACGCTCGCCGACCGCATGGTGGTGATGAACGAAGGGAGGGCCGAGCAGGTCGGCGCGCCGCTCGAGGTCTATGCCCGCCCCGCCACCATGTTCGTCGCCGGTTTCATCGGCTCGCCGCCGATGAACTTCCTCGCGCCCGCGGATCTGAACGGCGCCGCCGCGCCGGCGCTCCTCGCCGCCCTGCCCCCCGGCACCGCGGCCATCGGCATCCGACCCGAACATCTCGAACTCGTGCCCGCCGACCGGGCGGTCCTGTCGGGCAGCGCGCGATACACCGAGGCGCTCGGTGCCGAGACGCTGATCCATCTGGCCCGGCCGGAGGGCCAGACCCTGACAATGCGCATCGCCGGAAGCCCGGAGGGCATCGCCCCCGACGCCCCGCTCCATCTCGCCGCGGCGCCGGCGACCATCCGCGCCTTCGACCGGGAGGGGCGGGCGATCGTTCCGACGTAGCGGGCCGGCAGTGCTTCGGGAGGGATCAAAGCCCAAGTCATGCCGGCGGCTCGTCGGCTTCTCCCATCCCGCCAGAGGGGCCGGAGAAGCCGAGCCTGACCGGCCGGTGTCGATCGGGGCACGTCGAAGCGAGTTTCGAAAAGATCTTCAATAACAACTAGATACCCTGCGTCTCATCGTGAAACGCCCCCCCTGAGTGACAGGCCGTGCCTGCCGGTGGAGGTAGTGTCAGTCGACGTGGAAGACCTCTTCGGCCATCGCCCACCACTCGCCCTCGGGGCAGCTGTCGAGCGGCTCCTGCAGCGGCATGTTGATCGACCACCATTTCTGGGTGGCGGGGTCGGCGGCCATCCTGGCGCTGTCGGCGGCGAAGTCCTGCCCATGGTACTCGAAATAGGCGAAGAGCAGGTTCTCCGGCTGCCGCAGGAAGATCGAGTAGTTGCGGATGCTGCAATCGGCGATCTTGGCCAGCACCTCGGGCCAGACGGCGGCGTGCAGCTTCTTGTATTCCTCGATTCCCTCGGGGCGGATGCCGAGGATCATGGCCATGCGCTTCATTGGCGTATCTCCCTGGTGAATTCCTCCACGCTCATGCCGCGGACGGCATCCCAGTCCCAGTCGATGCCGATGCCGGGGTCCTCCGGCGCATGGGCGTGGCCGTCCTCGATGGTCATGCGCTTGCCCGTCAGGTCATCGAGCTGCGGGATGTATTCGACATATTTGCCGTTCCGGACCGCGCAGACCAGGCTGACATGCAACTCCATCAGGAAATGCGGGCAGACGGGCATGTCGAAGGCCTCCGCCGCATGCGCCACCTTCAGCCAGGGCGTGATGCCGCCGATCCGGCCCACGTCCACCTGGACGACCGAGCAGGCCCCTTTCTGCATGTACTCGCGGAAATGCCGGATCGAATAGAGCGACTCCCCCACGGCGATCGGGGTCGAGCTGCGCGCGCTCAGCCGCACATGGCCGTCGATGTCGTCGGCGGCGAGCGGTTCCTCGATCCAGGCGAGGTCGATGTCGCGCAACCGCTCGGCGCGGCGGATCGCCTCGTCGAGGCCGAAGCCCTGATTGGCGTCGGTCATGATCTCGTAGCCCTCGCCGACCGCCTTGCGCACGGCGGCGAGGCGCGCGAAATCCTCCGAGCCATGCGGCCGCCCGATCTTGACCTTGGAGCCGATGAAGCCCTTCGCCTTGGCCTCGACGGCATCCTCCACCAGCGCCTCCGTCTCGATGTGCAGCCAGCCGCCCTCCGTGGTGTAGAGCGGGCATTTCTCCCTCGCCCCGCCCGCGAGCTTCCAGAGCGGCAATCCCTGCTTGCGCGCGCGCAGGTCCCAGAGAGCGGTGTCGATGGCGGCGAGCGCGATGGCAGTGATGGCGCCGATCGTGGTGGCATGGGTCATGAACTCGAGCTCATGCCAGATCGCCTCGATCCGCTCGGCGTCCCGCCCGATGATCCTCGGGGCGAGATGGTCGGCTAGGAGCCGCATGACCGAGGAGCCGCCGGTGCCGATGGTATAGGAATAGCCCGTGCCGCTGGCGCCGTCGCTGTCGGTGATCGTGACGATGGGCGTCTCCTGGGAGACGAAGGACTGGATCGCATCCGTGCGCTTCACCTTGGGGACGAGGTCCACCATCCGGAGCTCGATCCGCTCGATTCTCGCCATTCTCACATCCTCAGGGTCCAGCCGCTCTCGGCGCCGAAGCGATGGGGGGCCTGAGCGAGGCCGAACCTCGTGGCGCCCCGCCCCGCTCCGCCGGGCTCCAGCCGCATCGCGCGGGCCATTCACAGGCAAGCAGCACATTCACTCATCAGTCAAGACGCCCCGTTTCAGGCTTCCCGCCGAGGGAATTCATGCGTATACGCGTGGCAGCGTTCACTGGAGAATCCTCTGGTCAGGAACGAGAATGCCGACCGCTACCGGGCCCCTGCGCTCGACAAGGGGCTCGACATCCTGGAGCTCCTCTCCGGGGTCGATATCGGGCTGACTCAGGCCGAGATCGCCAAGCGCCTGGACCGCAGCCCCAACGAGTTCTACCGGATGCTCGACCGGCTGGTGAGACGCGGCTATGTCACCCGCGTCGACGGAGACCGCTATGCGCTGACCCTGAAGCTCTTCGGCCTCGCGCAGCTGCATGCGCCGGTCCGGCGGCTGGTGAGCTTCGCGACGCCGCTGATGCGCGACCTGGCGGAGACGACGCTGCAGGCCAACCAGCTCGCGGTGTTCGACCGAGGGAAGGCCGTGGTGATCGCCCAGCAGGAGGCGCCGGGATACTGGGGGATCTCGATCCGGGTCGGCTCGCATATCAGCCTGTTCGACACCGGATCGGGCCATGTGCTGCTGGCGTTCCGCTCGGCGGACGAACGCCAGATGATGCTCCGGGAGAATGCCGGGCGCGGTGAGATCCGGGACCTTGGAGCAGAATTCTCGGCCCGGCTCGACCAGGTCCGCGACCGGGGCTACGAGATGATGGCCAGCCTGCAGACGGCCGGGGTCTTCAACCTCTCGGCGCCGGTGCTCGCGCCGGACGGGCGGGCGCTCGCGGCGCTCACGGTGCCCTATATCACGCTGGTCAACACGCCGCAGGCACCCGACATCACCCGGACGGTGGATCTGATGCTGGCAACGGCCGGGACGCTGTCCCGGCTGGCCGGGTCCGACATGCGGCAAGGCGAGGAGGCGGAATGATCCTCGACACCCACCTGCACATCATCGACCGGGAGAGCCTGCGCTATCCGTGGCTCGCGGGGGTTCCCGCGCTGGACCGGGACTTTCCCTACGAGGATTATGCGCGGGAGGCGCAGCGCGGCGGCATCTCGGCCACGCTCCACATGGAGGTGGACGTGGATCCCGCACAGATCGAGGCGGAGACGTGCTACGTCGCGGGCAAGGCGGCGGCTGGCGGCCTCCTGCGGGGGTGCATCGCCTCGTGCCGGCCCGAGGAGGAAGGATTCGCGGCGGCCCTGGAAAGGGCGCTCGACGATCCCTTTGTGAAGGGCTTCCGCCGGGTGCTGCATGTGGTGCCGGATACGCTGTCGGAGAGCGCGCGCTTCCGGGAGAATGTCGGGAGACTGACCGGGACTGGGCGGACCTTCGATCTCTGCGTGTTGCCGCGGCAGATGCCCCAGGCGATGGCGCTGGTCGATGCCGCGCCGGGGGTCCGGTTCGTGCTGGACCATTGCGGCCTGCCGGATATCGCCGGCGGGACCTTCGCCCCCTGGCGGAACGGGATCACGGCGATGGCGCGGCGGCCGAACGTGATGGCGAAGATCTCCGGTGTCGTGGCCTATGCCGGGCCGGAATGGGACGTGGAGACGCTGCGGCCCTGGGTGGAGCATACCATCGACGCCTTCGGCTGGGACCGGGTGGTCTGGGGGAGCGACTGGCCGGTCTGCACCCTGGGCGGCGGGCTGACGGCCTGGCTCGCCGCGACCCGGGCGCTGGTCGCGGGCGCGAGCGAGGCGGAGCGCGAGAAGCTCTATTCGGCGAACGCGCGAGCGCTCTGGGGTCTCTGATCTGCGATCCGGCTGACTCGATCGTTCAGGGGACATCTCGAACCGACAACAACGAAATATGGTCTCGCGACGGCCGAGGAAGATCGGGCCGCATCGTCCGCTGGCAATCCGCGCGAGCATGGTCGATGACGCCTTCGGCGCGGGGGGTTTTGCATTCCCCCCTTCCCCGCGCTATCACCCGCGAAAGCCAGCCGGAGCGGCAAATGATCCTCTATCCCGCCATCGACCTGAAGGACGGAAAATGCGTCCGCCTCCTGCGCGGCGACATGACGCAGGCCACTGTCTTTGGGGAGGATCCGGCCGCTCAGGCCCGCGCCTTCGCCGCCGCCGGGTGCCACTGGCTGCATCTCGTCGACCTCGACGGCGCCTTCGCCGGCCGTCCCGTGAATGCCGAGGCGGTCGCCGCGATCCTCGGTGCCGTCGATATCCCCGTGCAGCTCGGCGGTGGCATCCGCGACCGGCAAACCCTTGAGGGCTGGCTGGAAAAAGGCATCGCTCGCGTCATCCTCGGAACCGCCGCGCTGCGCGATCCCGATCTCCTGCGCAGCGCTGCCCGGGCCCATCCCGGCCGCATCGCGCTCGGCATCGATGCCCGCGGCGGCCGCGTCGCCGTGGAGGGCTGGGCCGAGACGACCGCCACCACCGCGGTCGACCTCGCCCGCCGCTTCGAGGACGCGGGCCTCGCCGCCCTCGTCTATACCGACATCGAGCGCGACGGGGCGATGCAGGGCCCGAACATCGCCGCCACGGCCGCCCTCGCCGCGGCCGTCGCCATCCCGGTCATCGCCAGCGGCGGGGTTTCCTCGCTCGCAGACCTCGAAGCCCTGCGCGACATCCCCACCCCCCTCGACGGCGCCATCACCGGCCGCGCCCTCTACGAGGGGCGCATCGATCTGGCCTCGGCTGTGGCCAGCCTCGCCGCCTGAGGGAAACCGCCATGGAACAGGAGCTTGCCGGCCGATGCTGACCGTCCGGGTGATCCCCTGCCTCGACGTCAAGGACGGCCGCGTGGTCAAGGGCGTCAATTTCGAGGGCCTCGTGGACGCCGGCGATCCAGTCGAGGCGGCGCGGGCCTACGATGCCGCGGGCGCGGACGAGCTCTGCTTTCTCGACATCTCCGCCAGCCGCGAGAACCGTGGAACGCTGCTCGATCTGGTGTCGCGCACGGCGGAGCAATGCTTCATGCCCCTGACCGTGGGCGGCGGCGTCCGCACGGCCGAGGATGTGCGTGCGCTCCTGCTCGCGGGCGCCGACAAGGTCAGCTTCAACACCGCCGCCGTGGCCGACCCCGACTGCGTCTCGAAGGCCGCGGACAAGTTCGGCAACCAATGCATCGTCGTGGCGATCGACGCCAAGACCGTCGCGCCGGAGCGCTGGGAGATCTTCACCCATGGTGGCACCCGCCCCACCGGCATCGATGCCGTCGCATTCGCGGAGGAGATCGCGGCGCGGGGCGCCGGCGAGATCCTGCTGACCTCGATGGACCGGGACGGAACGCGCGCCGGCTACAACCTGCCCCTGACCCGCGCCATCGCCGACGCGGTACCCGTCCCCGTCATCGCCTCGGGCGGCGTGGGCAGCCTCGACCACCTCGTCAAGGGCGTCACGGACGGCCACGCCTCGGCGGTTCTGGCCGCATCGATCTTCCACTTCGGAACCCATTCTATCCAGGAGGCCAAGGCCAGGATGGCCGCGGCCGGCATTCCGGTAAGGACCGCATGACCGACACGCTCGCCCGCCTCTTCGCCACCATCGAATCGCGTGCCGGGGGCGACCCGGCGATGTCGCATACCGCGGCACTCCTCGGCCGGGGCCCGGCCAAATGCGCGGAGAAATTCGGCGAGGAGGCGATCGAGGCGATCGTGGCGGCCGCCAGCGCCGACAGGGGCGCGCTTGTCCATGAGGCTGCGGACACGCTCTATCACCTGCAGGTCATGCTCGCCGCCAGCGGTGTCGCCTGGGCCGACGTTCTCGGCGAACTCGAGCGCCGCGAGGGCCGGTCCGGCATAGCCGAAAAATCCGCACGCCTTCCCGGCGGCTGACGCGAGGCCACTTCGCCGGTCATGTGCATTGCACGGGCCGCGGCGGTCGAATATAGACCGTCCCGGGCACCCGTAGCTCAGCTGGATAGAGTGTCGGCCTCCGAAGCCGAAGGTCACAGGTTCGAATCCTGTCGGGTGCGCCAGTCCCTTCCGTAAGCGATTGAAGTCCCTCCGGATTTTGGCGGGACGTGATTTCTCTCTCCCCGCGACTTTCCAGCAGCATCTTGAAGGTGTCGGTCCGGGCACATGCCGTGGGACTTCGCGGTGTCATATTCGCGAATATCCAGATTCCGGTGCGATGTTGCGCGCCTTTCGCCGCGCAGGTGCCGGCTGAGGGCAAGGAATCCGGAACACCTGTTCTTTTGGAGGCACAGCAGCGTGGACGAGCAGCAACGACAAGCACATGAGCACTGACGAGCGCCATCAATCCTGCGGTCCTTGTAGGGTCGCGCGAAGCAACCGGGCCCTCCGCAGAGGAGGCCGCGCTTAGATCGGTTTGACTTCCGGCGAGCGCGACTCAACCTCTCCCTTGTCTAGACGACCAAACACCTGCCGTTCCAGCAATCCGACGATGCCGCGGCCGTCGCTGAGCGCGGTGGAATGATCGAGGCCGTACAGGGTTTCGCAACCGATGCCGGGAAACATCGCACAAGTCCGTTGGATGCTTTCGAGGCGGGGATCAAGGCTGCCACAAAACAGCTGCACCGAAATCGACCTGGCTGCGAGGCCGGGCGTCAAGTCGGGCCAGTCGGCCAACAAGATATCTGCATAGGCGCGAATTTCTTCAAGGCTCCTGCCGGCGAAGGGATCGCCCGTTATCGAACTCCCCGCAAAGCCGTTCATGGCGGCAAGGAAGCCGGGGACATCTGCCTCGGTCCGAACCGCGACCGGGGCCGTCGGTCGGTCGAAAGGCGAAGAGCCGCCGATCAGAGCGGTACGCAGCCTCTCCGGCGCAAAAAGCAGGCAGGCATATCCGATGCGCCCGCCCATGGAATAGCCAAGGTAATGAACCGCCGCGATGCCCAGATGATCGAGGAGGTCCGTGATGTCCTCGACGAAACCGCGCAACGAATAGTTCCTTGAACCAGCGGGACGAAAGCTTTGTCCATGGCCACGGGCGTCGGCCCGAAGAACGGTGAACCGGTCCTCGAGAAGATCCACGTATCCGAGATCCTGCCAGATGGACCGGGTTTCGGTCAGGCCGTGCCCCAACAGCAATGGCGGACCGCTGCCATCGATCTCGTAGTAGATTTCCTTGGTGGCGCTGGAGAATACCGGCACGGGGCGGCCCCTTTCGCAAGTCTTGTCGAATCCGCTTGCCGCGACCTGACGAGCCGCCGCCGGGTCTGACCTGCCCCCACCGGGTGGTCCAGTTTCAGTCATAGCGCATGGCGGGTCTGGGGGCTACGGCTGGTGTGGCCGACCACGAAACGTCTGGTGCCGGGCGCCTTTGACGCGGAGATGCTTGCGGGCGCTCTGAATTGTAGCGTCGGCGCCAGTTCCCGTTGACGACCTTGGCCCCGGCGACGCCATCGAAATTCTCGCCGATGAGAGGCTCTCGCAGGAGCCGTTTTCCCATGGGCTCCCAGGCTCGATGCAGGTGGCCCGGGTCGGGTGGCGGCGATCAAGGCCCCCACTGCCTTTGCCATAAAATTGGGGCCGCTGTCTGGCCTGATGAGATCGGGCATGCCGCGCAGCCCCCGCTGTGGTGACAGCGGGCAGCAAGTGCCCTCGTGCCGGCCGGAACGCCTACACCGGGACGTCGAAGTGCAGTACTTCCTCACGCTCGCCGAGCTTGTCGTAGAGCGCGATCGCGGCGTCGTCGCCACGGTCGGCCTGGACGAAGACGACCCAGCCGCCGCGCGCCCTGGCGATCGTGCAAATCGTGTCGATCAGGGCCGTCGCAACGCCCCTGCGCCGGCAGGATTCCGACACAGCGAGATCGTAGATGTAGAATTCCGAGCGCGCCTGCTCGAACTTCGGCAATTCGTAGCCGGCAAGCGCGCCGATTACCCCTCCGTCTTCGATGGCAACGAGACCGATGAAGGGCGGATCGGCGAGGAGCCGCGACACGTAGTCGCGGCCCGGCCGTTGCGCCCCATAGGTGACCTCGTCGCCGAATACCGCACCGAAGAGATCCAGCATCGCCTCGAACAGCGGCACGTCCCCCTGTCCGAGGCGATGAATCCGGAAAGTCACGCCTCCCTCCGAACCGTACCGGGAGTCGACGCTCGGCATGAGGCCGCCATGGATCCGCCTTGCTCAGCCAGATGCCATCACCCGTCTCCCTCAGGCGGCGTCGACCGCCGCTTCTAGCGCCGCGATGTCGATCTTGCGCATGGTCATCATCGCCTCGAAGGCGCGCTTCGCCGCGCCACGGTCGGAGCTCGTGGTGAGCTCTATCAGCCGCCGCGGCGTGATCTGCCAGCTGAAGCCCCAGCGGTCCTTGCACCAACCGCAGGCGCTCTCGGCGCCGCCGCTGCCGACGATCGCGTCCCAGTAGCGATCGGTTTCCTCCTGGCTTTCGGTCAGGACCATGAAGCTGATGGCCTCGTCGGGCGTGAAGGTCGGACCGCCGTTCAGGCCGACGAAGCTGCGCCCGAGGACGGTGAACTCGACCGTGAGTTCATCGTCCTCCCGGCCTCCGGGAAAGTCGCTCGCGGCCGCGCTGGCACGGCCGACATGGCTGTCGGGAAAGGTCGAGGCGTAGAATTCCGCGGCCTTCCTGGCTTCGCCGTGGTCGAACCACAGGCAGGTGACGAGTTCGGTCATGGCGTTTCTCCCTCAGCTCTGAGCCTTGCTGCCTCCGAAGTTCAGCATCCACGGTGTGCCGAACCTGTCGGTGAACATGGCGAAACGCTCCGCCCAGAAGGTTTCGTCGGGCGCCATCTCGACCGAGGTCGCGTCCTTTGCCAGCGCGCCGTGGATACGCTCGAACTCGTCGCGGGATGCGGGCGCGATGCAAACGCGGAAGCCGCTCGGTTTGGAGTACATCTCCGCGGGGCTGTCCGACGCCATGACCATCGCGTTCCCGAGGCGCATGTTCATGTTCATGATCAGGTCCTCGCCGCCAGGCATGCGGCTTTCCGGGTCCGGTGCGTCGGAATTGCGGAATACGGCGCCGATCTCGCCGCCGAGGACCTCGGCATAATGCGTCATCGCCTCGAGGCAGTTGCCCTTGAAGAAGAGATAGATTGCCGGTTCCATTTCTGTGGTCTCCTCTGGTGGTTAGAGTTGTTTCTGAAACGACGGTTCATGGTGCCGCCGTCAGGAAGAAAGCCCGTTTCGAGTCGAACGCCCGCCCGGGCGTCTGCGCAGCCGCATGCGAGCCCCGTGCCCCGTCTCGCGAGCGGCTGAAAGCGGCGATGGTCGGGGTCGCCCGCGGATTCATCGCGACACCCCCGGCACCCCGTTCTCCGCGAACAGCATCTCGATGTAGCGCTTCAGGTGGTCGACGCTGTCGCGTGCCACCGCGCGGTCGCCGGTCGCCTTGGCGAGGATGAAGGCCCCCTGCAGCACGGCCTGGGTGTGGGCGGCGAGGCTGGCGGGCGTCCAGTCCGCCCTGATCCCGCGCGCCGCCATGGCCGCCGCGATGTCCGGCTCCAGCGTCGCGGCGTGACCGAAGATGCTGGCCGCGCAGGCGTCGCGGATGGCCGGATGCGAGTCGTAGACCTCCTGCGCCATGGTGCCCACGAGACAGGTGAAGGCAGCGGGCTCGCCCTCAATGATGGTCTTGCGGAATTCCACGTAGCCCATCAGCCGATCGAATGCGTCGTCATGATCGTGATAGGGCGCATTCTCGAAAAATGCGGATGTCGTCTCGGCCCAGAAGGCGGCGGCGGCCACGCCAAGCGCTTCCTTGTTCTCGAAGTGATGGAAGAACGCGCCCTTCGTCACACCGGCCACCCTGCACAGATCGTCCACCGTGGTGGCGGAGAAGCCTTGCGCCCGTATCACGTCGCGTGCGGCCGACAGCAGCCTCGTACGGGCGTCGCCACGATCGGGATCAACCTTGGTCGGTCTGGGCATGCGCGATACATACCAACTGACCGGTATGTATGTCAAGCAGAATGCCTCGGGACTTCTCGACAAGTGCCGCGCCGCTATTCGAGTGGCCACACCTCGACGACACCATGGGCAACGGCACAGGGAACCTGGGAGACCTTCTCGATCGCCTCCGCCAGGTCGGCGGCCTCGATCACCGCGAAGCCGGCGACCGGCAGGGCCGAAGCCATGAACGGCCCCTCGCGGGTCTCGAGGCCGGCGGCTCGGGGATTGCGCACCTGCACCGGCGCGCCGGCGATTCCGATCAGCGCGCCCTCCGCAGCCAGCTTCGCATCCTGCGCGTGGGCTGCATCCCTGACGGGCTGCGGCGTGCGGTCGTAGCCGGTCCGGTCGCCGTAGCCGATGGTGATGAACCTGGGCATGGCTCGACCTCCTTACCCTATCTTGCGAGCCTGACATGCGTCGCGGCGTCGGTCGCTTCGTGCCCGACGACGCGGTAGCCGAGCGCCGGCAGATCGAGGCCCGCGAACATCGCCTCGCCGCACCCGAGAACCACCGGCGAGACCGCGAAATGCAGCTCGTCGATGACCCCGGCCTGAAGATACTGCCGCACCGTGGAGACACCGCCGCCGATCTTCACGTTCCTGTCCCCGGCCGCCGACCTGGCCCGTTCCAGCGCGGCTTCGATCCCGTCCGTGACGAAGTGGAAGACCGTGCCGCCCTCCATCACCAAAGGGTCCCTCGGATGATGCGTGAGCACGAAGGTCGGGGCGTGATAGGGCGGATTGTCGCCCCACCAGCCCTTCCATGTCTCGTCGGGCCAGTCGCCGCGGACCGGGCCGAACATGTTCCGGCCCAGGATGAAGGCGCCGAAGCCGTCCATCGACCGGGTGGCGTAGTCGTTGTCGACACCCTCCGAGCCGCCGTCCTTGCCCAGCATCCTCTGGAACATCCTGGTGCCGAACATCCAGGTGTGCAGTGTCTCGCCGCGCTTCCCGAGCGGGTCTTCGCGGCTCTGGTCGGGCCCCGCGCCATAGCCGTCGATCGAAAGCGAAAACCCCGAGACGATCACCCTGCTCACCGCCGCCCCTTTCTGTGTGCATTTTGCAAGCTGTTGCCTTGTAGCAAAACCGTAATTACTCTGCAAGCAGTTTACGGAGACCCGAATGCAGAAGCCGATCCGGTCCGGCTGCCCGATCAACCTGACGCTCGAGACGCTCGGCGACCGATGGAGCCTGATCGTCATCCGCGACATCATGTTCGGCAACCGGCGGCACTACCGCGACCTGCTGAACAATTCAGTGGAAGGCATCGCCTCGAACATTCTGGCCGACCGGCTGCGGAAGCTGGTGGACGCGGGCCTGCTCTCGACGAGCCCCGACCCCGCGCACAAGCAGAAGACGGTCTACAGCCTGACCGAGCCGGCGATTCAGCTGGTGCCGCTGCTCGCCCAGATGGGCGCCTGGGGGCGGCGCTTCACCCCGGCGACCCGGGAGCTCTCGATCCGCGCCCGGCTTCTCGAAGAGGGCGGGCCGGCGATGTGGGAGGCGTTCATGGCGGAGCTACGCAGCCTGCACCTCGGCGCAGCACCGCCGCAGCGCTCGGTGATCGAGGAACTGACCGATGCCTACCTGGCGGCGATGGCAGGCGCTGGGTAGCATCGACGGCCGATCATGATGCGACTCATCGCACCGATTCCCTCGCCCCCTTACCCGCCGGCGCTACATCCGGCCGTTGGTCTATGCGCGCCAACCGACAGGCCACTGCTTTCCCGTCTTCGACGTTGAGGTACGAAAAGAACTCCTCTACCACCGATTCGAGAGCGGCCCTGAAGCTGGTGAGGGGTTCGAGCAGCCGGACGACAACGCCTGCGGGATCGCCATCCCTGCCATGCATCGCTAGAATTTCGAGGGAACCGAATGACCCGCTACCGTGGAATCTGGCCCGTCGCGCCCACGCCGTTCCACGAGGACGGGGCACTCGATCTCGACGGCATGAAGCGGGTGCTCGACTGCCTCATCGATCAGGGTGCGGACGGGATCTGCATCCTCGCCAATTTCTCCGAGCAGTTCCTGGTCTCCGACGAGGAGCGCGCGATCCTGACCCGGCTCTGCCTCGAGCACGTCTCGGGCCGGGTGCCGGTCATCGTCACCATCAGCCATTTCGCCACGCGGATCGCGGTCGACCGGGCGCGCTTCGCCAGGGATCTCGGCGCGGATATCGTGATGATGATGCCGCCCTATCACGGCGCGCTGCTGAAGGGCACGTCGGAACAGACCTACGAGCAGTTCCGTGCCGTCGGCGAGGTCGGCATCCCGATCATGGTGCAGGACGCGCCGCTCTCGGGGGTCGAGCTTCCGGTTCCGCTTCTCGTGCGCATGGCGCGCGAGATCGAGGCGGTGCGGCTGTTCAAGATCGAATGCCCGCAGGCCGCGAACAAGCTTCGCGCGCTGATCGTCGAAGGCGGCGACGCCATCGAAGGGCCGTTCGACGGCGAGGAGGGTATCACGCTTCTCGCCGATCTCGACGCCGGCGCGACCGGGTCGATGACGAGCGGCATGATCGTCGACCGGATCAAGCCGGTCATCGAAAAGCATCACGCCGGAGACATCGCCGGGGCGACCGAGGCCTATGGCCGCGTTGCCATGGCCATCAACCACGAGAATCGCCAATGCGGCTGGCGGTCGTGCAAGGCGGCGATGGTCGAGGGCGGCGTGATCCGCTCCGAATTCTGCCGTCACCCGATCGCCCCCCTGCATCCCGCCATTCGTCAGCGCCTGATCGACCTGCTGAGGCCGATCGATCCGCTCGTCCTGCGCTGGGGCCGGTAGCACGGGCCCCGCACGGGGCACCCAAATCCTTCCGAACGTCAGCCCGGGCGCCCCCCGCCCCCCGTGTCGCGGCCCGAGCCGGTCGGGCTCCGCCGCAATGGTCCGGGAGGGCGTATCACGATGAAACGGAATCTATCATATTGCAATTGCTACATTTTTCAGAATGCGGTCGGTGAACACCTCGGGCCGGCGCGTGACGGGTCGCCACGCCACTGCCGGTCCGAGTGTGCCCCAGCCCGATCGGGTTGTCCCGATCCGCAACCGGCGGGAAAGCGGCCCTGCCCTCGTCCTCCGGTGCGGCCTTCTCCCGTCCCGAGGTTCGGCCTCGGGCCGCTGCTTCTGTCAGGCGGAACGGCCGTCGGTCAGATCCATGGCGTGCGTCACTCCGGAATATCGTCCGTGCCGGTGATGATGATGTGCAGAAATCCCGGTCCATGGGCGCCGCGGACGTAGCTGCCCTCGATGTCGGTGGTGCCGCTCGGGCCGGTGATCAGGATGGCGTTGCGCGGGACCGAGGCCGCCTCGAGCCGCGCCGCGTAATCCTCAAGCCAGGGCAGCAGGGTGGATTCGCGCAGCACGACGATATGGTGCAGCGGCAGGAAGGACAGCAGGATCGGTGCGTCCGGCCCGGAATGGACCACCAGCGATCCGCTCTCCGCGATGCCGTAGAGCGCGAGGCCGAGGGCGGCGGGCTCGTCGGCGGCGAGGTGGTCATGGGTGGCGATGCCGGTCCAGTCCAGCGCCGTCAGCGCCGGCGCAGGCTGCACCGACAGGCCGACGAGACCATGGCGCTCCAGATAGCGCGCCACCGCCTCGGGGACCGAAGCCATGTTTGCCACGCGCTCGACACTGGCGCCGAGCGCGGTGGCCTTGAGGGTGAAAGCCTCGGGCAGGCCCGGCGCGGCAAGCGGCGGGCGGCTGCTGTCGGGGTCGTCGAGGAGTGCGGCGGCGGCATCGGCGACGGCGCGGGCGTCCCCGGCGGGACAGGCTGCGAGAACAGCGTTCAGGATTGTGTCGCGGGCGGTCATTTGCGGCCTTTCTGCTGGTCGCGATATTGCTCCATGAAGGTGCGGCCAGAGGGACGCGGCAGGTCGCGATAGGCCGTCCAGCCCCCGGCCAGCGGCAGGCTGCCGATCCAGCCGTCCCGGCCGAAGGCCCGCAGCGCGCGCACCCCGATCCGGCTGGCGAGGCGATAAAGCGCCGGCCGGTAGGCGACTTGCGCCCAGAGCCCGATGCCCGCACGCAGCGCGCCGGGCTCCAGCCGCTCGCGCCAGCTGCGCCTTCGCCAGGCGCGCAGCAGCGTCGGGATCGGGATGCCGACCGGGCAGACCTCGGCGCATCGGCCGTTCATGGTACAGGCATTGGGCAGGTCGCGCGCGGCCGCCAGCCCGTCCAGCACCGGCGTCAGCACCGAGCCCATCGGTCCGGGATAGGTCCCGCCATAGGCGTGGCCGCCGATCTGGCGATAGACGACGCAATGGTTCATGCAGGCGCCGCAGCGGATGCAGCGCAGCATCTCCCGGAACTCGCCGGCCAGCATCTTCGTGCGGCCGTTGTCGACCAGCACGATATGCATCTCCTCCGGCCCGTCGGCGTCGCCGGGGCGTTTCGGGCCGCAATGGAAGGTGGTGTATTGCGTCAGCTCCCCGCCGGTCGCGGAGCGCACCAGGATGCGCAGGAGCGCCATCGCATGCGCGGTCGAGGGCACGATCTTCTCGATCCCCGCGGTGACGATATGGACGCGCGGCGGCGTGGTGGTCAGCTCCGCATTGCCCTCGTTGGTCACGGTGCAGGTCGCGCCGGTATCGGCCACGAGGAAATTCGCGCCCGAGATGCCGACATCCGCGCCGAGGAACTTCTCGCGCAGGACGCGGCGCGCGCTCTGGACCATGGTCGCGGGATCGTCCGCCTCGGGGGGCGGCTGGTGGCTGGCGTTGAAGAGCTCCGCCACCTGCTCGCGCGTGCGGTGCATGGCGGGCCAGATGATATGGGACGGCGTCTCGCCGGCGAGCTGGATGATATGCTCGGCCAGGTCGGTCTCGACCCGCTCGATCCCGGCATCGGCAAGGGCATGGGGAAGCCCGATCTCCTCGCCCAGCATGGATTTCGACCGGGTGACGACCTTCGCCTTCGCATCCAGGCAGAGGCGCGTGACGATGGCCCGGGCCTCGGCGTCGTCCACCGCCCAATGCACATGGGCGCCGGAGGCGGTGGCGTTCCGCTCGAACATCTCGAGGTAATGGCCCAGGTTGGCGATGACATGGTCCTTGATCGCGCGGCCGCGGGCGCGGGCGGCGTCGAATTCCGGAAAGGCGGCGACGGCGGCGGCGCGCTTGGCCTCCGCCGTGCCGGTGGTGCGGTCGATGGCCAGCTTCAGCGTGCGGTCCGCCAGCGCCGCCCTGGCGCGCTCCTTGAAGGGGGGCAGTGCGACGTTCATGGCTCAGGCCTCCTCGCCGATGGCGGGGCCGTCCGCGCGGCCCGCCAGCACCTCGATCGCATGGAAGCAGCGGGTCTTCGCGCCGCGCCGGTGGAGCTTGCCGGCCATGTTCATCAGGCAGCCCAGATCGCCCGCGAGCAGCAGATCCGCCCCGGTGCCCTCGATCGCCTCGGCCTTCTCGGTGACGATGGCGTTCGAGATGTCGGAATATTTGACGCAGAAGGTTCCGCCGAAGCCGCAGCAGACGTCGTTGCCGGGCAGGCCGCGCATCTCGAGTGCCTCGACATGGGCGAGCAGCGCGCGGGGCTGGGCGGCGACGCCCAGCTCGCGCAGCCCCGAGCAGCTGTCGTGATAGGTGGCGGAGGCGGCGAGCCGCCTGCCGCTTGGCGCATAGCCCAGGACATCGACCAGGAAGCTGGTGATCTCATGGGTCTTGGCCGCGAAGGCCTTGGCGCGGGCGGCCCAATCCGGGTCGCCCGCCAGGAGTTCCGGCCAACCATGCACCATCGTCGCCGCGCAGGACCCCGAGGGCAGGACGACATGGTCGAACCCCTCGAAGGCCGCGATGGTCTGGCGTGCCAGCCGCGCGGTGTCGCGGTCGTCGCCGCTGTTGAAGGCCGGCTGGCCGCAGCAGGTCTGCGCCTCCGGCACCTCGACCCGGCATCCGGCCTCCTCCAGGAGCTGGATCGCGGCAAAGCCGATCTGCGGCCGGATGGCATCGACGAGGCAGGTCACGAAGAGACCGACCGTGGGTTGTGGTTGTCCGGACATGGTTTCCTCAGTTCGTTGCCAGAACCGCAGCATGGCCGCGGTTGCGCGACATGACCAGCAGCACGACGGCGACCCAGATCGCGGCGGCAGCCCACCACACGAGGTTGCCGGTCAGCAGCGCGAATCCGATCAGCCCGCCCTGGATGCAATAATAGGCCATCGGGATCAGGGTTTTGCGGATCAGTTCGCCCTCGCGGTCGGTCAGCCCGACCGTGGCCGAGGCGGCGACGACGTTGTGCACGCAGATCATGTTGCCCGCAGCCCCGCCGATGGCCTGCAGCGCCACCACGGTGCCCGCGCCCGCCGCGCCCAGCCCGATGCTCGTCGCGGTCGAGAACTGGAACAGCGAGAACATCATGTTGCTTATGGTGTTCGACCCGGCGACGAAGGCCCCCATCGCGCCGATCCAGGGCGCGAACATCGGCCAGGCCTGTCCTACCGCCGAGGAGACGCCTTCGGCCAGGACGATGGGCATGCTCGCCAGCGTGTCGGAGGCCGAGTTCAGGAAGACCTGCACCATCGGCACCGCCAGAAGCAGGGCGGGCGCGGCGGCCATCATGGTCGAGCCCGAGGATCGCAGCGCCTTGCCGTAGTCGCTCGCCTTCATGCCGTGGTAGAAATAGGTGAAGAGCGAGGCGAGGATCAGCACCGTGCCCGGCAGGTAGAGCAGCTGCACGCGCGCGTTGATGCCCGAGCCGAACAGGTCGTCGAGCGCGATGGTCACCGCGGGCGAGACCAGGAAGCCCTTGATCGGCGCGATGGTGCGGGTGAGGACCAGCAGGATCACCACCACGACATAGGGGGCCCAGGCCTTCAGGAGCGGCATCAGCGGCTTGTGGGCGTTGTGGTCCTCGAGATCGTCGAGCTTGCCGACCCAGGCCTCGTCCCACTGGTTGCGCGGCGGGAAGTCGAAGGTCTCCTTCGGGATCAGGAAGCCGCGCCTGGCCGCCGGCACCACGATCAGGAGCCCGATGATCCCGCCGAGCAGCGAGGGGAATTCCGGCCCGAGCGTCGCGGCGATGATCCAGTAGGGCACGGTGAAGGCGAGCCCGGCGAAGAGCGCGAATTTCCAGATGCGGAAACCCTCCACGAAGGAGCGGTTGGTGCCGAAGAAGCGCGTCAGCATGCCCACGAGGATCAGCGGGATCAGGAAGCCCACCAGCCCGTGGATCATGGCGACCTTGGCGGCGATCTGCATCAGGTAGTCGTGGAACGCCATCGGCGCGATGGTCTGCTCGACCAGCGGCTGGTCGACGAGACCGGTGCGCACGCCCACGAGAATCGGCGTGCCGACCGCGCCGAAGGACACCGGCGTGCTCTGGATGATCAGCGACACCATGACCGCGGCCATCGCCGGGAAGCCCACGGCAACGAGCAGCGGCGCGGCGATGGCGGCCGGCGTGCCGAAGCCCGAGGCGCCCTCGATCAGCGAGCCGAAGAGCCAGGCGATGATGATCGCCTGCACCCGCCGGTCGGGCGAGATCGAGGTGAACCCCCTCCGGATCGAGCGGATGCCGCCGCTCTCCTCGAGCGTATAGAGCATCAGGATCGCGCCGAAGACGATATAGAGCAGGCTGACGGCGGTCACGACGCCGTTGACGGTGGCGCCCAGCACCTTGTTGAGCTCGGTGCCCCAGACCAGCAGCGCGGTCGCGGTGGTCACCAGATAGGCCACGAACATCGAGAACTTGGCCGAGCGCGCCAGGACCACCAGCAGCAGAAATACCGTGGCTATTGGCAGCGTGGCCAAGATGATTGTGAAGGTTCCAGGCATATTTCCTCCTCCTATAGGGCGGCGACCGCCGCCGGTTCAGTGTGATTCAACTCGAAGTGCCTTGGCCTAATGCCAATGCGCGCATTTCGATGTCTGGCCGATCCCGGGATTGAAGCTGTTGGTCGGGTCGATGGAGCGGTAGAACCCGGCCAGATCCGGCTTGGCGTGGTAGAGGTGGCCGACATTGTGCTCGGCCGGGTATTCCGCGCCGCGCCGGTCGAGATGCCGCCACATCTCGTGCTCCAGCGCGAGGCAGTCATGGCCCCTGGCCACCACGTAATCCTGATGGAAGACGTGGCAGAAGAAATGGCCGTAATAGAGCTTCTTGACGATCTTGCCGTCGATCTCGGGCGGCAGGGTCTCGACCCATTCCCGGTCGTCGCGGCGCAGTGCGATGTCGAGCGCCACGATGTCCTCGACCTCGCGCGCATGGATGGCGCGGTATCGGACCGCCGCGCCCGCGACCGCGAAGCGGTGCAGGAAAGCGGCGGTTCCCTCGGCGGGCGTGCATTCGAACATGTCCCCGCTCGCCGAGGGAAACAGCGCCGACAGATACTCCCGCGCCTCGGCGATGCCGGCGCCGCCCATGCGCAGCAGCAGGTGATGCTCGAAGCGGTCGCGGAAATCGTTCATCCGCGCGGGCAGATGCGCGGGCGCCAGCGCGGCGGCCGCCTGCGCCAGCCGGTCCGACAGGGTGGCGCCCAGGCCGAGCCGCTCGGTCAGCGAATCCATCCGCGCCTTGGCGGCGAAGAGCGCGGGCATCCGGTCGGTGCCGGCGCGCTGGATGAAGAGGAAGGTGTCCTTGCCGTACCGGGCCGCCACGTCATAGGCGTCGCGGTGGATGTATTCGCCGGCGACGGGCAGGTTGTCGAACCGGGTCAGGATATGGCGGCGGATCTCCGTCAACTCGTCGGGATCGTTGCTGCCGATATAGAAGACCGCGGTCTCCGTCTCGGATTCGAAGGTGTCCAGCCGCACCGCGAAGACCGCCAGCTTGCCGGCGCAACCCGCGCTCTCGTGCAGCCGCCGCGGATCGGCGTTGAACCGCGCCGGGGTGCGGGCGTCGACGTCGCGCACATGGGTGGCGTATTCGCGGTCCGAGGCCCAGGCATCGGTGGGCGCCGGCCGCGGCAGGTCGCCGCGTTCGAGCCGGGCTAGGATCTCCTCAGGAGTATCGCCCAGATCCAGGCCCAGGTGATTGACCAGCGCGACCGATCCGTCGGCGCGCACCTCGGCATAGAGCGTCATCTCGGTATAGGCTGGGCCGCGCTGGATGAGCGCGCCGCCGGAATTGTTGCAGATGCCGCCGAGCACCGAGGCGCCGATGCAGCTAGAGCCGATCACCGAATGCGGCTCCCGCCCGAGCGGGCGCAGCCGCTTCTCCAGCGCGTCCAGCGTCGCGCCGGGCAGGCAGACCACCTGCCGCCCCTCCTCGATCAGATGCACGCCCTTCAGCCGCATGACGCTGACCAGCACGATCTCGCGGTCGTAATCCTCGCCCCAGGGCGTCGAGCCACCGGTCAGCCCGGTATTCGCGGCCTGGAGGATCACCGCCCGGCCGGCCGCGACGGCGACATTTAAGACCCGCCACATCTCGACCAGGGATCCGGGCCGCACCACCGCCGCCACCGGCCCCGAGCCGTAGCGGAACCCCCGCGTGAACCGGCGCGTGGCACGCGCTGCGGTCAGCACATGCCGCGCTCCCACGATGCCGCCGAGCTTGTCGAGCAAGTCGGCGCGCGTCACGGATTCTTCCTGCTGTCGGTCCCTGGTCATTCGCCCTCCCCTTTTCAGACGCACGACGGCCCTGCGCTTGGGCGAGCCGCCGTCGCCCAGTCGTTGCCGTCGCGATGGAATTTTTGGTTTTCACTCTCAATGCATTGGTAAAAGATTTTTACCGAGCATGTCAATCCAAAAATTGAATTGCCCATTGGCCCGACCGCGGCTAGGCTGGGATTCCGATGGAACGCCAGACGGTTCGGAGGCGCGATCATGGACAGCAGGGTGAACAAGGGCGCCAGCGCCGCCCAGGCCACGGCCCGGCATATCGAGGATCTGATTCTCGAAGGCTCGCTGCGCTCGGGCGATCCGCTGTTGCCGGAACGGGAGATGGCACTGCGGCTCGACGTGTCGCGCCCGACCCTGCGGCGGGGGCTCAAGATCCTCGAGGACAAGGGGCTGATCGAGACCGACGCCGGCGGGACCCGGCGAATCGCGCCGCTGGCGACCAGCCTCACCGATCCGCTGATCGAGCTCATGTCCACGGGCGGCAGGGTGATCGACGACTATCTCGAGCTGCGCGGCACGCTCGAGGGCATGGCCGCGGGCCTCGCCGCGACCCGGGCCAGCGACATCGACCGCCAGTCCCTCACCCGCTGCGTCGAGCGGATCGAGGCAGCGCATGAAAAGGCCGATGCCCGCGACGAGGCCGAGGCCGACGTGGACCTGCATCTCGCCATCTACGAGGCCAGCCACAACATCGTGCTCCTGCAGATCATGCGGGCGCTGTCGGGCATGCTGCGCGAGGGCGTGTTTCACAACCGCGAGAAGCTCTATTCGCGGAACGAGGTGCGCGACGTGCTGCGGCTCCAGCACCGCGCCATCTACGACGCCGTCATGGCGCGCGACCCTGTCGCGGCGGCCCGCGCCGCCGAGGATCACATGCTCTACACGCGGCGCGCGCTGAACGAGATCGCGGCGGCGGAGGCGCGGCTCGACATCTCGCTGCGCCGCATCGACGGCGGCAATATCGCCCAGCGTCCCTGACCCGCGCCCCTGCCGACCCCGGCGCCCACCGGCACGACTCGCGGGCGACCGCCACCCGAGCCGCCAACCGCGCCGCCAGTCGAATTCTGCTAGTCACCTGAATCTAAAGTTCGGCACATGTGTTTCGCTGTGTCCGCTGGCAGAACCGCTTGACGGATGCGAGGATCTCATCAGCTGATTTGACCCATCGGTATGGCTTGGGCTTCTCGTTATGCGCCTCAATGAAGGCGGCAATGTCGGCCTCTAGCTCGGCGGTGGACCGGTGGACACCCCGTTGCAGTTGCTTGCGTGTCAACTCAGCGAACCAACGCTCCACTTGGTTGATCCAGCTTGCCGACGTGGGCGTGAAATGCACGTGCCAGTGCGGGCGGCGCGCCAGCCGCGCCTTGACGCGCGGCGTTTTGTGCGTGGCATAGTTGTCCATCACCAGATGCACCTCCGGCCCGTCCGGCATGGCAACGTCGATCTTCTTGAGGAAGTCGAGGAACCCTGGTTGCCCGATGCCGTTTGTAGCATTTCCGATCACTGCCCCCGTGGCGATATCGAGCGCGGCAAACAGCGACGTCGTGCCGTGTCGAATGTATGTGTGGGTTCTGCGTTCGGCGACACCGACGCCATCAGCAGCACCGGCTGTTCGCGGTCAGCGCCTGGATCTGCGATTTTTCATCTACACACAGCACGATAGCCCGGTTCGGCGGCGACATGTAAAGGCCGACGATGTCCTGCACCTTGTCGACGAACAGCGGATCGGTCGAGAGTTTGAACGTCTCGCTCGATGCGGCTGAAGGCCGAAGGCGGCCCAGATGCGCCGGATTGTCGTATGCGACAGGCCCGTTGCTGCGGCCATCGATCGGATCGACCAATGGGTGGCATCCTTCGGCGCGCTGTTGTTCAGTGTGCGTTCGATTACCGCAGCAACCTGATCGTCCGATACGGTGCGTGGCCGACCGGGCCGGTATTCGTCGGTCAAACCCTCGATCCGCTCCTTCACAAACCGCCTGCGCCATTTGCCAACAGTGTGCTCATGCACACCGAGCCGCGCACCAGCCTCCTTGCTTTGAAGCCCTTCCGCGCAGAGCAAGATCATCCTGCACCGGTCCGAGAGCGACCGCGCCGCCTTGTGTCGCCGAACCTGTGCTTCGAGGAAGGCCCGTTCCTTCTCACTCAGAACGACCTCGTCTGCCAAACGCCCCACCATCGCATCATCTCCCGATATACATCAAGTTAATGATACGCATTACGGTTCCATAGGACTAGGACTGAAGGTGTCGACGATACGTCCGATGGCGTGCCAGAGGCCGGCGACGGTTCGCTCGGCGGCCTTTCGGAGCAGGGCCTTGAGTTTGGCGAATGCGTTCTCGATCGGATTGAAGTCGGGGCTGTAGGGCGGGAGGAAGAGGAGCGCCGCGCCGGCAGCCTCGATGAGCGCGCGGACCCTCGGCCCCTTGTGGCTGGAGAGGTTGTCCATGACGACGACATCGCCGGGCCGGAGCTCCGGCACGAGGACCTGCGCGACGTAGGCCTCGAAGGCCTCGCGGTTGATCGGTCCGGAGAGCACGAAGGGCGCGATCATGCCGCGCAGCGTGAGGGCGGCGACGACGGTGGTGGTCTTCCAGTGGCCGTGTGGCACGCCGACGCGCAGGCGCTCGCCACGGGGCGCGCGGCCGTGGGTGCGGGCCATGTTGGTCTTCGCCCATCCTCCGCAGGACAATCGATCCCCCGGATCGATTGCTGATCCTGCTCCGACATCGATGAAGACCAGCCGCGCGGGGTCGAGGTCGGGCTGCGCCTCGAACCAGGCCTCGCGCCGCTTCAGGACGTCGGGCCGGTCCTGCTCGCTGGCGTGCGCGGTCTTTTTTTGTGCGTGATCCGGTGGCGGGCGAAGAAGCGCGAGAGTGTCCGGTTTTCTGTGTAAGCGCCCGCCGGTCCATGCTGAGAAGAAAGGACGGCGTGGGCCATGGGGTAGACAATCGACGACGAGATTCTGGACGAGCTGCTGAAGGGCTGCGAGCGGCCTGAAGACCTGCTCGGTGGCGGCGGGCTGCTGAGGGAGCTCAAGAAGGCGCTGATGCAGCGGATGCTGGGTGCCGAACTGAGCGATCATCCTGGCTACGGGCATGGGTCAAAGCGCCGCCCGTTCAGACGGGCCGCCGCAACGGTGCCAGCCGCAAGACGGTGAAGGGCGAGGACGGCGCCTTCGAGATCGAGGTGCCGCGGGACCGCGATGGGAGCTTCGAGCCGAAGCTGATCGCCAAGGGCCAGACGCGGATCGACGATCTCGATGATAAGATCATCGCGATGTACGCCCGTGGGATGAGCATGCGCGACATCCGCGGCCACCGGGAAGAGCTCTGCGGGCTGGAGGTGTCCCCCGACCTGATCAGCCGCGTCACCGACGCCGTGCTGGACGAGGTCAGGGAATGGCGCTCCCGGGCACTGGATGCCGTCTACCCCATCGTCATCTTCGATGCCTTGCGGGTGAAGATCAGGGACAAGGACAGCCGGATCGTGAAGAACGAGGCGGTGTACCTCGCCCTCGGGGTCACCGGCGACGGGCAGCGCGCGGTCCTGGGCCTGTGGATCGCCGCGAACGAAGGGGCCAGGTTCTGGCTGGCGGTGATGACCGAGCTGCGCAATCGCGGCGTGCAGGACATCCTGATCGCCGTCGTCGACGGGCTGAAGGGCCTTCCAGAGGCGATCAACCCGGCCTTCCCGGAAACGACCGTCCAGACCTGCATCGTCCATCTGGTGCGCCATTCGCTGAACTTCTGTTCCTGGAAGGACCGCAAGGCGGTCGCCGCCAGGCTCCGCGAGGTCTACGGCGCCGAGACGGCCGAGGCCGCCCGGGACGCCCTCGAGGCCTTCGACGAAGCTTGGGGCAATCAATGTCCCTCGATCGCCCAGGCCTGGCGCCGGGCCTGGCAGGAGGTGATCCCGTTCTTCGCCTTCAGCCCGGAAATCCGCCGGGTGATCCACACGACGAACGCCGTGGAAAGCCTCAGCCGCGTGATCCGGAAATCGATCAAGGCGCGCGGTCCGTTCCCGTCCGAGGATGCCGCCGAGAAGCTGATCTACCTCGCGATCCGGGGGCACGAGAAAACTTCGAGAACCGTCAGAGGATGGCTGGCAGCGGTAAACCAGTTCGCCATAACGTTCGAGGATCGCTTCTCGCCGCTGGGTGGTTGAGGGCGGTCAGATTGGAACCGGACCGGCGGCGAATACACAGAGTTCCTGACACTCCGATCGGCATAGGCGCGGATCTCGACCGGCCGGCCGACGGCGCTCGCCATCACCGAGTACTTGTTGTTGTCGAAGCGCACGAGGCAGGTCTTCGACGGCGAGACCGGTGTCGCATGGAAGCCGTCGAACGGCCCGGCGTACGGCACCAGGCTCGGCCGCTCTGCCTCGAACATCGCCCAGATGGTACTGTCCCGCACCTCCGGATGCGGCTGCGCCTTCGCCCAGGCGATGCAGCGGTCGACGAGCCAGGCGTTCAGCTCCTCGTAGCTCCGCACCCGCACCCGCGGCGAGAAGAAGCGCTGCCGCACCGTGCCCACCTGGTTCTCGACCTGACCCTTCTCCCAGCCCGACGCCGGGGTGCACGCTACCGGCTCGACCAGGTAGTGCCCGCACATCTGCTGGAAGCGCCGGTTGTAGTCCCGGGCCTTGCCGACGAGGATCGCGTCCACCGCCGTCTTCATGTTGTCGTAGATGCCCCGCGTGCAGGCGCCCTTGAAGAAGGCGAACGCCCGGTCGTGGGCGTCGAACACCATCTCCTGGCTCTCGCGCGGGTAGGCCCGCACGAACAGCATCCGGCTGTGGCAGAGCCGCACCTGCGCCACCTTCACCGTCACCGTGACCCCGGCGATCAGCACCACCTCGTGGCTCCAGTCGAACTGGTACGCCTCCCCCGGCGCGAAGCTCAGCGGCACGAACGCCGCCGCCGTCGCCGCGGCCCGCTCGCGCTGCCACCCGGCCGCGTAGCGCCGCACCGCGTCGTAGCCGCCCTCGTAGCCGAGCCCGCGCAGCTCCTCGAAGACACGGATCAGCGTCAGCCGCTCCCGGCTCGACCGCGCCGCATTCACCGCCAGCAGCCGGTCCAGCTCCTCACGCCACGGACCGATCCTCGGCTGCGGCTGCACGCTCCGCTCGTAGACGAACGCCGTCTCGCCGCTCCGCAGGATCTTCCGCACCGTGTTCCGCGAGACGTGGAGCTCCCGGCAGATCTCCTTGATCGACCGACCGCGCACGTAAAACTCGCGACGCACCCGCGCGATCGTATCCACGCCCTTCATCCCCCGCCACCCGTCCAGAACGAACCAGACGGGCACTGCTGTTCACGGAGGAAGGGGGGTCAATCTTCGACGCCGATCCCCGGCCTCACGGGGTCAACATTCCACGCCGATCCACATTGAGTCCCCCTTCAGCCCCCTGACCGGCGCGGCGAACCTTGACGATGGAGCCGTCGAGCATCGCGTATTCGAGATCGGTCCGGTCGGCCAAGGCTCTGAACATCCTGTAGAAAGCGTCCGCCTTCACCGCCCTTGGCATGCCCACGAGCATCAGGATCAGGCGAAGAACGCGGGGAAAGGGGCGCTCGAAGTGGACCTCGTTCCATGCAACAGCGCCGGTCAACGTCCCTTTCATGATGGTGGCCCCCGATAGCTTAGGTCGCGATGGCTGAGAATACTTGAGGCTCGCGGCAAACTCACCCTTCACCATCGCGTTGCGCAACCCACGCAAAGGTGCGCCGTAACCTGTTCGCCTATATTGAGGGCTCCTTCAAATCACGTCACCTGAATTCGGGAAAGGGCTACCCTTCGCCCTGCCCCAGTCCACCAAGCCGGGGCAGGATCTCCTCATCGACGTGCCACTGCAGAGCAAACGCTCCTACCCAAAGACTTACCTTCGATCGCGCCGTCAATCCCGCCGTGGCGCGCCCGATGGAATCGGAGACCCAACTGCCCGCACACATCCAGTGCCCACTTGCGACGGCGAGTTCATCCGATTCCGGGTCGGGCGACAACATCCGGCGATCATGCAGAGCAGGTGCAGAAGCGCACGGACGACGGCGGTCGCGCGTTCAAGCAGCCTCGCACCGTGGACTCACCCATCGGGGACCGGCGCGACCATCAGGTTCATTGCAATCGATATCCTCTCGCGTTTTCCCGAATAGGCTCGAACGCCATGCAAGAGCCACCCGGAGAAGGCAACGATCATGCCGGACGTCGGCCGGATCCCATAGTTCGAATGCTCCCGCATTCCATCTGGCCACCGAAACCCGACACCAGGAGCGTACATCTGATTCATTGGAAACCTCGGATCGTACAGCACGAGCTCGCCGCCGTGGTCCGCACCGCTTCCGGTGCTGCCATCATCGACATAATAGACACATGCCCACAGCGTGCCCGGGTGCGCGTGTGATTGCTTTGAACCCATGGGCGGATATACGTTGGCCCACATTTCGAGGTTCCATCGGAACCGCGGCTTGTCGACCTGCTTTTGGTCGACCGTGAAGCGGTCACAAAACGCGACGGCATGTCGTGCAAGGTCCAAGGCCGCACCGGATGCCCATCCCTGCATGCCCTTCGGTGACTCCCAACCTACCGTGCTGGACTGCTGGTTGCCGGCATGCTCCTCGCGCTTGCGCACGATAGCAGAACGCAGCTCAGAGTTGAGCTTATCCGCGTCTGGGACATATCCGACAATTACGCCCGTCGGAAACAGACTTAGTACTCGCGAACGGAAAGCGCCGCCGTCCGACTGTGTAGACCCTGTCATTTTTCGGTCACACTGCGGGTAGATCACTGCGCAAATAAGTTGCCCGAAAGCCTGATCCGTTGCAAGATTCTAATCCTCAGGGGTGTCGGAAAGCATCATTGCGGCAGCGCGTCATCCCGACGAGCGAGGGGGTCACGATGGTAACGCTGCGACGTAGGTCGGCACTCCTAACGTCAACCGCGCTTGGCGGTCTCCTTTGCGTTGGGGCTCCGTTCTTGACCGGTTTTGATGGTTACGATGCGAAGGCTTGCGCATTTGACGGAAGAGTAATTGTAAGTTGCAATGAAGACCCAGATGGGCCTTCCGAATTCATACTATTGTATGATCCAGTCCCAGATAACGATAGCCTCATTGAAGAACTTTTCATCTTCAACGACTTTGAGGGATCTGAATCGATTAGCACACCGATTCTATCGCCCGGCCCGTTTGTGTTTGAAGGGAATGATTTCCTCGGTCTTCAAGTTGGTTTTGACGGGATCTTGACCGTAGATGATTCTGCCTCCGATTGGGGGTCTGGGGACGACACTTTTTTTGTCGCGGATGGACTTCTGGAGCTTCCCGGCGGCCTGATAGGGGGCGCTGGCGACGACGTATTTACCATTGATGGCGGCACAGTCGGGGGCAGCCTTCTCGGTGAAGTTGGCGATGACACATTCGCGATCCTAGACGGCGAAGTCCGGGGAGACCTGCTCGGCGGCGAAGGGAGCGACATGTTCGCCGTAGACCGTGGCACAGTCGTCGGCCGCCTCCTCGGTGAAGCGGGGAACGACATCTTCGACATTTCCGGTGGCAGCGTCTCGAACATCGAGGGCGGCGATGGCGACGACAGCGTTACGGTCGCCGGGTCTGCCCAAGTCGGTTCGGTGATCGGAGGAAGCGGCAACGACACCTTCACATTGAATGGAGGCAGCGTCTTCGGCGACGTCTTCGGGGACTTGGGCAACGACACGTTCACAGTGACCGGTGGAGTCCTGCTGGGGAACGGCGACACAACCTTCGGCAATATTGTAGGCGGCCTTGGCAACGACACGTTCACGGTGACCAGCGGGACGGTAACCGGCAGTCTCCTTGGAGAGGCAGGTGAGGATAGCTTCAATATCGAAGGGGGCACCGTCCAGGGCAACATCGTCGGAGGTGACACGGACGACGCGGATACGATCAGCATTGCCGGAGGGATGCTCGAGGGCAGCGCCTTCGGTGGCGGCGGGAATAACAGATTCACGGTGTCGGATGGCAAAGTTCAGGGCGACCTGAGCGGCGGTGAGGGCAACGATACATTCCTGGTGACCGGCGGCACCGTCGCCGGCAGCCTCCGCGGCTGGACTGGCGAAGACCGTTGTCCGTCGTCAGACTTTTCGGGACATCTAAGCTGATCGAGCATTGGAGGGCTCTGGCTCATCTGTTTCAGGTTAGGCCGCTCGGCCGTGATGGCTCAAGCGGCGGTTTTGAATGGTCAGTTTCTTAATCTTTTCCCGGGCCTCGAGGATGGCCTGACCGCGGCCGAGGTAGACATCGGCGGGGGTCAGGTTGCCGAGGCTCTCGTGGTAGCGGCAGTGGTTGTAGTGCTCGACGAAGGCTGCGACGGCGGCCTCGAGCTGGCCCGGCAGGAAGTAGTTCTCGAGCAGAACGCGGTTCTTCAGCGTCTGGTGCCAGCGCTCGATCTTGCCTTGGGTCTGGGGTGGTTCGGCGCGCCGCGGATATGGGCGATACCCTTGTCCGCGAGCCAGTCCGCGAGATCGCCCGCGACGTAGGACGAGCCGTTGTCGCTGAGCAACCGGGGACGATGGACGACGTTGGCGGTGTCGCAGCCCGAGGCCGCCAGGGCAAGCTCCAGCGTATCGGTGACGTCACCGGCGCGCATGCTGGTGCAGAGCTTCCAGGCGACGATGAAGCGGGAATAGTCGTCGAGGATCGTCGAGAGGTAGAACCAGCCCCAGCCGGCGACCTTGAGATAGGTGAAGTCAGTCTGCCAGAGCTGGTTCGGTCCCGTCGTCTGTTCCGGTGAACGCCTCTGCCGCCTTTGCCACGACGAAGGCAGGGCTGGTGATCAGGTCGTGCGCCTTGAGCAGGCGATAGACCGAAGCCTCTGAGACGAAATACTTCTCTTCGTCGGTGAAGCGGATGGCCAGCCCCGCGCCGACAGCTCCGGCGCCTCGAGCGCGAGGGCGAGAATGCGCTCCCGCACCGGCTCGGGGATGCGGTTCCACACCCGGCCGGGCCTGGGCGACTGGTCCTCCAAGCCTTCCGGCCCATGCTCACGGTAGCGGTCGTACCAGCGGTAGAAGGTCGCGGACGGCACCCTGATCCGCGCCAGGGTCCGCGCACCGGCAGGTGCGATCCTTCGACCAGCCGGATGATCTCGAGCTTCGGCGGCGACATACCTCATGCGCGGTCGCCCCAGCCCCCGGTCATGCTTTTTTTGAGCAGACGGTTCTCCAGCGTGAGATCAGCCACCGCCTCTTTCAGCGCCGCCGCCTCGGCGCGCAGCTCCTTCACCTCAGGACTCGTCGCCTGACGTGCCGTGTCGCCCGCAAGGCGTCGCTTGCCGGCCTCGAGGAACTCCTTCGACCAGCTGTAGTACAGGCTCTGCGCGATCCCTTCTCGGCGACAGTGCTCCGCGATGCTGTCCTCGCCGCGCAACCCGGCGAGGACGATCCTGATCTTTTCCTCCGCCGAATGCTGCTTCCGCGTCGCTCGACGGATCTCTTTCACCACCTTCTCGGCGGCCGCTCTCTGCGTTCCGGGTTTCTGGCTCATCTCCACTCCTTGGCGGTTACGATGAACCAGAAACCCTCCGTTGCTCAATCACCTCAAATCGTCCCACGGGTGCTGACGGCGGACAATCATCGGGGTGCTGCGCGAGCATGAGGCGGGGGCGTCGGTCGCCGAGCTCTGCCGCAAGCACGGGATATCGTCGGCGACATTCTACGCTTGGAAGGCCAAGTTCGGCGGGATGGAGGTGTCGGACGCGAAGCGGCTGAAGACGCTCGATGCGGAGAACGCAAGGCTGAAGCGGCTCTACGCCGACGCGATGCTCGACAACACCGGGCTGAAAGAGCTACTGGCAAAAAAAATGGCGACGCCCGCCGCCAGGCGGGACGCGGTCGCGCATCTGAGGACGAGCCTCGAGGTGAGCGAGCGGCGGGCGTGCACCATCATCGCCGCGGACCGGAGCACGGTCCGCTATTGCAGCCAACGTCCCGACGATGCCGGGGTGCGCGCGCGGCTGCGGGAGCTGGCGGATCTGCGCCGGAGATTCGGCTATCGCCGGCTGCATGTCCTGCTTCGCGGCGAGGGCCATACCCTGAACCGCAAGAAGACCCAGCGGCTCTACCGCGAGAAAGGGCTGGCGGTCCGCCGGCGCCGATCGCGCCGCCGGATCGCGGTGGCGCGCACGCCGATCCCGAGGCCGGAAGGGCCGAACTGCCGCTGGTCGACCGACTTCGTGCACGACCAGCTGGCCTGCGGGCGCCGGTTCCGGGTGCTGACGGTCATCGATGATGTGACCAAGGAATGCCTCGCCGCCGTCCCGGACACCTCGCTCACCGGCAAGCGGGTGGTGCGCGAGATGGGCGCCCTGATCGCGCGGCGCGGGCGCCCGGACGTCATCGTCAGCGACAACGGCACCGAGTTCACCTCCTCGGCAGTCCTGGCCTTCATCCAGGCAACCAAGGTCGATTGGCGCTACATCACGCCGGGCAAGCCGACCGAGAACGCCTTCGCCGAGAGCTTCCAGGGGAGGATGCGCGACGCGTGTCTCAACGCGCACCTGTTCTTCTCGATGAACCACGCCCGCGCCGCCGTCGCCCGCTGGGTCGAGGAGTTCAACACCGCGCGGCCCCACTCGGCGATCGGCTACATGACGCCGGCCGCCTACGCCGCCAAGCTCGCCGCAATGGGCGATCGGCTCCGCGTGACGGAAGCGCTCCACCGATCGCCCATTGCTCTGTCGGCGCAAGCGCGCCAGTTTGACCGCGGGACTCCAGCTTCGGCCGGATGAAAGGCGGGGGTCACAGCAAGAGGTCTCTCAGAGCCGATCCATTGCCGGCCCGATCCACCAGATGCCGGGACTGCACGGCCAGTCACCCGAATCTAAAGTTCGGCACATGTGTTTCGCTGTGTCCGCTGGCAGAACCGCTTGACGGATGCGAGGATCTCATCAGCTGATTTGACCCATCGGTATGGCTTGGGCTTCTCGTTATGCGCCTCAATGAAGGCGGCAATGTCGGCCTCTAGCTCGGCGGTGGACCGGTGGACACCCCGTTGCAGTTGCTTGCGTGTCAACTCAGCGAACCAACGCTCCACTTGGTTGATCCAGCTTGCCGACGTGGGCGTGAAATGCACGTGCCAGTGCGGGCGGCGCGCCAGCCACGCCTTGACGCGCGGCGTTTTGTGCGTGGCATAGTTGTCCATCACCAGATGCACCTCCGGCCCGTCCGGCATGGCAACGTCGATCTTCTTGAGGAAGTCGAGGAACCCGGTCGCCTGATGCCGTTTGTAGCATTTCCCGATCACCGCCCCCGTGGCGATATCGAGCGCGGCAAACAGCGACGTCGTGCCGTGTCGAATGTATGTGTGGTTCTGCGTTCGGCGACACCCGACGCCATCGGCAGCACCGGCTGTTCGCGGTCCAGCGCCTGATCTGCGATTTTTCATCTACACACAGCACGATAGCCCGGTTCGGCGGCGACATGTAAAGGCCGATGACGATGTCCTGCACCTTGTCGACGAACAGCGGATCGGTCGAGAGTTTGAACGTCCTCGCCCGATGCGGCTGAAGGCCGAAGGCGGCCCAGATGCGCCGGATTGTCGTATGCGACAGGCGCGTTGCTGCTTCGGCCATCGATCGGATCGACCAATGGGTGGCATCCTTCGGCGCGCTGTTCAGTGTGCGTTCGATTACCGCAGCAACCTGATCGTCCGATACGGTGCGTGGCCGACCGGGCCGGTATTCGTCGGTCAAACCCTCGATCCGCTCCTTCACAAACCGCCTGCGCCATTTGCCAACAGTGTGCTCATGCACACCGAGCCGCGCACCAGCCTCCTTGCTTTGAAGCCCTTCCGCGCAGAGCAAGATCATCCTGCACCGGTCCGAGAGCGACCGCGCCGCCTTGTGTCGCCGAACCTGTGCTTCGAGGAAGGCCCGTTCCTCCTCACTCAGAGGCTGTTTGAAAACAGTTGAGGCGTTTCCGTCCGCGTGATTCATGCTGTGGATGTGGACAGCTGAAAGCCGCGGGCGGATGGCCCGGATCGAGAAGAAGACAAAGCGCTACCCGAGCGACCTGACGGATGCGGAATGGGCCGGAATTGAGCCGCTCCTGCCGCCGCCGGCGCGAACGGGGCGCAAGCGCACCGTGGACCTGCGGGAAGTCCTGAACGCGATCAGATACATGGTCCGCTCCGGCTGCGAGTGGCGGATGCTGCCCGTCCATTTCCCGCCCTGGCAGACGGTCTACTGGTGGTTTCGCCGCTTCGTGCGGCTGCTGCTGTTTCGCACGATCCACGACGTCGCCCTGATGGTCGACCGCGAGCGGGCCGGCCGCGCGCCCGCGCCTTCCGCGGCGATCCTCGACAGCCAGACGGTGAAGGCCCCCGCCGCGCACGGCAGCCGCGGCTTCGACGGCGCGAAGAAGACCGTCGGCCGCAAGCGCCACATCGCGGTGGACACCGACGGTCGCCTGCTGATGGTCGGCCTGACCACCGCCGACATCTCCGACAGCGCCGGGGCGCAGGCCATCCTCGACGCGCTCTGCCGGCGCTGGCCCTGGGTGAAGCATCTGTTCGCCGACGGCGCCTATGACCGCCGGCAGATGCTCGACAAGGCGGCTTTCCTCGACTTCGTCCTCGAGATCGTCCCCCGAAGCGACGCGCCCGGCTTCCAGAACCTGCCGCGGCGCTGGGTCGTCGAGCGGACCTTCGGGTGGCTCACCCGATATCGCCGGCTGGTCCGCGACTACGAGGCCCGTCTCGATGTCTCCGAGGCCATGATCTACGCGGGAATGTCATCCTCTCTCCTGCGCAGGATCACTCACCCCTGAGTTGTCAAACGGACTCTCAGGTCCGATCCCGACAGAGCGACATACCCATGGCGATCCCTGGCTCCGAAAAGGCTGAAATCGGCGAGAGTCGTGTAGCGTGCAAGTCCATGGTCCCCTCCATTTTCACAAAGGGAATCAGAGACGATACGACCATGCAAGGCAGATGTGTGAATATCATAGGCACCCGGCAGACAGGCGCGCGCGGATCTGTCTCTCGCCAAATCCGCGGAGAAGATGCAACGCAGCCACGGCGGGCAGGCGCCGGTCCGGGGGCCGAAACGTCGGACCGACGGTACTTGATGCCGGGCCTTGTCTGGGGGGGCCGGTGAAGGCTAAAGAGCGCGGGGCAGGGTGATTAGCTCAGTTGGTAGAGCGCTTCGTTTACACCGAAGATGTCGGCGGTTCGAGCCCGTCATCACCCACCAACACTTTCACTCGTAATGTCAATGACATGCGCGCGGAGTTCTGCCCGCGCCATGTCGCTGCAAAGGCCGCCCGCTGCGCCTCCGCTGCACTGAATGCCTGCCGAGCATCGGAGACGACGGCAGATGGAGACGATCAACAGACGACCGAGCGGGAAGCAGCAGGCGACGAAGGAACACGATGGCAGATCGCGCAGCTGCTCGTTTGGCATGCATTCCGAAGTGGGCCCGCGAGACGGGGTGAAAAGCTGAACGCGGCGAGTTGCATGCGCTGAGCGGTTAGCCGGCGGCGACACTCCAACACCCGGCCGTTGGATGCAACAACGCGAGCCGTGGACGGGCCGGCGATGTGGCCAATGCCGCATTAGTCCCCGGGAAACAGATCAGCGCAGACACACAGTCGCGAACTTTGGCCCACCTCTACGGATATTAAGTGCGATCACGCGGAAGCTAGAGCGGAATCCGATCAGTCTGCATCGTACCCGGCGGCTGCGAAGTAGTTTGCGCATTCCCTAAGGACTGAAGGTGTCGACGATACGTCCGATGGCGTGCCAGAGGCCGGCGACGGTTCGCTCGGCGGCCTTTCGGAGCAGGGCCTTGAGTTTGGCGAATGCGTTCTCGATCGGATTGAAGTCGGGGCTGTAGGGCGGGAGGAAGAGGAGCGCCGCGCCGGCAGCCTCGATGAGCGCGCGGACCCTCGGCCCCTTGTGGCTGGAGAGGTTGTCCATGACGACGACATCGCCGGGCCGGAGCTCCGGCACGAGGACCTGCGCGACGTAGGCCTCGAAGGCCTCGCGGTTGATCGGTCCGGAGAGCACGAAGGGCGCGATCATGCCGCGCAGCGTGAGGGCGGCGACGACGGTGGTGGTCTTCCAGTGGCCGTGTGGCACGCCGACGCGCAGGCGCTCGCCACGGGGCGCGCGGCCGTGGGTGCGGGCCATGTTGGTCTTCGCCCATCCTCCGCAGGACAATCGATCCCCCGGATCGATTGCTGATCCTGCTCCGACATCGATGAAGACCAGCCGCGCGGGGTCGAGGTCGGGCTGCGCCTCGAACCAGGCCTCGCGCCGCTTCAGGACGTCGGGCCGGTCCTGCTCGCTGGCGTGCGCGGTCTTTTTTTGCGCGTGATCCGGTGGCGGGCGAAGAAGCGCTGCAGCGTCCCGTAGCCGAAGGCGTGGCCGCGGCTCGCCATCGCCACCCGCAGTTCCTCCATGGTGATGTCCGGGGTCTCGGCAACGAGCCCGAGCACCAGAGCGGCTTGGGCCTCGATCCGCCCCGAACGGCGATCCCCGCCCAGCGGTCCCGGCCGGACGTCCCCCTTCTCGCGGGCCAGCGTCCGCCAGCGGCTCACGCTCGCCGCACTTACCCCGAACCGGGCGGCCGCCTCCCGATGCGTCGCCCCCGCGGCGACCGCCGCGAGAACCCGGGTCCGAAGGCCGACAGAGAGCGCTTTCGACATGCCTGCCGGCCTCCCCTCCGGCAGACAGCTTGAATCAGAACCCGCGCTTCAGGGGAATCCCCAAGATTCACTCAGCTCGGGTCTCGCTCTAGAATCTTGCGCCAGTATCCCGCGAAAAGAGCGAGGCTGCCGTGGCGCTGAAATCGAGACCGATCTCTTCTCCCTCCCGACACGCCCGATCC
Organism: Rhodovulum sp.; assembly: GCA_020637615.1. GTDB lineage: Bacteria > Pseudomonadota > Alphaproteobacteria > Rhodobacterales > Rhodobacteraceae > Amaricoccus. The sequence goes on from JACKKC010000011.1 coordinate 45,761, forward strand.
CTCTCGACCCTGACCGACCACAGCCTGCCATCGACCGACATCCAGAGGATCCGGTCCGCCCCCATCAGGTCGATGCTCTCGACGCGGGCCCGGAGCCGGCCCGCTTCGGGTGCCGTCAGGCGGAGCGCCTCTGGCCGGATGCCGAGTTCGGCCTCGCCGGCGGGCGTCCCGTTCGCAACGTCGTAGCCGGACAGGTCGAGGTCGCCGCCGTCACGGACGAGGCGGAGCCCATTCTCCGCGACGACGGTTCCGGACAGGAAATTCATCGACGGCGAGCCGAGGAACCCTGCGACGAAGCGGGTCATCGGCTTGTCATAGATCGCCTGCGGCGTGTCGTATTGCTCAACCTTGCCGCCCGAGAGCACGGCGACCCGGTCCGCCATGGTCATCGCCTCGACCTGATCGTGGGTGACATAGACGATGGTGGTCCCGAGATCGCGATGAAGCTTCTTGATCTCGACCCGCGTTTCTGTGCGCAACTTCGCATCGAGGTTGGACAGAGGCTCGTCGAAGAGGCAGACATCCGTCGACCGGATCAGCGCTCGGCCGATGGCCACCCGCTGGCGCTGGCCCCCCGAGAGCTGGCCGGGCTTGCGATCGAGCAGTCCTTCGATCTGCAGGAGCTCCGATACCCATTTCAGACGCTTCTCGATCTCGGCGCGGGGCGTCCGGTCGATCCTGAGCCCGAAGGTCAGATTGTCGCGGACACGCATCGTCGGAAAAAGCGCGTAGGACTGAAACACCATCGCCAGGCCCCGGTCGGCGGGCTCGGCCGTCGTCACGTCCCTGTCGCCGATCAGAAGCTGGCCGCCGCTCGGATCCTCGAGTCCCGCGATGATGTTCAGCAGCGTGGACTTGCCGCATCCCGACGGCCCGAGAAGGACGATAAACTCGCCAGGCTCGATCTGGAGATTGATTCCCGACAATACCGGCGTGGCGCCGTAGGATTTCGAGACGTTCCTGAGACGGATGCTCTTCACGGCGGGTCCTACCCCTTCACTGCGCCGGCCGCGATCCCGCGCACGAAATAGCGACCGGAGAGAAAATAGACGACGAGGGCGGGCAGCGCGGTCAGAAGGCTGGCGGCCATGTTGACGTTGAGGATGGCCGCACCACGGGTATTGCTGACGATATTGTTGAGCTGCACCGTCATCGGCATGTTGTCGTTGCCCGCGAAGATCAGCCCGAGCAGGTAGTCGTTCCAGATTCCGGTGAATTGCAGGATGGCGACCACGAGGATGATGTTCGTGGACATCGGCAGGATCACCGAAAAGAAGGTCCGCAGGAAACTCGCACCTTCCATCCGCGCGGCCTTGGTGATCTCGCCGGGGATGCCGAGGTAGAAGTTGCGAAAGACCAGCGTCGTGAACGGCAGGCCGAAGATGACATGAACGGCGACGATCCCGGGATAGGTGCCGAAGAGGCCGACGCGGCTGAGCATGATGACCGTCGGATAGATCATCGATTGGTAGGGCACGAACAGGGCCACGCTGATCAGGAACATCGTCGCATTGGACAGGCCCGATTTCCACTCGGTCAGCGCAAACCCGTTCAGCGCACCGAACAGGATGGAGATGATCACTGCCGGGATCGTGATCTTGAACGAATTCCACAGGCCGGGCGAGATCCCGTGGCAGTCCAGTCCGGAACAGGCTTCGGACCAGGCCACGCGCCAGGCGTCGAAGGACGGTGCAGCAGGCAGCGCGAGCAGCGATCCGGCCCGGATCTCGTCCATGGGCTTGAGCGAGTTGAGGACCACGAGCGCAATGGGAAGGAGAAAGAAGATGGCCGAGGCCAGCAGGAACGCATAGAGACCGATCGTTCCGATATCGGACTTCCGCGAGGTCGCGCTCATTTCTTCTGCGCCCGGTATTCCGCCCAGAAGTAGGGCACTAGCATCGCCACGACGAGCAGCATCATCAGAATCGAGGCGGCGGAGGCGAAGCCAATGTTCGCCCGGCCAAAGAAGTGATCGACGGCGAATTTCGCAGGCAGGTCCGAGGCGAAGCCGGGGCCGCCCTTGGTCAGCGTGATCACCAGATCGTAGGCGCGGATCACGTCGGATGCGAGCAGAACCACCGCCGAGGCGACCACCGGCCAGAGGCTCGGCAGGATGATCTGGAGATAGCCGCGCCAGAGCGGAATCCCCTCGACCCGGATCGCCTTCCAGAGGTCGCTTCCGACCCCGCGCAGCCCGGCGAGCACGATGATCATCGCGAAGCCCACCGAATGCCAGACACCGGCGATGACCAGCGTGTAGATCGCCCGATCCGGATCGCTCAGCCAGTCGAAGGCGAAGCTCTCGAAGCCGAGCCCGCGCATGATGGCCTGCACCCCCTGCGCGGGTTCGAAGATCCAGCGCCAGGCGAGGCCCGTGACGACCAGTGACACGGCGAAGGGATAGAGGAAGATCGCCCGGAAAACCCCCTCCCCCGGACGTTCCGGTCGAGCAGAATGGCCAGGAAGATGCCCAGCCCCATGGAGATCGCGATATAGAGGACGCCGAAGATCACCATGTTGACCAGCGACACGATCCACCGATCCGTGGACCACAGCCGCGAATACTGGTCGAAACCGACGAAATTGTAGACCGGCAGCAGCTTCGAGTTGGTCATGGAGATCACTCCCGTCCAGACCAGCGAGCCGTAGAAGAAGAGCGCCACCACCAGAAAGAACAGGACCGCGACGCGCGCGGGCCTGTAGGACGACCTGAAGTTGCCTGACTTCATTCGGCTCTCTCGCAGGGGAAACGGGGCGGCCGTCTCGGCCACCAGCCATCCGGCGGGGAGGTCAGCTGCCGGAGAGGATGCCCGCCAGCGCTTCGGCACCGCTCTCGGCGCTCATCGACGGATCGGCCCAGTATTGGCCGACCAGATCGGTCAGCTGCCCGAGCTGATCGCCCGACAGGCTGGAATAGACCGTCGGCAGAACGACCCCGTCGCGCGCCGCCGCTGCACCAAGGGCGGCGCAATGATCGAGCGCACCGCTTTCGACCGTGTTGACCACGGGCACGGAGCCCTTGCCCGCCGCGATTGCGGAAGCGACATCGGCGCTCATCGCCAGGCTCGCGAGCGTCTCCTGGCCGGCAGCTTCCTCGTCGCTGTCGGGGTTCGGGAACACCAGCACATCGACGACGATGACATAGGGGCTGCCCGACGCGGTCGGAGCGAGCATGCAGCCGTAGTCCGATCCCGCCGCAAGACCGGCCGCGGAGAACTCTCCCTTGGCCCAGTCGCCCATCGGCTGCATCCCGGCCCGACCGGTCACGACCATGTTGGTGGTATCGTTCCAGGACCGGCCCGTGCTGGCATCGTCGGCATGGCTGCTCACCTCGCGGAGCAGTTCGAAGGCACGGACCGTGTCGGCGCCGGTCGCCCGCTCGGCGTCGTGCTGCACGAAGAGCGCATCGTAGAGCTCAACTCCGCCGACGCCGATCACCAAGTCGGTCAGAACGTAGAGGATCTGCCAGGGCTCGCCGCCGATCGCGAGTCCGACCTTGCCTTCCGCGTCGATCCGATCGGCCGCCGCGATGATCTCGTCCCAGGACGTCGGCTCCTCGATCCCCAGTTCCCCGAATAGCGAACTCGAGTACCAGATCCAGTTGTCGGCATGCATCCCCAGCGGGATCGCGACGACGTTGCCGTCCGACAGCATGGACTGCCAGACGAGCGGGGAGACCCGCTGCTCCCAGCCTTCCGCGGCGGCGAGGTCGTTGAAGTTGCGCAACATCCCCGAACTGGCCATTTCATCGACGGTTCCGCCGGGTGTCGTCAGCAGGGCGGATGGCGCGTCGCCGCCCATGATGCGGCTGATCGCCAGCGCGGTAGCGTCCTCGCCGCCTCCGGTCGCACTGTCGATCCAGGTTCCCCCGCCCGCGACATAGGCATCGGCCAGCGCTCCCATCGCCTTCGACTCCGCCTCGCTGGTCCAGTAGTGGACCACCTCCAGCTCCTGCGCCAATGCGGGGCATACGACCAACATCCCGCCCAGACAGGTGGCTGCTCTCAAGAGCGAGCGCATGTTCCGTTTCTCCTCCGCCAGAATCCCGTTGGCTCCCAAAATACGACCAGCGGTCCGCGGCCTGTCAAACCAAATATGTCATCCATTGATGTCCCCGGTCAGATATTCCAGGTTCTTAACAAGAATGAGTATCATGCGTTGATCTCAAGGCAGGGACCTGATGGATCGACACGTCGCTGCCGAGGCTCGGCATCCGGTCGAGGCCGAAAATCAGCCGGTGCAGATCGTCGGCGTCGAAGTCGAGCTGCCGGCACAGCAACTCGATCTCTCTGCGCATGGTCTCGACGCTTCTTTCCCATGGCCTCGCGCTGCCATGGCGCCGCCGGCGATACTGACCGGGGCTGCACCCATAGCGTGCCCGAAACTTCCGGAAGAAATGGGTCGGATTGCTGAACCCGGCCACTTCCATAATATCCGAGATGGGCATGCGATCCTCCCGGAGGAGTGTGGCGGCATTGTCCAGGCGGACATTCTGCACGTAATCCCGATAGCCGATGCCGACGAAGGCCTTGAACAGGCGCGACAAGTGGCTGACGGTGACGTTCTCCCTCTCCGCGTATTCTGCGAGGCTGAAATCGCGCGCATTGCAGGCGCGCACCTCGCGCATGATCCGCACGACCCGGTCCCCGCCCGAGCCCCGAAGCGATGCACCGTCCTTGGCTTCCGCCTCCCAGGGCACGTGCCGGTATACGAACAACGCAAGCATTCCCGCCAGCAGGTCGCGTGCCAACTTGTCGCCCGCGACGCGCCCCGACGAGAGCAGCAACCGGGCGACCATCGACCGAATCGGGTTGGCGATCCGCTCGAAGCTCTTTCCGTGCAGGAAGCTCCGGCAGAGGTACTGCCGCGCGGAAAACTCGGGCAGCCCTCTGCACTCGAAGTAGTCCGTTGACAGGTGCACACCGCAAACGAGCGTTTCGGGATCCCAGGCCGTCGACCCGTGCACGGTGAAGGGATTGATGATCATCACGTCCCGCTCGCCCAGACTGCAGAGACTCTTGCCCACCGTCATCCGGAGCGTGCCGCGCAGCACCACGATGATCTCCTGCGTCTCATGCCAGTGCAGCGGGATTTCGTTCATGCCGTGCATGAACATGTGAACCGGACCGTCCATTTCATAGACGGTCGACTCGTGACCGTATTCCAGGCCCCGGTCAGGTTGGGCGACCTTGCGCTCGTGCTTCATGCCGGCCTCCGGGCGGACATCGGACCCTGTGTCAGGCATTGCAAGAAATGATAGCAACCGCAAGCACGGTGATGCCGTTATGCGTCGGTGTTGCCGGGGATATCATCATTCGAGCCGATCGGCCCGAACTAGAATCATTTAAGTTATGCCATCATTCGCGACAATGCGGGGGACGCCGGACGGGCCCTCCCGGACAATCGGAAGGACCCCATGACATTCCAGCATTCGGATGCCGAACTCGACGAACTGATCCAGTCGATGAGCATGGAGGAGAAGGTCGATCTGGTGTCGGGACAGGGGCTGTGGCGCACCGCGGTCAATTACCGGCTGAACATCCCCGAAACCGTCATGACCGATGGCACCAATGGCGTCCGCTATTCCGCCGACCAGATCGACCGGCGGGATGCCACGGCAAACGGTTTCTCGCAGTTTCTCGAGGTGCTGAACAAGCCCCGCAGCGAAAGCGGGGAGCAGACTTTCGGATCGACCAAGCCGGCAACCGTCTTCCCCAGCGGCAGCTGCATGGGCTGTGCCTGGGACGAGGAGCTTCTCTATCTGATGGGACGCACCCTTGCCGCCGAGTGCCAGCACTACGGCGTCAACATGCTGCTCGGCCCGGGCGTCAACATCCGCCGCACGCCGCTCGCGGGGCGGGCCTATGAGTATCATTCGGAGGATCCGCTGCTGAACGGCGCCCTCGGCGCGGCGCTGATCAATGGCCTGCAGGATCACGGTGTCGGCGCGAGCCTCAAGCATCTGGCGTGCAACAATTCCGAGATCGAGCGCACCACGATGAGTTCCGACGTCGACGATCGGGCGCTGCGGGAGATCTATCTGCGCGCATTCGAGGCGGCACTGGAACGCAGCACGCCTTGGACCGTGATGTCGTCCTACAACTTGTTGAACGGCGAACAGACGGCCCATTCGACGTTCCTGCTGACGGATATCCTGCGCGAGGAGTGGGGCTATGACGGGCTGGCGGTATCGGACTGGTACGCCATCAAGGACCGGCCGGAATCGCTCCGGGCGGGCAACGATCTGGACATGCCCGAAAGCGCTCCGCGCAAGCTCGAGCTGCTCGCGGCGCTCAGAAGCGGCAGCCTCGCGGTCGAGACGCTCGACAGGTCCTGCCGCCGCGTCCTTCGCTTCGTCCGTCAGGCAAAAAGGGGCGAGGACCGGAAAGTCGTGGCGGATTTTCCGGCACATCACCTCGTCGCGCGCGAGCTCGCCGTCGAGAGCGTCGTTCTCGCGTGCAACGAGAACGGGACGCTTCCCCTCGATCCCGATGGGACCGGCGAGGTTCTCGTGCTCGGTACCGGTGCGGCTGCGCCGGTGATCCAGGGTTCGGGCTCGGCCACGACCCGACCAACGGAGACGGATGTGCCGCTCGACCGATTGCGCGAAACGCTGGGCCGCGAGCGGGTCGTCCATCTGGATGGGCTGACCACCGACGAGGGCATTCTGACGAACGCGCTCGGCCGGGCCGAAGCAGTGGTGATCTTTGCAAACACGATGGTCCAGTCCGATGGCGAGGGGGCGGACCGGGCGGATCTGAACCTTGCCGAGGGCTATGATGACCTGATCCGTACGGTGGCCCGCAACCATGCGCGGGTAATCGTCGTCATCGCCTCACCGGATGCGGTGGCAATGCCCTGGATCGACGAGATCGGCGCGCTGCTCCTGACGTTCTTTCCCGGCCAGGGCGGCGGCGGCGCTGTCAGCGACATCCTGTGCGGCCTTCGCAACCCTTCGGGGAAGCTCACCGTCAGCGTCCCGAAGCGCAAGGAGGACATTCCCGGCTTCCACACCTACCCCGGCGAGAACGGCCACCACGTCTACTCGGAGGGGCACTTCGTCGGCTACCGCTTCTACGACATCAAGAAGATCGAACCCGCCATACCCTTCGGCCACGGGCTCAGCTACACGACCTTCGACTACAGCGCCCTGCGCGTCAGCCACCCCGAGGTCAGCTGCGACACGATTCCGTTCGTCGAATGCGACGTGAGAAACACCGGCGCCATGGCGGGCAAAGAGATCGTACAGCTCTACATCCGGCCGGAGAATCCCGGGCTTTCGCGTCCCCTGCGGGAACTGAAGGGCTTCCGGAAGATCGCGCTCGCGGGCGGGGAGCAGAAGACCCTGCGCTTCGACCTGGGCCTGCGCGATTTCCAGTACTGGGATCCGGCGCTCGGCCGCTGGGCGCTGCGGGCCGACGGCTTCTTCATCGAGATCGGCGCGTCATCGCGCGACATCCGGCTCGCCGCGAGGATTGGCTGCGATTCGGACCGGACCGCCTTCGTTCCGGTCCGACTCGACACCCAGCCGGCGGTGATCTTCCGGCACCCGACCGGCCGGAAGCTGGTCGCATCCTTCGTGATGCGGGAAATGAAGGTCTCCGCGGACGAAGCCGACCGGATCCTGACCATGTGCGAGGATTCCTTTCTCGGCCTCGCAGACACCCTGAACTGGTTCTTCGGAAGCGACATCGAGCCGGAACGGGTCGCGGCGCTGCTGAACAGGATCAACCAGGAAGCCCAGTAGCGCGAAGGAGCCGGCCCGAAGCTGTTGCCTCTCGCCCCGATGACTCGCCCATCCGATTCGGGAGCACAGCCCGAACAGAGGTCCAGTTCCTGAAGCGACCGAAGTTCCGAGAGGTGCAATTCATCGGATTCTTGGGGAGCGGGCTGCCGGGCCGATGACGGCGGCACTTTTCGATCGGCGTGGCATCGGCAGCGCGATGTTCCCAGCCCGGAGGGTCGGTTCGACGGAATGGATGTAGCCGTCGGCGGCGGCAGCCATCTCTGACTTTCAGCAACTGCCAGTTTTCAGGTGTCGCCCGCGACGCGTGGCTTGACATGGATAGTTGACAAAAATAATTGGGATTAAGGTCGTGCTGCTGCGGCCCGATTGGTGCAAGAGGGGATTTTCACGTGACGACAGGCACTTGCCGCGCCGCCATCGGCGCGATCGGCGGAGCATTGCCCGCTTCCGGGGCGTGGGCCGTGCTGGCGGCTTCCGCGGGTGCGGTCCTCGGGCCCGTGGCCGTCCATGCCCAGGACATGGCGCTGCCGACCATCAAGGTCGAGGCCGAGGCGACATCGGACGTCGGCCCGGATGTCGGATATGTCGCGATCAACACCACGACCGGCTCCAAGACCGACACGCCGGTCGAACTCGTCCCCCAGTCGGTGTCCGTGGTCACCGAACAGGAGATGATCGACCGCAATCCCCAGGAACTCGAGCAGACGCTCGGCTACACCGCCGGCGTCACCGCCTCGATCTGGGGGCTCGACGGGCGCTTCGATCAGTTCCTGATCCGGGGCTTCGACATCGGCACCTACGGCATCTTCCGCGACGGGCTCAGCCAGAAGTCGATCGGCTTCTCCGGCTTCAAGATCGAGCCCTACGGCACCCAGCGCGTCGAGGTGCTCCGCGGCGCGGCGGGTGTCCTCTACGGCGAGAACGATCCGGGCGGCATGATAAACGTCATCACCAAGCGACCGAGCTTCACGCCGTTCCGCGAGGCCTTTGCGAGCTACGGCTCCTTCGATACGGTCGAGGCGGGGTTCGACGTCGGCGGTCCGCTCGGGAGCGGCGGCAGCCTCGCCTACCGCCTGACCGGGCTCTGGCGCGACGGCCAGACCCAGTACGAGAACTCCCAGAACGACCGCTTCTTCATCGCGCCGGCGCTGACCTGGGCGCCTAGCGAGGCGACCTCGCTGACGATCCTGACCAACTGGCAGCGCGACCGCCTCTCGCCCGCGGTGTTCCTGCCGGTCGCCGGCGAGGATTATCCGGAGAGCCTCGGCCCGCTCCCCTCCGGCTTCGCCGACGAGCTTCCCGACTTCGACCATTTCGATGCCGACGTCGGGTCGATCGGATACCAGTTTGCCCATGACTTCGAAGAAGGCTGGAGCGTGCGACAGAACCTGCGCTACTCGCGCCAGTCCACCGATTATGCCGAGCTCTATTTCAACGGCATGGCGAACGCGACGACGATGGATTTCGTCGCCTTCTCCGTCGACCAGACGGCCGAGATCTTCAACCTCGACAACCAGGTGCAGAAGGACTTCACCATCGCTGGCACCGACCACCGGCTGCTGCTCGGCGCCGACTACAACCGCTATTCCTCAGACGGCACCCAGGGTTATCAGGACGGTTATCTGATCCCGGTCGCCGATCCCAGCTACGACTTCCCGGTCGCACCGCCGCCGATCTACCAGGACGGCAAGCAGATCGTGGCGCAGTACGGCCTCTACCTGCAGGATCAGGCAAAGGTCGGCGACAGCCTGCACCTGACCCTCGGCATGCGGCAGGCCTGGTCGGAGAACAGCTTCGACGATCGGTTGAGCGCCGACGGCGACACGTCGCAGCGGAACAGCGCCTTCCTCCTCAATGCCGGCGCCGTCTACGAGTTCGCAAACGGCCTCGTGCCCTACGCCAGCTACGCCGAGGGCTTCACCGCGAACGTGGGCACGACCTTCGAGGGGCAGGTCTTCGAGCCGACGCGCGGGACGCAATACGAGGTCGGCGTCAAGTACCGACCCGCGAGCTTCGAAGGCTTCTTCACGGCGGCACTCTACGACATGACGCGTACCAACGTGCTGACGATGGACCCGGAGCATCCCGACTTCGCGGTGCAGACGGGAGAGATCGAGAGTCGCGGCCTCGAGCTCGAAGGCAGCTTCGACCTGGTCGGCGGCCTGTCGACGCAGGCGAGCTATACTTATACCAATGCCGAGATCACCTCCAGCAACGACGGCGACGAGGGTAACCGGCCACCGCTGGTGCCCGAGCACCAGGCCTCGATATGGGGCAACTACCGCTTCGCCGGCGGTGCGCTCGACGGGGTGAGCCTCGGCGCCGGCCTGCGCTACATCGGGCAGACATGGGGTGACAGCGCCAATACCCGCTCGGTTCCCGGCTACACCGTCGCCGATGCAGCGCTGCGCTATCAGTTCGGCAGGATGGAAGCCGCGGTGAACGTCACCAATCTGTTCGACAAGAGCTACTACGCCACCTGCTATCCCGGTGGCGGCTGCACCCCCGGCGATGCCCGCCAGGTGACGGCCCAGCTCACGGTCGATTTCTGACCGCCCCATCGGCATGATCCGGAGGAAGTCAGTTACTGCCGGACGATGACACCGCAAGAGACCCGGGAGGGCGCCCCTTCCGCCGGGTCAAGTGGCCGCTCCACCACTGCGGCGAAGACCTTGCCGAACGGCGCGCGATCGTCGACACAGGTTGGCAGAGAACCGCGGCTTGCAGTTGGCGCGGTTTGGCGTCCGACCTCCCCTCACCGCCGCAGATGCTGCCAGCCGAGGCTGCGCTCGTAGAGCCATTGCAGGCCGATGATCACCGCGGCAATCAGGCCGTAGAGAGCACCGACGAAGGTCAGGATCTCGATGGCCCTATAGGTTTCCGCGATAAGCGTCGTGGAGGCGGCCGTGAGTTCGTTCACCGCGACGAGGCTCGCGAGCGAGCTCCCTTTCACCATCTGAATGGCATTCGAGAACAGGGCCGGCCCGGATGCGGCATAGGCCTGCGGGATCAGAATCTTCCGGTAGACCTGCCAGGATGTCAGGCCCAGCGCATGGGCGCCGTCGGTCTGACCGTCAGGGATGCCCTCGAAGCCTGATCTGAGGAACTCGAGGTTGTATGCCGTCGAGGCGAAGACCAGCCCGATGATCGCCGAAGGCACGGGCTCGAGAAAGATGCCGAGCCGCGGCAGCCCGTAGTAGAGCACAAACAGAATGGCAAGCACCGGTGCCGCCCGGGCGAAGAAGCTGTAGGCGATGATGATCCGACGCAGGCGTGCCGCGGGTTTCTGCAGATAGATCGCCAGCGGCAGCGCCAGGAGGTTCGACCCGACGATCACGATCGTCGAGATCATGAGCGTCATCAGGAACGCCTTCGCCAGCAGGGCGATATTGGCGGGATCATAGAGCCATTGCATCAACGCCTCGCCTTCTGGGGCCTTTCGTTGAACGCCAGGAGCGGCGTGACGATGAGGATGTAGAGGCCGATGGCGATGGAGAGAAACAGGAACGGCTCGTTGGTGGCCGCGATCGCCTGCTTGGTCACGTACATGATCTCGCTCACGGAGACCGCCGACGCGATCGACAGCCGCTTGATGGTGGCGATCGCGTAGGTGATCCAGCCCTTGCGCGCCAAGGGCAGCATCTGGGGGAGGATGACCAGGCCGAACAGGCGCCAGCGGGAAAGGCCCAATGCGCGCGCGCCATCGAACTGGCCTTCGGGGATCGCCGACAGCGCGCCCTTGAAGACCTGGTAGTCGAAAGCGATGCCGACGAGGCCGAAGGCGACGATCGTCGAGCCGACGGCCCCCAGGTCCAGCCCGATCTGCACGCCTCCGAAGAACAGGAAGAAGAGGACGACGAGCTCCGGCAGCGACCGGAAGATCGAGCTGAAACCCTCGGCCACTCGACGCGGCCAGGGCGAGGCCGCGCTGCGCACCAGGAGTGCGAGCGCAAGCCCGAGCGCCCCGGAAATGGCAAAGATGACCGCCGCGAGCGCGAGTGTCAGGATCGCCGCCGAGAACAGCTGCGGCAGCCAGGCGAGCGCGATTTCGAGCATCCGCCCGCCCCGGGGTCAGGTCATTCCGCGGCCGACCAGTCGATCGATGCGCCGAACCATTCCTCGATCAGCGCCTGCAGCGTCCCGTCGTCCCGCCAGGCCGCGAACTGGGTATCGATGGCATTGGCGAGCGGCTCGTTGCCCGCATTCACGGCGACGCTCTGGGTGATGGTCGCCAGAAGGTCGTCGAGGACGACAACATCCGAAATCTGCCCGCTCTTCAGCAGATAGTTCGGACCCAGGAAGTCATGCGCGGCAAAGTCGATCCTGCCGTTGCGCAGATCGAGGAAGAGCTCGGTGGCGCCGGGGTATTCGCGGGTCTCCGTGACGCAGTCGGCGGGCAGCTGCTCGAGCGCGATCTTCTGGAAGGTTCCGCCTCGCACGGCACCCATGACCTTGCCGCAGACCGTGTCCCAGCCGGTGATCTCATCGTCGCCGGCGCGGCGCGTGATCGCGACGCCGTTCACGATATACGGCGAGAGCAGGATGAAATCCTCCGAGGCCAGCCGTTCCGGTGTGCGCGTCACCCCCGAGGCGATGATGTCGAAGCGTCCCGAGGTCAGGCCCGGCAGCAGGCCCGCGAAGTCGAGCTTCTCGAAGGATGGCTCGAGGCCCAGCGCCTCGCCGAGCATGGTCGCGACATCGACGTCGAAGCCGGCCAGATCGCCGGTCGGCGTCGTCATGCTGAAGGGCGGGGCCGATCCCGACGTCCCGACCGTCAGCACGCCGTCCTCGACGAGGGCTTCGCGGTAGTCCTGGGCACTGGCCGCCCCAGTGACCATGGCAAGCGCCAGGCCAGCGGCCGCCATCAGAAATCGTTGGATCATCTCGGTCCTCCAGCTGCGGTTCTGCGTGACGAAACGCCCCGCGCGAGATATGCAGCGGAACCGATGGAAAAGCCAAGGGCCAATGGCGGCCCGCGCAGGGCGTCAGATGCGGCTACGCTTCAAACTCAACCACCTCTACCAGGGGCAGAACGCGCCGTTCCTCCACGCCGTCGATGCCGGCCTGTTCCGGCAGGCGGGCCTCGAGGTCGAGTTCGTCGAGGGATTCAGTTCCTCGCAGGTCAGCCGGGCGCTCCTCGCGGGAGATGCGGAGATCGGCTTCGGCGACGTGACCAACGTCCTTGAAGGGGCAATTCGCAGCGGCGAGGCGCCCATCCGCGCCCTGATGCCCATCTACGTGCGGAGCCCCTGCAGCCTCGGCTATCATCGCCGTGCCGTTCCGCTTGCGCTCGAGGACATCGACGGCGCCGTCCTCTGCGGCCCGGACGGCGACACGTCGGCGAGGCTCCTGCCGCTGCTCCTCGCCCGAAACGGCCTTGGGGACGTCCGCTACGGGTTTCGTGTCGTTGCGCCCGCCGAGCGCGACCGGATGGTCGCTGCTCGCGAGGTGCTGGCGGCGACCTGCTTCGATGCGACCCTCAAGTTCGCGATGCGCATGCGCGGCCACGACAGTTCCGATATCGAGTTCCTCTATTTCGCGGACCACGGCCTCGACGTCTATTCAAGCGCCCTGCTCTGTCTTTCCAGTGTCCTCGAGGCGAGACCGGGCCTCGCCACGACACTCTCGCGCGTCGTGCGCACGGCGTGGCAGGCCTGCGCGGCCGACCCCGACCTCGGCGTGCGGGCGGTGATCGCTCGTGCCCCCGCGCTCGACCCCGGCATCGTGCGGGAACAGCTCGAGTGGGTGCTCGCCAATCAGGTATTCTGCCCCACGCAAGCCCCCTTCCGCTTCCTTCGCGACGACCGGCGGTGGCACGACACGCTCCACGTCGCGCAATTTGGCGCGACCGGTTCCTGGGAACTCGGCCCCGAGACCGCGGGACTCGCCGATAGCATTCTCCGCCCCGCCTTCCACTGAGCGGCGGGACTATCGCCTGTTGCCCGCCAACGACGTATTGGGCCAAGTGCCCGGCGACCCCTGAATTCGGGGTGCCGTCGCATTGCATCCGACGGCGACAAGCTCAAACGTCACTTCCTCGCGGCAGCCCAGATCGCCGCCGCTTTCTCCCACTGGCTCGGTTGGGTCCGCAGCTTGGGAGCGCAACTCCTCCCCCTCGCAAACCCGCGCTGTGGCCTGGTCACGGGCTGACACGGACTCGTCGCCAGGTTGCTTGATTCGGTTGCCCTCGAAGTCCCAACGGCTTTCCGCGATGGCGGCGGCTTGACAAAGGTTATGTGCCGGTGCGGCGCGCATCCGAACTGAAGGGCCTCGGCGTCATATCTCCTTTCCGGAGCCACCGGTTAATGCCACGAAAATGCAAGGGCTTGCTGCGCACCGCTTGCTCGCAACGCCCCGCGCTCCCAACGGCGCCTGAATTAACGATTGACAAGCCTCCGCCCCGTGGGCGATAAGATGTGAACACATAGTTCATTTGTGAACACATGCTCTGAAGGAGGTCAGCGAGGTGGACGCTTTCAAGGATCGGCTTTCGCAGCGGGCTCGCGACACCAGCCGTCCCGCCCTGGCGCACCAGTGCCGCGGCCGAGAGATAACGCCCGCCGAGGCTGCGCTGGCAGAGGCGCTGATGGCGATCTACGGCGAGGGCACGCATGACTATGCGGCCGTGGCCGAGGCGCTCGCCGCGAAGGGGGTCACGGCGCCGATGTCGGGGCGCACCGACTGGACCGAGGCGCTGCTCACCGCCGAACTGGCGGGAATCAACGGCGAGCTCGATGCGGCCTATGCGGAGCATGGCTATGGCGCTTGAGTTCCGCGGCGTCACCAAGCAGTTCACCACGAACTCGGGCGCCGTGCTGACCGCGATCCGGGACGTGACCTTCAAGGTGAACGAGGGCGAGTTCGTCTCCGTCGTCGGCCCGTCCGGCTGCGGCAAGTCGACCCTGCTGTCGATGACCGCGGGCCTCTACCAGCCGACGACCGGCGAGGTGCTGGTCAGCGACCAGCCGGTGACCGGGCCGAACGACCACGTCGGCTTCATGCTGCAGAAGGATCTGCTGCTGCCCTGGCGCAACATCGTGAAGAACATCGAGTTCGGGCTCGAGGCGCGCGGCGCCGCCCCCGGACCGCGGCGCGAGCGGGCGATGGCCGAGCTCAAGCGCTGCCACCTCGCCGGCTTCGAGAACCACTATCCCTACCAGCTCTCCGGCGGCATGCGGCAGCGCGCGGCGCTGGCACGCACGCTTGCCATCGACCCCGAGATCATCCTGCTCGACGAGCCCTTCTCGGCGCTCGACGCCCAGACCAAGCTCCTCCTGCAGGACAGCTTCGCCGCGACCATCGCCGAGAGCGGCAAGACCACCCTCCTCATCACCCACGACCTCTCCGAGGCGGTGCTGATGTCGGACCGCATCCTCGTCCTCTCCGAGCGGCCGGGCACGGTGCTCACCGAGATCAAGGTCGAGCTGCCGCACCGCGCCCACCCCTTGAAGCGGCGGGTGATGCCGGAGGTCGGCGAATACGCCGGCCAGATCTTCCGGCACCTGAAGCTCGAAGAAAAAGCCATCTGACGACAGCCATTCCCAACAGGGGGACGACGACATGAAGCGCCTGTTCCTGACCACCGTCGCGGCCGCCGCGATCTCTTTCGCCGCCGCGGCGGATGCCGCCGAGGAGGTGACCTACCTCTTCCCGGCCCCGGACTTCCTGCCCGCCTTCGCGCCCTTCCAACTCGCCAAGGCCAAGGGCTACTTCGACGAGGCCGGGCTCGACGTGACCTTCCAGGTCGGCAAGGGCGGCGCCGACGTCGCGACCCAGGTCGCCGCCGGCAACGCCGACATGGGCGGCGGCATCGGCGACACGCCGATCATCGTCCGCGCCAACGGCCTCGACATCCGTGGCGTGGCGCTGCTCGGCGGTCGCGGCCTGACCCAGCTGGCCTGGCGCAAGGACAGCGGCATCACCGGCCCCGCCGACTTCAAGGGCAAGAACGTCGGCGTGCTCTCCTTCCAGGACACCACCTATTACAACCTGCTCGGCGTGCTCGCCTCCGCCGGCCTCGACAAGAGCGAGGCGAACATCCAGGGCGTCGGCCCGGGCGGCATCATCCAGCTGATGATCGCCGGCAATCTCGACGCGATGTCGGGCGTGCCGGAATGGATCGCCGCGGTCGAGGGCGGCGGCGTCGAGGTCGAGCAGATGCCGGTCGACGAGGTCTTCCCGGCGATGGCCCAGGCGATCATCGCCTCCGACGCGACGATCGCCGAGCGGCCCGAGGTGGTGAAGGGCTTCGTCAACGCCGTCCTGCACGCGGTTCGCGACATCGAGGCCGACCCGGCCCAGGCCGCGCAGGACTTCGTCGCCGCGGTGCCGCAGCACGCCGGCAAGGAGGCCGAGGTGCAGGCGATCCTCGAAGCCTATGCCGCGAAGGTCTATCCCCAGGCCGAAGGCCAGCCGCTCGGCACCTTCGATCCCGAGCGGATCAAGGCGGTGCAGGATTTCTACATGGACGCGGGCGTCGTGCAGACCGCCATCCCGGTCGAGGACCTCTACACCAACGAGTTCGTGCAATGAGCAGCGCGACCGCAACCGCCCCGGCCGTGAACGCCGCCGCAACGACCCGCCCCCGCGAGTCCCGCGCCGCGCTCTATGCGAGCCTCGGGTTGCTCGCGCTGCTGCTCGTCGCCTGGCAGATCCTGCCCACGGCCCTGGCGGTGCCGAAGTACATCATCCCCACGCTCTCGGACTGCCTCGTCGAGTTCGGCCGGATGTGGACGAGCGAGAGCCTGCTCGCCAATACCGCCTCGACCGCGCTCTACACCATCCTCGGCTTCGCCATCGGCAGCGCCCTCGGCGCGGCGCTCGGCTATCTGCTCGGCATGTCCGAGTTCTGGGAGAAGGTGCTCTCGCCCTATATCCTGGCGCTGCAGATCGCGCCCAAGGTCGCCTTCGCGCCGCTCTTCATCATGTGGTTCGGCTACAACGCCATGCCGAAGCTGCTGGTCACGGTGCTGATCGTGTTCTTCCCGGTGCTCGTCAACGTGCTGCAGGCGATGCGGACCGTCGACCGCGACCTGGTGAACCTGGCGCGGGCCTACAACCTCTCGCGGTTCCAGATCTTTCTGAAAGTGGAGATGCCCTCGACGCTGCCGAACCTGATGGCGGGCCTGCGCATCGCCTCGACCCTCGCGGTCATCGGCGTCACGGTGGGCGAACTCGTCGGTGGCAACACCGGCCTCGGCTTCCTGATCTCCTACGGCGGCGGCCAGGCGAATGCGGCGATGGTCTTCAACGCGATCATCCTGCTGACCGTCATCGGCTTCCTGCTCTACTCCGCGCTCGTCCGCGCCGAGACCCGCCTGCTCCACTACCTGCCCAAGGCACAGTTCTGACCTAGGGCCGGCAACCACCCAACCACTTGGTTCCACAGGAGACGACCATGTCCGCTGTTCCGAAGAAGTTCCCGTCGATCGAGCCCGAAGACGTGATGATCCCCGAGGGCAAGAGCCTCGGCGACTGGATCGAGAGCCGGACCGCCCGCTACGCGACCCGCACGCTGGACTGGGACGCGCTCAAGTTCCAGGCGGACTACGACCCGATCTACCGCCGCGCCCAGATGCGCTACATCGGCACCGGCGCCACCGGTGTCACCGACGACGAGAACGTGATCCCGGCGGAGAACTTCACCTTCTCGACCATGGTGCTGCCGGCCGGCTGCGAGGGCCCGCTGCACATCCACCGCGACGCCGAGGAGGTGTTCTTCATCCTCAAGGGCCACAAGGTCCGCTTCTTCATCGAGCACAAGGGCGAGCTGGTCGAGACCGTGCTCTCCGAGCGCGACATGGTCTCGGTGCCGCCGGGCCTCTACCGCGGCCTGCGCAACGAGGGCATCGAGGAGGCGCTGATGTGCGTGCTCATCGGCAACCCGAAGCCGGTCACGCCGACCTATCCGCCCGACCACCCCGTCTCGCAGATCAAGCGCGACAAGAAGTGACTTGCGCCGGGGGGCGCCCGGTGCCCCCCGCAGACCCGAGGCCGCAGGAGACAGCCATGACAGCCATCGACAAGAAGACGCTCATCGAAGAGCGGGTGAATACCGGCCTCCTCGGCCAGTGGTATCCGGTCGCCAAGTCGGTCGAGGTGAAGGGCACCCGTCCGCATGGCGTGAAGGCCCTCGGCCAGAAGCTGGTGCTCTGGCGCGACGCCAGCGGCAAGATCAACTGCATCGAGGACTTCTGCCCGCACCGCGGCGCGCCGCTCTCCTACGGCGAGGTCCACGAGGGCAACATCGGCTGCCGCTACCACGGCGTCATCGTCAACGGCGAAGGCGTGGTGGTCCGGGTCCCGGCGATGCCGGAATGCGCGCTCGAGGGCCGCAAGGCGCTCAAGTCCTTCGCGACGACCGAGTCGAACGACGCCGTCTTCGTCTACTTCCCCTCGGTCGAGCAGCCCGAGCCGCCCGCGCTCGTGCTGCCGAAGGAGCTGGTCAGCGACGCCTGGACCGGCTTCCTCTGCACCTCGGTCTGGGAGTGCAACTACCGCTACGCGCTCGACAACCTCGCCGACCCGATGCACGGCTGCTACCTGCATTCGGAGAGCTTCACGCTGGCCTATGGCTCCAAGCAGGACCTGATGAAGCTCGACAAGACCGAAAACGGCTTCCACATCAGCCGCGTCGGCCAGGTGGGCGAGAACTTCGACTGGTCCGAGTTCGAGATCCACGCCGGCGACATGTTCTGCTTCCTCGACATCCCCTATCCGCCGGCCGCGGGCCCGGGCGGCTTCATGCGGATCATCGGCTTCACGCTCCCGGTGGACGAGCATACCTGCAAGGTCTTCTTCTGGCGCATGCGCGAGGTCTCGGGCGTCGCCCGCGACAGCTGGCGCTTCCTCTACCGGGCGGTGCTCGAGCCGAACCACTGGGCGGTGCTCGAGCAGGACCGGGTCATGCTCGAGGGCATGCCGGACGACGCCCGCAAGCGGGAGATGCTCTACCAGCACGACCTCGGCGTCAGCCGCATCCGCCAGATCCTGACCCGTGCCGCCAAGTCGCAGGTCGAGGCGGAACTCGCCCAGGCCCAGGCGGCCGAGTGATGCTCGCGGGCCGCAGCATCCTCGTCACCGGCGCCGGCCGCGGGCTCGGGGCGGAGATCGCCCGCGGGCTCGCCGGCCACGGCGCGCGCCTCGTCCTCGCCGACATCGCCGAGGACGAGGGCCGCGCCGCGGCCGAGGCGCTCGGCGCGACCTTCGCGCCGGTCGACCTCGCCGACCCGGACTCGATCGCCGCGCTCGCGGCGACGGTCGGGGAAGCGACCGGCGGCAGGCTGCACGGCCTCGTCAACAACGGCGCGATCGCCACGGGCATCGGCGGCATCCCCTTCGAGGAGATCGAGATCGAGAGCTGGGACCGGGTGCAGCGGGTGAACGTGCGCGGCACCTGGCTGATGACCCGCGCGGCGGCACCGCTCCTGCGCGCCTCGGGCTCCGGCCGCGTGGTCAACGTCGCCTCCGACACCGCGATCTGGGGCGCACCCCGTCTCCTGTCCTACACCGCGTCGAAGGGCGCGGTGATCTCCATGACCCGGTCGCTCGCCCGCGAGCTCGGCCCCGACCGGGTCGGCGTCACGGCCGTCGCACCCGGCATCCTCACCACCCCCTCGACCGACTACGTGCCCGAGGCCCGCCACCAGCTCTATTCCGACGGGCGCGCCGTCCCCGGCCCGCAGGCGCCGGGCGAGATCGTCGACACCATCGCCTTCCTCCTCTCCGAGGGGGCGCTGACGCTCACCGGGCAGCTCCTGCCGGTCAACAACGGCTTCGTCTTCGCCTGAGGACCCCGCGCATGTTCACCGCCCAGACCTCCGCAGGCATCGACTACCGCGAGCGGCCGGGGAGCGGCCCGTCGCTGGTGCTGCTGCACGGCATCGGCTCGAACGCCGATTCCTTCGCGGAGCTCCTGCCGCTGCTGCCGCCCGACCGGCAGGTGGTCGCCTGGAACGCCCCCGGCTACGGTGCCTCCGCGCCGCTCGGCCCCGACTGGCCGGTCGCCGCCGACTACGCCGACGCGCTCGAAGCCTTCCTCGACCGGCTCGGGCTCGACCGCGTGACCCTCGTCGGCCACTCGCTCGGCACGCTGATGGGCGCCGCCTTCGCCGCCGCCCGCCCGGCGCGCGTCGAGCGCCTGCTGCTCGCCTCGCCGGCGCTCGGCCACGGCGTCGCCCCCGGCGGGGCGCTGAGCCCCGCGGCCCAGGCGCGCATCGACGACCTCGCCCGGCTCGGCCCGGAGGAGTTCGCCCGTATCCGCGCCTCGCGGCTGGTCTACCGGCCCGAGGAGAACCGCAAGCTCGTCGCCGCCGTCGAGGCCGGCATGTCGAAGGTCCGGAGCCCCGGCTACGATCAGGCCTCGTGCATGCTCGCCTCCGGCCGGCTGCTCGAGGATGCCGCCCGCCTCGCCGTTCCCACCGACGTGATCGTCGGCGAGGAGGACATCGTGACCCCGCCCGAGGGCGCCCGCGCCCTCCACGCCGCCATCCCCGCCCTGGTCCGCGGCCGCCTCACCGAGGTCCCCGCCGCCGGCCACGCGCTCTACACCCAGGCCCCCCTCGCCTTCGCGCGAGCCGTGGCCCCCCAAGCAACGCCGGTCGCCTGAGCCGGGACGAACAGGAGGACGCGAACCATGACCGAACCCGTCCGAGTCGGATCGCTGCGCGGCATCATGATGCGCGGCCCGGGCGTCTCCGCGACGCTCCCCTTCTACGAGGACATGTGGGGCCTCAGCCTCTCCCACAAGGAAGATGGCGTCGCGCTCCTGCGCGGCACCGGCACCGAGCCCTTCCTCTACGGCCTGAAGGACGGGCCGGTCTTCGGCATCGAATACGTCCATTTCGCCATGCCCGACCGTGCCTCCATGGACGCGCTGCACGCCCAGATCATCGCCAGGGGCCACACGCCGATCTCGGCCCCCGGCGCGTTCGACGACTGGGCCGGCGGCTACGGCTTCGAGATGCTCGACCCCGACAACCGGCGCCTGCGCTTCCGCACCGAGGCGCGCGTGCTCGACGACCAGAAGGACTGGGCGAAGCCGAAGAAGGTCAGCCATGTCGTGCTCAACACCCCCGACATGGACGGCACGCAGAAATTCTACGAGGAGGTGCTCGGCTTCCGCGCCTCGGATTATTCCGCCGACCAGATGGTCTTCCTGCGCTGCAACTCCGACCACCATTCGATCGCGCTGGTCCGCGGCAACTATGCCTCCGTCAACCACGTCGCCTTCGAGATGCCGACGCTCGACGAATTCATGCGCGGCATCGGCCGGATGAAGCAGAAGGGCCACGTCCCCTCCTGGGGTCCCGGCCGCCACGGGCCCGGCAACAACCCCTTCGCCTATTTCGTCTCGCCCTCGGGCTTCGTCATCGAGTTCACCTCCGAGCTGCAGCAGATCGACGAGGCGACCCACGAGGCCAAGGTCTGGTCGCGCACCGATCCGGAGGCGATGGACCGCTGGATGACCGCCGGTCCCCCGACCCCGGCACAGCGCGCCGTGATGCAGGGCCGGCCCGATCCCGGCTTCCCCGAACTGAGGACAAGGTGATGGACTACGGCTATCAGGGAAAGGTTGCGGTCGTCACCGGCGGATCCTCCGGCATCGGCCTCGCCACCGTCAGGCTCCTGCTCGAGCACGGGGCGCAGGTCGCCTTCTGCGCCCGCAACGAGGGGCGGCTGCACGACGTCGCCTGCGTCCTCACCCGGGACCACGGCCAGGAGCGCGTCCTCGCCCGCGCCCTCTCGGTGCTCGAGCGCGCGTCGGTCGATGCCTTCGCCGCCGAGGTCCGCGACCGGTTCGGCCGCTGCGACCTCCTCGTCAATAACGCCGGCCAGGGCCGCGTCTCCTCCTTCGCCGAGACCGAGGACGACGACTGGCGCACGGAATACGAGCTGAAGCTCTTCAGCCAGATCCATCCGACCCGCGCCTTCATGCCGCTGCTGCGCGAAAGCCGCGGCGCCATCGTCGCGGTCAACTCGCTGCTCGCCTACCAGCCGGAGCCGCATATGGTCTGCACCTCCTCGGCCCGCGCCGGGGTGCAGAACCTGCTGAAATCGCTGAGCGTGGAGCTCGCCCCGGAGATCCGGGTCAACTCGGTGCTGCTCGGCCTGGTCGAATCCGGCCAATGGACCCGCCGCTTCGCCGAGCGCGAGGACCAGAGCCAGAGCCGCGCCGAATGGTACGGCAATCTCGCCGCCCGCAAGGGCATCCCGCTCGGCCGTCTCGGCGACCCGAGCGAGGCCGCCGCCGCCATCGCCTTCCTCGGCTCCAGGGCCGCCAGCTACATCACCGGCGCCCAGCTCGACGTCTCGGGCGGCCTCGCGCGTCATATCTGAGGGACCAGACCATGCTTCTCGCGACCATCGATGACACCGAAACCCCCGGCGACACCGCCGCCGGCATCGAGACCGTCGGCGACTTCATTGCCCGCTTCCTCGCCGAGATCGGCGTCACGACCATCTTCGGCGTGATCTCGATCCACAACATGCCGATCCTCGACGCCGTGGCGCGCCAGGGCAAGATCCGCTTCGTCCCCGCCCGCGGCGAGGCCGGCGCCATGAACATGGCCGACGCCTATGCCCGCGTCACCGGCGGCCTCGGGGTCTGCATGACCTCGACCGGCACCGCCGCCGGCAACGCCGCCGGCGCCCAGGCCGAGGCGCTGACCGCCGGCTCGCCGGTCCTGCACATCACCACCCAGGTCGACCGCGAATTCGCCGACCGCGACCGCGCCGCGATCCACGACGTGCCGCGCCAGCCCGAAATGCTGCGCGGCGTCTCCAAGGCGGTCTTCCGCATGTGGGACGCGAACGGCGCCATCGGCGCGCTGACCGCCGCGGTCTCGGCCGCCCTCTCGGCGCCGACCGGCCCGGTCAGCCTCGAGATCCCGGTCGACGTGCAGCGCTCGACCGCCCACGGCACCACCCGCATCCATGCCCCCCGCGCGACCCGGCCGATCGCCTCGGACGCGGTCCTCGACGAGATCGCCGAACTGGTGAAGAAGGCGCGCCGGCCGCTGCTCTGGCTCGGCGGCGGCGCCCGCGGCGCCGGGGCGCCGGCGACCGAACTGCTCAAGCGCGGCTTCGGCGTGGTCACCTCCACGAACGGCCGCGCCACGGTCTCCGAGGAGGAGCCGGGCAATCTCGGCGCCTTCAACATGACGCCCGAAGCCGCCGAGCTCTATGCGAGCTCGGACCTGATGATCGTCGTCGGCTCGCGGCTGCGCGGCAACGAGACGCGCAACAACCAGATGCCGCTGCCGCGGCCGCTGATCCAGATCGATGCCGACGCAGGCCAGGGCGGCCGCAACTACCCGGTGGAGATCTTCGCCCATGGCGACGCCACCGACACGCTGCGGCGACTGCTCGACCGGCTGCCTGCCAAGCTCGACACCGATCCGAACCTGCCCTTCGACATCGCCCGTACCCGCGTGCAGTCGGAGGGCCGGATGCGCAACGTGCTCGGCCCCTATGCCGGCGTCGCCGAGGCGCTGACCGAGCGCGTCGCCGCCGGCCGCCACCCCTGGGTGCGCGACGTGACGATCTCGAACTCGACCTTCGGCAACCGCTACGTGCGCATCGCCGACCCGCGCCACGGCGTGCATGCGCTCGGCGGCGGCATCGGCCAGGGCGTCGCCATGGGCGTCGGGGCCGCGCTCGGCTCGTCGGGACCCAAGGCGATCACGCTGCTCGGGGACGGCGGCACCATGCTCGGCCTCGCGGAGATGATCACCGCGGTCGACGAGAACGCGCCGCTGGTCTACGTGCTGATGAACGATCAGGCCTATGGCGTGATCCAGAACATCCAGGACGCGCAATACGACAGCCGGCGGCATTTCTCCAAGGTCGCGGTGCCGGAATTCCCGACCTTCTGCCGCGCCATCGGCATGCCGCACACCATCGTCCGCTCGGTGGAGGACTTCCCGGCGGCGCTCGACGCGGCGCTCGCCGCCGACGGCCCGCAGGTCGTGGAGGTCGACATGGTCGCGATCGGCCCCTTCGCCGAATCCTTCTCCGGCCCGCCCGCCGGCGCCGCCGGAAACAAGGTCTGACGCCATGCGCCTCGGTCTCATCGGCTTCGGCAACATCGGGACGGCGCTGCTCGGCCTGATCGCCGAGGGCGCCCCGCTCGATCACCTGACCGTGCTCGTGCGGCCGGGCGCGGCGGATGCCGCCCGCAGCCGCCTCGACGGCGAGCTCAAGGGGGCGGCACGGAGCCATGCCCTGGTCTCCGACGCCGCCGGCCTGCTCGCCGACCGTCCTGACCTCGTGGTCGAATGCGCGGGCCATTCCGCGGCCGAGGCGCATGCGCCGGCCGTGCTCCGGGCCGGCATCGACGTCGTCCTCGTCTCGACCGGCGCGCTCGCCGACCCGGCGCTCGAGGCCGCGCTCAAGGCCGCGGCGGCCGAGGGCGGCGCACGCCTGATCCTGCCGGCCGGCGCGGTGGGTGCGATCGACCTCCTCTCGGCGCTCGGCGCCGGGGGCGGGCTCGAGGTCCGCTATCGCGGCATCAAGCCGCCCGCCGCCTGGGCCGGCACGCCGGCCGCCGAGATCCTCGACCTCGCGTCGCTCGCCGAGCCGGCGATCTTCTTCACCGGCAACGCGCGCGAGGCGGCGACCGCCTATCCGAAGAACGCCAATGTCGCCGCGACGCTGGCGCTCGCCGGGGCGGGCTTCGAGGCGACCCGGGTCGAGCTGATGGCGGATCCTTCCGCCCCCGGCAACGTCCACGAATATTCCGTCGTCTCGCCGATCGCGAACTACACGATCCGCATCGAGAACAAGCCGTCGTCCGGCAACGCAAAGACCTCGGCGACGACGATCTACAGCGTCCTGCGGGAAATCCGGAACCGCCTCGGCCCGGTCGCCATCTGAGGGAGGAGAGTTCATGTGGGGAGAAGCGATGACTGACCTTCCGGACGGCAAGCTCTACGTCGCCGGCGAATGGACCACCGGCTCCGGCGCGGAGATCACCTCGATCTTTCCCGCCGACGGCTCGGTCAACCGGGTGCTGAAGGGCGCCTCCGAGGCCGACGGGCTCGCGGCCATCGAGCGCGCCAAGGGCGCCCAGGCCGACCCGGCCTGGCGCAACCTCCGCCCGCACGAGCGGGCGCGCATCCTCACCCGGATCGCCGACGGCATCGAGGCCAACGTCGACCGGATCTCGCGGATCCAGACCATGGACACCGGCAAGACGCTGAAGGAGACCCGCGCGCTCGCCGCCTCCGCCGCCGGCACCTTCCGCTATTTCGCCGCCGCGCTCGAGACCGCGGACGAGGCGCTGACCACCCAGCGCGGCGACGCGCTGACCATGTCGGTCCACGAGCCGCTCGGCCTCGTCGCCGCGATCACGCCCTGGAACTCGCCGATCGCCTCGGACGCCCAGAAGGTCGCGCCGGCGCTCGCCGCCGGCAACGCGGTGCTGCTCAAGCCCGCCTCCTGGTCGCCGCTCGTCAGCCTCGAGCTCGCCCGCATCGTCGAGGAGGCCGGCCTGCCGAAGGGCCTCTTCTCCGTGCTGCCGGGCGCCGGGCGCGAGATCGGCAACCTGCTCGTCGAGCACCCCGACATCGCCAAGGTCAGCTTCACCGGCGGCACCTCCACCGGCCGGGCGCTCGCCCGCAAGGCGGCCGAGAAGCTGATGCCGGTCTCGCTCGAGCTCGGCGGCAAGTCCCCCACCATCGTCTTCGCCGACGCCGACATCGACCAGGCGATCGCCGGCGTCCTCTACGGCATCTTCTCCTCCTCGGGGCAGAGCTGCATCGCCGGCGCCCGCCTCTTCGTCGAACGCCCGATCTACGACAGCTTCGTCGAGCGCCTCACCGCCGCGACCGAACGCCTGCGCGTCGGCCACCCCTTCGACCCCGCGACCCAGGTCGCGCCGCTCGTCCATTTCGACCACCGCGCTTCGGTCGCAAAGATGGTGGACGCCGCCCGCGCCGAGGGCGCCGAGGTGCTGGCCGGCGGCCGCGCCCCGGCGGGCGAGACCTACGACAAGGGCGCCTTCTACCTGCCGACGATCCTCACCGGCGTCGACAATTCCGCCACCATCTGCCGCGAGGAGGTCTTCGGCCCCGTCCTCGTCGTCCTCCCCTTCGAGGACGAGGCCGACGTGATCGCGCAAGGCAACGACAGCGACTACGGCCTCGCCTCCGGCATCTGGACCCGCGACTTCCCCAGGGCCTGGCGCATCGGCCGGGCGCTCAGGACGGGCACCGTCTGGATCAACACCTACAAGCAGTTCTCCATCTCCACCCCCTTCGGCGGCGAGAAGGAGAGCGGCGTTGGCCGCGAGAAGGGCCGCGACGGCATCCGCGCCTATATGGCGCAGAAGTCGATCTATACCGACCTCACCGGAAAGCCCCTCGCCTGGGCGGGAGCCGCCTGATGCAGAAATCCGTCGCCATCGTCGGCTCCGGCCCGTCCGGCTGCTACCTCGCCCAGGCGCTGCTCAAGGCGAAGCCCGACCTCAAGCTCGACCTCATCGACCGCCTGCCCGTGCCCTACGGCCTCGTCCGCTACGGCGTCGCCGCCGACCACCAGGGCACCAAGGCGATCATCCGCCAGTTCGAGCGCCTCTTCGAGCGCCAGGGCGCCGGCTTCATCGGCAACCTCGACATCGGCGAGGACGTCAGCCTCGACGAGCTCCGCGCCGCCTATGACGCGGTCGTGCTCGCCGCCGGCCTCGCCACCGACCGCCGCCTGGGCATCCCCGGCGAGGATCTCGCCGGCATCGCCGGCGCCGGCACCGTTACCCGCGCGCTCAACGAGCACCCGGACGCGGACCCCCTGCCCGTCCTCGGCCGGCACGTCGTGGTCATGGGCAACGGCAATGTCGCCATCGACATAGTGCGGCTCATCGCCAAGAGCGCCGACGAGCTCGCCGGCACCGACCTCGGGCCGGTCCCGACCGCCTGGCTCACCGCCGGCCATATCGAGACCATCGACATCGTCGGCCGCTCGGCCGCGTCGCATGCCAAGTTCGATCCGGTCATGGTCAAGGAACTGCACCACCTCGCCCATGCGACGATCAAGGTCGAGGGCGCCGGCACCGCCGGGGAGCCCGCGGGCCAGAAGAAGCTCGACGCGCTCGCGGCCATCGACGGCATCGCCCACGGGCCCCGCAGGCTCACCTTCCGCTTCGGCCTCACCCCCACCGCCTTCGAGGGCGCGGAGGGCCGGGTCACCGCCGTGCGCTTCCACGACGCCGCGGGTGCCGAGACGGTGCTGCCCTGCGACACCTTCATCAGCGCCATCGGCTTCGACACCGGCGCCAACCTCTCGCGCGGCGCGCTGCTCGAGCATGCGCGCGACATCGACGCCGGCGTGCTCGACGACGGCCTCTACGCCACCGGCTGGTTCCGCCGCGGCCCGCGCGGCACCATCCCGGAGAACCGCGCCGAGGCGCAGGCGCTGGCCGCCCGGGTCGTCGCCGACCTCGACGCCGCGACCGGCAGGCCCGGCCTCCCCGCCACCGGCCGCGTCGACTACGCCGGCTGGAAGCGCATCGACGCGGCCGAGCTCGCCGCCGCCACCGCGGACCGCTGCCGCAGAAAGATAGCAGACCGCGCGGCCATGCTCGCGCTGGCACTCAACAACGAGGGATAAGCCATGAACATCACCGTCCTTTACGGAACCGAGACCGGCAATGCGGAGATGCTGGCCGAAGATGTCACCGCGCACCTCGAGGGCGACCACGAGGTCACCTGCACCAACCTCTCGGACTTCGCGCCTTCCGACTTCGCCCCCGAGCAGTTCTACCTCGTGATCTGCTCGACCTATGGCGACGGCGAGTTGCCCTCCTCGGCCAAGCCCTTCGCCGAGGCGATGGAAACGGCGCAGCCGGATCTCGCCGGCATCCATTTCGCGATCTTCGGCCTCGGCGACACCGAATACGACGAGACCCACAATTTCGGCAGCCAGATCATCGCCGACATGCTGAAGGGCCGCGGCGCCGCCCAGATCGGCGACCGCGTGATCCACGACGCCTCCGGCGCCGACATGGCCGACGACCTCGCCATGGAATGGGCCGATGCGGTCGTCGAGCTCGCCCGCACCCGCGTCGGGGAGGCCGCCTGATGCGCGCCGCCGAGATCCTCGAACGCCTGTCGGTCGCCTGGAAGCACGGCGAGCATGTCGACCTCGCCGGCGTCACCTGCGAGGGGCGGCTCGACCTCTCCGGTCGCGAGATTCCCGGCGTGGATTTCTCCGGCGCGACCTTCCCCGAGGGCATCGACGCCACGGGCACCCGCTTCCTCGGCCTCGCCTGGTTCCGCGGCGTCGCCTTCGAGGGCCCGAGCCCCTTCGCCCGCGCGCAGTTCCTGACCGACGCCCGCTTCGAGGACGCGAGCTTCGACGCGCCGGCCGACTTCTCGAAGGCCGAGTTCCGCGGCATCGCCCGCTTCGACCATGCCCGCTTCGCCCAAGGCGCGAGCTTCGCCGGCACCGTCTCCTACGGCAACGTCTCGCTCGCCCATGCCGACTTCGGGGCGCCGGCCGACTTCCGCGGGGCGGAATACCTCGGCGGCATCTGGTGCGATTCGACCGCCTTCGCCGAGGGCACGGACTTCAGCGACATCCAGGTCCACGGCCGCCTCTGGATCCGGCGCGCCCGGCTCGGCACGGCGCCGCTCGCCGCCGACCGCTTCACGCTCTCATTCGGCTACACCTACGCCTGACAAGGGGAATACGCATGGGCCTTGAAATCGGCATCTGCGGCGGCGGCGTCGGCGGCCTGACGGCCGCCATCGCCCTCGCGAAGGACGGCCACGCCGTCACCGTCCACGAGCAGGCCCGCGCCTTCGCCCGCATCGGCGCGGACGTGAACCTGACCCCGAACGCGGTGCACGCGCTCGACCGGCTCGGCGTCGGCGAGACCCTGCGCGAGACCGCCGCCCGGCCGCGCTTCCGCATCAGCCGCACCTGGGACAGCGGCGAGGAGACCTCGCGCCTGCCGATGGGCGACGAGGCCGAGCGCAAATACGGTGCGCCGCAGCTCACCATCCACCGCGGCGACCTGCTGCGTGCCCTCGAGGCGCGGGTCCCGCAAAGCTCGATCCGGCTCGGCCACAGGGTCACGGCCGTCTCCGACGGCACCGTCACCTTCGCCGACGGATCGAGCGAGCGCTTCGACGTCGTCATCGGCGCCGACGGCATCCACTCGGCGGTGCGCGCATCGCTCTTCGGCGAGGATCATCCGCGCTTCACCGGCCTCGTCTCCTACCGCGCCGTCGTCCCGCGCGACGCGGTCGCGGCGGAGAACCTCGACAGCTTCACCAAATGGTGGGGTCCGCGCCCCGACGTGCAGGTCGTCGTCTTCCCGCTGACCCGCGGCGAGGAGATCTTCATCTTCGCCACCACGCCCCAGGACGACTGGCGCGAGGAGAGCTGGACGCTTCCCGGCGATGTCGCCGAGCTGCGGGCGGTCTACGCCGACTTCCATCCCGAGGTCGGCGCGCTTCTCGGCGCCGTCGCCTCGGTCACCAAGTCCGCGCTCTACGTCCGCGACCCCATGCCGCGCTGGTCTTCGGGCCATGCCACGCTCCTCGGCGACGCGGCGCATCCGATGGTGCCCTTCATGGCGCAGGGCGCCTGCATGGCGATCGAGGACGCCGTCGTCCTCTCCCGCGCGCTCGCCGGCGCGACGCGCGCCGACGTCCCCGACGCGCTGCGCCGCTACGAGGACGCCCGCCGCGACCGCACCGCCCGCGTCCAGCTCGGCTCGCTCGCCAACGACTGGATGAAGGGCCAGGGCAACGCCGACTGGGTCTACGGCTACGACGCCTGGGCCGCCCCGCTCGGCGCGCCAGCCGAGACCGCCGGGTAGCGGGGTCGCGGCGGTGACGACGAAACACCGGAATGGAGGGAAGATGCCGATGGATCGCCGCGAGTTGCTGGCGGCCGGCCTGGGGTTGACCGGCGGGGCCCTTCTCCTTGGTGGGGCTGCCCGGGCAGAGGAGGCGCCGGCGTGCGGCACCGAAGCCCTTGTGGTGCCCGAGACCGGAACCCACCTCCTTCTGCTCGGCACGATGGCCGGGCCGGTCCTCGATCCACGGCGGATGATGGCGAGCCAGGCGGTCATCGTCGACGGCTCGGTCTATCTCGTGGACTGCGGCTACGGCACCATCCTTCGCATGGTCGAGGCCGGGCTGCGACCGGCGGATGTGAAAGCCATCTTCGTCACCCACCACCATTCGGACCACAACGCCGACTATCCGAACGTGGTCCACCTCGCCTGGATTCAGGGCATCGACGGCCAGATCGTCAGCGTCGGTCCACCGCCCTTCCAGTCGATCCACACCGCCGCACTCGCCTTTCATCACGAGGACATCCGGATCCGGATCGCCGGGACGGGCCGCCAGCCGATCGAAGGCTTCTTCGAGGTGCGCGAAGTCGCCGAGCCGGGCCTGGTCTATCAGGATGACAAGGTCCGGGTCCTCGCCGGCATCGCCGACCATCCGCCTTTCTCGACCGCGCTCGGCTTCCGTTTCGAGACCCCCGAGCGCACCATCGTCTTCTCCGGCGACACCGCCGCGAGCGAGGCGATCGCGGAACTGGCCGAAGGGGCGGACGTGCTGGTCCACGAAGCGATGTTTCCGGCCGGGATCGACGCCATGCTGGCGAAGCGCCCCTATGTGCCGCCGAAGCTCCGGCAGTTCCTGATGGAGGGCCACACGTCGGCCGAGGACGCCGGACGCATCGCCGCCAAGGCGCAGGTCGGCACGCTCGTGCTGTCGCATCTGCTTCCTGGCGACCAGCCGGAGGTTACGGACGAGATCTGGAGGGCCGAGGCCGCGCGGCATTTCGACGGACCGATCGTCGTCGGTCGCGACCTCATGCTGGTTTGAAAGATACGCGGGGAAGGAGAAAAGCGGCGATGATCATTTGCTCCTGCGCCGTCATCCGCCAGGAAGAGCTGCGCGAGGTAACCCGCAAATTGTATCGGAGCAATCCGGGCGCGCCGATCACCCCCAACCGGGTCTACCGCGCGCTCGGCAAGTCTCCGACCTGCATGGATTGCGCTCCGCTTCTAACCCTGCGAATCTATGCCACCGCGCAGGAGGTCATCGTCGCCGAGGGGCTGCTGCGCGGCGATGCACATCCGCGGAGGATCAAGTGAAGGGCAATCCCAAGGTCATCGAGCTCCTCAACGATGCGCTGCGCCACGAGCTCACCGCGGTCAGCCAGTTCTGGCTGCACTACCGATTGCTCCAGAACTGGGGTTACGGCGAGATGGCGCAGAAATGGAGAGACGAGAGCATCGAGGAGATGGAGCACGCCGACCAGCTCATCGCCCGCATCGTGTTCCTCGAGGGCTTCCCCAACCTTCAGAAGCTCGACCCGCTGATGATCGGCGACACGATCCGGGAGGTCCTCGATGCCGACCTCAAGGCCGAATACCGCGCCCGTGCGCTCTATCGCGAGGCCCGCGACGTCGCCGAGGAAGCCGAGGACTACGTCAGCAAGGGTCTCTTCGAGACCCTGATGGACGACGAGGAGGGCCACATCGACTTCCTCGAGACCCAGATCGATCTCTTCGACCGGATCGGCGCGGAGGAATACGGCCTCCTGAACGCCACCCCCGCCGACGAGGCGAAGTGATCCCGCTCCCTCGCGCACACCCGTTGCAAAACGGTTAACGCCGAAGGCGTTCTTCAGCTATATCAGAGACTTGACCGCTTGTGCGCGCGCGCTCAGGCGAGGGTTCAGCCTCGGAATCCGAGTGCTTCGGAGATCCCCGTCGCCGCCTTCTTGAGCGCCGCCTCGATCTCGGGAAGCCGCGGGTTTCCGGGCGAGAAGGCACTGGCATGCCCCGTCACGTTGATCGCCCCGGCGGCCTGCCCGCGGTGGTCCCGCACCAGGGCCGCCCCCGAGCCGATCTCGGGCTCGAAATTCGCCATGCTCCAGGCGACCCCGAGCGCCTTGTCCTCCTTGAGCTGCTTCTCGAGATCCGCGAGCGAGGTCCGCGTCTTGTCGCTGTAGGCGTCGAGCCGCACGCCGGCATAGCGCTTCCGGAGCTCCTCCGGCGCCAGATCCGCGAGCAGGATCCGCCCGATCGAGGTCGCATGCGCCGGCAACCGCGTCCCCTCCCGCACGTTGCTCGCCAGATGCGAATTCGGGGTCACCCGCGCCAGATAGACGATCTCCCGCCCTTCGAGAATGCCGAGATGCGCCGACAGATTGAGTTCCCGCACCAGCTCCACGAGATGCGGCCGCGACACCTGCGCGATGTCCCGCCCATGCAGCGCCTCGGCCGCGAGCGTGATCAGCCCCGTCCCCAGACGATACCCCCCGTCGTCGGGTATCGCCTCGATCATCCCCTCTTCCTCCAGCGTCGCCAGAAGCCGAATGAGCGTCGTGCGGTTTATCCCCGTGGCCTTGGCTGCCTGGCTGGTATTGCGGCACCTGTTCCCGGCGGCGACATATCGCAGCAGCGTGAACGCGCGCGCCACCGGCGGCACCCCGTAGGGGGAGTCGTCGACCAGCAAGGCTGATGCTTCTGCCATTTTATGAACGCCTGATGACTCATATGAACAGACCACTATTGGTCAAAGCCAGTGCGCAATGCAACTCCTTTGAGGATCTCGCATTGCACGCAATGGCTATCCGCTCAGCGCAAGAACCGGACTTTCCGGGTCCATGCGTCTTTTCCGGTCATAGGTCGTTGCCACGAGCCGGAAACGCTCTGGAGCAGTACCCGGGCGAGATACGCCGAATGGTCCGGAAAAGAACTCCGGTGTCCCCTCACAGCAGTTTGTGACCGCGGCGCCGGAACTTGCGGACATCTGTCGAATTCGGAAATCGGAAGTAGCCAGCCTTCGACCAGTCGAGCGGGGTTCCCTGAGCGACGCCGGTCCGGAGGTCGCGAAGAACCTCGATGAAGAGCCGAGCGCCGGCACGCTTCGTTCCTCGGATCACCCGATCAAGCGAGTCCGATGCCCGAATTGGAAACGCCTGCGTCGCCAGAATGTCCCCGGCATCGAGCTTCTCGACCATGCGGTGTACGGTGATGGTCACCTCAGGTTCGCCACGAACCATCTGCCAGAAGCACGGAAGCATGCCGCGATACGTCGGCAAGCGGCCGGAGTGGACGTTTATGCAACCTAAGGGCGCCAGTTCCAGGAGATCGCTCGAAAAGATCTCCGGGCCTGCGACGGATGCGATCAGGTCCGGACGAAGGCTGCGAACGCGATCAAGATAGGCCCTGTCGTTGACCGATTCCGTCTCAAGCACCGTCACGCCGTGCTCGTCCGCCAGGGACGCGATTGTGGAGCGGCTCACCTTCGCCTTGACGAAACGTACCCCCTGGAAAAACGTCCCGAACCAGCCGTAGAATCGCATCATGCGAAGCAATGTGTGCTGTAGTGGTTCGTGGAATGCCCGGTCGATCGTCATTCCGCATACCTCGATCTCCCCGCAAGGGAATTCGTCGAAGAAGACTCTAAAGAACTCGATCACGTAGAGCGGGTCATCTTCGGTGATGATGACGACGCGGAGCCTGCGCCTTCCGTCGGTAGATTCAAGCGGAGTGATCGGAACGTCATGGTCGCTTTCGAAGGCGACCGATTCGTTGGCGTCGTCGTAGGCGAACGGATTGCCTGACGAGCCGTCGCTGCCGGCCCGAGTAGGCTGAACCTGGGCAAGATCCGTTGACAGTGACAAATAGGCAAGCACCGCCAATAGTCTTCCCAGCATAGCGGACCTCCTGTTGCTCGCCTGGGTCAAGTTAACCGAATGCAGTTAGCACATTCCGTTATTCATCGTTCAGCATCAAGATGGAAGAGGCCGGATTTCAGATTGGCGTGCCACAGAGAATTTGCTCGCAATGGGTTGACTTGTCGCTACGGCCACACGCGGAAGGCAACCCCAGATGAATTGGAGCGAACCCGGTGTCCCGCTACTGGTCTGCCCCATTTGGTGGCCCGGTTCAAATCTAATGCATTATGGGCTTTGCGGCCAAGTTTGACGGCTCGCCCGGCCAGAGCAGTGCTTCCGGCGCCGGCGGCTTGTGGCCGAGACTCGAGTGCGGGCGTTGCGTATTGTACACTGCAGATCGGGATTGGCGCACGAACTGCCTAGGCCATTCCAAAATCGCGCTTGGTGTAGATACGCCCGTCATGCTCGATGCGGTGAAATCCCTCAGGGTTGTCGGGGCCGCTGTAATTGCCTCCAAATGTGCGAAGGGCTTCCACCGCCAGGATCATTGCCTGTCGTCGCTCCTCCTCTCCGCTGAAATGGTACGGACCGACTCCATGGCGCTCGGCATGGACACTGCTGCCGAACGTGCGGAACCGCACCGAAATGTAGTCCTTGCCACGCTCATCTCGGCGGGGTTCCGTTGTCGTTTCGAAGGGGATGACGTTTCCCTTCCACACTAGTCGGAAAACGCGCCCTCTAGTGAAAAGTACTTCGCCAACTCTCTGCAGCCAGACGTCACGAGACTCATCGACAACCATCTTGGTGTCGCCGCTTGGTCCCTTTGAGATCGCAGCTTTTATTTGGAACATCAGCGCACTGCCCTCAGATCGCTTCCAGCCTCCTCTGTTCAATACTTCCATCCGGGCCTATGATGCCCCGGCATCCCATATCGCTTCCCTCTGCGGTACGGCCAACGTCCACAGAGCACACCACACTCAGGACTCAAAGAAGCCGGTTAGCAATGAGTTAAAGCGGTTCCCGAGCGTTGTGAATCGTGAGGGGATTGAACGAGGCCGCTGCGCGGCAGGGTGAGGGCTTCGCCGTCGGTGCTCCTGACTGGAATGATCGGGTTGCTGAGACCCCCTTCCAGACAGGAGCTTTCCGATGGCCGAGACCAGCCCTCTTCGCCGCCGCATGATCGAGGACATGACGGTCCGCAACCTCTCGCCGGCGACGCAGCGATCCTGTGTCCACGCGGTGTCGAAGTTCAGCCGGTTTTTCGGCCGCTCCCCCGAGACGCTGACGCTGGAGGACGTGCGCACCTGCCAGGTCCACCTGGCGTCGAAGGGCGTGGCCTGGGCGAGCCTCAACCAGACGGCGGCGGCGCTGCGGTTCTTCTGCGGCGTGACGTTGGGGATGGCGGAGATCCCGGAGCGGATCGCCTACGCCCGTGAGCCGCGGCGGTTGCCGGTGGTGCTGAGCGCCGACGAGGTGGTGCGCCTCCTCGAGGCCGTGCCGAGTTTGAAGGCGCGCGCCGCGCTGACGACCGCCTACGCGGCCGGGCTGCGCGTGTCGGAGGTCACGGGCCTCAAGGTCGCCGACATCGTGCCGGAGGCGCGTCTTCGACACGACGACAGCGACCGGATGATGATCCGCATCGAGCACGGCAAGGGCGGCAAGGAACGCTATGTGATGCTGTCGGCGCAGTTGCTGGCGATCCTGCGCACCTACTGGCGGCTGGCGCGTCCCGGACCCTGGCTGTTTCCCGGGCGCGACGCGACCCGGCCGATCGAGCCGACGACGCTCCACGCGGCCTGCCGGTCGGCGCGGGCGGCAGCGGGAATCGGCAAGAAGGTGACCGTCCATATCCTGCGGCACAGCTTCGCCACCCATCTGCTGGAGAGCGGCGTCGACATCCGGGTGATCCAGGTGCTGCCGGGGCACGCGCACCTGTCGACGACGGCGCGCTACACCCATGTCTCGCAGGGTCTCATCGGCCGGACGGCGAGCCCGCTGGAGAAGCTACGGCTCGAGGTGGTGCCGCCGGCCTGAGGCGGCGCCGCCATGGCTGGCGGCCTCGAGGTGGCGGACGTCTTCCGCCGCCATGGTCCCGCGTTCCGAGCGACCCGCGCCGAGCATCTCGACCGCGACCAGCGCCGGGTGATGGGCGCGATCGAGGCCTGTCGCACCGCCGCGCCCGGCGGGCACGTCCGACGCTGCGCCGACTGCGGCCACGCGGCGATCGCCTACAACTCCTGCCGCAACCGTCACTGCCCGAAGTGCCAGGGAGCGGCGCGGGCGGCCTGGGTGGCGGCGCGGCGGGCGGAGCTGCTGCCGGTTCCCTACTTCCACGTCGTCCTCACGCTGCCGGCCCCGGTCGGGGCGATCGCCTTCCAGAACAAGGCGGCGGTCTACGCCATCCTGTTCCGCGCCGCCGCCGAGACGCTGCGTGTCATCGCGGCCGACCCGCGCCACCTCGGCGCCGAGATCGGTGGCGTCGCCGTGCTGCATACCTGGGGCCAGGCGATGCAGCACCATCCCCATGTCCACTGCATCGTACCGGGGGGCGGGCTCTCGCCCGATCGCACGCATTGGGTTGCCTGTCCCCTAGGGTTCTTCCTGTCGGTCAAGGTGCTCGGGCGACTGTTCCGGCGGCTCTTTCTCGAACGCCTCGCCGCCGCCTTCGCCAACGGCGACCTGCGCTTCTCCGGCGAGATCGCTCCGCTCACCGAGCCAGGCGCCTTTACCGCCCACTGCGCCGCGCTGCGCCGGATCGACTGGGGGGTCTATTCCAAGCCGCCGTTCGGTGGCCCCGAGCAGGTGCTGGCCTATCTCGGCCGCTACACCCATCGCGTCGCCATCGCCAACAGCCGGCTCGTCGCCATCACCGACGACGCCGTCAGCTTCCGCTGGAAGGACTACCGTCACGAGGGTCGTCGTAAGGTCATGACGCTCGAGCCGGCCGAGTTCATGCGCCGGTTCCTCCTGCATGTCCTGCCCCCCGGCTTCCATCGCATCCGCCACTTCGGCTTCCTCGCCAATGGCCATCGCGCGGCTCGACTCGCGCTCTGTCGACAGCTGCTGGTCCAACCCGCCGCGGGTCGCCAGGGCAAGCGCGACGCCGGGCCCGATAACCGCCGCTGCGCCGCGCCTCGTCAGCCGGAACTCGACGTCTGCCCCTGCTGCGGCAGCCTCGCGCTGATCCTCTCGACGCTGCCCCGCGCGCCTCCCCACTCGGCGCCGGTCACCCGCCGATGATCGCGGTTTCGATCGTCTCCGGCATGCTGACGGCGCCCGTGCTTGCGGTCCGCGCCAAGAAAGGCGCGCGTGCCGTCCGGACGGCACGCCCGAGAGCCGTCGACCATCGTCCTCCCGGTGACGTCGGGCGGCCGCCCTACGCTGACCGCCGCCCAGACGTCACGAGAGCCGCCTACAATGTGGGTGCCGTGCCACGTCGGATCGCCGACAGCCATCGCTGTGGCAGCCAAAGCTCCGAGACACTCCACCCATGGCGCGAGACCACCGCGGCTTCGCTCAATCCGGCTTCTATGAGGCGCCACCCACCATCGCGCTCGCCGCCAATGTCATCCCGCGCCTCACAGAACCCTCCAGATTCCCAGATGGATGGTGACGTGATTCCCTGCGGTCGAGGCGGATATGGCGGTCACACATGGGCAAGACCCATCCGATAGAGCTTCGCACGCTCGTCGTGGCGTTCGTCGATGAGGGTCATGGGCATCGCGAGGCGGCGCAGCGTTTCGGCGTCGGGGTGTCGTCGGTCATTCGCTGGGACGCGGCGCGCCGCGCCGAAGCCGCAGGGCGGCGACATGCGGTCCCGACGCCTCGAGGCGCGCGGCGCCGAGGTGATGGCGGCCTTCGAGGAAGAGCGCGACCAGACGCTGGTGGAGTCGTGCGGGCGGCTGGCGGCGCGCGGGATCGCCACGTCCAAGTCCGCGCTGTCGCGGTTCTTTCAGCGACGCGGGATCACGTGGAAAAGAAGACCGGCCACGCGGTCGAGCAGGACCGCCCGGACATCTTGAACGGGGAGTGTCAGGAACTCTGTGTATTCGCCGCCGGTCCGGTTCCAATCTGACCGCCCTCAACCACCCAACGACGAGAAGCGATCCTCAAACATTATGGCGAACTGGTTTACCGCTGTCAGCCACCCTCTGACGGTTCTCGAAGTTTTCTCGTGCCCCGGTTCGCGAGGTAGATCAGCTTCTCGGCGGCATCCTCGGACGGGAACGAACCGCGCGTCTTGATCGATTTCCGGATCACGCGGTTGAGGCTTTCCACGGCGTTCGTCGTGTGGATCACCCTGCGGATTTCCGGGCTGAAGGCGAAGAACGGGATCACCTCCTGCCAGGCCCGGCGCCAGGCCTGGGCGTCTCGGGGATCATGCCTGCTCCAGTGCCTGCACCAGCCGGCACAAGGTATCGGGGTCGATGTCGGGATCGACCCGCAGCCGACGGCCGCCGACCAGCGTCACCTCAACCGCCTTCGGCCGACGCCTCACCCTCGGCGCCGCCTGCCGGGTCGACGCCTCGCTCACCTCCACCGGCAGAAAGACCATCGGCGCCTCCGCAAATACCGTTGCGGCGGCATCCCTGAACAGCCGCCGCCAGGCATAGAGCTGCTGCGGACAGAGATCATACCGCCGCGCCACCGACGCCATTATGCACAATGGCCGGGGCGGGCGAGCCCGCATGGCTGGCTGCATGGCGGCGGGGCGAGACAGCGCCCCCAGCCTTGGCGCAGCCGCCGCTACAGCCGCAGGCCAGGGTGTACCTGGGGACAGCGGCAGCGATACCCACACGGGGCCTGTGCCGCCAGCACGCCGGGGCGGTCGCTGGGATACCGGGTTTCAGGAGCCGGAGCCTTGGCCCTTCGACGGGTGCAAGCGGCGCGAACCCGTGCTGGACTTGGACCGGAACCCGCCCCGCGTGGTCAGGTCTGTCGGTTGC
>JACKKC010000012.1 GCA_020637615.1 Rhodovulum sp.
GGCGTGTTGAGCACCGGCGCCGGAGGCGCGGTCGCCGCAGCCGAGCACGCACTCGACGCGGCCACAGCGTCCGTCAGCGGTGGGAGTACCGCGGTGGTGAGTGCCTTGGCGGCGACATCGGCGACGGGCACGGCCGTGGCCGACATGGCAGGGACCGGCGCAACGGCAGCATCCTTCGTCATGGCGCTACGGCGCGGCCTCTTCTTTCGCCTCCTGACCTCTATTGCTGCTCCGGTTGCTGCCGACGATGTGAAGGGGTGTCCGGGTCGTAGCAGGGACTAGCGGTCACCATCGCTGCGGTGCTGCTCCCTTTCCTCTCCGCGGTCGCGGTGCGCTCCGGATGATTCGAGCCGCCCTTGGTGATCTCGCCGGCGATGACGGCGCGGCCGGCGGCGAAGGCCCCCGTTTGCTTCGCCGAGCACAGCGGTTCCTTCTCGACACCGGGCCGCGTGGCGGGGGTTGGCAGTCCCAGGAGCGCGGCGGCGGTCGTAGCCAGCCTCGCCTCGAGGTCGCGCACCTGCAGCTCGAGAGACGCCACGCGCCCCACGGCCGTCTCGAGCTCCTGCGACATCGGCATGAGCGCTGCGGCGATTTCGTCACGGATCGCGCCGCCGAGATTGGCGAGGGGCGCCAGCGCACGGTCAAGCCGCGAGGTCGCGGCGGCCGTCGGGCAGACATCGGGGTGGTGAGGGGCGTCGGGGCGGGTGGCGATGCTCATGGTGGTCTCCTGTCCTGGGGAGGAAATCGTCCCATTGGATGCAGGGGATCCTGCTCGGGGGGGACGGTTCGCCCGCCGCGGCACGCGGTACCCGGCGAAGCTTGGGTTCGCCCAGGACCCTCGGCGAAGCGGCGTCGCAGCGGGGCGTCCGGAAACCCCGGCGATCGCTAAACTTCTCTCTTTCTTTTGGCGCCTCGGATTTCGTCAGTGTCCGCGGCGGCCAATCTCATCGGTGAGCAACGCAGCTCTCTTGACGACAACCTCAGGGACGCTGCAGCACATGTTCGACCATCTCCCCGACACGACCCCGGCGCCCGCCTCACCCAAGCCGCCCGGCGGATCGGCGGCGAGGCCGGCGCGGTGCTGGCACAGTCCATCCACGACATGGCCGTCGATCCAGAGCGCTGGCCGGTCGACGCGATGGTCGCGATGCTCCACCGGTCCTCCGCTCGACAGGATGCGGAAGTCGATCAGCTCATCGCGAACCTCTCTCACCTCCGCGGCAGGATCGACGCCGCCTGATCCGGCTCTCCTGCGCCTGCGGCGCAGGGCCTTGACGCCAATCCGGCGAAAAGGAACCAAATCATGCAGATCACGGTCGATATGGACGACTATCTGTCCGTCCTTTCCTACGTGCGGATGCTCGGCCGCCGGCTCGTACCCGTCCTCGCAGGCGACTTGCCGGCGCTTCTCGGGCACCGGGCGCCGAGCGGCATGCGGCGGGTTGCCGACGCGGCCGCCCGCGGCCGGCTCCATACCGGCTTCGCTCGCGACATGTTGCCCGTGATCGCCGATGCCTGCGATCGCGCAATCGAGGATGGCATCTCCGTCGAGGGCGTCTGGATCGAGGTCGGCTGGAGCGACGGGGGAGTCGACTGGACCTGGCATGAATGGGAGGTTCTGTCCGAGACCGCCCACGCGATCGTGCTTATCCGGCACGAGATCCGGACGCTCATCGAGCTGCTGGAACGCATCGAGGACTTGGTCGCCGCGCAGCGCGACGTGGGCGAACTCATCGAATGATGACGCCCGTGCGCGATCCGCGACGACGCGTCCCGGAAGCCGCCGGCGTGCGCTGGCGCGAATTCCGGCGCGTGAGAGGCAATCGCCGTCCGGGCGAACCATCCCCGTGATCGCGCCATGCACCGCTCAAGGCGGACTGATGTCCTTCCCGACTGAGAACAGACGGGTTCCACCGGCCATGACCATGCGCTTCAAGATCGTTCCGCCCGATGTGCCTGCCTCCGCCGTGTCGCGGCTGCTCGGCATTTCCGAGGCGCATTTCGCCAACTGCCTGGCCGACCTGCTCGCCCGCGGTTTTCCGGGGCCGGATGCGACCACCGGGAACTTCGACCTGAAGGCCGTCGAGGCGTGGCAGGACCGCCGCTCCGGGCCGAGCGGTGCCATCGTCGCCGGGATTGCCAAGGACGCGGGCGCGGTCGTCGCCGAGCGTCCCGCGGCGATGCGCAATGGGTAAGATTAAGGTCCCCTACTACAGCGTTCGAAAGGGGGGCCGGGGCTTCTGGCTCTCGACCAAGCGCATGCAGGCGATGGGCTTCCCGTCGTCCGTACCCTGCGGACCCGACGGGCCTGACGCCTGGAAGATCGCGCAGGAATGGAACGCCCGCTGCCAGGTGGCGAGAACGGGCCGCGAGCCGGCGCCGAAGCACGTCTGGCCTCGAGGCTCGCTCGGCGAGGCCTTCGATCGTTTTCGCACCACGGAGATCTGGAAGACGGATTGGGCGCACCGGACCCGTGAGGACTGGGAGCGCGGCTGGAGCCACATCGCGCCGATCTTCGGCGACCTCGCGCCCCGCACGGTGACGCTCGAGCATATCGACGCCTGGTACCATGCGCTGAAGGTCATGAAGTCGGTGTCGGAGGCGCACCGCGCGATGAAAATCTGGCGCGCCCTCTGGAACGTCGCCGCCGCGATGCACTACTGCTCCGCCGAACAGGACCCGAGCTTCGGCATACGGCGGGAGACCCCAAGGGGCCGGTCGGCTACCTGGGAGGAGGGCGAGGTCGTCCGACTCGTGAAGGCGGCCTGGCGACGGAAGTACCACGGCCTGGCTTGCATCATTGCGATTGCGTATGACGCGCAGTTCGCGCCGGTCGACTCCCGCTCCCTGTGTCTTCGGGATAGCCGGGACGATGGCATGAAGCTCTGGTTCGAGATCGACCGGGCCAAGACCGGGAGAGACGCGCTGGCAACGCTGTCTCTCCGCACCCAGGCCCTCATTCGGGCCTACGTGGCGACCCTCCCGAACAACCTTCTGCCGAGCGCGCCGATCTTCATGACGCGCACGGGTGCCGCCTATACCAAGAACAGCCTCGCGAAAAACTTCCGGGACATCCGCAAGCTCGTGTTCCCAGGGGACACGCGGCAGTTGCAGGACATGCGCCGGACCGGTGCCGTGGAGGCTCAGTCGGGCGGCGCTGATCTCAGCGTCATCTCGCAGAAGATGGCCAACACGGTCGCATCGTCGGCGCACCTCCAGAAGACCTATCTGCCGGTCAACCAGGCTGCCGTCGAGTTGGCGGACGAGGCCCGGAAGCGAGGCTGGCGGCGCATCCGGGAGAACAAGTCGGGACCAAAAGTTGAAACTCTCCGCCCGGGAGAGTTGAAACCGGCCAGAGAGAATCCGGCTAAGCCGTTGAAATAATGGCGCGGTTGACGGGGCTCGAACCCGCGACCTCCGGCGTGACAGGCCGGCACTCTAACCGACTGAGCTACAACCGCGCTGCGCGATACCGGTGGGATATGGGAACGCCACAGGCGCCTTTCCACCGCATCACCGGCGCGTTTTAGGCAGCGCCAACCTGAGCGTCAAGCGAATTGCACGCCGCGAGGCCACGGCTTGCCGAGGTCGCCGCGAGGTGCAAATCTCCGGCCATTGGCCTGGGAGGATCCTGCGATGACCGATGATGCCTTCTGGGCCGCCGCGCTCGCCGATGCGGAGGCGGCCGATGCCGCCGACCCGCTGGCCGGTTTCCGCGAAAGGTTCCACCTGCCGCCCGGCACGATCTACCTCGACGGCAATTC
Organism: Rhodovulum sp.; assembly: GCA_020637615.1. GTDB lineage: Bacteria > Pseudomonadota > Alphaproteobacteria > Rhodobacterales > Rhodobacteraceae > Amaricoccus. The sequence continues at coordinate 3,765 of JACKKC010000012.1, forward strand.
GCTCGGCCCGGCGCCGCTGGCGGCGCTGGAGGCGCTCGACGGGGCGGCGCGGCGCGAATGGGCGGACGGGCTGATCGGGAGCTGGAACAGCGCGGGATGGTTCGAGCTCCCGACACGCCTCGGCGACATGCTCGCGCCGCTGATCGGGGCCGAGGCCGGCGAGGTCGTGGTGACCGACACCACCTCGCTCAATCTGTACAAGGCGCTGCATGCGGGGCTGAGCCTGCGGCCCGACCGGCGGGTGATCGTGGCGGAGGGCGGCAGCTTTCCGACCGATCTCTACGTGGCCGAGGGCGTTCTCGCCACGCGGCCCGACCTGCGGCTGCGCCTCGAGGGAGTCGACGGGCCGGAGCTGCTCGATCTCGTCGACGAGGACGTGGCGGTGGTGCTGGTCAACCAGGTGGATTACCGCACCGGGCTGCGGCGGGACGTCCGGGAGGTCACCGCGCGCATCCATGCCGCCGGCGCGGTGGCGCTCTGGGATCTCTGCCATTCCGCGGGAATCATGGAGGTGGGGCTGGGCGATGCCGGCGCCGATCTCGCCGTGGGCTGCACCTACAAGTATCTCAACGGCGGGCCGGGCTCGCCCGCCTTCGTCTATGCCGCAGCGCGTCACCACGGCGACATCCGCCAGCCGCTCTCGGGCTGGTGGGGGCATGCGGCGCCCTTCGACTTCGCCCGGGGCTATGCGCCGGCATCCGGCATCCGGCGGTTTCTCTGCGGCACCCAGCCGATCCTGTCGATGCGTGCCCTGGAGGCTGGGCTGGCGCTGACGGCGGAGGCGGGGCTCGCCCCGGTGCGGGCCAAGAGCGTGGCGCTGACCGAGCGGTTCCTGGCACTGGCGGAGGCGGGCTGCGCGCCCCTGGGCGTCGGCGTCTTCAGCCCGCGGGAGGCGGAGGCGCGTGGCAGTCAGGTGGCGCTGACCCATCCGGAGGGCTATGCGGTGATGCAGGCGCTGATCGCGCGGGGCGTGGTCGGCGACTTCCGCATGCCGGACATCCTGCGCTTCGGCTTCGCGCCGCTCTATCTGCGGCATGCGGACGTGGTGCGCGCGGCGCGCACGCTGCAGCAGGTCCTCGCCAGCCGGGCCTGGGACTGCCCGCGCTATCGCGCGCGGGCGGCGGTCACCTGAGCGGGGCGTCGTCCTTGCGGGGCGGGGCATCCTCGGCCGGCTCGTCGTCGTAGCGGTCCGAGAGGATGCGGGTCGCGTGGCCCTTGAGATCCTCGAACTGGTTGTGGCGCAGCGACCAGAAGAAGGCGAGCAGCCCCGCCGCCCCGAGAAGCAGCGACACCGGGATCAGGACGGCGAGGATGTTCACGGCGTCCGTCCCAGCCGCATGGCGTTGAGCGCCACGACGATCGAGCTCGCCGACATGGAGATCGCGGCGATGAGCGGGGTCACGAAGCCGGCGAAGGCGATCGGCACGGTGACGACGTTGTAGAGGAAGGCGAGCACGAAATTCTCGAGGATCCGACGGCGGGCGACCACCGCGAGGGCGAGCGCGTCGACGACCCGGTCGATCCGGTCGCCGAGCACGATCAGGTCGGCGGCGCTGCGGCTCGCGTCGACGGCACTCGAAGGCGAGATCGAGACATTCGCCGCCGCGAGCGCCGCAGCGTCGTTCAGCCCGTCGCCCACCATCAGCACCCGCAGGCCGGCCGCCTGCATGGACTGGAGATGCGCGACCTTCTCGGCCGGCGTCGCCCGGGCGACCCATTGGTCGATCCCGACGGCCCCGGCCATCGCCCGCACCGGCCCCTCGGCATCGCCGGAGAGGAGGCTCACGGAGAGGCCGCGCGCGCGCAGGCGGCGGATCGTTTCGGCCGCTTCGGGGCGCAGCTCGTCCTCGAACGTCAGGCAGACCGGGGCGGCGTCGCCGATGCGCAGCCAGGCGGCGGTCCGGTCGACGGGCGTCGCGGCCCCCACCCATTCGGCGCGGCCGAGGCGCAGCCGGGTCTCGCCGCGCCGGCCTTCGGAGCCGAGGCCCGGATGCTCGCGCAGATCCGCCACCGGTGCGATGCGCAGCCCCGCCTCGGCGGCGGCCCGGGAAATCGCCTGGGCGAGCGGATGCGTGCTGCCCGCGGCCAGCGCCGCCGCGGCGGCGAGGGCACCGTCGGGCAGCTCGGCGGCATTGGTCAGCACCGGCCGGCCGGTGGTCAGGGTCCCGGTCTTGTCGAAGATCACCGCATTCACGCGGGCGAGGCGCTCGAAGGCGTCGCCGTCCTTGAGCAGGATGCCTTGCCGGAAGAGCCGCCCGGAGGCGGCCGTCAGCACCGCCGGCACGGCGAGGCCCAGGGCGCAGGGGCAGGTGATGATCAGCACGGCGGCCGCGATGTTGATCGCGAGGCGCCAGTCCTGCGTCGCGAGGCCCCAGCCGAGCAGGGCCGCTACGGCGAGCAGGTTGACGGTATGGCTGTAGAACTGCGAGGCCCGGTCGGCGAGGGAGGCGTAGCGGCTGCGGCTGCGCTCGGCGGTTTCCACGAGCCGTGCGATCTGCTTGAGCAGCGTGTCGTCGCCCAGCGCCTCGGCGCGCACCCTGATCGGCCCCGAGAGGTTCATCATCCCCGCGCTCACCGCCGCGCCGGGGCCGACGGCGGCGGGCATGGTCTCGCCGGTGAGCATGGAGGGGTCGATCTCGGAGCTGCCTTCCACGATCGTGCCGTCCACGGGCACCCGGCCGCCGGGAGCGACCGCGACGAGGTCGCCGGGTCTGAGCGCGTCGAGCGGCACCGCTTCGAGGCTCCCGTCCGCGCCGATCCGCTGGGCGAGCCGCACTTCGAGCGCAGCCAGCTCGGCCGCGGCGGAGCGCGCCGAGGCGCGGGTCAGATGCGCGAGGTAGCGCCCCACGAGCAGGAAGAACGTGAGCATCAGCGCCGCGTCGAAGAAGGCATGGGCGCCGGAATGCATCGTCTCCCAGACCGAGACGCCGAGGGCGAGCAGGATCGCGGTCGAGATCGGCACGTCCATGTCGAGGCGGCGGGCGGAGAGCGCGGCGATGGCGTTGCGGAAGAAGGGCTGCGCGGCGAAGGCGATCGCCGGGAGCGCGATGGCGGCCGAGACCCAGTGCATCAGGTCGCGGGTGCTGCCCTCCGCCCCCGACCAGACCGCGATCGACAGGAGCATCACGTTCATCGTCGCGAAACCGGCGACGCCGATCCGCGCCAGCAGGTCGCGCCCCGTCGCATCGATCCGGGTGGCCTCGAGCGCCGCGCTGTCGAGGGGACGCGCCGCATAGCCGCGGGATTCGAGCGCGTCGATCAGCCGGGCCTCGGTGCCCGGCCGGTCCTCCGCGGTGACGGCGACCCGTTTCAGCGTGAGGTTGACGCGTGCCCCGGCCACGCCCGGCTCGCCGGCCAGCACATGCTCGACACCGGTGATGCAGGCGGCGCAATGGATCTCCGGCAGCGAGATCTCGAAGCGGCGCAGCGAAACCTCGGCCGCAGTCCTCGCGGGCAGTCCCCGCGGCTCGGGCACGGCGGCGCAGGCGGCGCATCCCTGTGGGGTGGGGAGCGCCGCGTCGGTCATGGCGAAGGCACGAAGACCGCCCGGCTCTGCTGGAAGAGCGTGCCGTCCTCGGCGGTGGCGGCGATCTCGACGCGCCAGTTGCCGGGGGCCAGCACGATCGGCGCAGCCGCGCCGTCGAGGGTGGATTGCATCTCGAGCACCCGGTCGTCGCGCGCCTCGGTCGGCCGCCCGACGCTGACCGAAAGCGCCGCGGGGCGCACCGTCCCGCCGCCGGCATCCTTCATCGTCAGCGCGAGCACGCCGTCGGAATATTCCAGGGCCACGTCCCATGCGAGCGCCAGCTGCGCCGCCCGGCGGCGGTCGAAATCCTGGCTGGCGACATAGCTGTTCGGCACAACAAGCCCGGAGAAGGTCTCGACAGCGAAGACGGCGAGCACCGCATTGGCCGCGATCACCACGCCGAAGGCGCCGAGCGAGAAGAGCAGCACCGTGCGCCCGGTCAGTGGCCGCCCGGTCGCCATGCTCATTCCCCGGTCCCGTGGAAAACGGTGCCCTCGCGGACGACCTGGCCCGTGTTGGTGTCCTCGAGCACGAGGTCGAGGTCCGTCAGAGCGCCGGCGCCCGCTGCGCTTCCGGTGGGTGCGGTCAGGTAGACGCGCTGGCGGTAGGTGGCGTCGGCGGGAACGCTGACGTCGAGCCCGTCGACGCCTTCGAGCGTCAGCGCCACCGGATCGGGCGATTCGACCGAGAGGCGGAAGGCCCGGTCGAAGCCGGTCATGTTGCGCAGGCGGAGCTCGTAGGCGTTGCGCACCGAGCCGTCGGAGAGCACCACGTTGACAGGATTGCGCACGGGCTCGATGGAGAAGGCGACATCCGTGCGCAGGAAGAGCGCGGCCAGCAGCCCCAGACCGATGGCCGACCAGAGCACGAAATAGAGGATGACCCGCGGGCGCAGGATCCGCTTCCAGACCGGCGCATCCTGGCCGCCGGCGCGCTCGCGCTCGCCGTCGGCGAGCGTGATGTAGTCGATGAGCCCGCGGGGCTTGTTCACCTTCTCCATGACGTCGTCGCAGGCATCGATGCAGAGCGCGCAGGTGATGCAGGCGAGCTGCTGGCCGTCGCGGATGTCGATGCCCATGGGGCAGACGTTCACGCAGGCATTGCAGTCGATGCAATCGCCGAGCTGCTCGGCGCCCGCGGCCTTGCGGTGCTTGCCGCGCGGCTCGCCCCGCCAGTCGCGATAGGCGACGGTGAGCGTCTGCTCGTCCATCATCGCGCCCTGGATGCGCGGCCAGGGGCACATGTAGATGCAGACCTGCTCGCGCATGAAGCCGCCGAAGGTGAAGGTCGTCGCGGTCAGGGTCGCCACCGAGAGATAGGCGACGGCCGGCGCCCTGCCGGTCAGGATCTCGCCGAGCAGGGTGGGCGCATCGGCGAAATAGAAGACCCAGGCGCCGCCGGTCGCCACCGCGATCAGGAGCCAGACGCTCCATTTGATCGCGCGCAGCCGGATCTTCTTCGCGTCCCAGGGCGCGTTCCAGAGGCGCACGCGCGCGTTGCGGTCGCCCTCGATCCAGCGCTCGACCAGGATGAAGAGGTCAGTCCAGACGGTCTGCGGGCAGGTATAGCCGCACCAGACCCGCCCGAGCGCCGAGGTGAAGAGGAAGAGCCCGAGCCCCGCCATGATGAGCAGGCCGGCGACGAAGTAGAATTCCTGCGGCCAGATCTCGATGAAGAAGAAGTAGAAGCGCCGATTCGCCAGATCGACCAGCACCGCCTGATCGGGCAGCGAGGGGCCGCGGTCCCAGCGGATCCAGGGCGTGATGTAGTAGATCGCCAGCGTGACGCCGAGGATCCACCATTTGAGCGTGCGGAACTTCCCCGAGACGCGGCGCGGAAAGATCGGTTCGCGGGCGGCAAAGAGGGGCGGCGGGGTCTCGGAAGTGCTGGTCACGATCACGCCTTTCGAGGGCAGCGGCTCCCGTCGGGGACGCCAGAACTTTTGTATCGGAGGAAGGTCATCGCGATCAATGGCACGATCACGCCGGCGTGTTCCGGGCCGGGGCCTGGCGCCGCAGCCAGGCGACGAAGGCCTTGAGCGGAGGGCGCATCACGCCCGGGCGGGTCACGATGTGATAGCCGGCATCGGGGCGCAGATCCTCGAAGAGCACCACCAGCCGGCCCTCGGCGACGTCGCGCTCGACAAAGGCCAGCGAGGTCGCGGTGACACCTTCGCCGCTGCGCAGGGCCTCGAGCAGCATGTGGCCGGGCAGGTGCGTGAGGTTGCCCGTCTTGGGCGCCAGGACGCCGCGCTGGCGCAGCCAGGTCGATATCTCGCTGGTGCCGAGTTCCTGCAGCCAGGGAAGGTCGAGGATGTCGCGCGGATCGCTGACCTTCCGCGACCCGATCAGCGCGCGGGCGGCGACGATGACGAAATCGGTCGCGAGCAGCGGTTCGGATTGCAGCCCCGCCCAGTTGCCGTCGCCGAAGCGGATCGCGACGTCGATGCCGCCCGGCGCGAGTTCCACCAGATCCGGCGTCGGGTTGAGCATCAGCACGATCTCGGGATGGCGGTGGCGGAATTCGGCGATCCGCGGCATGAGCCAGCTCACGGCGAAGGACGGCGTCATGGAGACCTGCAGCGGCCGGGCAGCATCGGCGCCGGTGATCTCGTCCACGGCGCGGCGCATCGCGGCAAAGGCGGTCTCGAGGGTGGCGGCGAGCTGCAGTCCCGCAGGCGTCAGCATCGTGCCGCGGCCTGCGCGTTCGACGAGCGCCGTTCCGAGCCGTTCCTCGAGCGCGCGCACCTGCTGGCTGACCGCGGCATGGCTCACGTTCAGTGCGCTGCCGGCCCGCGCGAAGCTGCCTTCCTGCGCCAGCGCCGCGAAGGCGCGCAACGCGGCGAGCGGGGGCAGGGTGCGCCAGTCCATGGGTAAGCTCACCTTACGGGATGAAACCCTTCCTGACTCCCATTCCGGCGCGAATTCGTCAAGCATGCAGGCGGATCAAATGCCGGATGGAGGACGACGCGATGTTGAGCATATACGCAAGAACTTTCATGATCGCCACTCGCACCGATGACGGGCAGCCGCTGGATGCCGCACCCGGCACGCTGGTTCGCCTGTTCGGGCGGCTTCGCGGTCTGGCCGGAGGCCACCCGTCCCGCGCCGAATCGCGGTGAAGTCGCCCGGCAGGCGGGGCCGGGCCCCGCCAAGCATCGCCGGCCGGCTATTCGCCGCCGCCCAGGCCGTGGACGTAGACGGCCACCTTGCGGATCTCCGCATCGGTCAGGCGGTTCTGGAAGGCGGGCATGATGCCGTAGCGGGCATTGGTGATCGTCGCCACGATGGTGTCCCGATCGCCGCCGTAGAGCCAGATCCCGTCGGTCAGGTTCGGTGCGCCCTGGTCGCGCATGCCCGTGCCGTCCTCGCCATGGCAGGCCGAGCAGTTGTCGATGAAGGTCTGCTGATGGGCGGCCGCGAGATCGGCGTCATGGTCGGCGCCCGAGAGCGAGAGCACGTATTCCGCGAGCCCCGCGATTTCGTCGGCTTCGAGGATGTCGCCGAAGGCCGGCATCTGGCTGAAGCGCGTGTCGGGGTCGGCCTCGTAGCGGATGCCATGGGTGACCGTCTGATAGATCTCCTCGGTGGTCCCGCCCCAGAGCCAGTCGTCGTCGACCAGGTTCGGGTAGCCGCCGAGCGCGCCCTGGCCGCCGGCCCCGTGGCATTGCGAGCAATTGTTGCGGAAGACCGCGCCGCCGCCGGCGATGGCATAGCGCAGCATGTCCGGGTCCTCGGCGATGCTGGCGATGTCGACGCTCATCAGCTGCGCGTCGAGCGGTGCGTTGACAGCCTCGGCCTCGGCGATGTCCCGCTCGACGGCGCCCCTGCTGGAATAGCCGAGCAGGCCCGGCGTGGCGCCGTTGATCAGCGGCCAGGCCGGCATCAGGAAGAGATAGATGACCCCCCAGACGATGGTGGCGTAGAGGGACCAGAGCCACCAGCGCGGCATCGGGGTGTCGAGTTCCTTGATGCCGTCCCATTCGTGACCGGTGGTCTGGGTGTTCGTCGCCTCGTCGACATCGCGCTTACCGGCCATCGTCTTTGTCCTTGGGCTTGTCTTCGTTGCGGAAGATCATGTTCGCGGTGTCCTTGTAGGTCTTGCTGGAGCCGGGGCGGAACACCCAGAGGACCACGCCCACGAAGAACAGGAAGATGAGGGCCAGGGCCCAGCTGTCGGCGAAGGCGCGGAGGGTGGAATAGGTCTCCATCCCGCAGCCCTCACCGGCTGGCGTCCGGCTCGAAGGTCGAGAAGTCGACGAGCGTGCCGAGCATCTGCAGATAGGCGATCACCGCGTCGAGCTCGCTCTCGCCGGGAGTCCCGTCGAAATTGCGCGCCTGCGCCTTGGGATAGCGGGTGAGAAGCGCGTCGACGTCGCCGGTATCAGGATCGGCCTGGGTGCGGAAATCGGCGCGTGCCTCGGCCAGCATCTCGTCCGTATAGGGAACCCCGGAGGCCCGGTTGGCACGCATGACCGCCTCGATGTTCTCCGAGCCGATCGGCGTGCGAGCGAGCCAGGGATAGGCCGGCATGATCGATTCGGGGACGAGATCCCGGGGGTTCTCGAAATGCGCCCGATGCCAGTCGTCGGAATAGCGCCCGCCGATCCGCGCGAGATCCGGTCCGGTTCGCTTCGAGCCCCACTGGAAGGGGTGGTCGTACATCGATTCCGCGGCCAGCGAATAGTGTCCGTAGCGCTGGACCTCGTCGCGCATCACGCGGATCATCTGGCTGTGGCAGACGTAGCAGCCTTCGCGGACGTAGATGTTGCGCCCCGCAAGCTCGAGCGGTGAATAGGGCCGCATGCCGTCCACCTCCTCGATGGTGTTGTCGAGGTAGAAGAGTGGCACGATCTGCACGATCCCGCCAATGGACACCACGATTAGGCTGAAGACGAGCAGGAGAAAGGCGTTCCGCTCGATCAGGGCGTGATTGCGCAATACCCAGCCGCGTTGCGGGGTCTCGTGGGCGGCCTCCTCGGAGGCATCCGAGGCCGCGGAGACGTCCGGATCCTGCTCGGCGCCGTGGTTCTTGTCGTTGTCGGCCATGCCGCCGCCCCCCTATTCGGCCGGAACCGGGCGGGCGGAGGCGGTTTCGCCTGCGCCGACGGCGGTCTTCCAGAGATTGTAGGCCATGATCAATGCGCCGGTCAGGAACAGCGCCCCGCCCAGCGCGCGCACGACGTACATCGGGAACTTGGCCGCGACGGTGTCGGCGAACGAGTTCACCAGGAAGCCCTGCGCGTCGACCTCGCGCCACATCAGCCCTTCCATGATGCCGGTGACCCACATCGAGGCGGCGTAGAGCACGATGCCGATCGTCGCGAGCCAGAAGTGCCAGGAGACGAGGCTGATCGAATAGAGCCGCTCGCGGTTCCAGAGGCGCGGCACGAGGTAGTAGAGCGCGCCGAAGGTGATCATGCCGTTCCAGCCGAGCGCGCCGGAATGCACGTGGCCGATGGTCCAGTCCGTGTAGTGGCTGAGCGAGTTGACCGAGCGGATCGACATCATCGGGCCCTCGAAGGTCGCCATGCCGTAGAAGCCGACCGAGACCACCAGCATGCGGAGCACCGGGTCGGTCCGGAGCTTGTCCCAGGCGCCCTGCAGGGTCATCAGGCCGTTGATCATCCCACCCCAGGACGGCATCCAGAGGATTATCGACATCACCATGCCCAGCACCTGCGCCCAGTCGGGCAGGGCGGTGTAGTGCAGGTGATGCGGGCCGGCCCAGATGTAGAGGAAGATCAGCGCCCAGAAATGGATGATCGAGAGCTTGTAGGAATAGACCGGCCGGTCGGCCTGCTTGGGGATGAAGTAGTACATCATCCCGAGGAATCCCGCGGTCAGGAAGAAGCCGACGGCGTTGTGGCCGTACCACCATTGCACCATGGCACCCTGGACGCCAGGGAAGAGGATGACCGATTGCGACGACCAGATCGAGACCGGGATCGCGATGTTGTTGACCACATGCAGCATCGCGATGGTCACGATGAAGGCGAGGAAGAACCAGTTGGCGACGTAGATATGCGGCTCGCGGCGCTTGACGATCGTGCCGAGGTAGATCGCGAGATAGGCGACCCAGACGATCGTCAGCCACAGATCGACGTACCATTCCGGCTCGGCGTATTCCTTGGACTGGGTGCTGCCCAGGACGTAGCCGGTCGCGGCCAGGACGATGAAGAGCTGATAGCCCCAGAAGACGAACCAGGCGAGGTTCCTGCCGCCCCAGAGCGGCGCGGCGCAGGTGCGCTGCACGATGTAGAACGAGGTGGCGATCAGGGCATTGCCGCCGAAGGCGAAGATCACCGCCGAGGTATGCAGCGGGCGCAGCCGGCCGAAGCTGGTCCAGGGCAGGTCCCAGTTGAGCAGGGGGAAGGCCAGCTGGAAGGCGATGTAGGTCCCGGCGAGGAAGCCGACGACGCCCCAGAGGGTCGTCGCGATCACGCCCGCGCGGACCACGTCGTCGTTGTAGCCGGTCTCGGGGCGCGGGCCGTCGATGGCGTACCGGTCCCGTCCGCCGGCCCGGCGGATCGACCAGATGAAGAGGCCGGCCGAGAGCAGCGCGAGCAGGAGCGCGTGGACCTGGTAGACGAGGTCGGTCCCCCAGTTCGCCGCCATCGCGAACAGCAGAGTCAGGATCCCCAGGGCCGCAATCTTCGCCGCGTCAATCATGTCGTTCCCTGTCCCGTGTCGGCGCCGGACCCGCATCCGGCAGCGATGCCCCTAGAATGGCGCACGCATGCAACGCATTGTCCAGACCCGCATTGATTCAGGTCAAGGCGCCGGCAAGCCACACCACCGGACACACCTTGCCCGCCTCGGCCCGATCGGCGCAAGCGAAAGAGATGATCGGCGATGGTGTTTGTCGGCGCTGCCGCCGAGCGCGTCAGACCAGCACGCCGCCGTCGGCGTCGTCGCCCGACTGGTCGATGAGCTTGGCGAAGTCGGGCACATGGACCATGCGGTTGTCGCCCAGCTCGATCAGGCCCTGGCGGCGCAGCGCGGAGATCTGCCGGCTGACGGTCTCGATGGTCAGGCCGAGGTAGTCGGCCATCGCCTCGCGGGTGATGTGGAGGGGGAAGCTCAGCCCGTCCCGCGGGACATGGCGGTGAAGCTCCGCGTCGCGCCGGGCCATGATGACGAAGAGGCTGGCGATCTTCTCGCGCGCGGTCTTGCGCCCGAGAAGCAGCATCCATTCCCGTGCGGCATCGAGCTCGTCGAGGGTCATCTCCAGCAGCCGGTGTTCGATATGCGGGCTCCGGCCGACCATGCGCTCGAATTCGCTCTTGTTGAACATGCACAAGGTGATCTCGGTCGCGGCCACCACGTCGAAGGACAGGCCCGCCCGGCCCGGACGACCGACGAAATCCGACGGCAGCAGCAGGCCGACCATCTGCCGGCGGCCGTCAGGCAGGGTGCTGGAGAGCATCGCCACGCCGTCGACCACCGATCCGACGAGCGGCATATGCTCGCCCGCCCAGGCGATGGTCTCGCCGGGCGCATAGGTGCGGTAGGTCTTGATGCGCTCGAGCTCCTCGAAATCCTTCGCCTCGCAATGCGAGCAGACCGCCCGATACCGAATCGGGCAATCCGCGCATCGCGTCTGGACAGGCCTGTGGGTTGCGCCGGCCGCCATCGTTCCCCGTCCTCTCCCGTCAGATCTTCCGATTTATATATGCGTTTGATCTCGATCAAGGAAGACCGCCAGAGGCGGAGAGCACCGTTCGAGGCATGGCCAGGCGCGATCTTCTCATCGAGTCCGGAATGCTCGACCGGAAGGTACCGAGATATCTGAGTTATCCGACGGCGGCGCAGTTCCACGAGGGCATCGGCGCCGCGCAATTCGATCTCTGGACCGAGGGTCTGACGCCGGGGTCGCGCGTGGATCTCTATGTCCATATCCCCTTCTGCCCGGAGCTCTGCTGGTTCTGCGCCTGCCGCACCCAGGGCGCTCCCTCCGCCCGCGCGGTCGGCGGCTACCTCGATGCGCTCCACCGGGAAATCGAGCTGGTCGGGGCGCGGATGCCTGCCGGCGTGACGGTGGCTTCGATCCATTGGGGCGGCGGATCGCCGACGATCCTGCAGCCGGCGCAGATCGAGGCACTCGCGGCCCGGTTGCGCAGCGCCCTGCCGGTCGAGCCCGGGACGGCGTTCCGGGTGGAGGTCGATCCGCGGCATCTGCAGCCCGCCGGGGCCGATGCCCTGGCGAAGGCCGGCATGACCGGCGCGCTCCTGGGAGTGCTCGATTTCGCGCCGGAGGTGCAACAGGCCGTCGGCCGGCGCCAGTCGGTGGCGCAAACCGAGGCGGCGGTGGCGATGCTGCGGAGCCGTGGCGTCGGTTCGGTCGGGGTCGAGCTCGTCTATGGGCTCCCGCATCAGAGCATCCGGAGCCTGTCGGAGACCCTGGCGTGCGTTCTGGCGCTGGCGCCCGACCGAATCGCCGCCTTCGGCTATGCGCATGTTCCCTGGATGGCCAAGCGCCAGCGCATGATCGAGGATCGCCACCTGCCCGGCCTCGCGGCGCGGCTGGCGCTGCACGAGGCCGCCTTCGGCGCGATCCTCGCCGGGGGATATCTGCCGGTCGGGATCGACCATTTCGCGCGTCCGGGGGATCCGCTCGCCCGCGCCGCCGCGAGCGGTGGGCTTCGGCGGGGCTTCTGCGGCTATTCGGCGGGCTCGGGGGACGCGCTGATCGGCCTCGGCGTCTCGTCGATCTCGCGCTTTCCGCAGGGCTTCGTGCAGAACACGCTTCAGACGGGCGTCTATCGGTCGCGGCTCGCGGAGGGCCGGAGCGCGAGCCGGCGCGGGATCGCGCTCGGGCTCGAGGACAGGGTGCGCGCCCGGGCGATCGAGATGCTGATGTGCGATTTCCGGCTGGATCTGGATGCGCTCCGGGCGCAGTTCGGCGATTTCGCCCGCCTGCTCGAACGCGGCATCGCGCTCGCCGCGGACCGATTCGGCAGCGCGGTGCGGCGGCGCGGCGGGGGGCTCGAGATTGTTGCGGACGGACCGTTGCTGGCGCGGCTGGTCGCGCAGACCTTCGACGTCTATCCCGCCTCCCCGGCGCGTCTCGTGCTCGCGGTCTGATGCCGGCCCCCGAGGGGCAGGTCAGGACCCAGCGCGCTTCTTCTCGAGATTCCTTCGTCCGAATTCCAGGCGGGCGCTTCATGGGACCGCCGCCCGACCGGCTCGGCCCGCCGAGATCGGATTTGTCCCGGCGCGGCGATCGGTCTTGCGCCGCCGCCACGCCGGCCGGGGTGGCGTTTCACGATGAAACGCTATTCAACGAATTGTAATTGAACAGATTTTTCGATCTCGGTCGGCCGACCCGTCCAAACCGGAGCTCGTATCAGATGTCGGAGGCGTCGCTGACCCGCCGTCGGGTCGTGAAGGCGCGGTCGATCTCCGGGTTCAGTTCGGTGCCGAGCCCGGCGCCGGGGGGGATGGTGATCATGCCGTTCCGCACTTCGGGAAGCGCGGTCAGGAGGTCCCGGTACCAGGTGCGGTAAAAGGCGCGCACGCTTTCCTGGACCAGCGCATTCGGGGCGTTGAGCGCCAAATGCGTCGAGGCGGTCAGGACCACCGGGCCGGTGCAGTCGTGGGGCGCGACCGGCAGATGCCAGGCCTCGGCCATGGCCGCGATCTTGCGCGCTTCCGAGAGCCCGCCGCACCAGCTGATGTCGAGCATCGCCACGCCGGCCACCCCGGTTTCCAGCAGGTCGCGGAACGCCCAGCGCGATCCCAGCGTCTCGGAGGCGCAGATCGGGGCGACCGATGCGGTCGCGTAGCGCTTCAGGCTGGCGAGGCTGTCCATGCGGATCGGATCCTCGTGCCAGAAGGTCCCGAAGGGCGCCAGCGCCCGGGCGATCTGCATCGCGGGCAGGAGCTGCCACATGGAGTGGAATTCGACCATGATGTCCATCCGGTCGCCGACCGCCGCCCGGATCTTCTCGAAGGGCTCGATCGCGGCGGCCAGATCCCGCCCGGAGATGTATTGCCCGCGCGTCTTCTCCGCCGCCCCGTCGAAGGGCCAGATCTTCATCGCGGTGATGCCCTCTTCGAGCAGGGAAAGGGCGAGTTCGTCCGCGCGGTGCAGGAAGCCGTTGAGGTCGTCGTATTCCGTGTTGCCGCCGGAAAGCCCGTAGTTCCGCGTCGCCTGGCCGGTCGATTTCCGGATGTATTCCGTGCCCGCGCAGGTGTTGTAGGTCCGGATGCTCGGCCGGGAGATGCCGCCGAGCAGTTGCGCCACCGGCTGGCCGGTCGCCTTGCCGAAGAGATCCCAGAGCGCGATGTCGAAGGCGGAATTGCCGCGCGTCTCGGCGCCGGAGGAGCGGAAGCCGAGATAGCCCACCAGATCGGCCGCGAGCAGGTCGATCTGCAGCGGGTCGCGGCCGATGACCCGGGGCGCGACGTATTCGTGGAGATAGGTCTCCACCGTCTCGGCCATGAAGAAGGTCTCTCCCAGGCCCCGCAGCCCCTCGTCGGTCTCGACGTGGAGCCACAAAAGGTTCGGCCTTTCCTCGATGCGGATGGTTTCGAGCCTGGTGATCTTCATAGTCCGTGCCTCATACCTGTCCCGCGGCGGCCAGCACGCGGACGCTCTCGTCGAAATGCCGCGCCATGGCCTCGCATGCGCGCCCCGGATCGCCGGCGGCGATCGCTCGGGCGATGTCGCGGTGGATGTCGATCATCGCGATCTGCTCCTCGGGCCTTGTCCGGCTGCGCCAGTTGATCGGCCAGGTCTGGCGCGTCACGCATTCGAAGGAGCCCACGATCAGCGCGAAGACCGGGTTTCTCGCCGCCCTGGCGATCGCGCGGTGGAAGCCGAGGTCTTCCTCCATCACCCGCTCGGGCAGGTCGCTCTGCGAGCGCATGGCCTCCACATGGGCGCCGATTTCCTCCGCCTCCGCATCGCTGCGGTGGAGCGCCGCCAGGGCCGCGGTCCGCGTCTCGATCGTCCGGCGCACGTCGTAGACCTGCAGGATGGTGATCTGGTCGGTGTGAAGCCCGTGGGCGATCACCGAGGACATCGCCCCGTCGTCGAGCTCGGCCACGAGGGCGCGCCGCCCGGCCCGGAGGTCGATGAGCCTGAGCGCGGAAAGCGCGCGCAGGGCCTCGCGGACCACCGATCGCGAGACGGCCAGCGACCGCGACAGGTCGGCCTCGCTGGGCAGGCGGTCGCCGGGTCCGAGGCCATGCCTACGGATATGGTCTGAAATCGCGCCCACGGCCGCGCTCACCAGGCCGCCGTCGCCGGGTTCGATCGTCTCGCCGGAGCGTCCCACGGGGTGCTTGTCTCCAGAATGCAAAGAGACCTGTCTGACAGGTTTTGTGATGTTTGCTGATAGGATTAGCACATCCGCGTGTCAATGGAGAATGGGGGTGCGGCATCACGGCTTTGTCAGGTCCCGCCCCCGATCCGGCGACCGCGGGGATGTAACGCAGCGCCGATCCTTCGCGAAGGGAAGGGCGGCAGGGTGACGCAGCGCCGGCGCTCGCACGGCGCAAGGTCACCGCGCTCAGGCAGATGAGGATCGAATCCGGACTACACCGATCGCCGCGCGGGTCTCCGGTTCGTCCGTCCGCCCGGATCACGCTACACCGCCAGGGGTCATGGACCGCCCGGCGAACTGGCGGTCCCGCCCGCAGCTCGGCCGGGGCTATCCGAGAAGGTGTGCCGTAGAGATGAAAGGATGGCGGCGTGACGTTCCAGGATGAATTCGGGCTCGAGGTTTCGGGTGGCGCGGCGGGGTTGGAGCCGCACTGGAATGCCCTCGTGCGCGCCTTTCTCGCGCATTCCGCCAGGACGCCCGAGCATCTGGAGGCTCTGCTGGCCGCCGATCCCGAGATGCCGCTCGCGCAGGCCTGCCGCGGGCTGTTCTGCCTCCTGCTCGGAAGGCGCGAGCTCCATGCGACGGCGCGGGAGGCGCTCGATGCGGCGCGCCGGGGTGCGGCCCGGTCCGGGGCGGGGCGGCGGGAAGCGATCTATATCGACGCGCTCGCGGCCTGGCTCGACGGGCGGCCGAGCGTGACCGTCGCGCGCATGGAGGCGATCCTCGACAGCTGGCCGCAGGATGCGCTGGCGATGAAGTTCAGCCAGGCCGTCCGCTTCATCCTCGGCGATCGCGTGGGCATGCTCGCCTCGATCGAGCGCGTTCTTCCCGCCTATGGCGAGGCCCATCCCGCCCGCGGCTATCTCTTCGGCTGCCAGGCCTTCGCGCTGGAGGAGGCGGGCCGGTACGGCGAGGCCGAGCGCCGCGGCCGGCAGGCGCTGGAGATCGCGCCCGACGATGCCTGGGGGCTGCATGCCGTGGCGCATATCTTCGACATGACCGCCCGCTCCCGGGAGGGGATCGCCTATCTGGACGGCAACCGGGCGGCATGGGCGCATTGCAACAACTTCCGGTTTCATGTCTGGTGGCATCTCGCCCTGATGCATCTGGACCGCGGCGAGATCGACCGGGTCCTCGCGCTCTATGACGACGAGATCCGGCGTGACCATACCGACGACTATCGCGACATCGCCAATGCCACCTCGCTGCTGCTGCGGCTCGAGCTCGAGGGCATCGCGGTCGGCGACCGCTGGGAGGAACTCGCAGGCCTGGCGGAGGCGCGCGTCGGGGACGGATGCCTCACCTTCGCGGATCTCCATTACATGCTGGCGCTCTGTGGCGGCGGCCGAGGCGCGGCGATGCAGCAGCTGGTCCGGCGCATGAATGTCGATGCCCTGCAGAACCGCGCCGAGAGCGATCGCGTGATGCGGCGGCCGGGGCTCGACGCCGCAAAGGGCCTTATGGCCTTCTGCGAGGGGCGGCATGCGGCGGCCTTCGCCTCGCTGAAGGCCGCGCGCCCGCACATGCAGGATCTCGGCGGGAGCCACGCGCAGCGCGACGTCTTCGAGCGGATCACCATTGAGGCGGCGATCCGCGCCGGCGCGCTGGGCGATGCCACGCGGATCATCGAGGATCGCAGCCGGCGTCGCGGCGCCTGCGACGCCTTCGGCGCGCAGCGCGGGGCCGTGGTCGCCGCGCTCTCCGGGGACGCCGCCCCGCGCGCGGGGGCGTTCTGATGCGCAAGGGCGGGAACTGCGCCGCCTCCGGGCTCGCCCTGCCATGAGCCCGGCCGGGACGCCTCCCCGCGCCCGGCCGCGCGACCCGAGACTCGATTTCTTTCGCGGGCTGGCGATGTTCATCATCGTCATGGCTCATACCCCGGGCAATGTCTGGACACTCTGGATCCCCGCGCGCTTCGGCTTTTCCGATGCGGCGGAGATCTTCGTGTTCTGTTCGGGCATGGCCTCGGCGATCGCGTTCGGCGGGACCTTCGCCTCGCGCGGCTGGATCCTCGGCGCGGTCCGGACGCTCTTCAGGGTCTGGCAGGTCTATTGGGCGCATATCGGCGCCTTCCTGGTGACGGCTGCGCTGATGGCGGTCCTCACCGCGGCGGAGGTCACGGGCAAGGATTATGTCGATCGGCTGAACCTGTGGCCGTTCTTCACCGATCCGGCCACCAACCTGCCCGCGCTCCTGACGCTCAGCTACGTGCCGAACTACTTCGACATCCTGCCGATGTATCTCGTCATCCTGGCGATGCTGCCCCTGGCGGTGGCGCTCGCGCGCGTGCATGTGGGGCTCGTCGCCGTCGCCGCCGGGACATTGTGGCTCGCGGCGAACCTGGGGCAGGTCGCGCTGCCGGCCGAGCCCTGGTCGGAGCGCACCTGGTTCTTCAACCCGTTCGGCTGGCAATTGCTGTTCTTTACCGGCTTCGGCTTCATGGCCGGCTGGCTGCCGGCGCCGCGGGTGTCGGGGCGGGGCATCGCCGTCGCGGTCGCGATCCTGATCCTGAGCCTTCCCTTCGCCTATTTCCGGCTGCGCCACGCCGTGCCCTTCCTCGACGAAGCGGCGGGCGAGCTTCGACCGCTGACGGCGAAATCGCCGTTCGGCCTCCTGCGCTATGTCCATTTCCTCGCGCTCGCCTATCTCGCCTGGATCGCCGTCGGCGTGAACGGGGTTCGCCTTCGTGTCGAGGGGCGCAGCGGTCGCGTCGTCGCGGTGATCCGGAAGGTCGGGCAGCAGTCGCTGGCGGTCTTCGTCACCGGCATCGTGCTCGCGCAGCTGCTCGGGGTGCTGCTGGACCTGATCGGCCGCGGTCCCTTGCAGACGCTCGCGGCGAACCTGCTCGGCATGGCGGGCGTCATCGCGACCGCCTATTTCGTCGGATGGATCAAGTCGGTTCCCTGGAAGCGCGCTGCCGCGACGAAGGACGCCCCGGACCTCCCTCGCGCCGGCGAAGGGGTGAGGCCCGTGGAGGCGAGGCCATGACGGCACGGACGCCGGATCCGCACATCGTCGGGCACGAGTGCCCTTGCGTCCGGTCGTGACGTCTGCGGGGGCGGCGCGGGCGACGGGCGCCGGGATCATCGGGCGGGCCCTGGCGGAAGCGGGCGCCACCCATGCCTTCGGGATTCCGGGCGGGGAGGTCCTGGCCCTGATCGAGGGGCTCGGCGCGGCGGGGATAGACTTCGTGCTGGCGCGGCACGAGAGCGCCGCCGGATTCATGGCCGAAGGCCTCTGGCACGCCACCGGCGCGTTGCCGGTGCTCGTCGCGACGCTCGGGCCGGGGGTCGCGAATGCCGTCAACGTGGTGGCGAACGCGAGCCAGGACCGCGTGCCGCTGATCTTCCTCTCGGGCTGCATCGAGGCGGCGATGGCCGAGAGCTACACGCATCAGGTCGTCGATCACCGCGCCATGCTGCGTCCGGTCGTCAAGGCGAGCCTGCGGGCGGAGAAGCATGCGGTCGGGGTCACCATCGCCAAGGCGATCGCCATCGCCCGCGAGGGCCAGCCCGGGCCGGTGCATGTGGACGTTCCCACCGATGTGGCGGAATCCGCCGCCGAGGACGGCCGCGCCGTGCCGCCGCCCACGGCCGTCTTCGCGCCGCCGGCGCATGAGGACGGCCTGCGCATCGCCTCGGAGATGCTCGCCGCGGCCGAGCGGCCGGTCGCGATCGCCGGGCTCGACGCGCTGAACGAGGCGGCGGCCGCGGAGCTCGCCGCCTTCTGCCATGCGCAGGGCGTGCCGCTCGTCACCACCTACAAGGCCAAGGGGCTCCTGAGCGAGCGGGACCCGCTCGCGCTCGGATGCGCCGGGCTTTCGCCCAAGGCGGATGCGATCCTGATGCCGCTGATCGCGGCCTCGGATTGCCTGGTACTCGTCGGCTACGATCCGATCGAGATGCGGGCCGGCTGGCGGCATCCCTGGGGCCCGGACAAGCCGGTGATCGAACTGGCGGGCGTCGAGCGCCGCCATGGCATGCATGGCGTGACACTCGATCTCCGCGGCGCGATCGCGCCGTCGCTCGCCCGGCTCGCCGGCGTGCCGCGGCGCGGTCGGCGCTGGCCGGACGGCGAGCCGGCGCTTGCGCGCGAGCGGCTGGCTGGGGCCTTCGCCGCGGAGGGTTTCGGGCCCGCGGCGATCTTCCATGCGCTCAGGGCCGCGATGCCGGAGGGAGCGGTGGCGACAGCCGACAGCGGCGCGCATCGCATTCTCTTCAGCCATGTCTGGCGCTGCCATGGGTCGCGGCAATTGCTGCAATCCACCGGCTTCTGCACCATGGCCTGCGCGGTGCCGCTGGCCGCCGGCTTCCGGCTCGGCCGCCCGGATACGCCGGTGCTGGCCGTGGTCGGCGACGCGGGGCTGGAGATGGGCCTGGGCGAGCTGGCGACGCTTCGCGATCTGGGGCTCGCGGTGATCGTCGTGGTTCTCGTCGACGGCAAGCTGGCCCTGATCGACATGAAGCAGCGTGCTTCCGGCCGGCCGAGGAGCGGCGTCGATTTCGGCAGCAGCGACCTGCCCGCCGTCGCGCGGGCGATGGGCGGGTGCGGGGCCTGGATCGACGACCTCGAATCCCTGGATGCGGAGATCGCCGCGGCGCTCGACCGCGGGAGCTTCACGCTGCTTGCCTGCCGGATCGGGCCGGAGGCCTATGACGGCGCCTTCTGATACCAGTGGGCGGCGGCGTCGACTCTCATCCCACGCGGGTCAAGGACCCCCAGCCCGATCGACCCGTGGCGATCGGGCCGCGCCGGCCCTGCCGGGGGCCGGCGCGCCTTGCGCACCGTCCAGGGCCGACGCATCCCGATCCTCAACCGACCGTGAAGCTCCACCGCCCTCGCCCTGCGGCTCGCGCCTTCGGGCGACCAGACCTGGCAAGGCGCCACCGGCGCCTCGCCTGTTCGGTCCGGGGGAATGCTCTGCGGGCCGCGCAGGGCGCGGCCTTTTCCCCGTCTCGATATTGGGACTCGGAGCGCAGGGTCAGTCGGAAGGGCCGACGGTACGAAGCGCTTAGCGGTAGAAGACGTTGCCGCCGATCTTGCCGATGCGGGGACGGGTGCTGAACCATCCCGGGCTGGCGCTCGCGGCATGGAAGAAGAGCGCCCCCTGGGTGATGTCCGGCTCGCCCGACAGCACCTCTTCCGCGATCCGGAAGGCCCGGCTCCGGGAACCGGCCTCCGCGAGCGTGTCGGAACGTCCGTCGCAGCGATAGGAGAACTGGCAGCCGTCGCCGACCACGCCGCAGACGGAATTGGGGAACTTGGCGCTGCGGGCTCGGTTCACCACCACATGCGCCACCGCGGCCTCGCCCTTCGGCCCGGTGCCGCGCGCCTCGAAATAGATCGCCTCGGCGAGGCAGGCGAGATCCCGCGACTGGATTTGCATATCGGCGGCCGCAGTGGTCGGATTGGTCGCGGCGCGCGACGCTTCCTCGGGGGGCGGCGTCACGGCGCAATTGGCGAGGACAAGGGCGCTCGCGAGACCGGCAAGGGCTCTGGCAAGGCTTTTCAAGGCTCGGACTCCCTACTCATTACCGGCGACAACCTGCCAGTGTGCAGTGCAGCATGTCCATAAGTTGAATCCGGGTCGGCGGATTCCCGCCGAAATTGGTTAACGCTTCCGGCTTGAAGCCTGCGCGCTTGACTGCTTCACTCGTGCCACACGAGGGGATCGCCATGGCCGGAGGCACGACGAAGGTTGTCATTGCGGCGCTGATCGGCAATGCGGCGATCGCGGTGACGAAATTTGCAGCGGCGGCCTTCACGGGGTCCTCGGCGATGTTCGCCGAGGCGGTGCATTCGGTGGTCGATACCGGCAACCAGCTGCTGCTGCTCTATGGAATCCGCCGGGCCGGGCGCCCTGCGGACGCCGTTCATCCCTTCGGCTATGGCAAGGAGATCTATTTCTGGGCCTTCGTCGTGGCGATTCTGCTCTTCGCCCTCGGCTCGGGCATCTCGATTTACGAGGGGCTCCACAAGATCGCCGACCCGCAGCCGCTCTCGGATGCCTATGTCAATTACATCGTGCTCGGGCTCGCGATGGTCTTCGAGGCGGCGGCCTGGACCGTGGCCTATCGCGCCTTCGAGCGGGAGCGGGGCAATACGCCGATCCTGCGGGCGGTGCGGCAGTCGAAGGATCCGGCGCTCTTCACGGTGCTCTTCGAGGATTCGGCGGCCATGCTGGGGCTGCTGGCGGCGCTGACCGGGGTGTTTCTCTCGGACCGCTTCGGGATCTACCGCGCGGACGGGGCGGCGAGCCTGGTAATCGGCGGGATCCTGGCGGTGGCGGCGCTGCTGTTGGCGATCGAGACCAAGGGCCTCCTGATCGGCGAGGCGGCGAGCGACGACCTGCTGCAATCGGTGATCGGGCTGGCCGGGCAGGCGCCGTTCGTCGAGGGGGTCAACGAGGTGCGCACGATGCATTTCGGCCCGGCGGACGTGCTGGTCAACATCAGCGTCGATGCCCGCAACACGCTGATGGCGAGGGAGATCGAGGCGGAGGTGAGCCGGCTCGAGGCCCGGATCAAGGACGAGCATCCGGAGGTGAGCCGGGTGTTCATCGAGATCCAGGCGGCGCGCGACAGCGCCGACCAGATCGCGCCGGGGGACGAGGGCTCGGCGGAGCCGGCGTGAGGGCGCCGGGCATGCCCGCGGTTTCGGGCATTCCCCTCGCCGCGCCGGCGGTTCAGAGCAGGAAGTCGCCCGCGTCGAGGGCCGGGTCGCCGTCGATCCTGATGGCGAAGTCGGCGCTGCCGTCGCCGGTGGTGTCGCCCGAGACCATGCCGGGGACATAGCGCAATTCGCCGGGCGTGCCGGAGAAGGGCGCCGAACCGATAAAGACGAAGGCCTGGTCGCCGGCTTGGGTCTCGTTGGCGTCGATGCGGCGCAGGTCGATGCGATCGGCGTCGCCGAAATCCACGATCACGTCGCGCTGGCTGGAGCCGGGCGGGCTGTCGTCGACGGAATCGAAGCGGAAGAGGTCGTTGCCCGAGCCGCCTTGCAGCCGGTCGCGCCCGAGGCCGCCGATCAGCCGGTCGTTGCCGGATTCGCCGAAGAGGAAGTCGTTGCCCGGGCCGCCCCAGAGCACGTCGTTGCCGTCGCCGCCATAGATCGTGTCGCCGTCGCCGCCACCGTAGATCCGGTCGTTGCCGTCGAGCCCGTAGAGCCGGTCGAAACCCTGCTGGCCGAAGATGCGGTCGCTGCCGCCGTTGCCCCAGATCTGGTCGCTGCCGGTGAAGCCCTGGAGCACGTCGTTGTCACGCGATCCCAGGATCGTGTCGTTTCCGGCGAGGATCAGGCTCTGCAGGAGGCGGCTGTCGCCGAAGGCAAGGCTGCGGAAGGCGAAGCCCGCGTCGATCTCGAAATTCGAGATGGAGAAGGTGCCGCCGGTGCCGGTCTGCGAATAGCCCGTCAGGCTGCCGCCAGTAACGATGCCGCGCTCGAAGGCCGCGTTCAGGAACGGCTGGCTCCAGAAGGTGACGCCGACATTGGGCAGCGCGCCGTAATTGAAGGTGAAGACGCCGCTGTAATGGCCCAATGTGCCGCCGTCGGCCACAGTGATGTCGTAGCGGTCGGCACGCAGTACGAAGCCTTCGGCGAGGCCCGCGCGCATGTCCGTGGCCCGGGCGGCCCTGAGAACGGCCATGACCCTGATCCCCCATTTCCCCAGGATCAGGGTAAATGCGCGTCAACCCTGTTTCAAAGGATTTGACAGGTTAAGTAATCGTAAAGACAGCATTTTGACGTGATATGATCCCGCATGGGTTGAATGTCATGCCGCTCCGTTGCTGCGAACATCCGGGATCTACACCCCGGAGGCTGCGAGGCTGCGACCGGCCCGCCGGAAAGCTGTCACAGCAATGATGCAGAGGGAATGTAACAGGGTCCCAGCCTGAGACCGCTCCAGGCACCGCGCCAATCTTAAAGCAAGGGACCTGACGATGGACGCCAAATCCGCTGTTGACCTCTCCTGGGACGAATTCGACGAGCTGCGCGATCCGCGTCCGGCGGAGAACGACTTCGACCGTGTGGTCGAAGCCGCCATCTCCCGCCGCGGGTTGCTCGGCGGCGTGCTCGCCTTCGGTTCGGGAGCCATGGCCTTCGGCCTCGGCGCGATGGGCTCGGCCGGCTCGGCCCGGGCGCAGGCCGCTACCTTCCCGTTCCAGCCAATCGATATCGCCACCGATTTCGACATTCACCTGCCCGAGGGCTATCGGTGGAAGCCGCTGGTCAGATGGGGACAGGCCCTTTTCTCCGAGGCCGAGGGTGCCTGGTCGCCCGAGAGCGGCGTGCCGGTCGCGATGTCGGACAAGGTGTTCGGCGAGAATACCGACGGCATGGAACTGTTCGTGATCGACGGCAAGGAGGTGATCGCGGTCAACTCCGAATACGTCAACCCGAAGATCAACCTGCCGGCCGCGTCCGAAGGTGTGCCGCAGACCGCGGACGAGGTCACGCTGCTGAAGAACATGCAGGGCGTAACGGTGATGGAAGTTGCCGACGGCGGCAACGGCTACGAGGTCGTCGTCGACAGCCCGTTCAACCGCCGCATCACCCACGAGACCCCGATGACCATGGACGGCGCCGCCGCGGGCGCCGATCTGGTCAGGACCAAGGCCGACCCCGAGGGCATGTCGCCCAAGGGCACGACGAACAATTGCGGCGCGGGCAAGACGCTCTGGGGCACGTATCTGACCTGCGAGGAGAACTTCAACGGGCTCTTCGGCGCCACCGGCGAGATGCCCCAGGGCGAGGGCTACGGCCGCTACGGCATCGGCGGCGAAAGCCAGTACGCCTACGAGAAGTTCGACCCGCGTTTCGACATATCGAGCGAGCCGAACGAGCCGCATCGCCACGGCTGGATAACCGAGATCGACCCCGCCGACCCGTCGAGCACACCGGTCAAGCACACCGCCCTCGGCCGCTTCAAGCACGAGAATGCCGAGATGGTTCAGGCGGCCGACGGGCGGATCGTCGTCTACATGGGCGACGACGAGCGCGGCGAGTTCATCTACAGGTACGTCTCGAACGGCACATGGGCCGAGGGCCAGCCGACAGACGGCCTGCTCTCCGACGGCACGCTTTATGTCGCGAAGTTCAACGACGATCAGACCGGCGAATGGCTGGCGCTGACGCCCGAGACCACCGGCATGGCGCCTGCCGAGATGCTCGTCTTCGCCCGGATGGCGGGCTCGAAGGTCGGCGCCACCACCATGGACCGCCCGGAGTGGATCGCCTGCCATCCGCAGCGCGCCGAGGCCTATTGCTCGCTGACCAACAATTCCAACCGCGGGATCAAGGCCAATGCCGGCGGCGACGCGACCCCGGTCGGCGGCCCGAACCCGCGCGAGGCCAACGAGTACGGCCAGATCGTGCGCTGGCGGCCCGAGGGCGAGGACCACGGCGCAACGGCCTTCACCTGGGATCTCTACGTGATGGCCGGCAACCCGGCGATTCATTCCGACGCCTATGCCGGCTCGCCGAACGTCAACCAGGGCAACATGTTCAACTCGCCCGACGGGATGGCCTTCGACACCACGGGTCTGTTGTGGATCCAGACGGACGGCGACGACAGCAACGAGGGCGATTTCGCGGGCCAGGGCAACAACCAGATGCTCATCGGCAATGCCGATACCGGGGAGATCGCCCGCTTCCTCACTGCACCGAATGGCGCCGAGGTCACCGGTCTCTGCTGGTCGGCCGACCGCAGGGTGGCTTTCGTCGGCATCCAGCATCCCGGCGGTTCCTGGCCCGACGGGGAAGGCAAGCCGCGCTCCTCGGTGATCGCCGTCTGGCGCGAGGACGGGGCCACGATCGGCTGAGCCGGGGGATGCGAGATTGTCCGGCGCCGGGGACCCCGGTGCCGGCCATTGCGCCCGCGGTCCTGTCGCCCTCGGTCAGTCCCAGGCGACGGCGTAGCCCGTGGAGCGGGCGCCGCTGCCGTTGGGCAGGGGGGCGTGGCGGGTCAGCACGATGGCGTCGACGTCGCGGCCGTATCGGGCGCGGGCGTCGTCGAGCAGGAGCGGGGTCTGGAGCGCGGACCAACTCGCGCCGGCGGGGCGCGCGTCGGTGCTGACCGAGACCGGGCCGAGCATGTGATGGGCGCGCGCCGGGGCCTCGGAATAGAGCATCGGCTTTCTCAGGGTCAGCGCGCTCACGGCGACGGCGGAGAGGGCGACGACCACGGCTGCCGCAACGGGGATCTTGTGCATTCTGTCCTGCCTCGGACGAAGAGGTTTCTTGTTTGTTCGCAGGGATGCGGTGCGCTGCGCCGCAGCAACAGCATCGGTCAAAATCCTTAACGTCGCCTTAACCGGCGGGAAGCCCGGGCGCAGTCACGGCAGCGGCGCGCGCCTGTCGCGGCGTGGCAGGAATTGAACGGAAGCAATTGATTTCACGAATATAGGTCAGGTAAGGCACCGGCGCAAGCCCCGGTGGGGCCAGATGTTGCCCGCCGTGATCTTTCCGTCACGGATCGCGTATCTTGCAGGTGCGGCAAGAAGGCGGACGCAGTTCGACAATCGATGCAGTGCGTCGGCCAGCGGCGGGGTCAGCGGTAGAAGACGTTGCCGCCGATCTCGGCCGTCCGGGTGCGGGAGGCGAACCAGCCGGGCTTGACCGCGGCGGAATGGAAGAAGAGCGCGCCATGGGTCGGGTCGGGCGCCTCGCCGGCGAGCACGGTTTCGGCGGCGCGGAGCGCGCGGGCGCGCTCCTTGGGGTCGCGCAGGGCGTCGGACCGGCCGTCGCAGCGGTAGGAGAATTCGCAGCCGTCGGCGATGACGCCGCAGACCGTGCCGGGGAATTCCTGATGCTCGCGGCGGTTGAGAACCACGTTGGCGACGGCCAGCGCTGCCGAGTCGCCCTTGCCGCGCGATTCGAAATACACCGCCTCGGCCAGGCAGGCGACCGCCTCGGGCTTCGGGGCGGCGGGGCCTGCATGGGCCGCCGGGGCGAGGGCGGCGGCCAGGGCCGCGGCGATCAGGGTCAGGCGCAAGGGAGGGCTCCCCCAACTGTCACTGTTGGCGGAAAGATGCATGCTGCGGTGCAGCATGGCAAGGGGATGGCCCGCGAGCGGCGGATTCCCGCCGATGCCGGTGGGCAACCCCGATCGGCGGACCGCCGCCCGCCGGCGCGGCCGTCCTACTGCAGCGCCCGCACCACGAGCTCCCCGGCCATGCGATCCTTGATGGCGAGCGCGGCGGCGCGGGCGCCGGCGGCGGTGGTGTAATAGGGGATGCGGTCGGAGAGGGCGAGCGCGCGGATCTCGCGGCTGTCGGCGATCGACTGGGCGCCCTCGGTGGTGTTGAAGACGATCTGCACGCCGCCGTCCTTCATCATGTCGACGATATGCGGCCTTCCCTCGTAGACCTTGTTGATGCGGGTGGCGGGGATGCCGGCCCGGGTGAGGAAGTCGCGGGTGCCGCCGGTGGCGATCAGGGTGAAGCCCAGTTCCTGCAGGATGCGCGAGGCCTCGACGATCGCCGGGGCCTTGTCGCTGTCCTTGATCGAGACGAAGACGGTGCCGGTCTCGGGCAGGGCGGCGCCGGCGCCCATCTGCGCCTTGAGGAAGGCGCGCGGGAAGCTGCGGTCCCAGCCCATGACCTCGCCGGTGGAGCGCATCTCGGGGCCGAGCAGCGTGTCGACGCCGGGGAAGCGGTTGAAGGGCATCACCGCCTCCTTGACCGAATACCAGGGCATCTGCGGATCGGCGAGCGTCATGGGGTCGGCGAAGGGCAGCGGATCATCGGGATCGACGCCCTCGGGATAGGGCGGGCGCATCGGGAAGGTCGCGAGCTTCTCGCCGGCCATGACGCGGGCGGCGATCGAGGCGATGGCGCTGTCGGTGGCCTTGGCGACGAAGGGCACGGTGCGCGAGGCGCGGGGGTTGACCTCCAGCACGTAGATCTCGCCGTTCTGGATGGCGAACTGCACGTTCATCAGCCCGACCACGTCGAGGCCGAGGGCGAGCGCCCGGGTCTGCTCGCCCAGCGCCGCGATGGTGGCGGCGTCGAGCGAATAGGGGGGCAGCGCGCAGGCGCTGTCGCCGGAATGCACCCCCGCCTCCTCGATATGCTCCATGATGCCGGCCACATGCACCGCCTCGCCGTCGCAGATCGCGTCGACGTCGACCTCAACCGCGTTGGAGAGATAGCTGTCGAGCAGGACCGGCGTGTCGCCGGAGACATGCACCGCCTCGCTGATGTAGCGGGTGAGCTGCGCCTCGTCGCGCACGATCTCCATGGCGCGGCCGCCGAGCACGTAGGAAGGCCGGATCACCAGCGGATAGCCGATGCGCGCGGCGACCGCATGGGCCTGCTCGGGCGAGCGGGCGATGCCGTTCTCGGGCTGGCGCAGGCCGATCCGGTGCAGGAGCTGCTGGAAGCGCTCGCGGTCCTCGGCGAGGTCGATGGCGTCGGGCGTGGTGCCGAGGATCGGGATGCCGGCGTCGTGGAGCGCGTTGGCGAGCTTCAGGGGCGTCTGGCCGCCGAACTGGACGATGACGCCCTTCAGCGTGCCGTTCTCCTGCTCGACGCGCAGGATCTCGAGCACGTGCTCCAGCGTCAGCGGCTCGAAATAGAGCCGGTCCGAGGTGTCGTAGTCGGTGGAGACCGTCTCGGGGTTGCAGTTGACCATGATGGTCTCGTAGCCGGCCTTGGTCAGCGCGAAGCAGGCGTGGCAGCAGCAATAGTCGAACTCGATGCCCTGGCCGATGCGGTTCGGCCCGCCGCCGAGGATGACGATCTTGTCGCGGGCGGAGGGCCGGGCCTCGCATTCCACGAGCCCCATCGCGTCGGCCTCGTAGGTGGAATACATGTAGGGCGTCTGGGCCTCGAATTCCCCGCCGCAGGTGTCGATGCGCTTGAAGACCGCGCGGACCCCGAGGCGCATGCGCTCGGCGCGCACATTGGTCTCGGTGCGCGCGGCGAGATGCGCGAGCCGGGCGTCGGAGAAGCCCATGGTCTTGAGCCGCCGCAGGCCGTCCGCGTCGCGGGGCAGGCCCTCGCGGATCACCCGCGCCTCCTCCTCGATGATCTCGCGGATGCGGGCGAGGAACCAGGGGTCGAAGCGGGTGACGGCATGGATGTCGTCGTCGCTCAGCCCGTGGCGCATGGCCTGGGCGGCGAGGCGCAGCCGGTCGGGGGTCTGACGGGCGAGGGCCTTGACGATGGCGGCACGGCCCTCCGGGCCGTCCGAGGCGCCGGGGATCTCGATCTCGTCGAAGCCGGAGAGCCCGGTCTCGAGGCTGCAGAGCGCCTTCTGCACGCTTTCGTGGAAGGAGCGGCCGATGGCCATGGCCTCGCCGACGGATTTCATCGCAGTGGTCAGGAGCGGCTCGGCGCCGGGGAACTTCTCGAAGGCGAAGCGCGGGATCTTGGTGACCACATAGTCGATGGTCGGCTCGAAGCTCGCCGGCGTGACCTGGGTGATGTCGTTGTCGAGCTCGTCGAGCGTGTAGCCCACGGCGAGCTTGGCCGCGATCTTGGCGATCGGGAAGCCCGTGGCCTTGGAGGCCAGCGCCGAGGAGCGCGAGACCCGCGGGTTCATCTCGATGACGACGAGGCGGCCGGTCTCGGGATGCACCGCGAACTGGACGTTGGAGCCGCCGGTCTCCACCCCGATCTCGCGCAGCACCGCGATCGAGGCGTTGCGCATCATCTGGTATTCCTTGTCGGTCAGCGTCAGCGCCGGGGCGACGGTGATCGAATCGCCGGTATGCACGCCCATCGGGTCGACGTTCTCGATGGAGCAGACGATGATGCAATTGTCCGCCTTGTCGCGGACCACCTCCATCTCGAATTCCTTCCAGCCGAGCAGCGATTCGTCGACCAGGATCTGGGAGACCGGCGAGGCGGCGAGCCCGGTCTTGCAGATGCGCTCGTAATCCTCGCGGTTGTAGGCGACGCCGCCGCCGGTGCCGCCGAGCGTGAAGGCGGGGCGGATGATCGCCGGCAGGCCCACGTGCTCGATGGCGTCGAGCGCCTCCTCGAGCGAATTGGCGATGGTGGCGCGCGGGTTCTCGAGCCCGATGCGCTCCATCGCCTCGCGGAAGAGCTTGCGGTCCTCGGCCATCTCGATGGCCGCGCGCTTGGCGCCGATCAGCTCGACACCGAAGCGCTCCAGCACCCCCATGTCGGCGAGCTTCAGCGCGGTGTTCAGGCCGGTCTGGCCGCCCATGGTGGGCAGGAGCGCGTCGGGGCGCTCCTTCTCGATGATCTTCGCGACGACCTCGGGCGTGATCGGCTCGATATAGGTGGCGTCCGCGAGGCCGGGGTCGGTCATGATCGTGGCCGGATTGGAATTGACCAGCACGATCCGGTAGCCTTCCTCGCGCAGGGCCTTGCAGGCCTGGGCGCCGGAATAGTCGAATTCGCAGGCCTGGCCGATGACGATGGGCCCCGCGCCGATGATCAGGATCGAGCGGATGTCGGTACGTTTCGGCATGGGTCGCTTTCGTGTTCGCGGGACCGCCGGGCCGGGGGTGGCCTAGAACCCTCGGCCGGCAAATTGGCGCGGTTATAGAGGCCGGTGCCTTGGCCGCAAGGGTGTTTCCGGCACCCCGGCGGGGGCGAAGCTGTTTGCCAAACGCCGGTCCGGCGATAGGGTGGGCGCCGCGAGCAGCAAGGGACCCCATGCGAAGCCCCGGACGGATTCTTCTCGTCTCGGCGCTCGGCGTCGTCACTGGTGGCACCGTCGGGCTGGCGGTGGTGGGTTTCGCCGATGTGGTCGCCTGGGCAAACGCCCTCCTGCCGATCTCGCCTGCGACGCGAGCGGGTTTCGCCGAGCGGCCGGGGCTCCTGGCGCTGCTCACGGTGCTGGTGCCGGTGGCGGGCGGGCTGGCGGTCGGGCAGATCCTGCGCCTCGGGCTGGCCGGGGGCGCGGCGCTGGGGCCGGCGGATGCGATCCTCGCGGTGCAGGGCCGCGAGCCGGCGCCGCCGCTCCGAGCCGGTTTCGTCACCTCGCTGGCGGCGCTCGTGTCGCTCGGCATGGGGGCCTCGGTGGGGCTCTACGGCCCCTTGGTGCATCTCGGCGCCACGATCGGCTCGATTTCCGCGCATCTTGGGCGGCGGCTCGCGGGGCTGCGGGACATCGCCATGGCCTGCGGCGCGGCGGCGGCGATCGCGGCAGCCTTCAACGCGCCGATCGCCGGGCTGATCTTCGCCCATGAGGTCGTGCTGCGGCATTATTCGCTCCGCGCCTTCGCGCCGGTCGCCGTGGCGGCGGTGACGGGATACCTGATCTCGAGCGCGGTGCTGGTGCGGCCGGCGCTCTTTCTCGTGGCGTTCGACGGCGTCGGGCACGGCTACGAATTCGTGCTCTTCGCGATCGAGGGGCTGCTCGCGGCCTTCCTCGCGGTGGCCTACATGACGGCGATCTTCGCCGCGACGC
Source organism: Rhodovulum sp. (assembly GCA_020637615.1). Classification (GTDB taxonomy): domain Bacteria; phylum Pseudomonadota; class Alphaproteobacteria; order Rhodobacterales; family Rhodobacteraceae; genus Amaricoccus. Next base: position 34,010 of record JACKKC010000012.1, read on the forward strand.
GGATCGCCGAGCGCTCGCCGCTGGCACCCTGGCTGCGGCCGGCCTTCGCGGGGCTGGTGCTGGGGCTGGTGGCGCTGGCGGTTCCCGGGGTGCTCGGCGTGGGCAAGGACACGCTCGCCTCGGTGATCGGGGCGGAATCGCTGTCGGCGGGCGGGTTGGCGGTGCTGCTGGTGGCCAAGCTCGCCATGACCGCGCTCTGCCTCGGCTTCGGCTTCGTGGGCGGCGTCTTCAGCCCGGCGCTGATGATCGGGGTGCTGGGGGGGACGCTCTACGGGCTCGGGGTGGCGCAGCTCCTGCCGCTCGATCTGACCGGGGTGCTGCCTTACGCGATCTGCGGCATGATGGCGGTGACGAGCCCGGTGATCGGCGCGCCGCTCAGCACCATCCTCATCGTCTTCGAGCTCACGCACAGCTACGACCTCGCCATCGCGGCGACGGTGGCGGTGGTCTTCTCGAACCTCGTGGCGAACCATGTCTTCGGCCGGTCCTATTTCGACGTGCAGCTGCGCGAGCGCGGGTTCAATCTCCGGGAGGGCCGCGACCGGGCGGTGCTGGGGCGGCGGAAGGTGGCGCGGCACGTGAGCGCGGAATACGTGGCGCTGGGGCCAGAGCAGCCGGTCCAGACGCTGATCGCGCGGCTCTCCGCCTCGGGGTATGCGGAGGCCTTCCTCACGGATGGGGCGGGGCGGTTTCGCGGCGTGGTCCGCCTGCAGGACGCGGTCACCCGTCCCGAGGGCATGCGCCTGCGCGATCTGGTCGCTCCCGACCTGGTGATCTTCGGCGAGCGCACGACGCTGCTGGAAGCCATGGAGCGGATGCGCGGCTTCACCGGCGGCGCGGTGCCGCTGGTCGCCGACGACGGAAGGCTTCTCGGCGTCGTGCCGGAAGGCGCAGTGATCGGCGCCTATCTCGACGAGATCCGCTCGCTCAGGCAGGAGGAGAACGCCGGGGCATGAGGCAATGTGATCCCGATGATCAGCCGGCGTGATCCGGGCTGCAGGGGGAATGCCTTACTGGCCGCGCGTGGTGCGGTCTTTCGCCCGACCTGCCAATTCGGGGCCGGGAGTCGAACACACCATTTCCGGTCGGATGGATCGGACCGCGGCCAATTCGAACCGGCGATAGCGAGGCACTGCCTTGCAGCTACAGCGCCGCGAGGATGCGGGCCCAGGAGCGGATGCCCTTGTGGAAGCTCTGCAGGTCGTATTTCTCGTTGGGGCTGTGGATGCGGTCGTCGGTGAGCCCGAAGCCGACCATGACCACGTCGATGCCGAGCCTTTCCTTGAGCAGCGTGGTGACCGGGATCGATCCGCCGCCGCCCATGAAGGCGGCATCGCGGCCCCATTCGTCGGTCAGCGCCGCCTGGGTCTTCTGGAAGGCCGGCGCGTCCGTGTCGAAGGCGACCGCCGTGCCCGATCCGTGCTCGATGAACTCCACGCTGCAATCGGAGGGGATGCGCGCCTTCACGAAGTCGCGGAAGGCGGCGCGGATCTTGTGGGGGTCCTGGTCGAAGACCAGCCGGAACGAGATCTTCGCCGAGGCCTCGGCCGGGATCACCGTCTTGAAGCCCTCGCCCTGGTAGCCGCCGCCCATGCCGTTGACCTCGGCGGTCGGGCGCGACCAGGTCTGCTCGAGCACGCTGCGGCCCTTCTCGCCAGCGGGCTGGGCGAGGCCGACCTCGCCGAGGAAGGCGTCCGGGTCGAAGTCGAGCTTCGCCCAGCTCGCGCGCAGGGACTCGGGCAGTTCCGGCACGCCGTCGTAGAAGCCCGGCAGGGTGACGCGGCCCTCCCCGTCGCGGAGGTCGGCGAGGATGCGGGCGAGCACGTGGTTGGGATTGGCCGCCGCCGAGCCGTAGAATCCCGAATGCAGGTCGCGGTCGGCGCCGCGGATGATGATCTCCTCGCCGCAGAGGCCGCGCAGCGAGGTGGTGATGGCCGGGGTGCGGGCGTCCCACATGCTGGTGTCGCAGATCAGCGCCAGGTCGGCGCGCAGCTCCTCGATATTGGCGTCGAGGAAGGGCGGCAGGTTCTCGCCGCCCGATTCCTCCTCGCCCTCGAGCAGGATGGTCATCGGCAGCGGCAGGGCGCCGGTCACCGCCTTCCAGGCGCGGCAGGCCTCCACGAAGGTCATCAGCTGGCCCTTGTCGTCGGAGGAGCCGCGGGCGACGATCATCTTCGATCCGTCCGCGCGGGTGACGATCCGCGGCTCGAAGGGATCGTGCTCCCAGAGCTCCAGCGGATCGACCGGCTGCACGTCGTAGTGGCCGTAGAAGAGCAGGGAGGTGCCCGCGGCCGAGCGGTCGTGGCCAACCACCATGGGATGGCCCGCGGTGTCGCGCACGCTCGCCTCGAAGCCGATGGAGGCGAGGTCGGCGGCATGCCATTCGGCGCAGGCCCGGGTCGCGGCGGCATAGGCCGGATCGGTGGAGATCGACTTCAGGCGCAGGGTGGCGAAGAGGCGCTCGATGGCCTGATCGAGGTCGGCGTCGATGCGGTCGAGGACAGCTTCGAGATCGGACATTCGCGTTCTCCCTGTTGCGCGATTCCCGTCGATGTCAGAACGGCCAGATCAGCGGTACCACAAAAACGGCCATCAGGAAGAACCAGAGCATCATCGGCAGGCCGAACTTCCAGTAATCGCCGAAGCGGTAGCCGCCCGGCTCCATGACCATCAGGTTGGTGGGCGTGGCGACCGGGGTGAGGAACGAGGCGGCGGCGGCGACGGCGACCGACATCAGGACCGGCTGCGGCGAGACCCCCATCTGCTCGGCAGCGACGACCGAGATCGGGATGATGATGAGCGCGGTCGCGGTGTTCGAGATCACCTGGCCGAGCGCGCCGGTGAGGATGAAGAGCCCGGCGAGCAGCGCGCGGGGCCCGAAGCCGCCGACGGCGTCGATCAGATAGGTGGCCATCAGCTTGGCCGCGCCGGTCTGGGTGATCGCGGTCGAGAGCGGCATCATCGCGCCGACGAGGATGACGGTGGTCCAGTTGATCGAGCGGTAGATCTCCTCGACATTGAGGATGCCGAAGAGCAGCACCGCGCCCGCAGCGAGGATCCCGGCGGCGGCGGCGGGGACGACGCCGGTGGCGAGCAGGACGACCATCACCGCCATGATGCCGAGGGAGATCGCGGCGTTGCGGCCCATCGGCACCACCTGGCGGCGGACGAGCTCGGGGCTGTCGACGACGAGCGCCTCGGGCGGGGCGATATAGGTCCCGAGCGCCTCCCAGGTGCCCTGGAGGAGGAGCGTGTCGCCCTTCTTCAGCGGCTGGCCCGGGGCGAGGTCGATGCCCTGGCGCTGGAGGGCGAGCACGACGAGGTTGCCGCTCGGCGTGACCATGCCGGGAAAGAGGCGCTCGCCGATCAGCGGCGAGCGGGGCGGGATGATCACCTCGGCGAGGCCGGAGGCGGTGGTGAAGAGGCCGGCCTCGAACTTCACCCCCTCGGCGTCGGCGGGGCTGAGCATCAGGTCGGCGGCGAGCTCGGCGACGTCGTCGGCATCGGCGCGCAGCGCGATCAGGTCGCCGGCTTCGATGGCGCCGAGCCGGGCGGCGCCGCTGCCGGCGGCCTCCTGGACGGTGAGGAGCGAGACGCCGGGGCTGCCGTCGAAGGCGAGCTCCGCCCGCGGCCGGCCGACGAGGGGCGATTCGGGGCGGACGCGGAGCTGGTGGACGTCGCTGTCGAGGCGGAACTGCTCGACCAGCGTGCGGGCGTGGCGGCTGAGATCGGGCGGGAGCGCGCGGTTCTCGCGCACCGGGAGCAGGCGGGTGCCGAGAAGCAGGGCAAGGATGATGGTGCCGATGACGAGGAAGACCCCGACATAGGCGAATTCGAAATAGCCGAAGCCGCGCTCGCCGGCATCGAGCGAGGCCTCGAGCACCAGGACGTTCACCGGCGTGCCGGTCAGTGCCAGCATCGAGCCGGAATGTGCCCCGAAGACCAGCGGCATCAGGAGTTGCGAGGGCGGGCGCTTCAGGCGGACCGCGAGCACCACCACCACGGGCAGGAGGGCGGCCACGGCGCCGTTGACGCTGATCAGCGCCGAAAGCACACCGCAGAAGAGCATCATCAGCACGATCAGCCGGAAGCGGCTGTCGCCGGCGCCGCGTGCCAGCACCTGCCCGGTCCAGGCGGTGAGGCCGGTCTTCTCCAGCGCGCCGGAGACGACGAAGAGCGAGGTGACGAAGACCGTCGCCGGGTCGCCGAAGCCCGCGAGCGCCTGGTTGAGGGTGAGGACGCCCGTGGCCCAGAGCGCCATGGCGCAGCCGACGCAGACGGCGATCACCGGCAGCCGGTCCCAGACGAAGAGGGCGATGACGCAGGCGATGATCGCGAAGACGATCCAGATGTCGGTCACGGTCAACCTCTGCTCGGATAGTGTTCACAACGCATTGCGGCGCGTGTCGCACATTTGACTTGTCAGGGCAATCTGCGGGGGCAATGCTGCGTCCGAGCAAGAAGTCGTTTATGCGAAACGCTAATTTCGCAAGTCGGCATGATTGCCTGAGCGGGGGACGAAGATGACCAAGGATCCGGTGTCCGGCGTGGAGACGCGTTCCAAGGCGGGTTTCCTGGACGGTTTTCTGACCACGATCGAGCGGGTCGGCAACAAGGTCCCGCACCCGGCGATCATCTTCTTCATCCTGATCGGCCTCGTCATCATCCTGTCGGTGATCCTGAGCCTGATCGGCTGGTCGGCGACCTACGAGGCGGTCGACCCGGTTTCCCACGAGGTCGTCGAGCGCACGACCGCGGTCAGAAGTCTGCTCTCGGCGGACGGCATCCGGTTCATGTTCACCTCGATCGTGCCGAACTTCCTCGGCTTCGGGGCGGTGGGCGTCATCATCGTGGCGATGATCGGCGTGGGCCTCGCCGAGGAATCCGGGCTGATCGCGACGCTGGTGCGCAAGATCGTGGAGATCGCGCCGCGCTCGATCTTCACCTTCATCATCGTCATGCTCGGCGTCGTCTCCTCGATCGCGGCGGATGCGGGCTATCTCGTGCTGGTGCCGCTCGGGGCGGCGGCGTTCCACAGCCTCGGGCGGCATCCGCTGGCGGGGCTCGCGGCGGCGTTCTCGGGCGTCGCCGGCGTCTTTCTCGTCAACCTCTTCGTGACGCCGACCGACGCGCTGCTCGCGGAGATGACCAACGACGCGATCCATCTGGTCGACCCGAACCAGAACGTCACCCTGGTCGGCAACCTCTATTTCATGATCGCCTCGTCGATCCTGATGGGGCTCGTCTGCACCATCCTGACCGAGAAGGTGGTCGAGCCGCATCTCGGGCCCTACGAGGGCGGGGTGCCGGTGGAGGCGCAGGCGGCGCTGAGCCCGGAGGAATCGCGCGGGCTGCGCTATGCCGGCTGGGCGCTCCTGGGCTTCGTGATCGTGATCGGGCTCCTGACCGCGCTGCCGGGGGCGCCGCTGCGGCATCCGGAGACGGGCGAGATCCTCTCGGGCTCGCCCTTCATGTCCGGGCTCATCGTGCTGATCAGCGCGCTCTTCTTCACCATCGGCTTCGCCTACGGCAAGGGCGCGGGCACGGTGAAGGACCTGACGGCGGCGATCGGCATGATCGTGAAGACCTTCTCCGGCCTCGCCGGGCTGATCTTCCTGCTGCTGGTGATCGCGCAGTTCATCGCCTTCTTCAACTTCACCAATATCGCGACCGTGCTGGCGGCGAACCTCGCGGAGTTCCTCGAGACGGTGCCGCTCGGGGGCGTGAGCTACATCCTGATCTTCGTGCTGGTGATCTTCCTGATCGACATCCTGATCACCGGGGCGGTGGCGAAATGGGCGATCTTCGCGCCGGTCTTCATCCCGCTCTTCATGCGACTCGGCGGCGACCCGGATCTGGTGCTCGCCGCCTATCGCGTGGGCGATTCGCCGGCGAACGTCATCACGCCGCTCAACGTCTATCTGGGCGTCATGGTCGGCTTCGCGGCGAAGTACCAGAAGGACGCGGGCATCGGCACGATCGTTTCGCTGATGCTGCCCTATACGGTCGTGCTGATGGTGCTCTGGACGCTGCTGCTGGTCGTCTGGTACGTGCTCGGCCTGCCGCTCGGCCCGGCCTGATACGAAGGCCGCCCGAGCGGCTCGACCCCGCGGATCTCGAAACCGCCCCGGCGCGTCGGCCGGGGTGTCCCGCAGCGGGACATGGTCTATCTTGTTGTAATCACATGGTTTCTCAAAAGTGCGAGTCGCGCAAGGCCAGGCGGTCGCGCGCCGGGGGCGGTCAGTCCAGGTCGTCGAGGTCGAAGGTCGACTCGCGGCCGATGCTGGCGCGGTGCCTTTGGCCGAATTCCTCGGTGGCGCGGCGTCCCTCGTCGCGCAGCATCTCCAGGAAGCCGCGTTCGGCGTTGAGCTTCGACGAGGCGCCGAGGCCCACCATCATGTCGCTGTGGATGCGGTGCATGCGCATCTCCGCCCAGCGGCGGCCCTCGCCGTCGCCGGCGTCGACGACCCCGCGCAGCACCGAGATCATGCGCAGTTCCTTGAGCAGCACCGCATTGAAGGAGACCTCGTTCAGCCGGTTGGCGATGGCGCGGGCGGTGCGCGGCGTCCCCGGGCGCTCGACGGGGTTGATCTGCACGAGCAGCGTGTCATGGGATTCGCATTCGCGCACCAGCGGCGTCAGCGTCGGATTGCCGCTGTAGCCGCCGTCCCAATAGGGATCCCCGTCGATCTCGACCGCCTGGTACATCGTCGGCAGGCAGGCTGAGGCCAGCAGCACGTCGGGCGTGATCTCGTGGCTGCGGAACACCCGGCCGCGGCCGGTGCGCACGTTGGTCGCGGTGATGAAGAGCTTGACCGGGCCCGCGGCGAGCCGGTCGAAATCGATGGTCTCCTCCAGGATGTCGCGCAGCGGATTGCCGCCCGCGCCGGTGAGCGAATAGGGCGAGACCAGCCGCGACATCAGGTCGGTCATGATATAGGCCGGCGAGCGGTCGAGCGACCAGTTGCCGCGGATCATGTCGAGCGGGCCGCGGCGGAAGGGGCTGAAGGTCGCGGCGCGCGACACCCGTTCCCAGAAATCGGCGAGCCCCGCCCGCGCCGCCTCGCGCCCGCCGCTGGCGATGCCATGGGCGAAGACCGCGGCGTTCATGGCGCCCGCCGAGGTTCCCGAGATGCCGTCGATGGTGAGCCACTCCGCCTCGAGGAGCCGGTCCAGCACGCCCCAGGCGAAGGCGCCGTGGGATCCGCCGCCCTGAAGCGCCAGGTTGACCGTGAGCGGCCCGGGTTCGGGGCGATCCTCCTTCGTCATGTCCGGATATTCTCCCTGCGATGGCGCGGCATTCTGGAAAGGCTCCGCCGGCGGCTGTCAATGGCGATCCGAGCATCGCAATCCACCTCTCCGGGGGTGGTAGCCATGTTCCGGCGCCCGCCCCGCCCCGTCACGCCGAAAGCGTGCCTCCGGCACGACGCGGGCGCTTCGCTTCCGCCCGGGTCGGGCGCTGCCCTCGGCTTGTGGCGGGGCGGCGGAGAATGAAGAATGGGGGCCAAATGCGAATGGCCTGAGGCAAGGGCGGCCAGCCTTTCGCGGCATGGCCGGAGGGGATAGGATGCGGCAGGCAATCGGGGAGGCGGTCTTGCGCATGGTGGCGGTCCTGGTGCTGGCGGCGATGCTCGGTCCGGCGGTGGCCGGAGCGGGAGAGGATGACGCGGTAGTGATCGGCGCGGTCTACAACCTTACAGGTGGGCAGCAGAACCTGGACGTGCCCTCCTCGGAGGGCGCGCGCCTCGCGGTGCAGCGCGCGAATGCCGAGGGCGGGCTCTTCGGGCGCAAGGTCGAGATGGTCGAGGCCGATGGCGAGACCCGGCCGGAGGTCATCGCCGAGCGGACGAAGGCCCTCTTCGAGGGCGCGCCGGATCTCGCCGGGGTGATCGGTCTCTCGGATACCGACATGGTGCTGGCCGCGGCGCCGGTGGCGGCGGCGGAGGGGCGCGTCTTCCTCACCTCGGGGGCGACCTCGCCGCTCCTGCCCCGGCAGGTGCCTGACTATCTCTTCCTCGCCGCCTTCGGGGACAACGTCCAGGCGGCCGCCGGGGCGGAATGGGCCTTCGAGAGCCTCGGCGCGCGCAGCGCCGCGGTGCTCTACAGCAGGGGGTCCACCTATGCCCAATTGTTGCAGGGCTATTTCGCCGATAGCTTCACCGCCCTGGGCGGGCAGGTGCTAGCGGTGGCGGCCTATGATCCGGGGGATCCGGCCGCGGCGGTCGCGGCGCTGCCCCCCGTCGACCTGATCTATCTTGCGGCCCTGCCCGACGAGGTCGCCGAAGCGGTCCCGGCGCTGCGGCGGGCCGGGATCGAGGCGCCGATCCTCGGTGGCGACGGGCTCGACATCGGCGGGGCCTGGGCGACGGTGCCGGAGGCCCGCGCGGTCTATTTCACCACCCACGCCTATCTGGGCCCGGACAGCCCGGATCCGGCGGTCATCCGGTTCCGCGAGGAATACGCCGATGCCTATCCCGGGCACGAACCGGACGCCTTCTCCGCGCTCGGCTACGACGCGGCCCGGCTGCTGCTCGCGGCGATCGAGACCGCGGGCAGCCCAGAGCCGGAGGCGGTCCGGGCGGCGCTGGCGGCAACCCGGGATTTCGCCGGGGTGACGGGGACGATCGGCTATGCGCCGGGCAGCCGGATCCCGGCGAAGTCCGTGACGATCATCGGCGTCGAGTCGGGCCGGCAGAGCTTCGTGGCGAGCGTCCTGCCGCGGGAGATCCCGCAGCCGGAGTGAGGGCAGGCGCGACGAGCGCGCCCGCCCAGTCAGGCGCACGCGGATTGCCCGTCGCCGGTGGAACACGACCCCCCGCGACCTCCGCGCTCACGCGCCCCGGCCGACGACCCGGCGCGAGGCAGTGCCTTGCCTTTCCCGGTTCGGGATGGACGTATTCCGAGCAGTTCGCCCGGATGGCGTGTAATTTTCCGGTCGTGAAACTACCCAGGGTGCAGCGCTACCGTCCGCACCGCCGGCTTCGCGGAGGCGTGATCGCCGTGCAAGGCGCTTGCGCCGGGCGTCCCCGTGGGGCAGTCTGAGTGGCGCAAGCGTCACCCGTGTCATCCGGAGGCCTATTGGCGATCAGCGCCCCCAACCCCGCCACGAGCCCGGATGCCCTGTCCGATAGTGTTCTCGAGTTTCCCGACAACCGCCTCCTGATCGACCTTTGCGGCGAGCTGGACCGCAACATCGTGCAGATCGAGGCGGCGCTCGGCGTGGCCATCCACCGGCGCGGCAATCATCTGGCGCTGCACGGGCCGGCGGCGGATCGCGCCGTCGCCGAGCGGGTGCTGCATGCGCTCTACGCCCGGCTGGAGCAGGGCCGCACCGTCGCGCAGGGCGAGGTCGACGCGGCGATCCGGATGGCGCGCGGCCAGCCGGCGGGGCCGGCGCCGGCCGCGGGCCAGCTCGAGATGTTCGCCTCCGACCATGTGGAGATCCGCACGCGGCGCAAGATCGTCGAGCCGCGCACCGCGACCCAGAAGGCCTATGTGCGCAGCCTCTTCAAGCACGAGCTCGTCTTCGGCCTCGGGCCCGCCGGCACGGGCAAGACCTATCTGGCGGTGGCGGCGGCGGTGTCGATGTTCATCGACGGCCATGTGGACCGCATCATCCTCAGCCGCCCGGCGGTGGAGGCGGGCGAGCGGCTGGGCTTCCTGCCGGGCGACATGAAGGACAAGGTCGACCCCTACATGCAGCCGCTCTACGACGCGCTGAACGACTTCTTTCCGCCCAAGCAGGTCGCCAAGCTGATCGAGGACAAGGAGATCGAGATCGCGCCGCTCGCCTTCATGCGCGGCCGGACGCTCTCCAATGCCTTCGTGGTGCTCGACGAGGCGCAGAACGCGACGACGATGCAGATGAAGATGTTCCTCACCCGCCTCGGCGAGGGCAGCCGCATGGCCGTGACCGGGGACGTGACCCAGATCGACCTGCCGCGCGGCGTGATGTCGGGGCTGATCGAGGCCGAGCGCGTCCTGCGCGAGGTGCCCGGGGTGGGCTTCACCCGCTTCGGCGCCGAGGACGTGGTCCGGCACCAGCTCGTGGCGCGCATCATCCGCGCCTACGAGAGCGCGCGCCCCCTGGATGGCTGAGGCGGAGGCCGCGGGCGTCGCGCCGCTCGTCGATCTGGTCCTGGAGGATCCGCGCTGGGAGGCGGCCGGGCTGGAGGCCGTCGCCACAAGCGCGGCACGCGCCGCCCTGCTCGTGGTCGGCCGCGATCCGGCGCATCACGAGCTCAGCCTGCTCGCCTGCGACGATGCGCGCATCGCAGGCCTGAACGAGACCTTCCGCGGCGCGGCCAAGCCGACCAACGTGCTCTCCTGGCCTGCCTTCGAGGGCGCGGTGCCGCTGCCGGGCGGCGACGGGGCGGTCTTTCTGGGCGACATGGCGCTCGCCTTCGAGACCTGCGCGCGCGAGGCGCAGGCCGCCGGCATTCCGCTGGCCGCGCATGCGGCGCATCTGGTGGTCCATGGGCTCCTGCATCTGCTCGGCCATGATCACGAGGACGACACGGCGGCCGAGGCGATGGAGGCGATCGAGACGAAAACACTTGCCAGCCTGGGGATCGCCGACCCATATTCGTCTCAGGAGCGCCCCTGAGGCGCGGGATCGGATAGGAGACATGGGCGATACTCCCGACGGGCAGGCCTCGGTCGAGCACGAGGTTGCCGACGACGGAGACCCGGACAGTCCCGGAAAGTCTTCATTCTTTGCGCGGCTCTTCGGGCGCGATCCCGCGGAAGAGGACGATCCCGGCGAGCCATCCGGCACGCTCGCGAGCGCCGAGAGCAATGCGCGCGAGATGCTCGTCAATCTGCGGAACATGCGGCGGATGCGCGTCGACGACGTCGCGATTCCGCGCGCCGATATCGTCGCCGTCTCCGAGCAGGCACCGCTCGAGGATCTCGTGGCCGCCTTCCAGAGCAGCACGCTCTCTCGGCTGCCGGTCTATCGCGACACCCTCGACAAGCCGCAGGGGCTCGTGCATCTCAAGGATCTGGCGCTGAAATACGGCTTCGGCAACAGTGCCGAGGATTATGACCTGAAGGGCCTGCTGCGGCCGCTGCTCTATGCGCCGCCGTCGATGCCCATCGGCGTGCTGCTCCAGAAGATGCAGGCCGCGCGCATCCACATGGCGCTGGTGATCGATGAATACGGCGGCGTGGACGGGCTCGTGACCATCGAGGACCTGCTCGAGCAGATCGTCGGCGACATCGCCGACGAGCACGACGACGAGGAGGACCAGCTCTGGGCCGAGGAGGCGCCGGGGGTCTTTCTCGCTCAGGCGCGTGTCGATCTCGAGGAATTCGAGGAAGCGACGGGCCTGCATCTGGCCGAGCCGGATCTCGACGAGGAGGTCGATACCCTCGGCGGCCTCGTCTTCCGCCTGTCGGGTCGGGTGCCGGTGCGCGGCGAGGTCGTCCTGCATCCCGACGGGCACGAGTTCGAGATCGTCGACGCCGATGCGCGCCGCATCAAGCGGCTGCGGCTGCGCGTGAAGTCGGACGGGCAGGACGGCCGGACGAGCGAGGCGGCGGAATAGTCCCGGAGGCCGTCAGACGGCTCCGGCGCCGGATCGACGCGCTTTCGGCGGGACGTCGTGCAGGTCTCGCGGCGGTGGCGGGTGGGCTCATGGCGCTCGGCCAGCCGCCCTTGTCCTGGCCGGCCGCGCTCTTTCTCGCCCTGCCGCTGCTGCTCTGGCTGCTCGACGGATCGCGGGGCACGCGCGAGGCCTTCCGTCTCGGCTGGTGCGCCGGTGCGGGCTATTTCGCCGCCTCGCTCTTCTGGATCGTCGAGCCGTTTCTCGTGGATGCGCCGCGCCACGGCTGGATGGCACCCTTCGCGCTTCTCGGCATGGCCGGGGGCCTGGCGCTCTTCTGGGCCGCGCCCTTCGCGCTCGCGCGCCGGCTCTGGCCCGGGGCCGGGCGTGGGGCGGTGATCCTCGCCTGTCTCTGGACGCTGTCGGAATATCTCCGCTCGGTCGTGCTGACCGGGTTCCCCTGGGGCCTGACCGCCTATGCCTGGGTCGAGACGCCGGTGATCCAGGCGGCGGCGCTGGTGGGCCCGCACGGGCTGGGGTTCCTGACGCTGCTCGCAGGGCTGCTGGTGGGACTGGCCTCGCGGCGAGCCCTCGCGCTCGCCGTCCTGGTCGTGGCATCGGGCTGGGGCTTTGGTGCCTGGCAATTGTCCCGCCCGCTCGCCCCGCGCGATCCGCCGGTGATCGTGCGCATCGTGCAGCCGGATGCCGAGCAGCAGGCGAAATGGGTGCCCGAGAAGCAGATGGAATTCTACCGCCGCCTGCTCGCGGAGACCGCGGCGCCGGGCGACCCGCCGCCGGACGTGGCGATCTGGCCGGAAACCGCGGTGCCCTTCGTGCTGGGCTATTCCGACGACAGGCTGCCCGAGATCGCCGCGGCGGGTCCGCAGGCGCGCACGATCCTCGGCATCCGCCGGCTCGACGCGAGGGACGGGCGCGAGGATTGGTTCAACTCGCTGGTGGTGCTGGACCCGGCGGGGATCCCGCGCGCGGTCTACGACAAGCACCACCTCGTGCCCTTCGGCGAATACATCCCGCTCGCGGGCGCGATCGCGCATCTGGGCATTCCGGCGCTGACCACGCTGACCGCCCAGGGCTTCCGGCCCGGACCCGGCCCGCATCTCGTCTCGGTGCCGGGCCTGCCGCCCTTCCTGCCGCTGATCTGCTACGAGGCGATCTTCCCCCAGGGCCTGCGGGCCCCGGAGGGCCGCGCCGACTGGCTGGTGCAGGTGACCAACGACGCCTGGTTCGGCGAGGTCTCCGGCCCCTACCAGCATCTCGCCCAGGCGCGCGTCCGGGCGATCGAGCAGGGCCTGCCGCTGGCGCGTTCGGCCAATACCGGCATCTCGGCCATGATCGATCCGAAGGGCCGCGTCACCGAGCGGCTCGGCCTCGGCGTCATCGGGCATTTCGACGCACCGCTCCCGCCGGCGCTCCCGCCGACGGCCTATTCTCGGCTGGGCGATTTTCCTGTACTTGCCGCGTTAATATTAATTTGCGGATTAACTGTATTAAAATTTTGGAATGGAGTTTTCCGGAGAACACCGCGATAACTCTTTTTAGGAGTGGCGGGTGATCCGTACAGAAGTGGCAAGCAGAGACGTCCTCTGGCGCCGCTTCCCGGAATAACCTTCGATCCGGAATGTGGTTTATCTAGTTGGGTGTCCTATGCCAGTGTCGTTGTCTGCCAGTGAAATCGACCGGGTCGTCGGTCAGCGCATGCGCCAGCGCCGCGAGTCGCTCGGGATCAGTCAGGGTCGTCTCGGTCGCCACCTCGGGCTGACCTTCTCCCAGATCCAGAAATACGAGAAGGGCGCGAACCGGATCGGCGCGGGGCGGCTCTATCAGATCGCGACCTATCTCGGGGTGAAGCCCAGCTATTTCTTCGACGAGCTCGACAGCAACGGGGCGGAGGCGCTGCAGCCGGCCGGCGGCAGCCGCGAGGAGATCCGCACCCTGACCGAAGCCTTCGCGACGATTCCCGACCGGGAGACCCGCGCATCGGTACTGGCGCTTGTCCGCTCGCTGACCGCTCCCCTGCCGGAGGGGCGAATCCTCCGTTGACCCCGTTTCGGTCGCTGGCGTAGGGAAGGCCGCCAGAAAACCGGGATGGGATCACGGGATGCATACGCGCAGCGACTACCTCTTCACCTCTGAATCGGTGTCGGAAGGCCATCCCGACAAGGTCTGCGACCGGATCTCCGACGCGGTGCTCGACGCCTTCCTCACCGAGGACCCGGAGGCCCGCGTCGCCTGCGAGACCTTCGCCACCACCGACCGGGTCATCGTCGGCGGCGAGGTGCGGGGTCCCGCCGGGGTCCTCGGGCGGATCGACTCGATCGTGCGGAACTGCGTGCGCGACATCGGCTATGCGCAGAAGGGCTTCAACTGGGAGACCCTGACGGTCCAGAACTACATCCACGGCCAGTCCGACAACATCGCCCAGGGCGTCGATGGCGGCAACGGCAAGGAAGAGGGTGCCGGCGACCAGGGCATCATGTTCGGCTATGCCACCGACGAGACCGACGCGCATATGCCCGCCCCGATCCACTACGCCCATGCCATCCTGCGCCGGCTCGCGGAAGTGCGCAAATCCGGCGTCGAGCGGCGGCTGGGCCCGGACGCGAAATCCCAGGTGACGCTGCGCTATGCCGGCGGGCGGCCGGTGGAATGCGCGAGCCTCGTGCTCTCGACCCAGCATCTCGACGAGAACATGTCCTCGGCGGACGTGCGCGCGATGGTCGAGCCCCATATCCGCGACGTCCTGCCCGACGGCTGGCTGACGAAGGAGACGGTCTGGCACGTCAATCCCACCGGCAAGTTCGTGATCGGCGGGCCGGACGGCGACGCGGGGCTGACCGGGCGCAAGATCATCGTCGACACCTATGGCGGGGCCGCGCCGCACGGCGGCGGCGCCTTCTCGGGCAAGGATCCGACCAAGGTCGACCGCTCGGCGGCCTATGCGGCGCGCTACCTGGCGAAGAACGTCGTCGCGGCCGGGCTCGCGCGGCGCTGCGTGATCCAGCTCGCCTATGCCATCGGCGTGGCGCGGCCGCTGTCGATCTATGCCGATACCTACGGCACCGGCGAGGTTTCCGAGGCGGCGATCGAGGCGGCGCTGGGCTCGGTGATGGATCTCTCCCCGAAGGGCATCCGCACCCATCTGGCGCTGAACCGGCCGATCTATCAGCGCACTTCGGCCTATGGGCATTTCGGGCGGAAGCCCGATGCGGAGGGCGGGTTCTCCTGGGAGCGCACGGATCTCGTCGAGGCGCTGCGCAAGGCGGTCTGAACCCGTCCGGACCCATGACCGATAGGGACGTCGAGGCCGCGGCGCCGCGGTTCCGCAATTTCTACGGGCGGCGGCACGGCAAGGCGCTGCGCCCGTCGCAGCGGCGGCTGATCGCCGAGCTGCTGCCCCGGCTGCGGGTTCCGGGCATGGGCGACCGCCTGCCGGTCGATCCGGCGGCGCTCTTCGGGGATGCGAGGCCGGTCTGGCTGGAGATCGGCTTCGGCGGCGGCGAGCATCTGGCGCATCAGGCGGGGCTGCATCCCGACCTCGGCCTGATCGGCTGCGAGCCCTTCGTGAACGGCGTGGCGATGCTCCTCAACCGCGTCGAGCGCGGCGGCATCGCCAATCTCCGAATCCATCCGGGCGATGCCCGCGACCTGATCGAGCTCATGCCTGCGGAATCGGTCTCCCGGGTGTTCCTGCTCTATCCCGACCCCTGGCCGAAGGCGCGGCACCACCGGCGGCGGTTTCTTTGCCGCGAGAATCTCGCGATGCTGCGCCGGATCATGCAGCCGGGGTCGGAGCTGCGCTTCGCGACCGACATCCCCGATTATGTCGAGCATGCGCGGCGCGAAGTGGCGGAGGCCGAGGGCTTCGCCCTGGCCGGCGAGGATTTTGCCGATCCCTGGCCGGACTGGCCGGGCACCCGCTACGAGGCGAAGGCGCTGGCGGCCGGTCGGGTGCCGGCCTACCTCACGCTGCTTCGCAACTGAGGCGGTCCGGCCCCGCGGGCGGCGGGGTCTCGCCCTTGCTTCAGGCCTTCAGCGCCGTCGCCGGATCCATGACCGCGATGCCGAGCGCCTCGCCCACCGCCGCATAGGTCAGGTTTCCCGCATGGACGTTGAGCCCGGCGAGCAGATGCGGATCCTCCGCGCAGGCGGTCCGCCAGCCCTTGTCGGCGAGCGCGAGCAACAGCGGCATCGTCGCGTTCCCCAGCGCGATGGTCGAGGTCCGCGCCACCGCGCCGGGCATGTTCGCCACGCAGTAATGCATGATGCCGTCGACCTCGTAGATCGGATCGTCGTGGGTGGTGGCATGGGAGGTCTCGAAGCAGCCGCCCTGGTCGATCGCCACGTCGACGATGGCCGCGCCGCGCTTCATGGTCGAGAGCTGCGCCCGGCTTACCAGCTTCGGCGCCGCCGCCCCGGGGATCAGCACCGCGCCGATCACCATGTCGGCCTCGGCGACCAGTTCCTCGGAATTGCCGCGCGAGGCATAGCGGGTCTCGAAGACATCGCCGAAGACATCGTCGAGATAGCGCATCCGGTGCATCGAGAGGTCGAGCACCACCACGTCCGCGCCCATTCCGGCCGCGACCCGGGCGGCATGGGTGCCGACGACGCCGCCCCCGAGCACCACGACCTTCGCCGGGCCGACGCCGGGCACCCCGCCCAGCAGCACGCCGCGGCCGCCATTGGCCTTCTGCAGCGTCCAGGCGCCGACCTGCGGCGCGAGCTTGCCCGCGACCTCGGACATCGGCGCGAGCAGCGGCAGCCCGCCGGTGCTGTCGGTCACCGTCTCGTAGGCGATCGCGGTGACGCCGGATTTGAGCAGGTCGCGGGTCTGCTCGGGGTCGGGTGCGAGATGCAGATAGGTGAAGAGGAGTTGCCCTTCGCGCAGCCGGGCCCGCTCGACCGGCTGGGGCTCCTTGACCTTCACCACCATTTCCGCCCGCTCGAAGAGCTCCTCGGCCGATCCCACGATCTCCGCGCCGAACGCCGCGTAATCGGCGTCCGGGAACCCCGATCCCGCGCCCGCGCCCGCTTCCATCAGAACCGAATGGCCGTGCGCGATGGCTTCGCGGGCGGCGGCCGGCGTGATGCCGACGCGGTATTCCTGGTTCTTGATCTCCTTCGGGCAGCCGATAAGCATTCCTTCCTCCCTTCGTATCCGTTGCCGGCGGTTCCGAGCATGGCGCCTGCGGCGCCCAGGTGGTTGCGCACGTGCCGGCCGTTCTTCCAGGCTCCGGGCCGATCCCACGACAAAGTCCCGGTTCGCGCAAGGATCTTCTGTCCCCGGAGCTCGATTGAATCGACCCGGGGAAACCTCCATCGCCCCCCAGATCGACGTGCGAAGTTCCACCATGCCTCGGGTAAGAGCGGCAAGGCTGTCGTGCCGCGAATCAGGAGGGGCCGCGCGCTGGCCCCGGGAGGGGCCGGGGAGCCGTCTTGCGCGGGGGACAGGGACCGACGGAGCGGGTTGCGAGTATGCGGCCGGCACATGAGCGAGCAAACAAAGCTGTGATGGCCCGCCGGAAATTGGGAGAAAGTTCCGAGCTTCGATTTGCGCCGGGGAATTTTCTTGCTAAGTTGCCGCCGCCGCAAGACGGCGGCATGCACAGACTGGAGCGACTGAAATGAAGAGGATTCTCATGGCGGTTGCGATCGCCGGGGCCGCGAGCCTTCCGGCGTTTGCTCAGGATGCCGCAATGATGGCGTGCGCGGATTACGCCGCCATGGACAACGCGGGCCAGATGGCGGCGATCGCGGAGCTCGAATCGGCGAACGCGGAGATGGCGTCCAGCCAGGAAATGACCGCCGAAGAGATTCATCAGAAGCTGACCGCCGATTGCACGGGCGATCTCACGCTGATGGACGTCTACAAGAGCTACTTCGAATAAGCCTTTCCTTCGATGAGAGCGATGCGAAGGGGCGCCAGCCCCTTCGCAACAAAATGGCCCGCTCCGGCGGTGTCCTGGGCGAGGGATTTCCCGGCGCCACGGTGTCGCCCGCCAGTTCCGGATCGGGATTGCCGCGGAAGCGCGGGCTCGTCTATCCTAGCCTGCCATGCCCAGCGCTGCAGCCTCCCCGATGGCCGGAACCTATCTGATCGCCCCCGACCCCGACGGCGCGCGGCTCACGCGCATCGTGCGCGGGGTCGACCAGACCGGCGCCGAGCAGGACATCCGGGTCGTCGAGGAACGCCCGCTGACGATCTACCTCAACGGGCAGGAGATCGTCACGGCGATGACGATCGGCGACCATCCGGCCTATCTGGCGGTGGGCTTCCTGCTCAACCAGGGCATGCTGCGGCCGGAGGACGTCATCCTCGGCGTCGACCATGACGAGGAGGTCGAGGCCGTCGTCGTCCGGACGGCGCGCCAGACCGACTACGAGGAGAAGCTCCGCAAGAAGACGCGCACCTCGGGATGCGCCGTGGGCACGGTCTTCGGCGACATGATGGCGGGGCTCGAGGGGCTGGTCCTGCCGGCCGCGCGCCTGCCGGTTTCTGATCTCTACGCGCTGGCCGCCGCGATCAATACGACGCCGAGCCTCTATCTCGCCGCCGGCGCGATCCACGGCACGGTGCTCTGCCAGGGACGGCGGCCCTTGGTCTATATGGAGGACGTCGGCCGGCACAATGCCGTGGACAAGATCGCCGGCTGGATGGCGCTCGAGCGGGTCGGCGCGGCGGACAAGCTGCTCTACACCACCGGGCGGCTCACCTCCGAGATGGTCATCAAGACGGCGCGCATGGGCGTCCCGGCGCTCGCCAGCCGCTCGGGCTTCACCGCCTGGGGTGTCGAGATCGCGCGGCAGGTGGGCCTGACGCTGGTCGGGCGGATGCGCGGCCATCGTTTCGTCTGCCTCTCCGGGGCGGAGCGGCTGGTCTGGGACGTCGACCCCGCCACGATCCCCGACGAGCCGGCGCGGCATCGCCGCAAATCCGCCGGGGAGGCGCCATGATCGCCGGGGTGATCCTCGCGGGCGGCCTGTCGCAGCGCATGGGCGGCGGCGACAAATGCCTGCTGCCGGTCGGGGGCCGCCCGATCCTCGCGCATGTGATCGCGCGCCTCAGGCCGCAGGTCGGGATGCTGGCGCTGAACGCCAACGGCGCGCCGGCGCGCTTTGCGGCATTCGGCCTGCCGGTCCTGCCCGACAGCGTCGGGGATTTCCCCGGCCCGCTCGCCGGCGTGCTGGCGGGCATGGACTGGGCGGCCCAGGGGGGGGCGGAGCTGCTGGTGACCGCCGCGGCCGACACGCCGTTCTTCCCCGAGACGCTGGTGGCCGAGCTGCGCGCCGCGGCGCGCGCCGAAGGCCTGCCGCTGGCGATGGCGGTGACGCGGAATGCCTCCGGCGGAACGGACAGGCACCCGACCTTCGGCCTCTGGCCGGTGGCCCTGCGGGAGGAGCTGCGGGCGACCCTCGCGGCGGGTCAGCGCAGGGTCGTGGCCTTCACCGAGCCGCGCGGCTGCGCGAGGGCGGTCTTTCCCCAGGCGGTTCCCGATCCCTTCTTCAACGTCAACGCGCCCGAGGATTTGGCCGCCGCCGATGCCTTCATCGCGGCCGCGTCGCGATGAGGGTCTATGGCGTGACGGGCTGGAAGAATTCCGGCAAGACCACGCTCGTCGAGCGGCTGGTGGCCGAGATCACCGGCCGCGGGCTGAGCGTCTCCACGATCAAGCACGCGCATCACGCCTTCGACGTGGACCAGCCCGGCAAGGACAGCCATCGCCATCGCCGGGCCGGGGCCAGCCAGGTCCTCGTCTCCTCGTCCAACCGCTGGGCGCTGATGACCGAGAACCGCGGCCGGCCGGAGCCGGAGCTCGGCGCCCTGATCGGGCAGCTCGCGCCGGTCGATCTGGTGCTGGTCGAAGGCTTCAAGCGCGACCGGCACCCCAAGATCGAGGCGCGGCGCGCGGCGACGGCGCAGACCCTGATCGCGCAGGGCGATCCGACGATCGAGGCCGTCGCGACGGATGCGCCGATCGAGGGGTTGCCGGTCCCGGCCTTCGATCTCGACGACGTCTGCGGGATCGCCGATTTCATCCTCGGCCGGGTCGGGCTGCGGTGACGGCCGCCTTCAATTCGATCGTCGTCGTCGACTGGTCCGCGCCGGACCGGCGCCCGTCCGATGCGGTCCGGATCGGCGTCGCCGGGCAGTGCGAGGAGGCGCCGGGAGCCTTCCCGACGCGCGAGGCGGCCTTGGACTGGCTTGTCGGTCGTCTGGTGGCGGCGCATGCCGCGGGGCGGCGGGCGCTCGTCGGGTTCGATTTTCCTTTCGGCTGTGCGACCGGCCTCGCCGAGGCGCTGACGGGCGAGGCGAGCGCGCAGGCGCTCTGGGAGCATCTGGCGGAATGGAGCGGGGACGGTCCTGAGCGTGCCGCGCAGGATGAGCATGGTCTCGCCGGGCGTCGGATCGTCGAGGCCCGGGTTCTCTCGGACCAGCCGGGCGGGACGCTCTTCGCGGCGGGCCCGGCCGGCGAGCGGGTGCTGACCGGGCTCTCCGCCCTCGTTGCGCTGCGCCGAGATCCGGCGCTGGCGGGGGCGATAGCAGTCTGGCCGTTCGAGACCGGTCTCGCGCGCGGGGATAAGCCGATCATGCTGGCCGAGGTCTATCCGTCGCTGCTGCGGACGGCGTCGGCCGAAGGGGCGATCCGGGACGAGGAACAGGTCCGCGAGGCCGCCCGCGCCCTCGCGGCGCTCGATCGGGAGGGGGCGCTCGCGCCGCTCTTTCTCGGGCCGCCCGATCTCGATGCCGGCGAGCGCGAGCGTGTCGTTCGCGAGGAGGGCTGGATTCTCGGCGTTGGCCACGAGGCGGCCCTGCGCGCCGCGGCGCGGCCGGCGGTGCCGCCCCTGCGCAACGATTGCTTCGCCATGCCGCCGGGGGTGGACTGGGTGCCGGTCGCGGCGGCGCTGGCGAAGTTGCGCGAGGGGCTGAGCCCGGTCGCGGCGCCCGAGACCCTGCCGCTCGGCGCGGCGGGCGGGCGGATCCTGGCCGAGCCCGTGGTGGCGCGGCGGTCGCATCCGCCGGGACCGAATGCCGCCGTGGACGGCTACGGCTTCGCCCATGCCGCGCTCGGCGCCTCGCCGCATGTGCTGCCGCTCGCCGAGGGCCGGGCGGCGGCGGGCGTGCCCTATCCGGGCGAGGTGCCGCCGGGGCAGGCGATCCGCATCCTCACCGGGGCGCCGCTGCCGGTGGGCGTCGATACCGTGGTCCTGGAGGAGGATGTCGCCCGGGACGGCGGGGTGATCCGCTTCGCGCGCGGGCTGCGGCGCGGCGCCAATACGCGGGCGGGCGGCGAGGATGTGGAAGCCGGTGCGGAGATCCTGCCCGCCGGGCATCGCCTGCGGCCGCAGGACCTCGCGCTCGCCGCGGCCACGGGGCTGGGGTCGCTTCCGGTGCGCCGGCGGCTTCGGGTCGCGGTCCTCTCGACGGGCGACGAGGTGGTGGCGCCGGGTGCGGCGGCGGCGGTCCATCAGGTGCATGACGCCAACCGGCCGATGCTGCTGGAGGTGCTGCGCCGCTGGGATTTCGAGGCGGTCGACCTCGGCCATGCGCGCGACGATCCCGAGGCCCTGGCGGCGGCGCTCGACCGGGGCGCGGGGGCGGCCGACGCGCTCCTGACCTCGGGCGGCGCCTCGGCGGGCGACGAGGATCACATGGCCGCGCTGCTCCGGCGCCGCGGGGTGCTCGAAACCTGGCGCATCGCGGTGAAGCCAGGCCGGCCGCTGGCGCTGGGTCTCTGGGAGGGGCGGCCGGTCTTCGGCCTGCCGGGCAATCCGGTCGCGGCCTTCGTCTGCGCCCTGGTCTTCGCGCGGCCCGCGCTGTTGCGCCTTGCCGGCGCCCCCTGGCAGCGGCCGCGGGGCTTCACCGTGCCGGCGGGTTTCGAGAAGGACAAGAAGGCCGGGCGGGTCGAATACCTCCGCGCCCGGCTGACGGAGGAGGGGGCGGCGGAGGTCTTCCGCTCGGAGGGCTCGGGCCGGGTCTCGGGACTCGTCTGGGCGGAGGGGCTGGTGGAGCTCGACACCGAGGCCCGCCGGATCCGGCCCGGCGATCCGGTGCGCTATCTGCCGTTCCCCGAGTTCGGGCTCTGAGGCCGGCGGGAAATGCCTGTCCCCATGAGGACAGAAGATATGTATCTCATACTAAAGGATTTTTGTGTTAACGCGATCTTGCGCTGGCTGGCCTCGGACGAAATCCGGGTGAATTGATCGGCCAAGGGATACCCCGAACCGGCAAAGGCGAGGCATTGCCTCGCGCCGGATCGTCGGTTGGAGCGCGCGAGCGCGGAGGCCGAGGGGGGGTCGGGTTTCACCGCCGGTGGGTAATCCGCGCGCGCCTGACTGGGCTGGCGCGCTTGTCGCGCCTGGCCCGTGCCGGAGGCACGCCTTCGGCGTGACGGCAGGCAGGCGCGCGCGGATTTGTCCTTGCCAAATCCGCGAAGGGAAGGCGGTGTCACCGGAGATGGGCGGCCGGTGTCATTCGAAGGCGCCGCTCAGGCGTGCGAGCAGCATGAAGGCCCGGCCGGAGCGGGTATCGGCGATGGCGAGGATCTGGTCGTCCTCGGCGTCGGTGGCGAATTCGCCGAGCACGGCGTCGAAGCGGCGGTGAAAGAAGAGGGCCGTGTCGCGGAAGATCGGATCGGATTTCATCATGCGCCGCGCCGTCGCCAGCACCTCGGGGTCGCGGATCCCGCCCACGGCGGCGACTTCGGGGCCGCGGGCGCCGGCCATGAAGCGCCGCCAGTCGCCGGCGGTGCCCGGCTCGACGGCGAGTTCGTCCGCGTAGATGCCCTCCTGCGCCAGGAGGCTCAGCACGTCCTCGGCGGCCTGGAGCATCTGCGCGAGGCTCGGGTGGCGGATCGCGATCTTGAGCGCCCGGAACCCGTCGTGGTCCTTGGCGTCGCGGGGGAAGTCCAGCGCGCGGATCAGCACGTCCCAGCCAGGCTTCGTATCGGGCTCGTTTCCGGTCAGGAGCGGCAGGCTCGGCTGGGCCGGCGGCTCGGGCGGTGTCGCGCGTGCCGCGGCTCGGGTTGCGGTTCGGGCCGAGGCTCGGGCGCCAGGCGGGCTGGCGGGGGCGCGGGCCTCGGCGCCGGGGCGGTGGGGCGGGGGGCGGTGACGCGCTCAGCGATCTCGCGCAGCGCCTTGTCCGAGCGGGTCAGGGCGGCGGCGATCCGCAGGAGGTGGGATTCGACATCCGGGCCGCGGCTGACGCCGGCGATGCCGGCGCGGACCGCCTCCTGGAGATCCGCCCGGCTCGGGCCGGTGCCGGCCTGGAGGGCGGCGCGGGTGGCGGCGAGCTCCGCCATGAGCGGCGGCGTCACCTCCGCGAGCGCCGCGATCACCTCGCGCTGGCGTGCCAGTTCCTCGGCGAGCCAGGCGGCCAGCCAGACCAGGAGGAGCGGCAGGACCAGCGCCACGAGGAAGAACAGTCCGTCGACGAAGACCGTCCCGCGGTCGAGCGCGCCGGCGCTTCGGGCGAAGAACCCGATCGCATAGCTGCAGACCACGACGATCCAGACCGCGCTCGCGATCGCGGCCCAGCGGCGCGGTCCGGAGAGGTCGCGGAAACGGTCGAGCCAGCCCGCGCGATCCGGGAGCGGAGCGGCATGGCCGCGCCCCTCACGCCGCGCGGGTCATACGAAGGCGACCGAGACGACCTCGTAGGACCGCGTGCCGCCCGGGGTGCGGACCTCGACGCTGTCGCCGGGCTCCTTGCCGATCAGGGCGCGGGCGAGCGGGGATTTCATGTTGAGAAGCCCCTCCTCGATGCTGGCCTCGGGCTCGCCGACGATCTGGTAGGTCCGCTCCTCCTCGGTGTCCTCGTCGAGGATGACCACGGTCGCGCCGAACTTGATCGGCCCGGACATGCGGGTCGGGTCGATGACCTCGCTTCGGCCGATCATGCCCTCGAGCTCGCGGATGCGGCCCTCGACGAAGCTCTGCCGCTCGCGCGCCGCATGGTATTCGGCGTTCTCGCTCAGGTCGCCGTGCTCGCGGGCCTCGGCGATCGCCTTGATGATGGCCGGGCGCTCGACACTCTTGAGCTTCTTGAGCTCGGCATCGAGCCGAGCGAATCCCTTGGCGGTCAGCGGAACCTTTTCCATGCCTGTCCTCCGCACCGCAGTCATGTCGCGGTTGAAAAATGCCATCACGATCGCCGATGGTCGTGCCATGGCCCCGATCGCGGACCCAAACGTCCGGATCCCGGTCAACATAGGATTGCGGCCATGCGGCCGCAAGGCGCAGATTCGGCGCGATCGGGACTGGTTCATGGCGTTCCAGGCACGACGGTCTCGTTATCAGACGAGGGCAGCGCCCGGCCCGGGCGGGCGCTGCCAGGTGGTGGCCGCCGGGCGCGGTGGTGACGCCCCAAATTTCTATGGGCCAGGTGGCGTTTGCAGACGTGATCGCCTGCGGCGGCCCTGCCCGTGATTGACCTCTCGGCCCGGCTTGGCTAGGCCTCGGCGCGGTATGCCCGGAGGGCGGCGGAAGGGAAGAGCGATGGCCGAGAGCGCGCGCGAGTCCATGGAATACGATGTCGTCATCGTCGGCGCCGGACCGGCGGGGCTTTCGGCGGCGATCCGGCTCAAGCAGCTCGACCCCGATCTCTCGGTGGTGGTGCTGGAGAAGGGCTCCGAGGTCGGCGCGCATATCCTCTCGGGCGCGGTGCTCGACCCCGCCGGGCTCGACCGGCTGCTCCCGGACTGGCGCGAGCGCGGCGCGCCGGTCACCGTGCCGGTCACCGACGACCGTTTCTACATGCTGGGGCAGGCGGGCGCCCTGCGCATCCCCGGCTGGCCGATGCCGCCCCTGATGAAGAACCACGGCAATTACATCGTCTCCATGGCCAATGTCTGCCGCTGGATGGCCGGCGAGGCGGAGGCCCTGGGCGTCGAGATCTTCCCCGGCATGGCGGCGAGCGCGCTGGTCCTCGGCGAGGACGGGGCGTTGCGCGGCGTGGTCGCGGGGGAGTTCGGGCTGAACCCCGACCGGACGCCGGGGCCGAACTACGAGCCCGGCATGGAGCTCCTGGGCAAATACGTGCTGCTCGCCGAGGGCGTGCGCGGCTCGCTCTCGAAGCAGGTCATCGCCCGGTTCGATCTCGGTGCGGGGCACGAGCCGCAGAAATACGGCCTCGGCATGAAGGAGATCTGGGAGGTCCGCCCGGAGGTCCATCACGAGGGCCGGGTGGTGCATACCATGGGCTGGCCGCTCGGCCGCAACGCCGGGGGCGGGTCCTTCATCTATCACCTGGAGAACAACCAGGTCTTCGTCGGATTCGTGGTGCATCTCAACTACGCCAACCCGCATCTCTACCCCTACATGGAGTTCCAGCGGTTCAAGCATCATCCGATGGTCGCGGACCTGCTGCGGGGCGGCAAGCGCGTGGCCTATGGCGCGCGGGCGATCTCGGAGGGCGGCTGGCAGTCGATCCCGAAGCTGGTCTTCCCCGGCGGCGCGCTGCTCGGATGCTCGGCGGGCTTCGTGAACGTGCCGCGCATCAAGGGCAACCACAACGCCATGCTCTCGGGCATCGCGGCCGCCGAGGCGGTTCAGGCGGCGATCGCCGCCGGGCGGTCGGGCGACGAGCTCACCGGATACGAGGAGGCGGTGCGCAGCGGGCCGATCGCGGCGGACCTTAAGCCCGTGCGCAACGTCAAGCCGATGTGGTCGCGCTGGGGCCTCCTGCCCTCGCTCGGGCTCGGCGGCTTCGACATGTGGTGGAACACGCTCTTCGGCAACCGCTCGCTCTTCGGCTCGATGCCGCATGGCAAGACCGATGCCGCGGCCACCGGGCTGGCGGCGGATTTCGCGCCGATCGACTATCCCAGGCCCGACGGGGTGCTGTCCTTCGACCGGCTGACCAATGTGGCCTTCTCCTTCACCAACCACGAGGAGAGCCAGCCGCCGCATCTGACGCTGAAGGACCCTTCGGTGCCGATCGAGGTGAACCTGCCGCGCTACGGCGAGCCGGCGCAGCGCTATTGCCCGGCCGGGGTCTACGAGGTGCTGCGCGACGAGGACGGCGCGAACCCGCAGTTCCGGATCAACTTCCAGAACTGCGTGCATTGCAAGACCTGCGACATCAAGGATCCGAGCCAGAACATCACCTGGGTCACGCCGCAGGGGGGCGACGGGCCGAACTACCCGAACATGTGAAGGCGGCGCAGGGGGGCCGGGCCGCGTCCCGCGATTGCAACGGCCGAGCGCGGGGAATAGGCTCACGCGCGCTTCGGAACCGGGAGATGACTTCGTGCGACAATCGCTAGGCCGACTGCTGCGGGGTGCCTGCCTGGGCTTCCTGGTCCTCGCCGCCGCCCCGGGGGCGCGGGCGACGAGCCTGTCGGGGGCCTATCTCGCGGCGATGCAGGCGGATTTCCGCAACGATTACGTGGCCTCGGCGGAGTATCTCGACCGGGCGCTGGCGATCGATCCGCAGAACGTCGGGCTGATGCAGAACAGCATCGTGGCCCATGTGGCGGCCGGGGACGTCGCGGGGGCGACCGGGATCGCCGACCGGCTCGCCGAGGCGATGCCCGGCAACCAGATCGCGGTCGTGGTGCAGGTCTCCGATGCCATCGCCAAGGAGGATTTCGCCGCGGCGCGGGACCTTCTCGACGAGGCCGGCCCCTCGGTCACGCCGCTGCTCGCGGGGCTGCTCTCCGGCTGGGTCGAGGTGGGGATGGGGGATTTCTCCGCCGCCCAGGAGCGCTTCGACCTCCTGAAGGGCAATGCGGCGCTCGAGGCCTACGGCCAGTATCACAAGGCGCTCGCCCTCGCGCTCGCGGGCGATTTCCTCTCCGCCGCGACGATCCTCGCGAACGGGGAGGACGGCCCGCTGCATGTCAATCTCGGCGCGCTGGTCGCCCATGCCCAGGTGCTGGTACAGATCGACCGCGACGGCGAGGCGCTGGAGATCCTCGACGAGGCGCTCGCGGGCGGCATCCCGAACGCGGTGCTGCTCGACCTTCGCGACCGGATCGCGGCGGGCGAGAACGTGGCCTTCACCCGGGTGACCAATGCGCGCTCCGGGGCGGCCGAGGCGCTGCTGACGCTGGCGGACGCGCTCAGCTCCAGCGAATCGGAGCGCATCGGCCTGATGCATGCGCAGCTCGCCGCCTACGTGGATCCCGGCGCCGTCGAGGCGCGGCTGCTCGCGGCCGATATCCTCGAGCGCGAGGAGCAGTTCGACCTCGCCTCCCAGGCGCTGGCCGGCGTGCCGCCGGAATCGCCCTGGTACATGACCGCCGAGATCCGCCGCGCCAGCACCCAGAGTGCGGCGGGCGATACCGAGGGCGGCATCGCCACGCTGACCGACCTGGCGGCCGCCTATCCCGAGCAGATCGAGGTCCAGTCGGCGCTGGGCGATGCCCTGCGCGTCGCCGAGCGCTACGGCGAGGCGGCCGAGGCCTATGACGCGGCCATCGCGCTCGTGCCCGATCCGCAGCCGGTGCATTGGGTGCTCTACTACACCCGCGGCATCTCCAACGAGCGCGCCGGGAACTGGCCGGCGGCGGAGGCCGATTTCCGCGAGGCGCTGGTGCTCTCGCCCGACCAGCCGATGGTGCTGAACTATCTCGGCTATTCCCTCGTCGAGCAGGGCCGCGACCTCGACGAGGCGCTCGACATGATCGAGCGCGCCGTCGCCGGCCAGCCCGACGACGGCTATATCACCGACTCGCTCGGCTGGGTGCTCTACCGCATGGGCCGCTACGAGGAGGCGGTGCCGCACATGCTGCGCGCCGTCGAGCTCACCCCCGACGATCCGATCATCAACGACCATCTCGGCGACGTGCTCTGGAAGGTGGGGCGCATCCGCGAGGCGGAGTTCCAGTGGCGCCGGGCGCTCTCCTTCGGACCGGCGCCGGATCTCGACATGGACCGGGTCCGGCGCAAGCTCGAGGTCGGGCTCGACCAGGTGATCTCCGAAGCGGGCCCCGGCACCGACGGCTGACCGCCCCATGCCCCGTCGCGAGCGCGAATTCGCCCCGGCGAAGGTGAACCTGACGCTGCATGTCACCGGGCGGCGGCCGGACGGCTATCACCTGCTCGACAGCCTGGTGGTCTTTCCCGCGGTGGGCGACCGGCTGGAGGCGGTCGAGGCGCGGGATCTGACGCTGGAGATCGACGGTCCCTTCGCGGGGGCGCTGGATCCGGCCTCGAACCTGGTGCTCGCGGCGGCGCGGCTGCTCCGGCCCGCGGGGCGCGGCGCCGCGATCCGGCTGACCAAGGCGCTGCCCGTCGCCGGCGGGATCGGCGGGGGATCCTCGGATGCGGCGGCGGCGCTGCGGCTGCTGGCGCGGCTCTGGTCGGTGCCGCTGCCGCCGGCGGAGGCGCTGCTGGCGCTGGGCGCGGACCTGCCGGTCTGCCTCGCGGCGCGGCCGATGCGCATGGCGGGCATCGGCGAGGCGCTCGTGCCGGTCGGGATGCCGCGCTTCTGGCTGGTGCTCGCCAATCCCGGCGTGCCGCTGGCGACGGGCGCGGTCTTCGGGGCGCTCGCGCAGCGCGCGGGGCCGCCGATGCCGCCCTTGGATGGCTTCGACGGGTTCGAGGGGCTCTGCGCCTACCTGCGTGGGCAGCGCAACGACCTCGAACCGCCCGCCGTCGCGCTCGCCCCGGCGGTGGCGGAGGTGCTGGCGGCGCTGGCGGGGTCGCCGGGCTGCCCGCTGGCGCGGATGTCGGGTTCGGGGGCGACCTGCTTCGGTCTTTTTCCCGACGAGGGAACGGCGCGCGCGGCGGCGGATGCGCTTGGCCGCGCGGCGCCCGGCTGGTGGGTGGCGGCCGCGCCGGTCGGCTGACGGGGTAGGGTCTTCTCTTCGCGGATTTGGCAGGTGACAAATCCGCGCGCGCCTGCCTGCCCCCAGCAGGCGCGACAAACGCGCCCGCCATGCATGCGCGCGCGGATTACCCGCCGCCTGTGAAACCCGACCCCCCTCGGCCTCCGCGCTCGCGCGCTACGGCCGACGAACCGGCGCGAGGCAGTGCCTCGCTATCGCCGGTTCAGGGAATGCGGTGCGGGCCGCGCGGGGCGCGGCCGTTTGGTGACACATCGCCGCAGGAAGTGGCGTCGATCAGGCGGCAGGCCGATGGTGCTTCCAGCGGCCCGGGAAACGCCGCTCACCGCTCCGGGACGATGACCTCGCGCTTGCCGACGTGGTTGGCCTGGCTGACAACGCCCGCTTCCTCCATCAGCTCCACGAGCTTCGCCGCCTTGTTGTAGCCGATCGAGAGCTTGCGCTGGATGTAGGAGGTCGAGCATTTGCGGTCCTTGGCGACGATCGCCACCGCCTGGTCGTAGAGCGCATCATCGCCGGAGGTATTGCCGCCGAGGCCGAGCACGAGGTCGATCTCGCTCTCCTCGTCGGCGTCGGGGCCGTCCACCACGCCCGCGTCATAGGCGGGCGGGCCGAGGGTCTTGAGGTGGCGGACCACCTCCTCGACCTCCTCGTCGGAGACGAAGGGCCCGTGGACGCGGGTGATGCGCCCGCCGCCGGCCATGTAGAGCATGTCGCCCTGGCCGAGCAGCTGCTCGGCGCCCATCTCGCCGAGGATGGTGCGGCTGTCGATCTTCGAGGTCACCTGGAAGGAGATCCGGGTCGGGAAGTTCGCCTTGATCGTGCCGGTGATGACATCGACCGAGGGGCGCTGGGTGGCCATGATCAGGTGGATGCCGGAGGCGCGCGCCATCTGGGCGAGGCGCTGGATGCAGGCCTCGATCTCCTTGCCGGCGACCATCATCAGATCCGCCATCTCGTCGACGATGACCACGATGAAGGCCATCTTCTCGGGCAGGAATTCCTCGGTCTCGAAGACCGGCTCGCCGGTCTCCTCGTCGAAGCCGGTCTGCACGGTGCGGGTGAAGGCCTCGCCCTTGGCCTCGGCGTCCGTCACCCGGGCGTTGTAGCCGTCGATGTTGCGCACGCCGAGCTTCGACATCTTGCGGTAGCGCTCCTCCATCTCCGCCACCACCCATTTCAGCGCCACGACGGCCTTCTTGGGGTCGGTGACCACGGGGGAGAGCAGGTGGGGGATGCCGTCGTAGACCGAGAGCTCCAGCATCTTGGGGTCGATCATGATCAGCCGGCATTCGTCGGGGGAGAGCTTGTAGAGCAGGCTCAGGATCATGGTGTTGATCGCCACCGACTTGCCCGAGCCGGTGGTGCCGGCAATGAGCAGATGCGGCATGCGGGCGAGGTTGGCCACCACCGGCTCGCCGCCGATGTCCTTGCCGAGCGCCAGCGGCAGGGCGTGGCTGCTGTCGCCGTAGGATTTCGCCGCGAGGATCTCGCGCAGGAGCACCTTCTCGCGCAGCTCGTTCGGCAGCTCGATGCCGATCACCGAGCGGCCGGGGATGGTGGAGACGCGGCAGGCCAGCGCCGACATCGAGCGGGCGATGTCGTCCGCGAGCCCGATGACGCGGGAGGCCTTGAGGCCGGCGGCGGGTTCGAGCTCGTACATGGTCACCACCGGCCCGGGGCGGATCGAGACGATCTCGCCGCGCACGCCGTAGTCGTCGAGCACGGTCTCCAGCATGCGGGCGTTCTCCTCCAGCGCGTCGCTGGAGAGGTGGTGGCGCACGATGGTCGAGGGCGATTGCAGGAGCGAGAGCGGCGGCGTCCGGTAGATCTCGGGCGCGTCGCCGTCGAAGGCGAGCTGCGGCTGCTCCTCGGAGCGGGCGCGCGCGCTCTTGACGGGCGGGCGGGTGGCCGGGGCGCGGACGCGCGGCTGGGCGGGGATCTCGCGGTCGGGCTCCGGGGCGGCGTCGGGCTCCGCGACCTCCTCGCGCTCCAGCACCGCCGTCTCGGCATGGGCCGCGGTCAGCGGCGGGATCGGGCGCAAGGCCGGGGGGCGCGGGGCGGCATCGGCCTCGGCGCGGGCGCGGACCGCGGCGGTGATCTTGGCCATGACGCTGTCCTCCGAGGGCCGCAGCGCCGCGGGATCGAAGCGCGGGATGCCCTCGGCGCGCAGCGCGCCGGGCTTGGGCAGGGGCTTCTCGGCGGTCTCGGCGCGGCGGGCGCGCAGCTCCTGGGCGGAGCGATGGGCGGCGCGCGCGCCCTCCGAGGCGGTCGAGACGGCGCGGCCCGTGAGGCCGTGCAGCCCCGAATAGAGCATCACCGAGCCGCCGCAGACGAAGGCGAGGAAGCCGCGCAGCTCCGCCCAGGTCACGCCGAGCGCGTAGCCGGCCGAGAGCGCGAAGGCGAGCGCCAGCGCCAGGCTGGTGACCACGAGCGCCAGCGAGAGGTCGAGCGGCATCAGCGAGACGAGCCCGCTCACCGCGGCGTCGCCCAGCATGCCGCCGAGCCCGTAGTCGAACTGCCAGCCCGAGAGCGGCACATGGGTCGCGGCGAAGGCGGCGGCGGCGAGCAAGGCCACCGGCACGGCGATGGCGCGGCTGACCGCCCGCGTCTCGCCGGCGTGGAGCACGAGCCGCAGGCCCCAGGCGGCGAGGGCGACGGGAATGCCGTAGGCGGCCCAGCCGAGCGCGCGGTGCATCGGGTCGGCGATGGAGGCGCCGACGAGGCCGAGCGCGTTCTGCGGCGCCGCGTCGGTGGCGCTGAAGAGGCTGGGGTCGTCGGGGGAATAGGTCCAGAACATGGCCGTGGCGAGGGCGGCCAGCGCGAGCAGGATCAGGCCGAGCAGTTCGGTGCCGCGGCGGCGCAGCGCTTCCTCGGTGTCGCTTTCGATCAGGGGCGCGCGACGTTTCGCCTTGCTGCGTGCAGCCATCTATCCTGCCCTTTCGATGAAATGCCTGTCTCCGAGAACCTCGCGGATCGCGCGCAGCCCGCGGGCGACCTCGGCGGCCTCCGCGACCAGGGCGACGCGGATATGGGCGGCGCCGGGGTTGCGGCCCGCAGCGTCGCTGCGCCCGAGATAGGCCCCGGGCAGCACCCGGACCCCGGCCTCGCGCCAGAGCGCGCGCGCCGCCGCCTCGCCGTCGCCGACCGGCAGCCAGAGGAAGAACCCGGCGCCGGGCGGCACATAGCCCGGCAGGTCGCCGAGGATCGTGTCGGCGAGCTCGAATTTCTCCACATAGAGCGCGCGGCTCGCCGCGACATGCGCCTCGTCGCGCCAGAGCGCCGCGGCGGCGTGCTGCAGCGGCAGCGGCACCGGCGCGCCGCCATAGGCGCGCAGCTGCCGGATCGCCGCGATGCCGCGCGGCCCGCCGGCGGCGAAGCCCGCGCGCAGGCCCGGCACGTTCGAGCGCTTCGAGAGCGACTGGAAGACCAGCACCCGCTCGGGATCCGCACCGGCGGCGCGGGCGGCGGCGAGCGCGCCCGGCGGCGGGGCGTCGCGCCAGATCTCGGAATAGCATTCGTCGGCGAGGATGCGGAAATCGTGGCGCTCGGCGAGCGCGATCAGCGCGCGCCACCAGGCGGCGTCCGCCACCGCGCCCTGGGGATTGGCGGGCGAGCAGACATAGGCCAGGGTGACCCGGTCGAGCAGGGCGCCGGGCAGGGCCGCGAAATCCGGCAGGAAGCCGGTTTCGGGCGTCGCCGCCACCGGGACCGGCTCGGCGCCGACCGCGAGCGCGGCCGCGCCGTAGCATTGGTAGAACGGGTTCGGCATGAGGATCGCCGGCCGCTGCCCGCCCTTGCTTTCCGGCGAGAGCGCCAGCGCCGCGTTGAAGAGCCCCTCGCGGCTGCCGTTCAGCGAGACCACTTCGGTCTCGGGGTCGACGGCGACGCCGTAGCGCAGCGCCAGCCAGTCGGCGATGGCGGTGCGCAGCTCCGGCGTTCCCTCGTTGGGCGGGTAGCGGCCGAATTCCCCGGCATGGGCGGCGATGGTTTCGGCGACGAGGGCGGGAACCGGATGGCGCGGCTCGCCGATGCTCATGGAGATCTCGGGTCCGCCGGGCGCGCAGCCGTGGAGCAGCCGCCGCAGTCGCGGAAAGGCATACTCCGGCAGATCGGAGAACCGCTGGGGTAACTGCATCCTTCGTGCCTCACATCCGGGATCTGGCGTCCCGGTCTGCGGCAATTCTATCCGTCGGGGCGGTTAAGGTCCAGATAATACCGGCGGTCCCTGCCGCCGGGCCGGCGCGGCGATCCCGTTTTCGGGACTTCGGGAGAAGGCCGCGCCCCGCGCGGCCCGATCGCCACGGGATGATCGGGCGAAGGGCAACCGCAGGGGAATTGCATTTGGCAAAGCGATCCCGCCAGGTCGAGTTCCGGACGCGCCTAGCGCCACCATTCCGCCCGGCGGGCACCGCCGGGCTGCGCCCGCCCCGCCCCGTCACGCCGGAGGCGTGCCTCCGGCACGACGCGGGCGCTTCGCTTCCGCCCGGGCCGGGCGCTGCCCTCGTCTTGGGGCGGGACCGTCGTGCCGGGGACAATGGCTCCGGATGCGATCATCCTGGGGACGCCCGGATCCGTCAGCGATGACAATCGACGGCAGGGGCCGCTGGCAGGGCCGGCCGCAGGCCGCCCTCGGGCGGCCGGTTCGCGGCGTCAGGCGCCCAGCGCGGCCTCCATGGCCGCGCCGAGGCGCAGGAGGCGCGCCTCGGAGCCGGGGGCGGCCATGACCATCAGCCCGCAGCCGGGGGAGCCGCTCGGCAGACTGAGCGCGCAGAGCCCCATGAGATTGCCGATCCTGGTGTTGCGCAGGGTCATGAGGTTCTCGCGCACGAAGAGCGCGTGGTCGGCCAGGAGCGCCTCGACATTCGGCGCGAGATTCGGGGTGGTGGGCAGGACCACCGCGTCGAAGCCGGCGGTCCCGGCGAGATATTCGGCGCGCAGGCGGTCGAGCTTCTGCCAGGCGGCCACGTAATCGGGCGCCGAGAAGGCCTCCCCGGAGCGGAAGCGGTCGAGGACCGGGGCGAACATGAGCTCGGGCCGGGCCTCGATGAGCTCGCGGCAGGTCCCGTAGGCCTCGGCGGCGAAGATGCAGGGCGCCAGCGCCATCGCCTCGGCGACCGCGGGAAGGGCGGCGCGCTCCACCCGCACCCCGGCGGCGCGCAGCGGGTCGAGCGCCGCCGCGAGCGCCCGGGCCTGGCCGTCGGCGGTCGGGCCGATCTCGGCGGTGTCGAGGACGAGGAGCCGCGCGCCGTCCAGCGACGCGCCGGCGAGATCCGGGGCCGGGGCGCCGGAGAGGGCGGCGAGCAGCAGGGCCGCGTCCTCGACCGAGCGGCAGAGCGGGCCGGGCGTGTCGAAGCGGGGGCAGAGCTGCACCACGCCTTCGAGGCTGAGCAGCCCGTGGGTGGGCTTCAGCCCGACGAGGTCGTTCCAGCTCGAGGGGACCCGGATCGAGCCGCCGGTGTCCGAGCCGATCCCGGCGGCGGCGAGCCCGAAGGCGACCGAGGCCGCCGCCCCGGAGGAGGATCCCCCCGGCGCGAGCTCGGGATCGTTGATGTTGGGCGGGGTCGCGGTGACCGGATTGATCCCGAGCCCGGAGAAGGCGAGCTCGGTCAGATGGGTCTTGCCGAGGCAGACGAGCCCGGCCCGCCCCGCATGGGCGAGCACCGCCGCGTCGCGCTCCGGCACCCGGCCCGCGAGCAGGGCGGAGCCCGCCTCGGTGGCGGTGCCGGCGGTGTCGAAGAGATCCTTCCAGCTGACCGGCACGCCGTCGAGCGGCCCGCGGCGCAGCCCCGCCCGCGCCCGGGCCGCCGCGGCATCGGCCTCGGCCCGCGCCCGGTCGGCGGTGACGCGCGCGTAGATACCCGGCGCCTGGGGATGGCTCTCGATCGCCGAGAGATAGACCTCGGTCGCCTCGCGCGGATCGATCTCGCCCGCCTCGAAGGCGCGCCCGAGATCCGCGGCCGTCATCCAGAGCCAGGTGTCCGACATGCGTGCCCTTCCTTCGCCGATGGCGCGAGCCTAGCCGGGCCATTGGCGATGGACAATCGCCTTGGCGCTTGGAATAGCATGCGCCCATGGAGCGGCATTGCGATGTCCTGATCGTCGGAGGCGGGCTGAACGGTCCCGCCCTGGCCCTGGCGCTGGCCTCGGGCGGGCTCAGCAGCGTGGTGATCGACGCCCAGCCGCGGGCGCGGCGCGCGGCGCCGGAATTCGACGGGCGCGCCTATGCGCTGGCGCTGTCGTCGCGGCGCATGCTCGCGGCGCTGGGGCTCTGGCGCGACCTGGCGGCGCAGGCGCAGGCGATCAACGACATCAAGATCAGCGACGGGCGGGCCGGCGAGGGGGCGGCGCCCTGGCATCTGCATTTCGACCGGAACGAGATCGACGAGGGCCCGATGGGGCATTTCCTCGAGGATCGCTACCTGCGGGGGGCGCTGCTCGACGCCATCGACGGCAGCGACCTGATCGAGCATCGCTCGGAGACGGAGGCCGTCGCCCAGGCGCCCGGGCCCGGCGGCATCGCGGTGACGCTCGGCGACGGCAGCCGGCTCGGGGCCGCGCTCCTGGTCGGCTGCGACGGGCGGGGCAGCCGGGTCGCCGCCCGCGCCGGGATCGCGCGGCTGGGCTGGGAGTATCGCCAGAGCGCGCTGGTCTGCGCCGTGGAGCACGAGCTGCCGCATCACGGCATCGCGCATCAGTTCTTCATGCCGCCGGGGCCGCTGGCGATCCTGCCCCTGCCGGGCAACCGCTCCTCGATCGTCTGGACCGAGGCGCGCGACCGGGCCGCGGTCATCGCCGGGCTGGGGCCGGAGGCCTATCTCGCCGAGCTCAGGCCGCGGTTCGGGGATTTCCTCGGCGATATCCGGCTGGCCGGGGCGCGCTTCGGCTATCCGCTGGGCCTGTCGCTGGCCGAGAGCTTCGCCGCCGAGCGGGTGGCGCTGGCGGGCGATGCGGCGCATGGCATCCATCCGCTCGCGGGGCAGGGTCTGAACCTCGGCCTGCGGGACGTGGCCGCGCTCGCCGAGGTGCTGGTGGAGGCGCATCGCCGCGGGCTCGACGTCGGCGCGCCGGACGTGCTCGCGGGCTACCAGCGCTGGCGGCGGTTCGACACCGCCATGCTGGTCGCCGCCACCGACGGGCTCAACCGGCTCTTTTCCAACGACAACCCGCTCCTGCGCCTGGGGCGCGACCTCGGCCTCGGCCTGGTGAACCGGCTGCCGGCGCTCAGGCGCGGGCTGATCCGCGAGGCGGCGGGCCTCGCGGGGGATCTGCCGAAGCTGCTGCTCGGGCGGCCGATCTAGGACGGCCGGCCCCGGCAGGCGGCAGGTACAGTTTGAAGTCCCGGCGCCGATTTGCTAGCTGGATGGTCGAGGCCCCGTTAGCTCATCCGGTAGAGCGCTGGCTTTGTAACCCAGAGGTGGTCCGTTCAAGTCGGACACGGGGCACCATAACATTAATGTAATCTATTGATAATAAAGAGATTCGCCAGGTAGTTGTCGGCCAGTCCACCTTTGTTCCCACCGAATGGCTTTCGATGCATCCGGTTGAGCATGCAAGTTCGCCGGGTTGCTTCGATGAAAGGCTGAAGCATTTGGCCACTGGTCGGTTGGCCAGGTGGGCTTTGCATGCACCGGGGCTTCGGAAATCGACGGATTGCCACTCGAACGGGCTGCTAGTGCCGAACGCGGCGCTGGAGGTGATGCCATCCAGAGTATGCAGGTGTCGACGACCCTTTGGCGACGATTCGGCTTGAGCCGATGGAGGTGCTTCCGGCCCCTTCTGTCCCTTTCTCACCGCCACTCATGCGTGAGGAGCCTGACCGTCCCGGCACGTGAGGGATTGCAACTAGATATATCAATCGTCCCACAGGCGGTGGTTCGTCACATATTGCGTTCGGAAGCGTGCAGCAGTCCTTTCCATGAGCCTGGACAGGATAGGCGTCGCGAGGTGGGCGGATTGTCATGCCCCCGCATCGCCGGAGACGACGCGCATCGTGAGCACACGGCAGGTGTGCTCGACAGGGTTCCCGGTCCAGGCGACCGGCCCTTCGCCCGGCACCTCACGAAGGGCAGGCATGTGAGCGAAGCGTCGCGCGCGGAGCACTTGTCATTGATGATGGGTTTGTTGCCCAATGGCTCGCAGGGCGGCAAGAGCAGGGCATGCATGGGCGTCATGGTCAATCCCAGGCCCGCATGGGGAAAATGCGATCTGGAGACGCGGACGTTCCATCATCTTGCGCACCATTCCGCCGATGTGGCCGCCGTGCTGATCGAGCTGCTCGCGCATCCCCTGATCAGGAAGCGAGCGGCGGGAGCGCTGGGTCGCCCCCTCGCAGAAACCGAGATCCGCTGCCTTGCGGCCCTGGCCTTCCTGCACGACATCGGCAAGCTCGCCCCCGGCTTCCAGGCGAAGGGATGGGCCGACCATGCCGGGTTGCAGCTGCGCAGTCATCTGGAATGCGGCCAGCTGTGGACTGCTCATGGCGGACCGCATTCGCTTGACGGGGCGGTCGCGCATCTGTTGCGCTGGCCGATTGCGACGCGCCTGCCGGAATGGTTCGACGCGCTCTTCGCCCATCATGGCCGGCCAGTATCTTCAGAACCATCGGAGCGGGGCATCGCCAAGCAGGCCTTTCCTGTCCTGGCGCACTACGACTGGCGCGCGGAAGAGGCGCAGATGGGCCGGGCGCTTCTCGCGTGGTTTCCGGAGATCACCGAAGGGTCGGCACCGCCGCCCGAGCCCGCGTTCCTGCATCATGTCTGCGGGCTTCTGACCCTGGCGGATTGGGTCGGCTCGGATCGCCGCGCCTTTCCCTTCGAGCACGAGTTTCGCGCCGACTACTGGAAGACGGCCCGGGATCGAGCCCGGATACGCCTGCGAGAGATCGGCCTCGCCCCCGGGGCGCTGACCCTTCGCGGCCGCCCGGACTGGGCGCTGATCTCCGAGCATCCTGCACCGCGCCCGGCTCAGGCGGCTGTCGCAGGACTTCCGGTGTCCGAGCGGGACTGGACGCACGAGCTGCTGGTGACGCTGCTCTACAGGGGAGAGTGGTCGGTGCCCCGGCTTGCACAGCTCCAGCCCGGCGAGAAAGCCGCGCCGATGCTGCTGGTCGCCGAGGCGTTCTCGCGCGGAAACTCCAAGACCGACGGGTTCCGCTCGCGCGTAGTGCCGGTCCCCAAGGCCATGGTGGCGCAGATGTTCGGGGCGCGCCCCGCCGAGGTGGCGGATGGCATCCTGAAAGACATTGCCGCGATCGACCTCGCCCTGCGCAACGGTCTCGCCGTGTTCGCGGCGGGAGGCGATCGGGAGAAGGTCGCCAAGCCGCACTACGCCCGCACGCAACCCGCGCGCGAGGCGCTGCGCCGCCATGCGGATGCGATGTTCTTCCCCGAAATCTGGGCGCGGATGGCGGTCACGCATGACAGCGGCTTCACGCCACTGCGGCGGACGTTTCTCGAAGCCCTCTCGGCTCATGCCCGCGACGAGTTCCGCACCGCGGCTCCGGGCATTCCCTGCGCCAGCCTGATGCGCCCTCGGGCCGAGGTCCGCGGACGGCAGGCGCTGGAGCGCGCGCTGGCCAGGGCGGTGGCCAAGCTGAAGGTGGAGGTGCCCAACGATGTCTGAACGACCGGATGAGACCGCCCGCCGGGCGCTGTCGATTGCCGCGGCACTGGCGGCGGCCGGCCCCGGCGAGAAGGCGGACGCCCGGCGCATGGGGGATGATGGAGCGCCGGTGTTCTGGCGTCAGGCGTCCCGTCTGGGCATTTCCCGCCCGCAGGAGCAGGACTGGCTGCGCTTCACGCGGCTGATCGCGCTTCTGACCCCGGCCAGTGCCACGGCCTCGATCCACGACCAGGCCCGCTCGCTCGGCGCGGTGCTGGCCGATGCCGGGTTCTCCGAGATACGGCTCGCTCGCCTCCTCGCGACCCGCGGCGACCCCCGTGCCGAGGCGTTGGAACGCGCCATCCGAACGATCGCACCCAAGAGGCCGCATTTCAGCGTCGTCGGTCTCGCCCGCATTGTCCTCGGCCGCGGCGGCAACGACCTGGCCCGCGACTACTACAACCGCCTTGACCATACCCGGACCCCGGAGACCGCCGATGAATGATCCCCGCTTCCTGCAGGTACATTTCCTGGCCCCCTATACGGCGGCGCTGCTGAACCGCGACGATGCCGGGCTGGCCAAGCGTCTGCCCTATGGCGGCACCCTGCGCACCCGGATCAGCTCGCAGTGTCTGAAGCGCCACTGGCGGCTGGCCGATGATCCCCATGGGCTCGACCGGATCGAAGGCGCTGACGCCGCCTTCCGCTCGCGCGAGATCATCGACCGCAAGGTGCTTGGCGACCGGGAGCAGGGCGTCGATGAGAGCGTTCTGAAGCCGATCCGCGACGCTCTGCTGGTCGCGGTCTATGGTGACAAGGGCACTGACAAGAAATCACGCCAGAACCTGCTCTTGGGCGAGGTCGAGGTCGCGTATCTCGCCGCCGAGGCGCAGCGGCTGGTCGCCGAGGCCGCAGGCGACGC
Source organism: Rhodovulum sp. (assembly GCA_020637615.1). Lineage (GTDB taxonomy): Bacteria > Pseudomonadota > Alphaproteobacteria > Rhodobacterales > Rhodobacteraceae > Amaricoccus. The sequence continues at coordinate 72,892 of JACKKC010000012.1, forward strand.
CAAGAACGCCGCCGAACTGGCGAAGGATTGGCTGAAGTCCCACAAGGCGAACCTCAAGGCGCTGTCGGAGGGCGCGAGACTCCCCGGCGGGCTGACCGGGGCGCTCTTCGGGCGCATGGTCACCTCGGATCCGAAGGCGAACATCGAGGCCCCGGTCCATGTCGCCCATGCCTTCACCGTCCATGCCGAGGAAGCCGAGAGCGACTATTTCATCGCTGCCGACGATCTGGCTCGTGACGAAGATACCGGGGCCGATACCATCCAGGAAACCGAGCTGACCTCGGGCCTCTACTATGGCTATGTCGTGGTCGACATCCCCGGACTTCTGGCCAATCTCGGCGGGGATGCGCGGCTGGCGGGAGATGTGCTGCACAACCTGCTCTACCTGATCGCCGAGGTCTCGCCCGGAGCGAAACTCGGCTCGACCGCGCCCTATTCGCGTGCCTCCTTCCTGCTGGTCGAGGCCGGAGACCGCCAGCCGCGCTCGCTGGCCGAGGCGTTCCGCGCCCCTTGTCCGGCAAGCGCGCCCGTGGCCGTCGAGCAGCTGACCGCCCATCTGGCCACCCTCGACGCCGCCTATGCCACGGGCGAGGCGCGTCGGTTCATGTCGCTGGCCAACGGCGATCTGCCGGGGGCCGCGCGCGGCAGCCTGGCCGATCTGGCGGGCTTCGTGCAGGGCTTGCCCGCACGGCTGGCGGATGTCGCCGCATGACCCATCGCTGGCTGCATCTGCGCCTGGCGGCACCGCTTGTGGCTTTCGGCGGGGTGGCGATCGATCATGTCGGGCCGACACGCGACTTCCCCTCGGCCTCGGCGTTGACCGGGATCTTCGCCAATGCGCTCGGCTGGCGGCGCGAGGACCGGGCCGCGCATCAGGCCCTGCAGGACCGGATGGTGTTCGGCACCCTGAACCCGCGGCCAGGCCGGGTTCTGACCGACAACCAGAACGCAAGGCTCGAGGCCAGGGATCGCGGCTGGACGACATGGGGGCGTCCGGAAGGACGTGCCGGGGCGACCTATGACAGCCCGCATCGCCGCCGGCGCGACTATCTGGCGGATCACGATTGCCGGGTCGTGTTGCGCCTCGTGTCGGGCGATGGCCCGACCCTCGACGCCCTGGCCGAAGCACTCGAGCGTCCGGCACGGCCGCTGTTCATCGGGCGCAAGTCCTGCCTGCCCTCGGGGCCGCTCTTCGCGGGCTGGGTCGAGGCCCCGTCGGTTCATGCAGCGCTGCTGGCCCTGGGGCTGAGCGGTCCCGCCCTCTGGCCGGAGAACGGAGCGGCCGGCTCCGGCACCGGCATCGATCCGGCCGACCTGCGCAACTGGCACTCGGGCCTGCATGCGGGGCAAAGGCGCGTGGTTGCGGGCAGGATCGCATGAGCCTGCATCTCGTCGAACTGCCCCTCGAGCTGCGCAGCCTTCACCTCTGGGCCGGGCGAAGGGCGTTGGCGGGGGGCTTCGACGAGGGCATGGCGCTGCACCACCTGCTGGGCGAAGTCTTCGGCCCTGCAGTCCTGCAGCCCTTTCGCCTGATGGTCGCCCCGCGCGCCAGGCGGGGGACCCTCTATGCCTACGCCGGCCAGGACGCCGCGGGACTGTGCAAGGCTGCGACCGCCAGCCTCACGCCCGCCCATGCCGAGGTGATCGACCTTGCGCAGCTGCGCTCGCTGCCGCGCCCGGAGACGCTCTGGAAGGCCGGGCAGGTGCTCGGCTTCGATCTGCGCATGCGACCCATGGTGAGGCTCGCCTCCGCGCTGGCCGGGCAGACGGTGGACGGGGCGCAGCTCAGCTTCCGCAAGGGGGCCGAGGTCGACGCCTTCCTCGCCGCCGCGCTGCGCGAAGGGGCCGCCACGCGCAGCGACGTCTACCTGTCCTGGCTGGCCGCGCGCCTCGCCCCGGCGGCGGAAATGCTCCCGGAGCATACCCGCCTCGCCGGCTTCGAACGCCGCGAGATCCGTCGCAATGGGCGACGCCTCGAAGGTCCGGATGCCACCGTTCACGGCACGCTGCGCATCCTCGATCCGACGGGCTTCGCCGGATTGCTGGCCAGGGGTGTCGGTCGCCACCGCGCCTATGGCTACGGCATGCTGCTGCTGCGCCCGGCCCAGGGCCGCGCCCGGTGCTGAAGGGACGGCTGGGGCTCGACAGTGCCAGGGTTCCCCATGCCGACCGGGCGGGATGTCTCTACCTCGCGCGGGGCGCTCTGACGGCGCGGGACGGCACGCTTGCCTTCCTGCAAGGCGAGACCACCGCATCCGATGCGCTGACACCCGGGGACTATGCCATCCCGCTGCAGGGGGTCTCGATCATCCTCCTGGGCCCGGGATCGACGGTCAGCCACGATGCGCTGCGGTTGCTAGCCCATGCCCGCACCGCACTCGCGGCGGTCGGGGAGGATGGCGTGCGACTTTATACAGCGCCGCCGATGATTCCGGATCGCTCGAGGCTTGCCCGCCTTCAGGCGCGGATCTGGGCGGATGACGATCTGCGCATCATGACGGCGCGGCGGATGTATGCGACGCGCCTCGGCGAGGTCTTGCCCCATGCCGACCTGAACGTGCTGCGCGGGATCGAGGGCGCGCGGATGAAGGAGACCTATGCCCTGCATGCCAGTCGCATCGGCATCGCCTGGCGCGGCCGGCGCTACGACCGGGGCGATCCGCTCGCCGCGGATCTTCCCAACCAGGCCCTGAACCATGCCGCGAGCGGCGTCGAGGCCGCCGCTGCCATCGCCGTCTGCGCCACTGCGACGATCCCGCAGCTCGGTTTCATCCACGAGGACCCCGGGCAGAGCTTCGTCCTGGACATCGCTGATCTCTATCGCGACAGCGTGACCATCCCCTGCGCCTTCAAGGCGGCGAAACACGCGGGCACGCACCCGTCCGAGAACGTCGAGAGGATCACGCGGAGATTGGCCGGTGAGGCGCTCTCGCGGTAGGGCATCATCCCGGCGATGATCGAGCGCATCAAGGCCCTGATCGAAGGACGCGACCCCTGATGACCCTGACGATGATCGTGACCCGTGACGTCGAGGCGCGCTACCGAGGGTTCCTGGCCTCGGTCATGCTCGAGATCGCGCCTGGCACGTATGTCGCGCCCGACATGACGGCAGCCGAGCGTGACCGGGTCTGGGCGGTCATGACCGACTGGTGGACGGCCCTTGGCAGGGGCTCGCTGGTGCTGGTCTGGAGGGACAGGACCGCCGTCGGCGCCTTGCGGATGGAGACGCTCGGCGAGCCGCCCAGGGTCATCGTCGATGCAGACGGCGTCCTGCTCGTCAAGCGGAAATAGCCCCGCGCATCACTCGCCTGCTTGCTCTTTGACATCTTTGTGTTTTCATACCCTTGCCGACGAGAGGTTCCCCCGTGCCCACGGGGATAGGCCCTTGACCCCGTTGGGATAGGTCAGGTGCACGATGGTTCCCCCGTGCCCACGGGGATAGGCCCCTCGAGTCCACGAGCGTGTCTTCACCTACCGGGGTTCCCCCGTGCCCACGGGGATAGGCCCCACGGCAATGACCAAGCAGGGGCTCTGTCGCGGGTTCCCGCGTGCCCACGGGGATGGGCCCCCCTCCCTTGGATGCGTTCAAAGGAGGTGCGAGGCTCAATCGTGCCAACGGGGATAGGCCCGTCGACCAAGGGGAGCCATACATCCCGAAGGCGGTTCCCCCGTGCCCGCGGGGATAGTCTTGCCGGGGTATCGGCGGCGCTGCTGTCCTCAGGTTGGCGTCAGCGAACATGCACTGATAGCCCAGCGCCGTGGCGGCGAGGCCTGGCGGCGGAGGTTGGAGACGACGATCAACCATTCCGTACCGAGGCGCTTGACGGCGAAGGTTCAGGAGCGGCGTCGCGGGGGCTTCGTCGCGCGCGGCGGAGCCGGGCGGAGGGCAAGGTCGCAGCCGTCGCAGGTGGTCACCCGCAGATCGGAGCGCAGGCGGATCGCGAGGCGATATTGTCATCGTGCGGGAATTGAGCCACTCGTTCCCGATGAACGCGCGATCCGCGAGCAGGCCTCGAATGGTCGACGCAGGGAAATGCGCGAGACAGCGCGTCATCAGGTCAATCCGGGTCGCTTTCAGGCTGGTGCCCGGTCCGTCGAGCAGGGTCCAGAACAGCGGAACCCGAAACCTGCGACCACCACCACCGAGCCGAGATGGTTCACGTCGCGCGTCCCGACCTTCCAGGTCGTGCGGTCGAGCGCAAGCGTACAGGCGGAGGACGATCCGACCAGCCGCGCGACGATCCGCACCGCCCGGTCCGGCCCGAAATCCACGTGCTGGAAGAAGCGCTGTAACCGTCGGCAGGTCGAGGCGACCAGAGCGCTGCTTCCGGTCTCGGTGGCGATAAAGGTCAAAGGCCGACGCGCGCGCCCCGACCATGCCGACGAAGAACATGCACAACGTCTCCGGCCGGCTCTCGCCGAGGCCGACATGGCCTCGTAGCCTCCGGGAGAGGGCGGCGACGGCCTGGCGAGACATGGGTCGATCCTTGCAAGGGAGTCATCCGCAGAATCCATCCTCCCGCCGCCCTCAACCAGCCTCTGTTTCGTCAAGTGGCTCCTCCGCCCGACTTCAGCGCTCTGCCCGCTCCGACGCCTCAAGCCACCTTCCCGTAGCGACGGCTTGGCGCCTCCGCGGCCATCTGCTGACGCCTGTTGCCGCGGTCTCGGCCAGCCCGTTGAGGTGCTGTTCGGCAGCACCTTGTCGAGCAGCAGCGCGAACACCCTGTCCTGCGTCGGCGTCCACTGGTGGGTTCCATGACCACGGCGGGGCCTGCGGGAAGCTGCAGGCCGATGGCGGTGACGATGTGCAGCCCCTGAGCTAGCCCTGCTGCGGCGTCAGCGGCTGCGACTCGGCGATCTGCGCCCGCCGGCGGGCTCGGCCCGCGAGGCCCGCTTGCGGTCGGCCCTGTGGCGGCGCTTCCTCCCCGGCATCCTCGGCCGCGCGGCGGGGCGGGCTGCGGCGGCCGCGGATTTCGCGGCGGCCGAGCAGGCGGTGCCGCAGTACTTGCGCACCAGCGCCGGGTTGCGGGCGACGCGGTCCCTGACCTTGCCGCGGAAGCGCCGGCCGCAGTGCAGACAGGTCCATTCCCGGTGCCGCGATCGCAGGTTGCCGCAGGACCCGGGCGGCTTCTCCCAGCCGCGCGGTCCGGCCGCCGCATGGATCGCGATCTGCGAGGGATAGTCGCGCCTCACTGGGGCGGTCGCCTGCAGCGCATCCCTGTCCGGACATTTTGGATCTTGCATCGCGTGCTCCTGCGGCTGGGGAGGTAGCATTCCCGGAAACGCGCCGGCGGGTCCGCTCCCACCCCCCGGGGGACGGCGCGTTTCGGGGTGCCGGCTGTGACACATGCTGTCATGGCGACCAGTAAGCCATTGGATTGCCTAGACCACCACACTTGTTCCAACAGCCAGACCCGCAGCCGGAACGTTTCAACCTCACCCGCGCAAGGTGCCACACAACAGGGAGGCGGGTCGTCCCGGGCTCCTGGGCGCACGTGATCACAGGCACTTCCTGGTCGGCCAACCCGACCCGTCGGAGCACGACGGCGACTGGGGTGCCGGTCTGTGGTGGAGGCACCCGTCATCTCCGACAGCGACACCACGAGCATCCGCGCAGGAAGAACCCCGAAGGGGTTTGTAATCGGCGAGACGGATCGATCCGACCGGCGGCACCGCCGCGGACCGGCCCGGGCTCGCCGTGCAATCCATCAAGGAGCGACGCCATGCCTGCCTATGTCCTGCGCCACGCCGGCACCAACTTGCTGGCCGGCTTCTATTTCGCCGACAGAGAGATCGACCTGTTCGATCTCATCGACCGGGATGGGGGCACTGAAGCCTACGAGTACACCATCATCAGGGACGGCTTCGGCATCGAGTTCCGCACCGGCGAGGGGACCGTCGAGGTCGCCCTCGACGATCCGAAGATGCCGGCGAAGCTCGCCAAGGCGAAGTGGGTGCTGATGACCGATGAACTCCTCTGGGGCCTCGCCGAGAGCAAGACGCTCGAGTGGCGCAAGATCCTGTCGGACTGACCGCGCCGATCGTGAGGGCGGAATTCCCGCCCTCGCATTCCGACACGAGGAGCCCCATCATGGGAATACACCGACAGAACCGCAACGGCGTCTGGTACGCCCGCGGCTTCCAGACCACCCCGGACGGTCAGCGCGTCCCCGTGCACCGCAGCCTCGGCATCGCGGTGGCACCCGGCACGGCCAGAGACGCCGACCGGGTGATCCAGCGGATCGTGCGGGACATCCTGGCCGGCAGTGGCGGCTGCGCGCTCGCCATGACATCTGCCTCTGCAGGCGGCCTCGTCGAGAGTGCGGTACGGAAGTGCCGCTACCCTCGCACCGATCTGGTGTAAGGCGGAGGGGCCATAGCTCCCAGTATTCCGGTTCGGTTCACGCCCGCCCGTCCCCAAGGGACGGGGCGGGCGAGCCGGATGAACTCGGATTCGCTATCCGGTTCGGTTTCGCTTCCGCCACGCTGCGGAAATCGTTCCGTTTCTTCGGCCTGTCGGTTCAACCGGTTCGGCTGCCGGTTCAGGCGAACCGAACCGAACCACATGGTTCGCCCCGTGGATCGCTTTCAACCGTGCTAGCGCGCGCCCCTCGAATGATCGAGCGCGGCCTTGCCACTGCGGGTGAGGACGTGGCCGTGACCCTCCCGCTTGATCCTCTTGAACTTCTCCCGAAGCCTCACGATCACGCGAAAGGCAGAGCTCGGGCTAACGCCAAGCGCATCGGCCAACCCATGCTTGGAGATGATCGAATTCGAATGAATCGCGGCCAGTGCCCGATCCTCATTGGTCATGGCGCGCTTGACGATTTCCTCCTCCCGCAGCATCAGCAGAGGACGCGCGACCGTGGCGGGCATCTGGCGGCCCTTCTCGTCTTCCAGTCCGGGCGGCTCGATGCGGATCATCTCCAGCTTGATCGCCTCGAACTCGGCTCCCCGGTGCTTGCCCTGCGTGTGCAGTCTGGCGACGCCGTCCTGGGTCCAGATCGTGAGGTTCCCGTCGATCTCATTCAGGAAGGCCGAACCACCCCGCGGAACCAGCCCGTCCTTGCCGGCACTCTTGGTGGGATGCGCCGGCACGAGCACCGTCGGCCGCGATTCCAGCCGCGTCAGGGCGCGAAAGTCGCGGGCGGCGGCAAGCATCTCGGGGTTGGCGTTGTCATCCTCGCCGAAGAAGAACCCCTGCAGGGTGTCGCCGATGATCAGTCGGAGGTCCGGAGTGGCCGCGGCGTCGGCCATCAGCGGCTCCGTGGGAGCCGACAGCGCGAACGAGCCCTCGTGCCAGTACATCCCTTCGATGTCCGGCGGAATCCGGAGATACGCGCAGAGGGCGTGCCATTGCGTCCGGACATTGTCGGGGTTCTCGCCCGCCAGGAACAGCACCGATCCCTTGCGAACTTCAAGCCCGCAGAACGGCTCCCCGGTCACGATGCAGGCCGCAATAAGCAGGGCAGCCGTCGTCTTGCCATGCCCCGTCAGCCCCATGATGGTATGGAGCATCCCCCTTTGCAGGACGCCGTCCACCAGGTAGCTGGGCGGACGCATACGTGCCATGAAATCGCGCGCAGGCAGAAGACCGCAATAGCCGGACTCGCGCGCAGGGGCTTTCGCCGGGACGCCCGCACCCGCCGTCCCGCCTGCGCCGGCTCCGTCCCCCCGCAGCACCTGCGTCCGGAGCAGGTGCATTGCCGTCCCGACGCCCACGCCTCCCGTCGGACGCGCCGTCTCCCAGACCCGCTCCGGCTCGCCGGGCTTCTGGTCCGGCCAACGCGCCGAGAAGTCGAGCCAGGCCTCGCGTGCCTCCTCGGTCTCACCGCAAGTTTCCTTGACGGCGAGGGTCAGCCGCACCCACTCGTCACGGGTAAGTGCATTATCCCGGCATCGCAGTTCGGCGATGACGGCTGCCCTGTCGACATCCGATACCAGACTGACCGACGCCAGGTCGATGTCGAGGCCGAAGAGCTTCCCGGAGCCACGCTCCCCTCCCGTAGTGCCGTGGCAGGCCTTCAGGAGCGCACCGCCGTCCACAGTCCGGCCGGACCAGGGCGTGGCCACCTTGACCAGCTGCGGGGTGGCGGGACGGCCACGCCTCAGCTTCGCCGCATTCGGCCAGTTCGGCGTCCCCGCCACGCGCCAGACATGCGCAACGTCCTTCGTCGCACCGTCGCCGCCGAAGCAGGCTGCGAGCGACCTTGCGACCGGCTCGGACTCCGCAACGGTCAAGGCGCGTATCAGGGGATAGACCGGCTGGAAGTTGCCTTCCGAACTCTCAAGCACGTAAGGAGCCGGGCAGGGCAACGGCATCTCGCCCCGACCGTTGTCGGCGTCCAGATCAACCATCAGCGCCAGGACGGCGCGGATGTCCTCCCGCTTGCTGCGACCGCCTACCGTCAGGTCCTGGCTCAGGATCGCCCAGGGCGCATAGACGTTGCGGTGCGGCTCGGCCGCCATGGCGAGCGCGGCCGCTACCATGCCGTCCACGTCACCGATGTCGAAGTGGGCGACGCGCGGGCTGAGGCTTCGGCCGGAGGCAGGATCCTCGCCATAGCCGCACAGCACCAGCACGCCCGCGGTGCCAGATCGCCGCGCGAGGTCGTGGAGCATGTCAACATGGTCCCGGACGGCAGCGGGGTCGGCACAGGGGGATGCGGGGCCTTCGTCCGGAATGCCGGCTTGCGCGTTCATGGTCGCACCGCCGGATACCGGGCGTCGATCTCCTCAAGATCGGCGACGACCGTCGGAAGCAGGAACTGCTCGATCTCGTGGTCGGAAAATGTTGGCCGCAATCTGTCTGGGGGCCGCGCAGACTTTCCGCACCAGGTCGGCCAGCCCGACCCTCCGCACGGCCATGAACCAGGTCCAGCCAGGAGGCAGTTCGGGGAGCCGGCCCGCGAGGGCGTTCTCCCCGACTTCCGCCTGATGGGGATGACGGAGCAGCCACCGCCGGCCGGGAAAACGCCGGAAATGCTTCCGGTCCCGTCTGGCCTGGCTGGCGATGGCACGGTCCGGCCGCTGCTGGCGGAGCCGCAGGGCCTCGTCGGCCCCGATATTGCCCGCGTCAGGTATCATCGCCGGACTCCCCATCCGAGCGGCGGCCTTTGGCCTTCCTCTCACGAATGGCCGCGGCCTGCGCGCGCCTCCGGGCGAGCTTCTCCGCTCCCGCGCCCCGATGCGGACGGGGGCCGGCTTGAAGCTGTCGTGCGGGCTGTCCGCATGGCGCATCGTCACCAGCGTGTCGCCGGAGACGCCGCGCTTCGTGAGCACAAGGCTGGACTCCGCCATCGGGTGCGTGCTGCCGGTGGCCAGCACTTCGCCCGTGTCCTCACGATGCGCGTCCCGGCGGGGACGAAGCCCCGAGCGTTCCGGCCGTTCCTTCAGGCTCGGTCACGGGACCCGTTGCGTGATGATGCGGACAAAGGGAGGCATCGCCTCCGCGCTCTTCGCCACCACGGTCACTTGCGGGGCCCCCTGCTCCCTGCGGCCAGGGCCTCGATGAAGCGCGCCACTTCGCTCGCCCGCCAGCGGGACGCGCCGGCGATCTTCACAGGGGCGGGGAAGCTGCCGGTGGCGACCATGCGGTAGACGGTCGCCCGGCACAACGACATCAACTCGACGACGTCGGACAGCCGGAGTAGGCGGTCCGCCTGCGATTCGGCGGTGGCGGGGGCGGGAGAAAGTGTAATCAAGCTACTCCGTGCAGCGGGGGTAGCTTCCTGGTAATCGCACCATTCGAATCGGGTCGTCCTCGTCGGCACGCGAATGCGGAGTTCAGATAGCTAGAATTTTACAGATCGCCGCGCGGCCCCGGATTTCTCAGGGTCGGGGTTGGTCATGACGTCAACCTCCGGCTCATCGGCACGATCATGGCGAGCACGCCGCGCTTCGCCTGGATGCGCGGGGAGGGGCTGCCTGCCCGGCGGGTATGGAAGGCCCCGGTCGAGCGATTCCGCAAGTTGTAGCGAGAGGGTCGGTTCTCCCTGCCTCGC
>JACKKC010000013.1 GCA_020637615.1 Rhodovulum sp.
GTTGATGCCGCCCGCATCGTTGAGAACCTGCAGCGCCGCCTGCGCCGTGCGCTCGTACCAGCGGCCATAAGCGGCGCCGATGCCGGTGCGGTGCAGCTGGAAGCCGAGCCGGATCGGCTCGGAGCTCTGGGCCTGGATGAAGCCCGGAAAGGCGCCTGCGGCCGCGAGCGTGCCGGTGCCGGCCGCGATGCCCTTGAGCAGGCCGCGCCGGGTGGGTGTCCGGGTGATCGGGATGTCCTTCAACGGGTTCCCCTCCGCTGTTGCTCTCGCCCGGCCGGGACGCCGCCCGCCCGCGCTTCGGGGGCGAGAATGTGGGCCGGCAGGCCAAATGTCCACGGGCGATGTTCGGCCCCGCGGAAATCACCCCTATCGGGCTGGAAAGCCCGTGCTATCGTTTCCCGATCAATCCGACAAACGAGGGAGAGCAGCATGATCAGAACCCTTCCGGTCCGGCGCGGCGCGGTCGCCGCGATCGCCCTGGGCTCGGCCCTGGCCCTCGCCGCGCCGCTCCGGGCCGAGGAGAGCCTGCTCCAGACGAATGTCGAGTTCTCCGGCACCATCGCCTGGCTCAGCACCGGTGCGCCGGCCTTCGTCATCGCGGCGGTGCGGAATGGAGAAACCGCCTTCGCCGGCTTCGGCGAGCGGGCGGAGGGCACCGGGCAGGCGCCGGAGGCCGACACGATCATGCGCATCGGATCGATCAGCAAGGCCTTCTGCGGCGAGACGCTGGCGAGCATGGCCGCGGGCGGCGAGGTCGCGCTGACCGACCGGCTGCAGGACCGGCTGGACTGGGACGTGACGGTCCCGGAGATGGACGGACGGCCGATCCGGCTGATCGATCTCGTCACCCATGCCGCGGGCCTGCCCCGCGAGGTCCCGCGCCCCGAGGCCCCCGAGGACGACCCCTTCGCGACCAATACCCCCGAGGCGCAGATCGCCGGGCTCGCCGCCGATCCGCTGCTCTTCGTGCCGGGCACCGGGGCGAGCTATTCGAACTGGGGGTTCGACCTGCTCGGCGCGGCGCTCGCCAGCACCGCGGGCAAGCCCTATGCCGATCTGCTGGCCGAGCGCGTGCTGGCGCCGCTCGGCATGAACGACACGCTCTTCAATCCGCGCCCGGAGGATCGGGACCGGCTGATGCAGGGGCACAATTTCGACGGTGCGCCGATGCCCTTCGCCCCGACGCCGGTCTCCATCGAATGCGCCGGAGGGCTCTATACCACGGCTGCGGACATGATGCGCTGGATGCAATGGCATCTCGACCGCCCCGCCGCGGCGGAGGAGGAGATGCGCCTGATCGATCATGCGGCCTGGCTCTATCGCGACGGCCTCGTCCCGGCCGCCGGCTTCGACGAGGGCGGCGGCGAGATGGATGCCCTCGGGCTCGGCTGGGTGGTGATGATGCCCGAGGGGAACCGGCCGCTGATCCTGCAGAAGACCGGCGGGCTGCAGGGCATGTTCGCCTATGTCGCGCTGGCGCCGAGCCGGGACATGGGCGTCTTCGTGGCGATCAACCAGTTCAGCACCAGCGGCTTCTCGGTGATGGTCAAGACCGCGCTCGACCTGATCACCACGCATTCGCCGCGCTGATCGCCTTCGGTCAGGCGGCGACGGGCGTCGAGAGGAGCCAGAGGCCGAGCACGGTATAGGCGACCATCAGCGCGGTCATGGGCAGATGCGCGGCCCGGGTCGGCGGCGGGTCGGAGCGCCCGGCGATCGAGAGCCCCAGCAGCACCGCCAGCAGATGCGCGCAAAGGATCAGCCCGAACTGGAGGTTCCAGATCACCTGGACCGCGCCCGCATCGCCAAGGAAGCCGAAGGAGACCCAGTGCTCGGGCAGCCCCAACGGGTTCCAGCCCCGCCCGAAGGGATCGCTCGCCGCCAACACCGCGTATTGGCCGTTCGTCAGCAGCGCCACGAGGTAATGCGCGGCGTGATAGCCCGCGGCGATGGGCAGGAAGGCCAGCATCGCCGGCCCGGCGTCGCGCCAGAACGGCCCGGCGGCTCCCGCAATGTGCCGGCCGAGCGCGACGGCGCCGAGGATCGTGGCCCCGGTCAGAACCCAGCTCGCGACGAGCCCCGCGGTATTGGCGCCGATCACCGCCGAGCGGCCGGGGAAGTCGAGCGGGTTGAGGCCGAGGCGGGCGAGCCACCAGAAGCTCTCCGAGAGCCCGTCGAAGGTCACCGAGGCCAGCATCAGCGCGACGAAGGCAGTCTGGCCCCGGTCGAGCGGCGGCATGGCGAGGATGCGCGCGCCGGGGAGCGCCGCCATCAGCCGGGACCGCTCCCCACCCTGCTCGACCCAGAGCGGGGCGATCCGGGCGATGAAGCCGAAATAGACGGTGAGGAACTCGCCGCGCTCGAGCCACGCCTCGCCCTCGATCACCGCGAGCCCCAGCATCAGCAGCCAGTAGGTGGCGACGACGCGGGCGAGCACCGCGGGATCGGCCGGGGCGAGCGAGACGATCTCGAACCAGGCGAAGCCGAAGAGCCCCGCCACCGCCGGCCAGTGCCCGAGCCGGGCCAGCCCGTCCGACCCGTCGCGGCCGATCAGCCGGCGCAGGCTCCGGACCGGGCCTCGCCAGGGGTTCAGGGGCCGCCAGACGTCGCCGAAGGCGAGCGCGAGCAGCGGCAGACCGACCCAGAGCAGCGTCCAGATCGTCAGCACCAGCAGATTGCCCAGGGGGTCGCGGGTGCCGAAGAAACCATTCAGGATCAGCGCCCAGAGCAGGAGCGCGGCGAGCCAGCTCGTCAGCCCCGACGGCAGGCGGCGCCTCCAGCCGAGCAGCGGGCGCGGCGCCGGCCGGGGCGGCCGGCGGGGCAGGGGCGCGCCGATCAGCGCCGTCAGCGCCACGACCAGCGCCGCGCCAAGGGAATAATAGCCCGTCGGCAGCGTCAGGATCACCATGCGCTCGCCGGCATGGGCCGAGGCGGCGGCCGGGCGGAGCAGCGCCAGGCAGGCGGCGAGGACCGCGAATCCGCGGGGCGGCGCCCGCTCCGGGGCGGCGGGGGAATGGCTGAACATGGTTATGGGCCCGATGCCGCGACGGGCGCGCGAAGGCGCGGTTTCCGGCGGCGGAGTCTGGGGCGGGCCCGGCACCCTGTCAACGCGGGGCGCGGGGACCTACGGAGGCCGATGGGATTTGACCCCAATTCTTTCTACTTCGACCGTCCCGGCAAAAGACGAGGCAGCGCCCGCCGGGCCGAGAAGGGTGGTGGGACCTCCGGCAAACGCTTCCGGTTCGGGCGGCGCGGCTCGCCGCTCCCTTCCCGGCCGCGCCTCAGCGGCTGGCGCGCGCCATTCCGGCCGAGGGCAGGACCTGCCCGAACCTGCGCAGGCGCCGGGTGTAGCCGGAAACGGACTCGGCGAAATGCTCGGCCGTGAAATCCGGCCAGGCGACCGTGGGGAAGTCGTATTCGGCGTAGGTGGACTGCCAGAGCAGGAAATTCGAGACCCGGAACTCCCCCGAAGTGCGGATGATCAGATCCGGATCCGGCAGCTCCCGCGTGTCGAGCGCGGCGGCGATCCCGCGCTCCGAGATCGCCCCGGGCTGGAGCGCGCCGGAGGCGACGTCCCGGGCTAGCGACTGCACCGCACGGGTGATCTCGTCGCGGCCGCCGTAGTCGATGGCGATGGTCAGGTTCAGGCCCTCGCAATGGGCCGTGCGATCCTCGAGATCCTGCATCAGCTGGCGCAGCCGCGCCGGCACGCGGTCGCGGATGCCGATGAAGCGGACCCGCACGTCATGGGCCGCGAGATCCTCGATCTTCATGCGAATGTACTGCCGGAAGATGCGCATCAGCGCCTCGACCTCGAGCAGCGGCCGGCGCCAGTTCTCGGTCGAGAAGGCGAAGACCGTGAGATGCGTCACCCCGAGCCCCGGGCAGGCGTCGACGATCTCGGTCACACGACGGGCGCCGCGGGCGTGGCCCGCCACGCGGTTGAGGCCGCGGGCCTCGGCCCAACGGCCGTTGCCGTCCATGATGATCCCGACGTGGAAGGTCCGGGTCTCGCGAAAATGCATGAGATTCACCTGCTCGTTGCGCTGAATATGCACATCGTTGCGCCGGGGCAAGTCCCGAGTTGGGCCATGCCCCGGCGAAGTCCCGCCGAACGAGGAAAGGCCCGCCGGAGCGGGCCTTGCCGTTTTCGCGTGATCTGCGCCGGTCAGGCCTGGCGCGGCACCCGGACGTTCTCGACCAGCTCCTGGATCGCCGCGGGCGTCGGCTTGGTCATGCCGGCGACAACATAGGCGGTCCCGAAGTTCAGGAGCGCGCCGATCACCCCGAAGCCGAGCGGGTTGATGCCGAGGATCCAGCCCGACGCATCGTCCGGCAGCGGGTTGGTGCCGGGAATGAAGAACCAGCCCTTGTAGAGGAAGATGTAGACCATCGTCGTGATCAGGCCCACCAGCATCCCCGAGATCGCCCCCTCCTTGTTGATGCGCTTGGAGAAGATGCCCATCATCAGGGTCGGGAAGAGGCTCGCCGCCGCCAGCCCGAAGGCGAGCGCCACCACCTGGGCCGCGAAGCCCGGCGGGTTGAGCCCCAGGTAGCCGGCCACGACGATCGCCACACCCATGGAGATGCGCGCGGCCCTCAGTTCCGACCGCTCGCTGATCGTGGGCATGAAGATGCCCTTGAGCAGGTCGTGGCTCACCGAGGAGGAGATCGCCAGCAGGAGCCCCGCCGCGGTGGAGAGCGCCGCGGCGATACCGCCCGCCGCGACCAGGGCGGCGACCCAGTTGGGAAGCGCTGCGATCTCGGGGTTGGCGAGCACCATGATGTCGTTGTTCACGGTCAGCTCGTTGCCCTTCCATCCGGCGGGTTCCGCGACATCGGCCACGTAGGTGGCGTTCTTGTCGTTGTACCACTGGATCCGGCCGTCGCCGTTGAGGTCGTCGACCACCAGTAGGCCGGTCTGCGACCACCGCTGCATCCAGCTCGGCTGCTCGTCGATCGGGAGATTGCTCTCGGGATCGGCGACCGGCTGACCTTGCTCGACGCCCGGGTGCACGGTGTTGGCGAGGTTGAAGATCGCCATGGCGCCGACCGCCGGGGCGACGGTGTAGAGCAGCGCGATGAAGATCAGCGCCCATCCGGCCGAAGAGCGCGCGTCCGACATCTTCGGCACCGTGAAGAAGCGCACGATCACATGCGGCAGGCCCGCGGTGCCGATCATCAGCGACAGCGTCAGCAGGAACATGTTCCATCCGCCCATCGCCACCCGGTCGGTGTAGGCGCCGAAGCCGAGATCGACCATGGTCTTGTCGAGCGCCGCGAGCATGTGGGTGTCGGTGCCGGCGATCTGGCCGCCCAGCCCGACCTGGGGCAGGAAATCGCCGGTGAGCTGCAGCGAGATGAAGATCGCAGGCACCGTATAGGCGAAGATCATGATCACGTACTGCGCGATCTGGGTATAGGTGATGCCCTTCATGCCCCCGAGCACGGCATAGACGAAGACGATCGCCATGCCGACGTAGAGGCCGATCTCCACCGAGAGGTTGAGGATGTTGGCGAAGGCGATGCCGACGCCGCGCATCTGGCCGATCACATAGGTGAGCGAGATCACCAGCAGGCAGACCACCGCCACGGTGCGTGCCGTGGTCGAGTAGAACCGGTCGCCGATGAACTCCGGCACGGTGAACTTGCCGAACTTGCGCAGATAGGGCGCGAGCAGCAGCGCCATCAGCACGTAGCCGCCGGTCCAGCCCATCAGGTAGGCGCCGCCGGCGTAGCCGATGAAGGCGATGATGCCGGCCATGGAGATGAAGGATGCCGCCGACATCCAGTCCGCGGCCGTGGCCATGCCGTTGAGGGTCGGGTGAATGCCCTTGCCGGCGACGTAGAATTCCGAAGTCGAACCGGCGCGCGCCCAGATCGCGATGGCGATGTAGAGCACGAAGGTCAGTCCGACCGCAATAATGCTCAGCGTCTGAAGATCCATTGCGGCGTCCCCTACTCTTCGTGCACGTCGAATTCCCGATCGAGCCTGTTCATGCGCCAGGCATAGTAAAAGATCAGGATAATGAATATGTAGATGGAACCCTGCTGGGCGAACCAGAAGCCGAGCGGGTAGCCCCCGATACTAAAACCGTTCAGCATCGGTGCGAACAGGATCCCTGCGCCGATCGAGACCAGTGCCCAGACCACCAGGCACCCGGTGATGATGCCGATATTCTTCCGCCAGTACTCGCTTCTATCCTTCGTTGGTGCAGTCATTATTACTCCCCATTTTTGCGCTATGTGAGGTCTGCCGCCTCATCTCTTATCGCATAGCTGTCCCGTGCGGACACAATGCTATGCCGCACTGCACAATTTTTAGTAGTTTTACAGTTGATAGTCCAGCGCCAATTTCGTCTGGAGGCGTTTTGCCTCGCGAAAGGCCTCCTTGAGGATCCGGCGGTCCAGGTCGTTGAGCCTCGCCGGATCGATGCGGTTCGTCAGCGCGCTGCCCGCCGCGGCCTGCTCGTCGTTGGTGCGCATGCGCAGGAGCCGGATATAGTCGTAGGCGTCGGTCCATGCCGCCACGTCGCCGGCATCGAGCGCACCGGCGCCCGCCGCGCCGGTCAGCCGCTCGACCGTGTTGGTCGCCGGAACGCGATGCGCCAGCGCGAGGATGCGCGCGGCGTCGATGAAGGGCGCCACCCCGTTCAGCTTCAGGTCCAGGGTATTGGATTCCTCGCCCTTGCCGCTGAGCCGGAAGTCGCGGAAGAGGCCGAGCGGCGGCGTGTTCTGCAGCGCGTTCGCGGCCATCTGCTTGCGGAACCGGCTGTTGGCCGCGGCGCGCTCCATCAGCCAGTCGCGCAATGCGGCCGCCGGCGCCTTCGGCCCCCAGATCGTGCGGAAATCGAAGAAGATCGTCGATTTGAGCAGGTGCTCCGGGGTGCCCTGGTCGATCCAGCGGGCGAAGCGGGCGCGCCATTCCTCCGCGCTCAGGCAGCATTCCGCGTTCATCGCCATGATGCCGCCGGTGCAGAGCGGGAAGCCGCATTGCGCCAGCGCATGGTTGATCCTCTCGGCGATCGGCATCAGCAGGGCGCGGGCCTCCTCCGGCGCCATGCCGGCGGGCGCCTCGAAGAGGATGCCGTTGTCCTGGTCCGTCTTCAGGGTCTGTTCCTGGCGCCCCTCGCTGCCGAAGGCGAGCCACGAGAAGGGTATCGCGGGCGCCCCGCCGATCTCGTCCAGAACGATCGCGATCACCCGCTCGACGATCTGGTCGTTCAGCAGCGTGATGATCTGGGTGATCTGGCCGACCTTGACGCCCTGGGCGACCATCTGGGCGACGAGCTGGTGGATGTCGCCGGTCCGCGCCGCCACATCGGCGACGCTGCCTGCCGCGGTGATCGACTTGGAGAGGTTGACCAGCCCGACACGCTGCATCGAGAAGAGGTCGCGCTCGGAGATCACCCCCACGAGGCGCCCGTCCTCGACCACGACGAGATGCTGGATCCCGGCCTGGGCCATCTGCATCGCCGCCTCGAAGGCGAAGGCCGAGCGCGGCACGCTGATCGGATCGGGGGTCATCACCTGGCGGATCGGCGCGTCCTGCGGCACGCCCGGCAGCGCCACCCGGTTCATCAGATCCTTGAGCGTGAAGATCCCGATCGGCCGGGCCTCGGCATCGACGATCACCATCGAGCCGACCTTCGCCGCGCTCATGCCGCGCAGCACCTCGATCACCGGGGTCTCCGGCCCCGCCGTCAGCGGCGCCTTGAGCGTCTTCTCCGCCAGCGGGAGGTTGAGCGAGCTGTCCTCGCCGAGATCACGGACCGCTTCGGCCTGCACCTGCCGCTTGACCCTTTCGAGCAGCCCCGAGAGGCGGTTGGCGCAATATTCGTTGAAGCCCGGCGAAAGCTCGCGCAGCGCGTCGAAGGCCGCGCGAGGCATGGCGAGGCAGACGACCTCGCCGACCGCGCGCTGCACGTTGCGCACCGGCCGGCCGTTGACCAGCGCGCCGATGGGGAAGCACTCGCCGGGCACCAGCTCCCAGGCGTTGCCGTCGATGCTCTCGTCCTCTCCCTGGTCCTCGCCGACGATCAGCCCTTCCTGGAGGATGTAGAACCATTCGGCGGGGCCCGCCGCGGGATCGGTCACCGCCTCGCCGTCGGCGAAGCGGATCGCGCGGAGATGGGCGAGCAGGTAGTCGAGATGCTCGCGGCGCATCCGGTCGTAGGGCGGATGCCGCAGCAGGAACTCACGCACCCCCTGGTCCTCGATCGTCTCGTCCTGCACCGGCTCGGTCACGTCGCTCTCCCCTGCCGCTTCAGCCTGCCGCGCCCTGGCCATGGGCGACGATCGCCGCCCGCTGGCGCAGTTCCGCGGCCATGTTCGATTCCCGCATCACCGCGCCGAAGGTCGTGAGGCCCTTGGCCTCCAGCCGGTCGATCATCCGGATCAGCAGCTCCGCCGTGCCGATCGTGTCGCCCAGTGCGGTGTGGCGCCCGGCGATGGTGATGCCGTAGCGGTCGCAGAGCGCGTCGAGCGAATGCTCCTCCTCCTCGCCGTCGAGCATGAGCGAGACCAGCATGGTGTCGAGCACCGGATTGTCGAAGCGCACGCCCGCCGCCTTCTCCTTGAGCGAGATGAACTTCATGTCGAAGGCGACGTTGTGGCCGACCATCACCGCCTCGCCGACGAAGTCGCGGAAGGCCGGCAGCACCTCGGCGATCGGCGGCTCGCCGGCCACGTCGGCATCGGTGAGGCCGTGGAACTTGATCGAGCCGGGCGGGATCGGGCGGCCGGGATTGACCAGCCATTCGCGACCCTCGCCGGTCAGCACGCGGTTCTGCAGGATGCGCACGGCGCCGATCTGGATGATCTCGTCGCCCCGCATCGGCTGGAGCCCGGTCATCTCGCAATCGAAGACGACGAAGTCGATCTCCCGCAGCGGCCGCGCCGCCAGCGTCTCGTCGCCCAGATGCGCCCGCATCAGCCCGAAGTCGTAGAATTCCGGCCGGGGCGGCAGGCGCTTGGGCGAGGGCACGAACTGCGGCCGGTGCGGCGCCAGGAGCGGCAGCCGCAGCATGGCATGGCCCGGCCGCCCGGTCGCCTTCGACCAGGGCTCCGAGCCGTGCCGCTCGAGGATGTCGCGGAGCCGCTGCCCGCCCGCCTCCTGCGAGCAGGTCATGTCGAGCCAGCTTTCGAGCAGGCCCTCGGGCACCGGCGCGCCGGCCCAGACCAGGTCGAGATAGACCCGCCGGTCGCCGAGCAGCGGCTCGATCTCGAAATCGCGCGCCCCGGTCTCCTCCGCGATCCGGCGGATCAGCGCCTCGACCGCCTGAATCAGCGAGAGGCTGTCGCCGTGCAGCCAGAGCGGGATGCCCACGAGGCTCGCGCGGATCCCGCTCTCCGCCAGATCCTGGGCGACGCAACGCGCGAGGTCGGAGGCATGGATATCCGCCATCGGCCAGCGCCCGAGCATATGGCCGCGGATCTCGACGCCGAGCTCGTCGATCTTGTCGCTGATGCGCCGGCTCTCGTCGAGCACGACCCGCTCGAATTCGGCGCGGCGCTCGGCAGCCATGGCGGGGTAATCCACCATCGTCTCGGCCGCCGCGCGCAGGTTCCCCACCATGCCGCGCAGGTCGCGGGTCAGGGCGCGGCGCACGCCGTCGCCATGCGCCAGAAGCGCGAGGTCGTCCGAGACGTCGACCAGCGTCACCAGATAGCCCGTGACCGCGCCCGCGGCGTCGCTCAGCAGCGCCATGCGGCCGTTGAGCATGCGCCCGCCGTCCACCGTCGTGCAGAGGAAGGGGGCGGAGAATTCCCGCGCCGCGTCCGGTCCCTCGGCGTGGCGCTGTTCGAGCTGGTTGAGGGAATGGCGGATCGGCGCCAGCATGACCAGATCGCCCAGGCTCCGGCCGAGCCCGACCTTGTCCTGGGCGCGCACGAGCTCGACCGCGGCGGGGTTGTAGAGCATGATGCGATGCTGCGGGCTGCAGACGAAGACCCCTTCGGAAAGCCCCTGGACGATCGCCTCGAGCCAGGCCTTCTGGGCATCGACATGGGCGGCTTCGGCCTGCGCAGCCTTGCGCGCCTCGCGCCGGGTGCTGCGCAGGGCGGTGACCAGCGCGTCGCATTCCGCCGGTAGCTCGCCGAGGAGCGGCGAGGAGACGGCGCCGAGGCCCGCCTCGGCGCTGCGCGATTCCCGCACCGCCCGCAGGCCCCTCGCCAGCCGCCGCACCGGCGCGAGCAGCAGGAGCCGCAGGCCGAGCCAGATGCCGAGGACCGCCAGGGCGGCGACGGCACCGGCGGCCGGGGCGGCCGGCCCGCCGCCGTCCGGGGCGGCCATGCGCACCGCGCCCCAGACGAGCGCGAAGGCGAGGGCGGCCAATCCGAGGAAGAGGGCGGAGACCGCGCCGCCGGCGCCCGTTGCCGCCGACAGTTTCAGGAATCGGCTCCGGGCATGTAGTGGCGGACGCGCGCCACCACGTCGCGGGTGGAGAAGGGCTTGGTGATGTAATCGTCGGCCCCCAGGGCCAGGCCCTTTTCCTGTTCGACCGCGCGGCCCTTGGCGGTCAGCATGATGATGCGCAGCCCGGCCCATTCCGGTGTCGCGCGCACGGTCTGGCAGACGTCGAAGCCGTCGCGCTTGGGCATCATCACGTCGAGCAGCATCACGTCCGGCAGCCGGTCGCGCAGCGCCTCGAGCGCCGCCTCGCCGTCGCGCGCGACCCGCACGTCGAAGCCCTGCTCCTTCATGAGGTATTCCAGCGAGAGCGCGATGTTCGCCTCGTCGTCGACCACCAGAACCGAACCCGCCGCCATAGCCTTCCTCCCACCCGGCCGGGCTCAGACTAAGCCAAGGAGAGCCGCGGTTGCACGCAAAAAGCGCGCGGCGTCCGCCTCAGAGCAGGCGGGCGAGACCCAGCGGCCGGCGCGGCATGTTGAGCGACATCACCCGGTAGAGCTGGCCGTAGACGAAGGCGGTGACGAAGAAGAGCAGCGCCGAGAGCCAGGCGCTGTCATAGGCGACCAGCACGAAGACCGTGGTCGAGCAGCGGCACGACCCAGGTGACGATGCTGGTGGCCGGGTTGCGCAGATGCACCGGCCCGCCCTTGCGCACGATGCGTCGGGCATAGCGGCGATGGGCCAGCATGTGGAAATGCACCCGGTCGGGCTGGCCGACGCTCGATCCCTCGCGCCGGTGCTTGCGCCACATGGAGGCGAGCGTCTCGATCACCGGATAGCCGCAGATCAGGATCGCGGTCCAGGCCGAGACATCGGCGTTGCGCGAGGGCAGCAGCACGCCGAGCGAGGCGAGCAGGAAGCCGCAGAAATAGGCGCCGCCGTCACCGAGGAAGATGCGGCCGTGCGGAAAATTGACCGCGAAGAAACCCATGACCAGCGCGGCATAGATCAGGGCGAGGCTCAGCACGAGATCGTCGCCGACCCGGAAGGCGACATAGGCGAAGCCGCCGAACATGATCACCAGGGCACCGGCCGCCAGCCCGTTGAAGCCGTCGATGATGTTGATCGCATTCGCCACCCCGCCCATGGCGAAGCCGGTGAAGACCAGCGCCACCGCGTAGAAGGAGAGGAGCCAGTCGACGCCGGGCAGGTCGACCTTGTCCATCACGTAGCCGGTGGCCAGCGCGAAGAGAATGCCCGAGATCATCGTGGCATAGAGCCGGCCCTTCACCCCGACCCGCCGCGTCAGATCCTCGGCGAGGCCCGCCGCGAGCGCCGGCAGGCCGGCGAGGCCGATCATCGCCCAGGTCGCGTCGAACCCGTCCGGAACCACCGGCCAGACTGCGGCATAGGCGAGCGCGATGGCGAGGCCGCCGATGCGCGGGGTCGGATCGCGGTGGAACTTCTGCACGCCGTGCAGGTCGTCGTGGGTGAAGCGGCCGTGCCAGTGCTGCGTCGCCACCAGCGCCATGCAGAATCCGAGCGACAGGGCGAAGGCGGCGAGGGCCGTCAGCGCCACTTGTGGCTGAAGGGCATCTGCCCAGGACATGCTCATGGTGCGGAACGGCCTCGCCCGTCGGGCTACGTTGCTGCGGCGCGGTGTTTACAGGGTCTTTCAGGCGATTGCGAGCAGAACTTGGTCAAGGCCCGCCGATTTCGGCGGAGTGTCGCCGAAAGCCCTCAGGATTGGCCCGCGCCCAGGCCCAGGCCGAGGCGCAGATCGCCTCGAGACCCTGCCCGGCCCGCCAGCCGAGCACGCGCCCGGCCTTCGCCGGATCGGCATAGCAAGCCGCGACATCGCCGGGCCGGCGCGGCCGGATCGCGAGCGGGATGGCGCCTCCCGAGGCGCGTTCGAAGGCCGCGACCGCTTCGAGCACCGAGACGCCGGCGCCGGTGCCGAGGTTGAAGACCTCCGCGCCGGCACTGCGCCCGGTCCAGCCGAGCGCGGCGATATGGGCGCGCGCCAGATCCATGACATGCAGATAATCCCGCACCCCGGTCCCGTCGCGGGTGGGATAATCGTCGCCGTGGATCTCGAGCACCGGCCGCCGGCCGAGCGCGACCTCGGCGATCGCCGGCACGAGGTTGCTCGGCGGATCGGAGGGCTGCTCGCCGATCCGGCCCGAGGGATGCGCGCCGGCGGGGTTGAAATAGCGCAGGATCGCCACCGAGAGCCCCTGCCCGTCCCGCGCCGCCGCGGCGAAGAGCGCCTCGCCCGCCGCCTTGGTCTCGCCATAGGGCGTGGTCGGGCGCAGGGCATGGCTCTCGTCGATCGGCAGCCGGTCGGGCGGGCCGTAGACCGCGGCACTCGAGGAGAAGACGATCCGTCGGCAGCGGGACGGCGCGAGCGCGGCCAGGAGCGCGCGGGTGCCCTCGACGTTGACGTCGGCGTATTCCGCGGGCCGCGCCAGCGAATCGAACGGCGATTTCAGCGCGGCGCAATGGATCACCGCCTCGGGGCCGAAATCCGCCACGAGACGCGCCAGCGCCGGCCGGTCGCGGATGTCGATGCGCGAGAAGCCGAAATCCCGCCCGGCGATGGCGCGCACCCTTTCGAGCGCCTGCGCCGGACCGCCGACCAGGTTGTCGAGCGCATGGGCCGCATGGCCGGCCGCCAGCACCTCGGCCAGCACGTGGCTGCCGACATAGCCGGCGGCGCCGGTGATCAGGATGCGCAGCCCGCCGGGGGCGTCTGGCGGCGGGGCGGAGCGGTCTTCGGCGATGGGGCACCTCCGGGACGCAGTTAGCCGCTGCGCGCCGGCGCTGTCGAGGTGGCGGCTGCATCGAGCCGGGGCCGCAGCAGCGCCATGGGATGGACGCGCAGCGTCAGGCGCAGGGCGGAATAATCCGCCACCACCTCCTCGCCGAGCGTCGCGGGCGGCAGCACCACCGCATCCTCCGCCCCGCCCTCGCCCTCGATCCCGGCGAAGAGCGGCAGCGGCGCCGGGCCGGCGATGGCGCGCACCTGCCAGAGCGCCTCGCGCCGGCCGAGGCCCAGGCCCGCGAAGGCATCCGCCTCGGCGAGCACCGCCAGCAGCCGGGGCGCGATGCCCGCCCGGCGCCAGACCGCGGCCACGTCGGCATAGCCGTTGCCGCGCGCCGCGGCGATCCAGTCGGCCTCCTCCGCCGGCATCGCCCGGATCTGGCGGAACCCCAGCCGCAACGCCAGCCCCCCGCGCCCGTCCGGCTCCAGCGTATTGTCGAGATAGCTCGCGTTGATGTCGACGGGGCGCACCTCCACCCCATGCGCGCGCGCGTCGCGCACGATCTGCGCCGGCGCGTAGAAGCCCATGGGCTGCGAGTTCAGCAGCGCGCAGGCGAAGACCGCCGGGTGATGGCATTTCAGCCAGGCCGAGGCATAGACGAGGAGCGCGAAGCTCGCCGCATGGCTCTCCGGGAAGCCGTAGGAGCCGAAGCCCTCGATCTGGGAGAAGCAGCGCTCCGCGAAATCCCCCTCGTAGCCGTTCGCCGCCATGCCCGAGAGAAAGCGCCCGCGGAACTCGCTGACGTTCCCATGCTTCTTGAAGGTCGCGAGCGAGCGGCGCAGCCGGTCGGCCTCCTCGGGCGAGAAGCCGGCGCCGATGATGGCGATCTGCATCGCCTGCTCCTGGAAGAGCGGCACGCCGAGCGTCTTGCCCAAGACCGCGCCCAGCGCGTCCGACGGGAAGACCACCTTCTCCTCGCCGCGCCGCCGCCGCAGATAGGGATGCACCATGTCGCCCTGGATCGGGCCGGGGCGGATGATGGCGACCTCGATCACCAGGTCGTAGAAGCAGCGCGGCCGCATCCGCGGCAGGAAGCTCATCTGGGCGCGGCTCTCGACCTGGAAGACCCCGAGCGAATCGGCCCGGCAGAGCATGTCGTAGACCGCCTCGTCCTCGGCGGGCAGGGTCGCGAGCGTGTAGCGCGTCCCGTGGTGGCTCGCCAGGAGGTCGAAGGCCTTGCGGATGCAGGAGAGCATCCCCAGCGCCAGCACGTCGACCTTCAGGATCCCCAGCGCGTCGATGTCGTCCTTGTCCCAGACGATGACGGTGCGGTCCTCCATCGCGGCGTTCTCGATCGGCACCAGCTCGTCGAGCCGCCCCTCGGTGATCACGAAGCCGCCCATGCTGGCTCAGATGCCGCGGGAAGCCGATGATCTCCTCCACGAGCGCCATGGTCTGGGCGAGCCGCCGGTCGGTCGGGTCGAGGCCGAGCTCGACCAGCCGCTCGACCGGCAGCGCGGCACTGCCCCAGCCCCAGATCTGGGACGAGAGCGCGGCCACCGTGTCGCGCGAGAGCCCCATGGCGGTGCCCACCTCGCGGATCGCCCGCTTGGCCCGGTAGTGGATCACCGTGGCGCAGAGCCCCGCCCGGTGCCGGCCGAAGCGGGCGTAGATGTACTGGATCACCTCCTCGCGGCGCTCGTGCTCGAAGTCGACGTCGATGTCGGGCGGCTCGTCGCGGGCCTCGGAGACGAAGCGCTCGAAGACCATGGTGCCGATCTCGGGGCTGACGGAGGTCACGCCGAGCGCGAAGCAGACCACCGAATTCGCCGCCGAGCCGCGGCCCTGGCAGAGGATGCCCTGGCTGCGCGCGAAATCCACCACGTCGCTGACGGTGAGGAAATACGGCGCATAGGCGAGCTTGTCGATCAGGCGCAGCTCGTGATCGGCCTGGGCGCGCACGCCGCCCGGCACGCCCGCGGGATAGCGCCAGTCGAGCCCCCTGGCCGTCAGCCGCGCGAGCCGCGCCTGCGGATCCTCCCCGTCCCAGATCTCGCGCGGATATTCGTAGCGCAGCTCGTCGAGCGAGAACCGGCATTCCGCGGCGATCTCGCCCGCCCGGTGCACGGCCGCCTCGTGGCCGGCGCAGAGCCGCAGCATCTCGGCCTCCGAGCGCAGCCGCCGCTCGGCATTGACGAGCGCGGCGCGGCCGATCCGGTCGATCCGGCGCCCCTCGCGGATGCAGGTCAGCACGTCCGTCAGCCGCCGCCGGCTGCCGTGATGCATCACCGGCTCGGCCGCGGCCACGTGCTCGATCCCCAGATCCGCCGCCAGCCGCGCCAGCCGGTCGAGCCGCGGCGCGTCCTGGCCGTCGTAGCGCGGGCTCGCGACCAGATGCGCCGGGGCGGCGAGCGCGCGCAAAACCTGCGCCTGCGGCAGCCAGGGGCGCAGCCCCCGCCCGGCCGGCGGATGCAGCAGGAGGTGGAACCCCGGCCCCAGATCCGCCAGATCCGCGATCCGGATCAGGCAATCCCCCTTCTTCGCGCGCTGCGCCCCGGTCGAGAGCAGCCGGCAGAGCCGGCCCCAGGCCGCGCGGTCGCGCGGCAGCGCGGTCAATTCCACGCCTTCCTCGAGGCAGAGCCGCGCCGCCGGCAGGAGCCGCGGCGCCGCGCC
This sequence comes from Rhodovulum sp., assembly GCA_020637615.1. Taxonomy (GTDB): domain Bacteria; phylum Pseudomonadota; class Alphaproteobacteria; order Rhodobacterales; family Rhodobacteraceae; genus Amaricoccus. The sequence goes on from JACKKC010000013.1 coordinate 15,793, forward strand.
GCCGGTCCGCCGCGCGATCTCGCGGATCTCCAGATGCGCCCGCACGATGCCCGCCACGGAATTGCGGTCGGCGATGGCGAAGGCCGCGAGGCCGAGCTCGGCCGCCCGGCGCGCATATTCCTGCGGATGGCTGCCCCCGGTCAGGAAGGTGAAATTCGAGGTGATGGCGAGCTCGGCGAAGCTCATGACCGGCTGCGGCCTTGTCTGGCCCCGCCCGCCCTCCTACGTTTTGAGGGCAGCCCCGGGGCGCGCCGGCCCGCCGCCCCGGCCAAAGCGAAGGGAGGATCGCGATGAGCATGGTCCAGGTCGATGATTACGCCCGCAGGCTCTACACGGCGCATGGCGACCGCGCGGAATACGAGGCGGCACAGAAGGCCAGGGACGCCGAGGCCAAGGGCGATCCGGAAACCGCCGCGCAATGGCGCCAGGTGCGCGAGAAGATCCGCATCCTGCGCGGCCCGCACGAGAGCTGAATCCCGCCGGGCGTCCCGCGCATGCCCTGAGGTTTCATTCAGGCAGAATTCCTGTCGAGCAGTCGGGGCCCCATGCCAACAGGCATGGGGAAGAAAAGCGGTCCGGCCAACGGGCCGGTCATTTTTCTTCATGAATATCATATACTTGCCGGATGTCCCCATGGGGACACGCGCCGCTCCCGCGTCTCATGCGAAGATCCCTTTGGCGAACCAGCCTGGGCTCTCCTGCCGCGGCCTCGCCCGCTTCCGTCTCCACCCGCCAGTAATCCCGCGGCCCCGAGCGCCAGGCGGGATCGTCGAGCCACCATTCCGGCGCGATGCGCTCCGGCCCGAAGGCCGCCGCCCGCCGCAGCGCGCGGCGGCGCCAGGACGAAGCCAAAAGCGGCGGCGCTCAGCGTCCCGCGGCGTCACCGGCTCAAGGGAAGATCACGATCGGCTGAGCGCGGCGCCGGCCAGTCCCGCGCCGGCGCCGAATAGGCCGCTGCCATCACTGTGGCGCCTTCTCCGCAGATGGCTCGCGGGAGGCCGGTCAGCGAACGTTTCCGCCGCGCCGATCCGGCCCAGGAGTTCCGCCACGTCTTCGGGATCGCTGCCCTGCCGCGGGCGGCTTGCTGCTGCCGCCGAGGTTTAATGTAACGCGATGCTGGCGCGGGCGGTTCCACCGCCACGGCCTGCAGCACCTCGGAGCGGTGTCGCGTCGATGTCGCCGGAGCTCAGTGCCAGCAGCGGCCGATCGCCCTGGCGCATCCGGCCGCGCCAGTTCCCAAATTTCGCGTCTCCGCCCCTGCCATCGACCCGCATCAGCGTCAGTCGCAGCCGCCGCAGCCCCTGAAGGCGGCGCGGAGCCGTGCACAGAGCGGCGGCAGCCGGTCGAGCCTGGCCAGCACGTCGGCCTCGGAGCCCGATCGGTTTGGGAAGGCCAGCCGCAGCGAAGACATGCTCCGGGCGCGCCGGCGAGACTGGTTTCGGGCGCGGCCCAGCGCCTGGTCGCCGGTTAATTCCGCCTTCCCAGCCAGTTGCGCCAAATTAAGTTTGCGGCAGCACCGCCACATCCCTCGATCCGGCGCAGCCCCAGCCCCTGCAGCGCCTGGATCTCCGCCACGCCGAGCTGCAGGGCGGCCACCGCAGCGGCCCGAGATGCCTGCCCTGCCCGGCGGCACGGGATCCGGTTAGCCCTGGCCGGCCGCCCGGCGACCGGCGGCGCCGCGCCGCCGCGCTCCCAGCGCCGCTTCTGCGCCCGCGATCGCGTGGCCCGCGCCTCCTGGTCGATGGCATCCCCGGCATGGACCGGCCCCGGGCCCGCGCCCGCGAACCGCGCCACCGCCCAGGCGGCGCCCAGCGTGTCGGCGATCCCCAGCCGCAGGCTCAGGCCGAGCCCCGCCGCCCCGGCCTCGACCGTCTCCGCCAGCCCCGCCTCGCCGCCGAAGAGATGCGCGCAGCCGGTCACGTCCAGCACCAGCGCCTCGCGCCCCTCCGCGGCCACCCAGGGCGAGAAGCGTCCGGCCCAGCGGCGGAGCGCGGCCAGGAAATCCGCCGCCCGCAGCGCATCCTCGGGCCGGGTGACCAGATCGGGGCAGATCGCGCGGGCATCGCCCAGCGCCATGCCGCGCCGCAGCCCGGCCGCCTCGGCCGCGGCCCCGAGGCTCGCCAGCACCAGCGCCCCGCCGGCCTCGGCCACGATCCCCAGCGGCCGGTCGGCGAGTTGCGGCTCGGCGCGCATCACCCGCTCCGCGTCGAGGCGCGGGAACCACAAGGACAGGATGCGGCGCTGCTGCATGACCGGCGGGACTCGAATGTTCCTGTTATGTTCCAGAATATCCGAGTCCGGCGCGGAGTCGAGTCCCGGCCGCGCCGGAACCCCGCAAGGCCGCTGGACGCCCCGGCATGCCGCGGATAGGAGGGGGCGTTCCGAACTCCCGTGATCCCGATGTCCAGCGAGCGCATGCGCCTCTTCGCCCTGCAGATTGTCTTCGCCCTCAACGGGCTGGGGCTCGCCGTCTGGTTTCCGCGCATCCCCGACGTGAAGGCCGCGCTCGGGCTCGACGTGCTCGCCCTCGCCTTCAGCCTCTTCGGCCTGCCGGCCGGGACGATGCTGGGCTTTCTCGTCGTGGGCCGCGTCAGCCGCCGCCTCGGCCTCAGGCGCACCTGCCTCTGGGGCGGATCGATCTTCCTGCTGAGCTTCATCGGTCCGGCGCTCGCGTCGAACGCGCTGGCGCTCGGGCTGACGCTCTTCCTCTGCGGCCTATCCATCGCGACGATCGAGGTGGCGATGAACGCCAAGGCGAGCCAGACCGAGCGCGTGCTGAAGCGCCGGATCATGACCCGCTGCCACGCCTTCTGGAGCTTCGGCACCGTCACCGGCGCACTGATCGGCGGCGCCTTCGCGCAAGGGGAGGTGAGCTTCCTCGCCCAGCAGCTGCTGCTTCAGCCGGTCTTCGCGGCGCTGAACGTGGTGGCCGCGCTCCGGCTCATGCCCGACGAACCCGCGCAGGACACGCAGGACGCGCCCGCCGGACGCTTCGTGCTGCCGAGCCGCGCCCTGCTGATCCTCTGCCTCGTGCCGATCGGCGCGCTCCTGACCGAGGGCGCGATGATGGAATGGTCGGCGCTGCTCCTGCGCGAGCATGTGGGCGCGAGCCCCTTCGCCACCGCCGCGACCTTCGCGGTCTTCGCGCTCTCCATGGCGCTCACCCGCCTGGCCGGCGACCGGCTGGCGGAAATCTTCGGGCCGCAGAGGGTCATCACCCGCTCGGCGCTGCTCATGGGGGTCGCCATGCTCGGCTTCGGCCTCTCGCCGGGCCTCTGGCTCTCGGTGCCGATGGCGGCGCTGGCCGGGCTCGGCTGCGGCAACATCTATCCGCTGACCATGTCGGTGGTCGGCCAGTTGCCCGGCGCCCGCACCGAGCGGAACGTGGCGACCCTGGCGCTGATCGCCTTCACGGCCTTCCTCGTCGGCCCGCCGGCGATCGGGATCATGGCGCGGCTGCTCGGCCTGCCGGTGGCGCTGGCGGCATTGGCGCCGCTCGGGCTCGTCCCGCTCCTGCTCATGGCGCAGGCGAAGCCGCCCCGGACCGCCTCCGGCTGAACCGCCGCGCGGCCGGCGGGGCCTATGCCATCAGCCGCGCCACCGCGGCGCCGGCCTCGGCGGCGAGGCGTTCGGGCTCGACGGTGCAGAGCCGCCCGCCGGAAACCACCTTCCGCCCCTCCACGATCAGGTCGCGCACCGGCAGCGGCCCGCAGAGCACCAGGGCCGCGACCGGATCCCAGGCGCCGGCGGCCTCGAGCCCGGTCACGTCCCAGATCGCGAGATCGGCGCGCTTGCCCGGCGCCAGCGCGCCGCAATCGTCGCGGCCGAGCACCTGCGCCCCGCCGAGCGTCGCGATCTCCAGCACCTCGCGCGCGCTCATCGCATCCGCGCCGCGGGAGACGCGCTGCAGCAGCATCGCCATGCGCGCCTCGGCGATCATGTTGCTCGAATCGTTGGAAGCCGAGCCGTCGACGCCGAGCCCGACCTTCACGCCGGCGTCGCGCATGGCGCGCACCGGCGCGATACCCGAGCCGAGGCGGCTGTTCGAGCAGGGGCAATGCGCGACCCCGGTGCGCGACCGGGCGAAGAGGTCGATCTCGCCCGCGTCGAGCTTGACGCAATGGGCATGCCAGACATCCGCGCCGGTCCAGCCGAGATCCTCGGCGTACTGGCCGGGCCGGCAGCCGAAATTCGCCAGCGAATAGGCGATGTCCTCGTCGTTCTCGGCCAGATGCGTGTGCAGCATCACCCCCTTGTCGCGGGCGAGCAGCGCCGCGTCGCGCATCAGCTCCCGGCTGACCGAGAAGGGCGAGCAGGGCGCGAGCCCCACCCGTACCATCGCGCCGGGGGCCGGGTCGTGGAAACCGTCGACGACCCGGATGCAATCCTCGAGGATCGCCGCCTCCTCCTCCACCACGCTGTCGGGCGGCAGGCCGCCCTTGCTCTGGCCGATGCTCATCGCGCCGCGCGTCGCGTGGAAGCGCAGGCCGATCTCGGCGGCGGCCTCGATCGAATGCTCGAGCCGGGCGCCGTTGGGAAAGAGATAGAGATGGTCGGAGCTGAGCGTGCAGCCCGAGAGCGCCAGCTCGGCGAGCCCCAGCCGGGCCGAGACGCGGATCTCCTCGGGCCCCATGCGCGCCCAGATCGGATAGAGCGATTGCAGCCAGCCGAAGAGCAGCGCGTCCTGGGCCGCCGGGACCGCGCGGGTCAGGGTCTGGAACAGGTGGTGATGGGTGTTCACCAGCCCCGGGGTCACCACGCAGCCCGCCGCGTCGACGATCTCGGCGCCGGGCGCCTCCAGCCCCGTCCCCACCGCCGCGACGACGCCGCCGCGGATCAGCAGGTCGGCATCGGCGAGCTCGCGCCGGTCGGAATCCATGGTCACGATCGAGCGGGCCTTGCGGATCAGGATGTCGGGCATGGTCGGTCCTCAGCTTGCGGCACGGGTTCGGGATCGGTCGGGATCGGCATCGGCCGCGGCGCCGGAAAGCGCGGCCCTGCGCGGCAGGATCACCCGGAAGGTCGCGCCTGCCCCCCCGGGCAAGAGGATCAGGTCGCCGCCGAGATTGCGCATGATCTCGCGGCTGATCGGCAGGCCGAGCCCGGCGCTGCCGGCGAGATTGGCCTCGCCGAGCCGGGCGAACTTCTCGAAGATCTCGTCCCGCTCGCCCGCGGGGATCCCCGGGCCGTGGTCGGAGACGTCGATATGGGCCCCGGACTCGCTCTCGCCGACCGAGATGGTCAGTTCCGGGACCTCGCCGCAGCCGTACTTCACCGCGTTCGACACCAGATTGATGACCACCTGGGCCACGCGGTCGAAATCGGTCTCCACCGCCAGGTCGCTGCCCTGATAGGCGCGCGCCACGGCGATGTCGGAGGCGGTCAGCAGGCCCTCGGTACTGGCGAGCGCGCGGTCGATCACGTCGACGAGGCGCACCCGGTCGATGTTGAAGGTCACGCGCCCGGATTCGAGGAAGGAGAGGTCGAGGATCTCGTCGAGCAGCCGCGTCAGCCGCTGGCTCTCCTCGCGGATGATGCCGAGGAAGCGCTTGGCGTTCTCGGTGGAGACGTCGGGCATGTCCCCGAGGATCTCCGCGAAGGAGCGGATCGAGGTCATCGGCGTCCTGAGCTCGTGGCTGACCTGGCTCAGGAAGGCGTCCTTGAGCGCATCCATGCGCTTGAGCGCGGCATTGGCCTCGCGGAGCTGGCTGGCAGTCTCCTCGAGTTCGCGGGACTGGCGTTCGAGGCTGCGCTTGGCATCGATGAGCTGGAGCGTCTCGTCGGCGATGCGCATCAGCCCGTCGACCGAGACGGTGCCGCGCCCGGCGAGCTGGCTGACGAGCTCGTGCGCCGAGGCGGCGCCGACCGAGCCGGCGAGCTCGCGCTCGAGGCTCTGGATGAAGCCGTCGGTGGCGTCGGGCAGCCCTGCGGCCTTGCCCTGGCGCCGGGCCTCCCTGGCGAAGAGCGTCTGGGCCGGCTCCGGGCCGAGGATGCGATTGGCCAGCGCCAGCAGATCCTCGGCCGCGGCGCTGCGCTCCACCAGGCCGGGGGAGGCCGCCGAGAGGCGGAAGACGTCGACGAATTGCGCGGCCTGGAATTCCTCGAGCGGCCGCGGCGTCGTGGCGAGCGAGACGCCGACGAAGAGCCCGACATTGGCCACCATGCTCCAGAAGATCGAATGCACCAGCGGGTCGAGCCCGTCGAGGCCGAAGAGCGCGCGCGGCCTGAGCGCGGCGATGTCGAGGAGCCCGTGCTCGATGGTGTCGAGGGACATCACCACCGCGCCCTCGAAGCTCGGCAGGAAGAGCGTATAGGCCCATATCACGAAGCCGCCGGCGAGCCCGGCGAGCGCGCCGGCGCGGGTCGCGCCGCGCCAGTAGAGCGCGCCGATCAGCGCCGGCGCAACCTGGGCCATGCCGGCGAAGGAGATGAGGCCGATGGCGGCCAGCGCGCGGGGGGCGCTGACCAGGAAATAGAGATAGCCGAGGCCGAGGATGGCGATGATCGACAGCCGGCGGCTCAGGAGCAGCACCCGGCGCAGGTCGCCGTGCCGGCTGGCGCCGTCGCCCCAGTGCAGCCAGAGCGGAATGATGACGTGGTTCGAGACCATGGTCGAGAGCGCGATGGTCGCCACGATCACCATCGAGGTCGCCGCCGAGAAGCCGCCGAGGAAGGCGAAGAGCGCGAGCCCGTGCTGGCCGGCGGCGAGCGGGACCGAGAGCACGAAGAGGTCGGGATTGGCCTCCGCCCCCTGGGTCGCGATGCCGGCGATGGCGATCGGCAGGACGAAGAGCGAGATCAGCGCGAGATAGAGCGGGAAGGCCCAGGCCGCGGTGGCCAGCTGCCGCTCGTCGGTGGCCTCGACCACGAGGACCTGGAACATGCGCGGCAGGCAGATGATCGCGGCCGCGGCGAGGAAGGTCAGGGTGACCCAGCGCGGGGTGAAGATCGCATCGGCCTCGGCGATATGCGGCGGCATCTGCGCGAAGACCGCCGCGGGGCCGGGAAAGAGCCCCCAGACCACGAAACCGCCGACCGCGAGCAGCGCCATGAGCTTGACCACCGCCTCGACCGCGATGGCGGCGACCACGCCGTGATGGCGCTCGTTGGCGTCGACGTTGCGTGTCCCGAAGAGGATGGTGAAGGCCGCAAGCCCCGCCGCGACCCAGAGCGCGGTCGCCGCCGGCCCCATCGCGGGCGCATGCGACCCCTCCTCGGCGGCGAAAGCCGAGAAGCTCAGGGTCAGCGATTTCAACTGCAGGGCGATGTAGGGCGTCGAGCCGATCACCGCGAGCAGGGTGACGGCGACGCCCAGAAGCCCGCTCTTGCCGTAGCGCGAGGAGATCAGATCGGCGATCGAGGTGATTCGCTGCGTCTGGCCGATGCGGATCAGCTTGCGCGGCAGGAAGTACCAGGCGACGAAGACCAGCGTCGGACCGAGATAGATCGGCAGGAACTCGAGGCCGCCCCGCGCCGCCGACCCCACCGCGCCGTAGAAGGTCCAGGCGGTGCAATAGACCGACAGCGACAGCGTGTAGACATAAGGCGAGCGCAGCCAGCCGTGCCTGCCCGCCTTCGCCCGCCGCTCGGCCCAGAAGGCGATCGCGAAGAGGAAGGCCACATAGGCGAGGCTGGCGGTGACGAGGAGGTTCCAGCTCGGCACGGGGCTCAGCCTTCCCCGTCGTCGGCGCGCAGCCGCCCGGCGAGCCGCGCGGTCGCGGCGATCAGGCCGAGCCAGACGCCGAAGACATAGAGCACGCCGACCGGGATGCCGGCGAGGCTCCCGGCATGCGCGACGACATTCGCGAAGGGCGAGGCGAGAAGCACGATCCCGAGCAGCGGCAGCACCAGCGCGACATCACGCCGCCGGCGCCGGGCCGCGGCCTCGCGCGCGAGCGGCAGGGCCGCCCGATCCGGCGAAGAAGGCTCGCGGTCGTGGTCGGACATGGCGCCCCCGAGGCAAGATCCGCGTGACAATGCGGCCGGGACGGAGTTTACGGGCGCGAGGGCGCGGAGGGCAATCCCGCAGCCGGCGCCGGGCATTTTGCGGCAGCGCAACATCTATATGGTTTTACAACGTTCGGAAGACTGAATATAACCCTGCGCCAGAGGCGCGGGGGGCCGGCGGCCGGGTACCGTCAATTCCGTGTCGGAACGTCCGAAGTCCATCGCTGGTCCGGGTGCTTTGCCGGTCCCGCGCAGGCAGTTCATGGAGTGGATACGCCAGATGACCGACCAGATGCACCAGCCTCCGGCAGAGATCGTCGAGAACGCCAACGCGAATGCCGAGACCTATGCGGCCATGTACGCGGCCTCCATCGCCGATCCGGATGCATTCTGGGGCGAGCACGGGCGCCGGATCGACTGGATCAAGCCCTTCACCAAGGTCAAGAATACTTCCTTCGACTATCACAACGTCTCGATCAACTGGTTCGAGGACGGCAAGCTGAACGTCTCGGCCAATTGCATCGACCGGCACCTCCCGACCCGGGCCAGGCAGACCGCGATCATCTGGGAAAGCGACGATCCGGAGGTCAGCGAGCATATCTCCTATCAGGAGCTCTACGAGCAGGTCTCGAAATTCGGCAACGTGCTGCATTCGCTCGGGGTGAAGAAGGGCGACCGCGTCATCCTCTATCTCCCGATGATCCCCCAGGCCGCCTATGCCATGCTCGCCTGCGCGCGCATCGGCGCGGTGCATTCCATCGTCTTCGCGGGCTTCTCCGCCGATGCGCTGCGGGCGCGCGTGGTCGGCTCCGGCGCCAAGCTGGTGATCACCGCCGACGAGGCGCCGCGCGGCGGCCGGCGCACGCCGCTCAAGACCAACGCCGACCGGGCGCTCGAGGGCCTCGAGGGCGTGCGGCAGCTCGTCGTGCGCCGGACCGGGGGCGAGATCCCCTGGAACGCCGACCGCGACATCTGGCTGCACGAGGAGATGGAGCGCGTCTCCGACCATTGCGAGCCGGTGGTGATGGCGGCCGAGGACCCGCTCTTCATCCTCTATACGTCGGGCTCGACCGGGGCGCCGAAGGGCGTGGTGCACACCACCGGCGGCTATCTCGTCTATGCCGCGATGACCCATGAATATGTCTTCGACTACCACGAAGGTGACATCTACTGGTGCACCGCGGACGTGGGCTGGGTCACGGGGCACAGCTACATCGTCTACGGGCCGCTCGCCAACGGCGCGACCACGATGATGTTCGAGGGCGTCCCGACCTGGCCCGACGCGGGCCGCTTCTGGCAGGTCTGCGAGAAGCACGGGGTCAACATCTTCTACACCGCGCCCACCGCCATCCGCGCGCTGATGGGCCAGGGACGCGACTTCGTGGAGAAGCACGACCTGTCCTCCCTGCGCATCCTCGGCACCGTGGGCGAGCCGATCAACCCGGAGGCATGGAACTGGTACGACGAGGTGGTGGGCAAGGGGCGTTGCCCGATCGTCGACACCTGGTGGCAGACCGAGACCGGCGGCATCCTGATCTCGCCCCTGCCCGGCGCCATCCCCACCAAGCCGGGCTCGGCCACCAAGCCCTTCTTCGGGGTACAGCCGGTGGTGCTGGAGCCCACGACCGGCGCCGAGATCGCCGAGACCGAATGCGAGGGCGTGCTGGCGCTCGCCGACAGCTGGCCCGGCCAGATGCGCACCATCTTCGGCGACCACCAGCGCTTCGTCGACACCTATTTCAGCCAGTACAAGGGCTATTACTTCTCCGGCGACGGCTGCCGTCGCGACGCAGACGGCTATTACTGGATCACCGGCCGGGTGGACGACGTCATCAACGTCTCGGGCCACCGCATGGGCACCGCCGAGGTCGAGAGCGCGCTCGTCGCCCATGCCAAGGTCTCGGAGGCGGCGGTCGTGGGCTATCCGCATGCCATCAAGGGCCAGGGCATCTACGCCTATGTCACGCTCAACGCCGGCGAGGAATATACCGACGATCTGCGCAAGGAGCTGGTGCAATGGGTGCGCAAGGAGATCGGTCCGATCGCCTCGCCCGACCTCATCCAGTGGGCGCCGGGCCTGCCCAAGACCCGCTCGGGCAAGATCATGCGCCGCATCCTGCGCAAGATCGCCGAGAACGACTACGGCAGCCTCGGCGACACCTCGACGCTCGCCGATCCCGGCGTGGTCGAGGATCTCATCGAGCAGCGCATGAACAAGGGCTGAGGCGCCGGTCCGGCGCGCGCGGCGTCGGGACGGCGGGGCGCGGTCCGCTGCGCCTGCCTCCCCGACACCGCCCCTTGCCCGCCCGCGGCGGGCGTGCTTGTCTCGGCCCGCAACATCAGGAGATCCGCTTCATGACCCTTCAAGCCCCGCGCTCCGCCCTGATCCTCCTGCTCGCGCTCGGCGCCTGCAACCAGATCCCCGGCGAAGCGGCGCCAGAGGGATACGCGGCGGTCGCAGCGGGCGACGGCAGCTGCGGGGCGGAGTCCTACCAGGCCTATGTCGGCCAGCGCATCGACGCGCTGAACGACGTCGCGCTGCCCGACGACAAGCGCGTGCTCTTCCCGACCACCCCGGCGACCATGGATTTCGTCCCCGGCCGGCTCAATATCGCGGTCGACAAGTCGGACACGATCTCGAAGATCTATTGCGGCTGAAGCAGCGCGGATCGGTTTGGAAGCCAAAAGCACGGATGTGAGCGCGCGCGCACACATCGTTATGTGGCTGATATCGCTAAACTTCTCTCACCGCGTTAACCTGACATCAACGAGGCTGCGTGCCGGGCTGCGACCGAGTATCGGTATCACCGCAGCGGCATCGCGCCGTCGACCCTCATCCGCACGGGCCAAGGATCCGCAGCCCGATCGCCGTCCGGGGCCATGCCGTCCCGATCCTGGACAGCCTGGAAGGGCTGAACCTCCCTCACCCTGCGGCGCGCGCCTCCGGACGATCGGGCCGGGCAAGGCGCCGCCGGCGCCTCGCCTTTCTGGTTCGGGGTCATGCGGCGCGGGCCGTGCTGGGCGCGGCCTCTTGCCTGTCCCCGGGTCCGGCCCAGGGGCCACGGGGCCCGTTGGGCGGAAGGAGGTCGGGATCAGAACTCGACTTCGATCGCCTTGCCGGCGGCTTGCGCCAGCCGGACCACCGATGCCGCCACCGCCAGATCCTGCAGCCCGACGCCGGTGCCGTCGAAGAGCGTGATCGCCTCGGCCGAGGACCGGCCCGCATGGGTGCCGTTCACCACCGCGCCGATCTGGGCGATGTCGCCCTCGGCGATGAGCCCGGACGCGACGGCGTGCTGCGCCTCGCCGATCGAGACCGATTGCGCGACCTCGTCGGTGAAGACCTCCGCGGCACCGAGCAGTTCCGCCTCGACCTCCTGCTTGCCCTTGGTGTCGGTGCCCATGCAGGCGACATGGGTGCCCGGACGGACATGCTCGCGCTTGAGGATCGGGGAGCTGCTGGAGGTGATGGTGATGATCACGTCCGATTCCGCGCCCAGCTGATCCAGCTCAACCGCCTGGAAGGGCAGGCCGAGCTCGGCGGCGGTATCGGCGAGCCGCGAGAGCATCTCGGGATGGAAGTTCCAGCCCACCACCCGCTCGAAATCGCGCTGCTGCACCGCGGCGCGCATCTGGAAGGCCGACTGGTGGCCGGCGCCGACCATGCCGAGAACCTTGGAATCCTTGCGCGCCAGGTGCCGGATGGAGACCGCGCTCGCCGCCGCGGTGCGCGCCGCGGTGAGGTAGTTCCCGCCGACCACCGCCACCGGCCGGCCGGTGTCGGGATCGAAGAGGAAGACGGTGGACTGGTGGTTGCCGAGCCCCTCGTAGCGCTCGAGGTTGTGCGGCCAGTAGCCGCCAGCCTTCACGCCGAGGGTCAGCCCGGCGCGGTCGAAGCCGCCCTTGAAGCCGTAGAGCGCATCGGCATGGCCGATCGCCTCGCGCACCACCGGGAAGTTGTAGGCATCCCCGCGCGCCATGGCGCCGAAGACGGCTTCCACCGCCTCCACCGCCGCGTCGAGGGTCATCAGCTCGGGACAGGCCTTTTCGGGAACGATGATCATGGGGTTCCTCCGGTGCTCAGCGCGGAGGACATCCGGCTGACGTTCTGTTTCGGAGCGGATCAAGGAAGCTCGATCCGCGTGACGGGATGGCCTCGCGGCCGCCGGCCGCCGCTGCGGCCGGGACAGGCGCGCGAAGGCGCGCGATGCCGGTAGCCTGCGATGCGCCGGTCGGCGCATCGCGGTGGCTCATGGGGTTTCGGGGCCCTTCGAGGGCCCCGGGGGCTCAATAGGCCCTGCCGCGGGCCGAGACCGGCCAGACCGTCTCGACCTTGCCGTTCCGCACGCCCACGTACCAGTCGTGGACGTTGCAGGTCGGGTCGCAATGGCCGGTCACGAGGCGGAGCTTCTCGTTGACCTTCAGCACGCCCTTGGGATCCTCGATGACGCCGTGCTCGTCGGAGCACTTGATGTATTTCACGTCGTCGCGGCCGAAGATGAACGGAAGGCCGGAATCGAGGGTCTGGACCTTGAGCCCCGCGTCGCAGATCGCCTTGTCCGCCTTGGCGTGGCTCATCACGCTCGTCAGGATGAAGAGCGCGTTCTCCCATTCGCCCTGGTCGATGCGCTTGCCGTTCTCGTCGTGGATGCGGCCGTAGTCGGCATCCATGAAGGCGTAGCTGCCGCACTGCAGCTCGTTGAAGACGCCCGAATTCGACTCGAAGTAGTAGCTGCCGGTGCCGCCGCCGGAGACGAGCTCGGGCTCGAGGCCCTCCTTCTTCAGCGCCTCGACCGCGTCGGAGACCTGGGCGATGGCGGCGTCGAGCTTGGCCTTGCGGTCCTCGAAGCTGTCCATGTGCTGCATGGCGCCCTGATAGGCCTGGATGCCGAGGAAGCGCAGGCCCGGCGCGGCGTCCGCGGCCTTGGCGATCTCGACCACCGCCGGCGTGGTGGTCACGCCGCAGCGCCCGGCGCCGCAGTCGATCTCCACGAAGACGTCGAGGGTGGCGCCATGCTTCTGCGCCGCCGCCGAGAGGTCGGCGATGTTGGCGACGTCATCGACGCAGACGATGACCCGGCCGCCGCTGATCCCGGGCAGGCGGGCGAGGCGGTCGATCTTGGCGGGGTCGCGGACCTCGTTGGAGACGAGGATGTCCTTGATGCCGGCGCGGGCGAAGACCTCGGCCTCGGAGACCTTCTGGCAGCAGACGCCGATGGCGCCGCCCAGATCCATCTGCAGCTGCAGCACGTCCACGGACTTGTGCATCTTGCCATGCGCCCGGTGGCGCATGCCATGCGCCTTGGCGTAGTCGCCCATCTTCTTGATGTTGCGCTCGAGCGCGTCGAGGTCGAGGATCAGGCAGGGGGTCTGGATGTCCTTCTCGTCCATCCCCGGCACGGCCGGCACGTCGAAGCCGACTTCCAGGCCGTCGAATTTCACGGGTGCGTTCATAGTGGTTCCCTCCCTTCAGGCCTTGAGCCAGGGCAGCTTGTCGAGGTCGACATTGCCGCCGGTGATGATGACGCCGACGCGCTTGCCGGCGAAAAGGTCGCGGTTCTTCAGGATGGTCGCCAGCGGCACCGCGCTCGACGGCTCCATGACGATCTTCATGCGCGCCCAGATGAGCCGCATCGCGTCGATGATCTCCTGCTCGCTGGCGGTCAGGATGTCGGTGACATAGGTCGAGACGAAATGCCAGGTCAGCTCCTTGAGCGGCACCTTGAGCCCGTCGGCCACGGTCACCGGCGCGTCGTCCGCGATGATGTGCCCGGCCTTGAAGCTGCGGTAGGCGTCATCGGCCTGCTCCGGCTCCGCGGCGAAGATCTGGACCTTCGGCGCGATGGTCGAGAGCGTCAGGCAGGTGCCCGAGATCATGCCGCCGCCACCGATGGGCGCGACCACCGCATCGAGCCCCTCGACCTGTTCGGCGAGCTCGCGCGAGCAGGTTCCCTGGCCCGCGATCACCCGGGGATCGTTGTAGGGATGCACGAAATCGGCGCCGGTCGCGGCCTGGATCTCGGCGAAGACCGCCTCGCGCGAGGAGGTCGAGGGCTCGCATTCGGTGATCTTGCCGCCGTAGCCGCGGACCGCGTCCTTCTTGGCCTGCGGCGCGGTGCGCGGCATGACCACGTTGCAGGGGATGCCACGCCGCCCGGCGGCGTAGCTGAGCGAGAGCGCGTGGTTGCCGGAGGAATGGGTGGCGACACCCTTCTCCAGCATGTCGTCGGGCAGGCTGAAGACCGCGTTGCAGGCGCCACGCACCTTGAAGGCGGCGGCCTTCTGGAAGTTCTCGCATTTGAAGAACAGCTCGGCCCCGGTCATGTTGTTGATGAACGACGAGGTCAGAACCGGCGTGCGATGGATGTAGGGGCGCACGCGTTCGTGCGCCGCCTCCACGTCGGCAAAGGTCGGAATGTACATTCGGACCCCCTCAGGCGGATTTGGCGAGCTTCGGCTCGGCCGCGGCCGAGTTCCGATAGTATTCCTGGGCCGCCGCGACGCCGGAGCCGAGCTCGATCGGGTAGCCGAGGTCCACCATGGCCATCTCGGCCGTGCCGATGCCCGAAAGCGCCATGACGTCCGTGAGGCTGCCCAGGTGGCCGATGCGGAATACCTTGCCAGCGACCTCGCCGAGGCCGATGCCGAAGGCCACGCCGTACTTGTCGGCCGCGTGGACCACGAGCTTGGTGCTGTCCTGGCCCTCGGGGACGAGGATGGCGCTGATCGTCTCGGAATAGAGATCCGGCGAATGGGCGCAGAGCTTGAGGCCCCAGGCGTCGACCGCGCGGCGCACACCCTCGGCCATGCGGTGGTGGCGGGCGAAGACGTTCTCGAGCCCCTCCTCCTCGATCATCTTCAGCGCCTCGCCGAGGCCGAAGAAGAGACCGACCGGGGGCGTGTAGGGGAAGCCGCCCTTGGGGTTGGTGTTCAGCATATCGCGCCAGTCGAGGAAGCAGCGCGGCAGCTTCGCCGTCTCCATCGCCTTCAGCGCCTTCTGGCTGACGCCGACGATGGACAGGCCGGCGGGCAGCATGAAGCCCTTCTGGCTGCCGGTGACGGCGACGTCGACGCCCCATTCGTCCATGCGGAAGTCCATCGAGGCGATCGAGCTGACACCGTCGACGAGCAGGAGCGCCGGGTGCCCGGCCGCGTCGATCGCCTTGCGCACGGCGGCGACGTCGGAGCGCACGCCGGTCGCGGTCTCGTTATGGGTGACGAGAACGGCCTTGATCTCGTGGTTCTTGTCGGCCTCGAGCGCGGCCTGGAAATCGGCCGCGGGCGCGCCGGCACCCCAGGGGGCGTTGAGCTGCTGGACGTCGAGGCCCCAGCGCTTGCACATGTCGATCCAGCGGTGGGAGAACATGCCGTGGCGGCAGGCGAGGATCTTGTCGCCCGGCGACAGCGTGTTGGAGATCGCCGATTCCCAGCCGGCGGTGCCGGTCGCGGGGAACATGATGACCTCGCCGGTCTCGGTCTTGAGCACCTTCTTGACGCCGGGGAAGAGCGGCTTGAACATCGTGCCGAAGCTCGACGAACGATGGTCGATCGTCGGCTGGCTGATGGCGCGGCGAAGGCGCTCGGGGATGTTGGTCGGGCCTGGAATGAAGACCGGGTTCTGGTTGGACATGAACGCTCCTCCGTCTGTTCGCCGAACTCTATAGCAGCGTCATTTTTGGCGTGCAATTTTTTTGAAATAGTTTTTCATAGCTCCGGAAATGCCCTATGCTCCTGCAATGTCGAGACGAATCGTTTTTCATCGGCCGAAGGGCACCGGGAAGACCAAAAATAGCCGCACCGGGTCCGACGGCAAGACACCGCCGGAGCCCGGTATGGACCCCTCGCAGAAGCGCAGCCGCGGCCGTCCCCGCGCCTTCTCCGCGACGCCCGAATCGACCACGATCCAGGCGCTCGACCGGGCGCTGCACATCCTCAAGACGCTCGCCGCCAGCGACGGCATGTCGCTCACCGAACTGGCCGAGGCCTCCGGGCAGTCGCCCGCCACCGTCTACCGGGTGCTCTCGACCTACGAGGCCCATGGCATGGTCGAGTTCCAGCCCGCCACGCAGCTCTGGTTCGTCGGCCAGCAGGCGTTCCGCATCGGCAGCGCCTTCCTCGGCCGGTCCAACCTCGTGGAGCAGGCGCGCTCGGCGATGCATGCGCTCATGTCGCTGACCGGCGAGACCGCCAATCTCGCCATCGCCGACGGCGGCGACGTGATGTTCCTCAGCCAGGTGGAGACGCACGAGCCGATCCGCGCCTTCTTTCGCCCCGGATCGCACGGGCCGATCCATGCCTCGGGGATCGGCAAGGCGCTGCTCGCCTATTACCCGCAGGACGTGATCGAGCGGCTGATGCGCGGCCATGCGCTGACCGCCTTCACCGGCCGCACCTTCACCGACAACGACCGGCTTCTGGAAGAGCTCGCCGTGATCCGCGGCCGCGGCTGGGCGCTCGACGACGAGGAATACACCGACGGCATGCGCTGCATCGCCGCGCCGATCTTCAACGAGTTCCGGGAACCGGTCGCCGGGATCTCGATCTCCGGGCCGACCCTGCGGGTGACCCATGCCCGCGCGAAGGAGATCGGCACCCAGGTGCGCGACGCCGCCGACCGGATCACCGAGGCCATCGGCGGCACCGCGCCGGAACGGCGGGCCAATACCCCGCGCCGCCGCACCCGTTGACAGCCGGAGGCGGCGGGTGTGAGGTCCTGACCTCGCAACAGGGAAGGCGGGACGGGCCATGGTCGATCTGATCCTGCGCAATGCCGTGGTCGTGACCGCGGATGCCGAACGGCGCGTGATCCGCGACGGCGCGGTGGCGGTCGAGGGCGGGCGGATCGCGCGCGTCGGCACGGCGGAAGAGATCGGCGCGGAGGCGCGCTCGGTGGTGGATGCCGGCGGCATGCTGCTGATGCCCGGCCTCATCAACACCCATTGCCACGCGGCGGATTCGCTCTTTCGCGGCCTCGTGGAGGACCTGCCGCTCGAGCCCTGGCTCCGCAAGGTCTGGAAGGCGGAGGCCGCGACCTTGGATCCGCGGACCGTGCGCCTCGGCGCCACGCTGGGGCTGGCGGAACTCCTGCTCGGCGGGGTCACCACGGTGATGGACATGTTCTGGCACCCGCGCGAGACCGTAGCCGCGGCGCGCGACCTCGGCATGCGCGTCTCCACCGGCGGGATCTTCTTCGACGGCCCCGGCATCGACGGGCTCGGCCCCGCCGAGCGGATGGCGCAGGCAGGCGCCTTCTTCGACGATTTCGCCGATGCGCCGGACGTCCTGGCCGGCTGCTTTCCCCACGGCAGCTACACCGTCGGCCCCGAGCATCTCGCGGAATCGAAGGCGCTCGCGGCGGCGCGCGGCGGGCTCTTCTGCACCCATGCGGCGGAGACCCGGGCCGAGCGCGCGGATATCGAGACGCGCTACGGCGCCTCGGTGATCCGCCATCTCGATGCGCTCGGCCTGCTCGACGCCAGGACGGTGCTGGCGCATTGCGTCTGGCTCGACGAGGAGGAGATCGCGATCCTCGCGCGGACCGGCGCCACGGTCTCGCACAACCCGCTCTCGAACCTGAAGCTCGCCAGCGGCATCGCCCCGGTGCCGGCGATGCTCGCGGCCGGCGTGCGCGTCACGCTCGGGACCGACGGCGCGATCTCGGGCAACGACCTCGACATGTGGCTGGCGATGCGGCTGGCGGCGGTGCTGCACAAGGGTGCGACGCTCGACGCCGGCGCCGTCGCGACCGGGCAGGTGCTCGACATGGTGACCCGCGACGCGGCCACGGCGCTCGATGCCGCCGACCGGATCGGCGCGCTCGAGCCGGGCAAGTTCGCGGACATGATCCTCATCGACCTCGGCCGCGCCCATGCCGTGCCGCTCTTCGATCCGCTGACGCATCTGGTCTATTCCTGCGCCCGGTCCGACGTGCGCCGCGTCTATGTCGGCGGCGTCGAGGTGGTGCGGGACGGCGCCCTGCTCCTGCACGACATCGAGGCGACGCTCGACGCAGTGCGCGATCTCGTCCCGGCGATCGCGGCGAGCGTCGCGCCGTGACCGGGCCGCAGGCCGCGCGCGTCGCCGCCGCCCATGCATCGCTTCGCGACCGGATCGGCGCGCCGGTCGAGGCCGGGATCATCCTGGGATCGGGTCTCGGCGGGCTCGCCGAGCGTGTGGAGGAGCCCACCGCCATTCCCTATGGCGAGATCGCCGGCTTCCCGGTCTCCACCGCGCCGGGCCATGCCGGGCGGCTGGTGACGGGGCGTCTCTTCGGGCGGCACGTGGCGCTGATGCAGGGGCGGCTGCATCTCTACGAAGGCTGGTCCGCCCGGGACATCGCGCTCCCGGTCTATCTGCTGGCGCGGCTGGGCGCGGCGCGGCTGATCGTCACCAATGCCGCGGGCGCGCTCGACCCGGCCCTCGCGCCCGGCGAGGTGATGCTGATCGAGGATCACCTGAACTTCACCGGGGCCAATCCGCTGAGCGGCCCGGACGAGCCCGATCTCGGCCCGCGCTTTCCCGATCTTTCGCGCGCCTACGACCCGGCGCTGCGCGAGGCGGCGCTGCGGGCGGCCGCGGCGGCGGGGGTCACGCTCCGGCGGGGGATCTATGCCGCGGTGGCCGGGCCGTCGCTGGAGACCTCGGCCGAGCGGCGGTTCCTGCGCGCGGCCGGCGGCAGCGCCGTGGGCATGTCGACGGTGATCGAGGTGATCGCCGCCGCCCATGCCGGCCTGCCCGTGCTGGGGCTCTCCGCGATCTCCAACGCGGCCGCGGGCGGCCCCGACCAGGCGCCCGACAGCATCGAGGAGATCCTGGCCAATGCCGCGACCGCCGGCGAGGCGATCGCAGCACTCCTCCAGCGGCTCTTCGCCGAGGCATGAGCCGCGCCGCGAGCGGGCGGGGCAGGTGACCGCACCGGGCAAGCTGCGCAGCGTCGCGCTTCTCGCGCTCGCCGAGGTGATGACCATGAGCCTCTGGCTGCTCTCCGCCGCGATCCTGCCCGATCTCGTGGCGGAGGCGGGTCTCGGGCCCGGGCGGGCGGCGGCCTTGTCGAGCGCGGTCCAGATCGGATTCGTCGTCGGCGCGCTGGCGCTGGCGGTGCATGGCACGGCCGACCGCTTCGATCCGCGCCGGGTGCTGGCCGGCTCGGCGCTCGTGGCCGCCGCCGCCAATGCGGCGCTGCTCGTGACACCGGTCGGCGGCGCGCTGCAGATCGGCCTGCGCGCGCTGACCGGGGCCTGCCTCGCCGGCGTCTATCCGGTGGGGATGAAGATCGTCGTCGGCTGGGGGACCCGGGACCGCGGCCTCCTGGTCGGCATCCTCGTCGGGTCCCTGACCGTCGGCACGGCGCTGCCGCATCTGCTCGCCTTCTTCGGCGGGCCGGACTGGCGCGCGACCGCCCTGCTCGCCTCCGGCCTCGCCGCCGGGGGCGGGATGCTCGGCCTCGCCACCGGCCTCGGGCCGTTCCATGCCCGCGCCGCGGGGCTCGATCCGGGCGCCCTGCGGCTGGCCTGGACGAATCGCCGGCTGCGCCTGGCCTATGCGGGCTATCTCGGCCACATGTGGGAGCTCTATGCCTTCTGGGCCTGGATCGGCGCCGCGGCGGCCGCGGCCTTCGCCGCCGGGCTCGGCGCCGCCGCGGCCGATGCCGCGCGCCTCGTCAGCTTCGCCGCCATCGCGCTCGGCGGCCTTCTCTGCATCCCCGCGGGCTGGGTCGCCGACCGGATCGGCAAGGCGCGGGTCGCGCAGGGCGCGATGCTCGCGAGCGGCGCCGCCGGCCTCGCCACGGCGGCGAGCTTCGGCGGCGCCTGGCAGCTGACGGCGGTGCTGATCCTGCTCTGGGGCGCCGCGGTCATCCCCGATTCGGCGCAATTCTCGGCGCTGGTGGCCGATGCGGCGCCTCCCGAGCGCGCCGGCAGCCTTATGACCTTCCAGACCGCCCTGGGCTTCACCCTGACCTTCTTTACCGTGCAGGCGGTGCCATGGGTCGCCGCCGGGCTCGGCTGGCCGGCGACGCTGGCGCTCATGGCGCTCGGGCCGGCCTTCGGCGTCGAGGCCATGCGGCGCCTCCTCCGGATGGGTCGCGAATCGGTGGACGCCTCGCTTGATCGCCTGTAGGTTGAGCAGGCCTGAGGAATGCAGCCGCAACGGGGCCGATGCCCCGGTCCGAAGGCTCGGATAGCGCCTATCGATCCCAGGATCGGACATGCGCCCTGACGCGGTCACGTAGTAGTTTGTTAACACTTGCCCGGGTTAATTGCGTAAACCGACTCGCCTGCCCATATGACAAGCAGCCACCGGAAAGCGACGCGATGCTCATAGGCCAGCTCCTGCTCTCGATCCTCACAGCGATCTCCGTGACGGGAGTCGCGCTGCTGAGCGGATGGAGCCTGCTCGCTGCTCTGGTGCTCTATTCCCTGAGCGGATCGCTCACCCTCGCGCTGCTCTCCGTCTGGACGATCGTGCGGGCGGACGCCTGATCCTCAAAGCACGTAGCGGCTGAGATCCACCGACCGGCTCAATTCGCCGAGGTGCTGCTCGACGAAGGCCGCGTCCACCGTCACCGCGTCCCCCGACCGGTCGGGCGCGGTGAAGCCCAGATCCTCGAACACCCGCTCCATCACCGTGTAGAGCCGGCGCGCGCCGATGTTCTCCACCGCGCGGTTGACCTCCGCGGCGATCGCGGCCAGCGCGGCGATCCCGTCCTCGGTGAAGGTCACTTCGACCTTCTCGGTCGCCATCAGCGCGGTGTACTGACGGGTCAGCGCATTGTCGGTCTCCGTCAGGATGCGGACGAAATCCGCCTCGGTCAGCGCGCGCAGCTCCACGCGGATCGGCAGCCGGCCCTGGAGCTCGGGCAGCAGGTCCGAGGGCTTGGCGATGTGGAACGCGCCCGAAGCGATGAAGAGCACGTGGTCGGTCTTCACCGGCCCGTGCTTGGTCGAGACCGTGGTGCCCTCGATCAGCGGCAGCAGGTCGCGTTGCACCCCTTCGCGGCTCACGTCCGCCCCGCGGGTCTCGGCCCGGGCGCAGACCTTGTCGATCTCGTCGAGGAAGACGATGCCGTTCTGCTCCACCGCCTCGACGGCGGCGCGCGTCACCGCTTCCTGGTCCAGGAGCTTGTCGGCTTCCTCGTTGATCAGGAGCTCGTAGGAGGCCGCCACCGTCATGCGCCGGCGCGTCTTGCGGCCGCCCATCGCCTTGCCGAAGATCGAGCCGAGATCGAGCGCCCCCATGTTCATCCCGGGCTGGCCGGGGATCTCGAGCATGGGGAAGGGGTTGGAGGTATCGGCCACCTCGAGCTCGATCTCCTTGTCGTCGAGGCTGCCCTCGCGCAGCTTCTTGCGGAACATGTCGCGGGTCTGCTCGCGGGCGCCGTCGCCGGCCAGGGCGTCGATCACCCGCTCCTCGGCCGCTTCATGGGCGCGGGCCTTGACCGCCTCGCGCATGTCCTCGCGCACCATGACGATGGCGGCATCCACGAGGTCGCGCACGATCTGGTCCACGTCGCGGCCGACATAGCCGACCTCGGTGAACTTCGTCGCCTCCACCTTCAGGAACGGCGCGCGCGCGAGCCGCGCCAACCGGCGCGAGATCTCGGTCTTGCCGACCCCCGTGGGGCCGATCATCAGGATGTTCTTGGGATAGACCTCCTCGCGGATGTCGTCCGGCAGCTGCTTGCGGCGCCAGCGGTTGCGGAGCGCCACCGCGACGGCGCGCTTGGCCCCGGCCTGCCCGATGATGAACCGGTCGAGTTCCGAGACGATTTCGCGCGGCGTGAGTTCGGTCAAGGCTGGCGTCCCCGATTGCGTCGCCCCGAGGGCGCGGACATCACTTAGGTGCGCGCGCCGAAAACGCAACGGCGCCGCCGCGACCGGTTAGCGGCCCGGACGGGGCTTTGCAAACCGGATCGCAAAGGGTCCGCCCGCGACGCCGTCGTGTTGGACGCCGCGGGCGATCGCGGCTAGGCTGCGGGATACGCCGGAATGCAGGAGACTCGGATGTCCCCGGCCGCCAAGATCACGCTGCTCTTCGTCGTCTTCGTCGATCTGATCGGCCAGGGCCTGGTGTTTCCGATCATCAATACGCTGATCATGGAGCCGGCGGCGGGCTTCCTTCCCGAGCAGGCCTCCACCGCGCGGCGGCATTTCGACTACGGCCTGGTCATCGGCAGCTTCTTCCTCGCCTGGTTCTTCGGCGTCGTCTATGTCGCCAAGCTCTCCGATTCGATCGGGCGCAGGAACGCGATGCTGATCTGTCTCGCCGGCGCGCTGGCCGGCTATGTAATCACCATCGTCGCGCTCCAAACGGGCAGCCTCTGGCTGCTGATCCTCGGCCGGGTGGTCACCGGGTTCACCGCCGGCAACCAACCGATCGCCCAGGCCGCGATGATCGACGGCAGCACCGACGACGCCGACCGCGACCGCAACATGGGCTACATCGTCACCGGCGTCAGCTTCGGCCTCGTCGGCGGGCCGATCATCGGCGGCCTCCTCTCGGACCGGAGCCTGATCGGCGCGGCCGCCAGCCTCGCGCTTCCCTTCTATGCGGCGCTCGGGCTCGTGGTCGTGGCCATCCTCCTCGTCCTGGTGTTCTTCAGGGACATCCGGCAGGATCGCGAACCCTTCGAGTTCCGCCCCGGGGATGTCTTCGCGAGCCTCTGGAAGGTGACCGGGTTTCCGCTCGTGATGCGGATCATGCCGGTCTACAGCCTCTTCATGATCGCGAACGTCACCTTCTACGTCTTCATCGACAACTACCTGACCAGCGCCTACGGCTACGGCGTGATCGGCAGCAGCGCCATCATGCTGGTGATCGGGGTCGCGCTGGCGACGTCGAGCACGTTCCTGGTCAAGCCGGCGCAGCAGCGGTTCGACAAGAGCCGGATCGTGCAGGCCAGCCTGCTCGCGATGGCGGTCTGCGCGGTCACCGTGGTCCTGGCGCCAACCGCGCTGTCCTGCTTCGTCGCGGCCTTCTTCTTCTACTTCCTGTTCGGGGTGTCCTACCCGACGATCCTCGGGCTCTTTTCCGGCAGCGTCGGCGACCGCGAACAGGGCTGGATCATGGGCGTCGCCACGGCGGTCTTCTGCCTCGCGGGCGGGATCATGTCGCTGATCGGCGGCGAGCTGATGCGCATCGACATCCGCCTTCCGTTCTTCATCGTGATCGCGGCGGCGGTGCTGGGGCTCGCCGCGCTCCGGCTGACCTGGAACGGAGACGACGTCCGGCGCCTGATCGGCGGGCCGACGGCTGGAGGGGACACTCCGGACACCGAACAACCCTCCGTGAAGACGTAGCGGAGGCCCGGGCGCCGCGAATGGCCGTGTCGAGCCAGCAAGGAGCCCGACCATGCCTTTCCAGCGTTTCGCCGCCGCCGCCTTCCTTCTCACCGCCGTTGCCGCCCAGGCCCAGGTGGTCGCCGTGGTCAAGCAGGGCAGCTTCGAGGGACGGAGCCGGCACGTGACGACCGGATCGGCGGCGATCGTCGAGCAGGACGGCGCGCATTTCGTCAGCCTGGGGCGCGACTTCGCCTTCGACGGCGCGCCGGATCCCAAGGTCGCCCTCGGGCAGGACGGATACCGCAAGGACACCCTGCTCGGCCCGCTCCGGTCGGAAACCGGCGCCCAGAGCTATGCGCTGCCCGAGGGTCTCGACCCCGCCGCCTACAACGAGATCTGGATCTGGTGCGAGCGGTTCGATGTCCCGCTCGGCGTCGCGACGCTGCATTGAAGGGCGGAGCGGGCGCGGTCTCCGGCGGCGGCTTCAGCCGTCGAGGCTCTCCACCGTGACATTGCCGTTGGTATAGACGCAGATCTCGGCGGCGATCGCCATGGCGCGGCGGGCGATCGCCTCGGCGTCGAGATCGCTGTCGTAGAGCGCCCGGGCCGCCGCCAGCGCGTAATTGCCGCCCGAGCCGATGGCGGTCACGTCGTGCTCCGGCTCCAGCACGTCGCCCGCCCCGGTGATCACCAGGAGCTCGCGCCCGTCCGTGACGATCAGCATCGCTTCGAGGTTGCGCAGGTACTTGTCCGTGCGCCAGTCCTTGGCGAGATCGACCGCGGCGCGGGCGAGCTGGCCCGGCGCCGCCTCGAGCTTGGTCTCGAGCCGCTCGAGCAGGGTGAAGGCATCGGCCGTCGAGCCCGCGAAGCCGCAGACCACCGGATGCCCCCCCGGCTCGATCCGGCGCACCTTGCGCGCCCCGCCCTTGATCACCGTCTGGCCGAGGCTCACCTGCCCGTCGCCGGCCACCACCACCTTCCCGCCCTTGCGCACGGCGACGATGGTCGTGCCGTGCCAGCCGGGGAATCGCTCGTCCTTGCTCATGGCCCTCTCCCGAAGTCGGGCGACATATACGGTCGGCGGCGGCCCGTTGCCAGAGGGCGGCGGTCGGCGCCATTGGTAGCTGATTCCTTCCTCCTCGGCCGCCCCGCCCAAGACGAGGGCAGCGCCCGGCCCGGGCGGAGGGGTGGGGTTGCCGGATGCGACTGCCCTGCGCCGGTCCCTCAGCCGCGCCGGTCGGGGCAGGCCACCGGCGCCTGCGCCGCGCGGAACGTCACCGCGCGGTTCTCGCCCTCGGGATCGACCAGGAGGACCATGCTGTTGTGGCCGACCTCGGCGATCTCGCCGCGGATCGCGCGGCCGTCCTCCTCCCAGACCAGGGTGGCGCCCTCGATCCAGCGCCAGGGGGCGAGGCGGTAGCCCTCGCCGCAGCTCGTCATCACCAGCGTTCCACTCGAGAGGAAGGCCCGGAAGGCACCCGGCGCCGACTCCGGATCGGTCTTGAGCCAGACGCGATCCTCTACCATCGACGCCATGCCCGCATTGCCCGAGCCGGGGAGCGCCACCCCCGGCAGGTCGACCCGCCCGCAGGCGGCGGGCAGCCAGGCGAGCGCCAGCACGAGCGCCGCTGCCGGGACACGCCTCTTCCATTCCGGCGAATGCCGCGGTTCCTCGATCATCGCTCAGGCCCCTTCCTCTTGCCGGTAGCGGGCGAGCACGCCCGCGCGGTCGATCCCCCGGGGCCAGGCCCCCGCCACCCGCCCGCCCGCGCCGCCGAGCCGCGTCGCTACATGGGCCGCCGCCACCGGCCCGGCCCCGGCGCGGAGCAGCACCGAGGCGGCGAGCAGCAGCGCCAGCCGCTCCACGAACCAGCGCGCCTCCGCCTCGGGCGGCAGGCCTTTCCAGGTGTCGAGCGTGCCGTCGAGCGCGCCGTCGAAGGTCGCGTCGAGGCCGCGCGCGCCGTCGAGCTCGGCCACGAGCCGCGGCAACGCGTCGCGTTCGCGCCCGAAGGTCCGGAGCAGGTCGAGGCAGATCACGTTTCCGGATCCCTCCCAGATCGAGTTCAGCGGCGCCTCGCGATAGTAGAGTGGCATCGGGCCGTCCTCGACATAGCCCGCCCCGCCGAGGCATTCCATCGCTTCGTAGATCATGCCCGGACAGCGCTTGTTGCTGAGGAACTTCGCCAGCGCGACGCCGGTGCGCGCGAAGATCCGGTCGCCCTCGTCGAAGGCGCGCGCCACACGCAGCCCGAGCGCCAGCGCGGCCTCCGCCTCCACCGCGAGATCGGCCAGCACGCTCGCCATCAGGGGCTGGTCGATCAGGCGCCGCTGGAAGGCGCTGCGGCCGCGGCACCACCAGAGCGCCTCCGCGAGTGCACCGCGCATCAGCCCGGCCGGCGCCATGGCGGTATCGAGCCGGGTGTGATGCACCATCTCGATGATCCGGCGCACCCCCTCGCCCTCCGCGCCGAGCCGCAGGGCGAAAGCCGCGTCGTATTCGAGCTCCGCGGAGGCATTCGCGCGATTGCCGAGCTTGTCCTTCAGCCGCATCAGTAGGATGGCATTGCGCGCGCCCTCCGGCGTCCAGCGCGGCACGAGGAAGCAGGTCAGCCCGCCGGGTGCCTGCGCCAGCGTCAGGAAGGCATCCGACATGGGCGCTGAGCAGAACCACTTGTGGCCGGTCAGCCGATAGCCCGAGCCGTCGGGGATGGCGCGCGTCGCATTGCTCCGCACGTCCGATCCGCCCTGCTTCTCGGTCATCGCCATGCCGAGGGTGGCGCCGGACTTCTCCGGCGCCGGGCGGGAGGCGGGATCGTAGGCGGTCGAGAGGAGCCGCGGCACCCATTCCGCGGCGATTTCCGGCGCGGCGGCGAGCGCCGGCACCCCGGCATAGGTCATGGTCATGGGGCAGCAGACGCCCGGCTCGACCTGGCTCGTCATGTAGACCATCGCCGCATGGGCAACGTGCCCGCCCGCCGGCGCCGTCCAGGCCAGCGAGGGATAGCCGGCGGAAACCCCCAGTCGCATCAGCTCGTGATAGGAAGGGTGAAAGGCCACCTCGTCGATCCGCCGCCCGGCCCGGTCGAAGCTGCGCAGCTCCGGCGGGTTGCGGTTCGCGAGCCGCCCCGCCTCGCGCGCATCGCTCCGCCCCAGCGCCGCGCCGAGACGGCCGAGCGCCGCCGCATGGGCGCCGCCGCCCTCGCGCGCGACCGCCTCGCGCAGCGCGACATCGCCGGCCCAGAGATCGCCGTCGCCACGGGGCGCGGGCTGGTTCTCCACCACATGGGTCGCGAGGTCGCTGCGGGTCGAAGGCTCGGCAGGAGGGCCTCCCGGCGGCTGAGAGGGCAGCATACACGCCCGCCCGGCAGGCGCGAAGCAGGCTTCCGTCAGAATACACCGGGCAGGGCCGCCCGAGCCCTGCGACGATCCGGCCGGGTTCAGCGCGGAAGCGGCGTGGTCTCCGGCCGCCGGTGCGCACAGGACGCGGACCGCCGGCAGCGCTTCCGCGAGCGCCTGCCAGGCGGCCGCCGGATCCCGGCGGCGCGGCGGGCCCGTAGAGATCGGCGCCGAGCGCGGTCAGCGCGTCGCGCAGGCGCGGGTCGGCGCGCGGATCCTGCCCGGCCAGGCGCCCGGCCCAGGTGTCGAGCGCGGGGCGGAGCGCGGCGTTGTCGCGGCGCGCCACTGCCCGGTGCAGCACGGCATAGGCATGGGCCTCGGAGGCCAGCCGCGCCGCGCGCCGGGCCGCCAGCAGCCGGGCGAGCGGCGGCCCGGCGCGGCGCTTGGAGCCAGACGGCGGCGGCGGCCCCGGCGAGTGCCGCCAGCCCGCCGAGCGCGATCCTGCGCCAGTCGCGGCCCGGCGCGACGCTCCGGGCGGGCGGCCCCTCGACGGCGATCGCGAAACCCTCGACCGAGGCGGTCTCCACCCTGCCCGTCTCCAGATCGTACCAGTCGAGCGTGACCGCGGGCACCGCGCCCGACCCGCCGCCCTCGGCCACCAGGGTCACGCGCTCGGTCCGGCTGCCCCCGAGCGTGCCGCGATCGTCGGTCTCCGCGATCAGGGGCTCATCGGGATAGGCGGCGACGCCCTCGATCGCGACCGGCGGCATCAATTCGGGCAGGAACATCGGTGCGGTTCCCGCCACCGTCGCCACGACGGTCCGGGTTACGCTGTCGCCCGGCGTCATCGCGCCGGGCTCTCCCTCGATCGTCTGCGCGAGCTCGAGCGACGTGGCGGCGACGAAGGGATCGAGCCCCTCGGCGCCCGCCGGCACCACGCCGCGGAAGGCCAGCGCCTCGCTCCGCAGGATGGCTCTCGCCGGGGCGTTGCTCTCGGGATCGGCCCAGGTGACGACCACCTCCTGCGGCGGGATCGCGAACTCGCCGGGCACCATCGGCGAGATGCGGTAGTTGCGGGTGACGCCGGCCCAGGTCTCGCCGCCGACCCGCGCGCTCGTCGGATTGGTCGAGCGCTCCGGCAGGCGCACCAGCAGGTTCGGCGCCTCGAGGCTCGGCCAGACCGGCGGCTCGGGCAGGAAGGTCGGCACCAGCACCGTCATCCGCAGGCTGAGCGGCTGGCCGGGGATCGCCTCGGTCTCGTCGAATTCGACCCGGAGCACCGGGCCGTCCGGCGCGACATCCTCCTGCGCCCCGGCCGGCGGGGCGAAGGCGAGCAGCACGAAGAGGGCGGCGGCCCTCATCCGGCATCCCCCGCGCGTATGTCGGCGCCCGGCGTGTCCGGCTCGGGAGCGTCGCCGCCCGGATCCCCGGCCCCGGCGCGCGCCGCCTCGATGGCGAAGCGCTGGCGCAGGAAATCGCCGGTGCTTGTGTCGACGGTATTCATCCACTGCTCGGCGGTCATCAGCCCCGCGCTGCCCTCCCGGGGCACCTCGATCCGGGTTTCGGCGCCCCGGTTCGCCTCGTTGTCGAAGACCACCTCGTCGGCGCCGATACCGGCATCCTCGCCGGTGTCGGATTGCTCGCGCGCCTCCTCGACATAGGCGACGATCTCCTTCGCCACGGCGAGATTGCCGGCGGCGCTAGGATAATCCGGGTCGCGCCTGAGCGCGGTCTCGAAGGACCGCACCCCGTCGCGATAGGCGCGGGACTTGACCTGCGCCATGCCCTGGATGAAGGCCGCCTGCGCCGTCTCCACCCGGTCGAGCACCTCGACCGCCGCCGCGTACTGGCCGTCGCGGTAGAGCGCGTAGCCGCGCCAGAGCGGGTCGACGAAAAGCTCCGCCGCCCGGCCGAAGTCGCGGTCCCGATAGGCGCGGCTGCCCTGCTGGTCGGGGGTCAGGAACCAGTCGGCGATGCCGTCGGCGCGGGCGGGCGCGCCCGTGGGCAGCGCGAGCGCCATCGCCAGCGCCGCGGCCCAGCGCATGGTCCAGCCGCGGCGGAACCAGAGGAGCGTCAGCAGCGCCGCCGGCCAGGCGAGCCAGTGGCCGCGGTCGAGCCAGGGCTGGTCGGCGTTCTCGAGCAGCGCCTGGCGATAGGCCGCGTTCAGCATCCCGTCGATGCGGCGGATGTCGGCGTCGTCGGGAGTGACGGAAACCACCGGGACCGCGTCGAGCGCATCGAACCCGCGGTCGCGGGCGCCCTCGGGCAGCATCGCGAGCACGGCGACCGCCGCATCGCTGGCTTCGAGCGCCGCGGCATCGGCCGGGTCGAGCCCGTCGGCGACGAAGAGCACGCCGCCCGGCGCCTCCTCCTGCGCGAGCAGCGCCTCCGCGAGCGCCAGCGCCTCGGCGGCGCGCACGCCCTCGCGCGGCATGATGTCGGGGGTCAGGCCTTCGAGATAGGGCGTCATCACGTTCGGATCCTCGGTCATCGGCACGACGCCATGGGCGCTGCCGGCATAGGCGACCAGCGCGGTCCGCGCACCGGCCCGCAGCGCCAGCAGGTCGCGGATCTTCTGCTTGCCCCGCTCCAGCCGCGAGGGGGCGACGTCCGTCGCCTCCATCGAGGCCGTGACCTCCAGCACCACCACGACCGGCGCCGATTGCGCGACGAAGGGATCGGGCATGCGCGACCAGGTCGGGCCGGCCGCCCCCAGCGCCAGGCAGGCGAGGCCGAGCGCCACCCCGTCGATCGGCATGAGCCGCCGCCCGCGCGCCGTGCCCAGGGTCAGCGCCGCGCGCAGATGCGGCGCGATCCCGTCAGCCGGAAGATCGCGGCGGCTGCCGGTGCGGCGCACGATCCACCAGAGCCCGGCGACGACCGGCAGCAGCAGGAGCCAGAGCGGCCGGATGAAATGGAAGGCGTCGAGCGCCACCGCGAAGGGACTCATGCCGCGGCCCTCCGCCGTTCGCGGAGCGCGAGGAAACCCGTCGCCCCCGTGCCGATCAGCGCGGCGAGCGCCAGCGGGATCCAGGCGAGCGATTGCCGCGGGCGGTAGGAGAGCGTCTCGACCTCGCGGGGCGCGAGCGCGTCGATGCGGGCATAGACCTCGCGCAGCCCCGCCTCGTCATCGGCGAAGAAGAACGCGCCCCCGGTCCGCGCGGCGACGTCGCGCAGGGTCGCGAGATCGACCCGGTCCTCGCCGCTCGCCTCCGGATCGCCGACGCCGACGGTGAAGATCGCGACATCCTCGCCCCGGGCGATCTCCGCGGCATTGACCGGGCTCATGCGGCTGGCGGTGTCGGTGCCGTCGGAGAGCAGGATCAGCAGGCGCTGCTCGATGTCGCTGGCCTCGAAGGTGCGGATCGCGAGGCCGATGGCGTCGCCCAGCGCGGTATGCGGGCCCGCCATGCCGACCTCGGTGCGGTCGAGCAGATCGAGGATGGTGCCGAGATCCTCGGTCAGCGGCGCCTGGACATAGGCCCGGGTGCCGAAGACGATCAGCGCCATGCGGTCGCCCTCGCGGCCCTCGACGAAGCCGCGTACCACCTCGCGAACCCCTTCGAGCCGCTGCTTGCGCGTGCCGTCCGGCGCGGCGAAGTCGCGGGCATCCATCGAGCCGGAGATGTCGATGGCGAGCACCACGTCGCGCGCGGCCTTGGTGATCTCGACCGGCTCGCCGACCCGCTCGGGCCGGGCGAGTGCCAGCAGCACGAGGAGCCAGATGGCGACGGCGGCGGCCATCTGCAGGCCTGTGCGCGACAGCACCACCGCGCCGGGGCCGGGCTCGGAGCCGGCGGCATCGACGATGTGGCGGAAGAAGGGGAAGCGCAGCGCCGGCACCCGTTCCCGGTGCGGCGGCACGAGCCAGAGCACGAGGAGCGGCAGCGGCAGGAGCAGCAGCGCCCAGGGCGCGCCGAGCGAGATCACGGCCCCGCCCCCGCCCGGTGCCGCCGCACCCAATGCGCGGCAATCGCGCCGAGGCCGGGGCGCGGCGCGGCATCGGCGCGGTAGGGCGCCTCGGCGAGCACGGTGCCGGGGCCCTCGGCGAAGGACCCGCCGCCCCCGGTCGCGTCGAGGAAGGCGAGCCAGTCGCGGCCCGTCAGGCTCGCGACCCTCTCGCGCGGCCAGGCGGCGAGCGCGGTGCGGCGGAGGATCCCGGCGATCGTCGCCGGATCGTCGCCGGCGGCGGCGAGTTCGGCCAGCGCTGCCCGGCGATAGGCATCGGCGCGCCAGCGCCGCCAGGCCCGCCAGGCGATCCAGGCGAGCGCCAGCGCCAGCGCCGCCGCCAGCACCGCCCAGCCCCAGGTCTGGGGCGTCATCGGCACCGGCGCGGGCTCGGGCGGCTCGACCAGCCGGTCGAGCAGGTCGATCAGGGTCGTCGGGGCGGGGGCGCCGTCCTCGTTCATCGCGCCCCGAGCCCCATCAGCCGGCGCATCTGCGGCAGCGTCTCCTCGGCCGCCGAGAGCGGCAGCACCGGCACGCCGAAGCGCCGCTGCCAGTCGAGGATGGTGGCGAGGCGGCCACTGGCCATGTCCCGCAGGCGCCGATGCGCGGCGCGGTCGCCGGTGTCGATCTCGGCCTGCAATTCGCCGTCCGAGACGACGAGCCGCAGCCCCTCCGGCAGGTCCTCGCCGAAGGGGTCGCTGACGAGGCCGAGCACCAGGTCGTTGCCGCGCGCGATGCCGGCGACGAGGCGCTCGGTCTCCTCGTCCACCACGTCGAAATCGCTGAGCACGATCACCAGATGGTTGCGCGGCGCGATGCGGGCGACGGCGCGCAGCACGCGGGCGAGCGGCATCGGCTCGGCAACCGGGGCGTCGGCGCGCAAGAGCCCGTTCGCATCGGCGAGCGCGGTCAGGAACCGGTCGAGCGCCACCCGGCTGCGCTGCGGGCGAATTTCGGCGATCGCCGTGTCGCCGAAGACGATGCCGCCGACACGGTCGCCCTGGTCGAGGATGCGGAAGGCGGCGAGCGCCGCGGCCTCGGCGGCGGTGACCGCCTTCATGTTGAGCACCGAGCCGAAGAACATCGACATACGCTGGTCGACGACGATCAGCGCGGGCCGGTCGCGTTCCTCGGTCATCACCCGCACATGGGGCTCGCCGGTGCGCGCCGTCACCTTCCAGTCGATGGCGCGCACGTCGTCGCCGGGCAGGTAGCCGCGCAATTCCTCGAAGTTCAGCCCCCGGCCGCGCAGCCGCGAGGCATGCCGGCCGTTCAGCACCGAGCGCGCCGGCTGGCGCGGCAGGAATGTCAGCCGGCGCGCCCGGTCCTCGAGTGCGCGCAGATGCGCGAGATCGACGCTGACGCGCGGGTCGAACCCGCCCGCCGGCGGCGCCGCCGGTTGCGTGCCAGTGCGTATCCGCGCGGCATCGTCGCGCATTCCGCCTCCTCAGGGCAGCGCCACCTGCCGGATCATCTCCTCGACGACGCGGTCGGGGCTCACGCCCTCGCCCTGCGCCTCGTAGCTGAGCTTCAGCCGGTGGCGGAAGACCTCCGGCGCGATGGCGCGGACGTCCTCGGGGTCGATATAATCCCGCGCCGCGAGCCAGGCATGGGTGCGCCCGCATCGGTCGAGCGCGAGCGAGGCGCGCGGGCTCGCGCCGATCTCGATCCAGCGCTTCAGGTCCGCGCCGAATGCCGCCGGCACGCGGGTGGCATTCACCAGATCCGCCATGTAGCGCTCCATCGCCTCGGCGACATGGATCGCGCCGATCTCGCGCCGCGCCGCGAAGACCGCCTCCTGCGGGATCGCCGCGCGCGGCCCGGGCCTGGCGCCGCCCTCGTCGGACACCGCATTCGCCGCGATCTCCTCGCCCCGCAC
This sequence comes from Rhodovulum sp., assembly GCA_020637615.1. Taxonomy (GTDB): domain Bacteria; phylum Pseudomonadota; class Alphaproteobacteria; order Rhodobacterales; family Rhodobacteraceae; genus Amaricoccus. The sequence continues at coordinate 48,181 of JACKKC010000013.1, forward strand.
CAGCCGGATCACCTCCACCTCGTCCCCGACCGGCGGATAGGTGATCAGCACATGCATCAGGAACCGGTCCATCTGCGCCTCGGGCAGCGGATAGGTGCCCTCCTGCTCGATCGGGTTCTGGGTCGCCATGACCATGAAGAGCGGCTCCATGACATGGGTCTTGCCCGCGACCGTCACCTGGCGCTCCTCCATCGCCTCGAGCAGGGCGGCCTGCACCTTGGCCGGCGCGCGGTTGATCTCGTCGGCGAGCACGATATTGGCGAAGATCGGGCCGGGCTCGAAGCGGAAGGCGCCGCCCTTCTCGCTCTGATAGTAGACCTCCGTGCCGGTCACGTCGGAGGGCAGCAGGTCGGGGGTGAACTGGATGCGCGAGAAATCGCATTCGAGGTTCTTCGCCAGCGCCTTGATCGCCCGGGTCTTGGCGAGGCCGGGCAGCCCCTCGACCAGCAGGTTGCCGTTGGCGAGCAGCCCGATCAGCAGCCGCTCGATCACCTCGCGCTGGCCGATGATCGCCTCGCCCATGCGCTCGCGCAGCGCCGCGATCTGCGCCCGCGCGTCGGAGGCGGCCTCGGCCGAGGCGGCATCCTGCGGGCTCACCCCTTCCGTCCCTTCCCCGCCTCGGCCGCGAGCGCGCCGCGGGCCTCCGCGAGCCGCCGCCGGTAATCGTCGTCGACCTTCGGGAACTTCGGGTCGAGCGCCTCCAGCGCCTCCGCGAGCGCCGAGGAGATCACCATGCGCGCATACCACTTGTTGTTGGCCGGAACCACGTGCCAGGGCGCGTCCTCGGTCGCGGTGTTGCGGATCATGTCCTCGTAGGCGTCCATGTAGGCGTCCCAGTACTTGCGCTCCTCGAGGTCGCCGAAGGAGAACTTCCAGTGCTTCTCCGGCTGGTCGATGCGGTCGAGAAACCGCCGCGCCTGCTCGTCCTTCGAGATGTGGAGGTAGAACTTGAGCACCGCCGTCCCGCTCTCGACCAGATGGCGCTCGAAGTCGCGGATCGACCGGAAGCGGCGCTTCCAGATGTCCTTGTCGCGCAGCTCCTTCGGCAGGCCCTGGCCGTCGAGGATCCCGGGATGCACGCGCACCACCAGCACTTCCTCGTAATGCGACCGGTTGAAGATGACGATCTTGCCCCGCTGCGGCAGCGCGAGCACGTGGCGCCAGAGAAAGTCGTGCTTGAGCTCGATCGGGCCCGGCTGCTTGAAGGATTTCACGTCGCAGCCCTGCGGGTTGATCCCGGTCATGACATGCTCGATCGCGCTGTCCTTGCCGCCGGCGTCCATCGCCTGCAGCACGATCAGCACCGCCCGCTCGTCCTCGGCGTAGAGGCGCTCCTGCAGCTTGCCGAGCCGTTCGAGGTTCGAGGCGATCAGATCCTTCGCCTCGTCCTTCTCCACGTCGAGGCCGGCGGTGTCGTCGGCATCGACCTCGCCGATCCTGAACCCCTTGCCCTCGACGACCCGGTGCCGCCCGGCCAGATCCGCGGCCTTCACGCCGCCACCGCCGGATAGAGGAATTCGCGCAGGTTCCGCATGATGTCCGCCGCCTCCTCGGGATCGGGTTTTCGCCCGCGGGGCATCGCGCAAGCGCGCCCCGCGAGCCGGCTTCTCCGGCCGCTACTGGGCCATGCCGCTCAGCGTGGTCTCGAGCTGCTCCTGGATCTGGTCGACCGAGAAGCTCGCGGCCCGCTGCGACGGCGGGTAATCCTCGAAGGTCGCGAAGAACTTGGCGACCTCGGCCTGGGCCGGCACGAGCAGGTAGGCGTGGTCGAGCAGCCAGTCGTAATAGGTGTTCGAGGTGATGTCGGCCCGCTCGTAGGGATCCGAACGCAGGTCGAAGATCTTGGGGATGCGCAGGGCGGTGAAGGGCTCGGCCCAGATGTTGAGCGTGCCCGTCTCGCGCTGCTCCTGGAAGACGAACTTCCAGTTCTCGTAGCGTGCGGCGACCAGAGCGCCGTCGTCGTTGAAGTAGAAGAACTCGGTCCGCGCCGTCTTGTCGGACTCGCCCGTCAGATAGGGCAGCTGGTTGTAGCCGTCGAGATGGACCTTGTATTCCTTGCCGTCGATCGTGGTGCCCTCGAGCAGGCGGTCCTTGATGTCCGCGTCGCCGGCGGCGGCGAGCAGCGTCGGGAACCAGTCGAGGCCGGAGAACATGCCGGTCTTGACCGTGCCGGGCTCGAAATGGCCGGGCCAGCGGATCATGGCGGGCACGCGGAACGCGCCTTCCCAATTGGTGTTCTTCTCGCTGCGGAAGGGGGTCGTGCCGGCGTCGGGCCAGGAATTCTGGTGCGGGCCGTTGTCGGTCGAGTACATCACGATGGTATTGTCGGCGACGCCCATCGCGTCGAGCGCATCGAGGATCTGGCCGACGATCGCGTCATGCTCGACCATGCCGTCGGCATATTCGGTCGGGGCGGTCAGGCCGGGCGCGCTGCGGTTCTCCTCCTTCACATGGGTGCGGAAATGCATCCGCGTGGTGTTCATCCACACGAAGAACGGCGTGCCCTGGTCCACCTGGCGCTGCATGAAGTCGATGGCGGCGGCCGAGGTCTCCTCGTCGACCGTTTCCATGCGCTTGCGGGTCAGCGGGCCGGTATCCTCGATCTCGCCGTCGGCGGAGGCGCGGAGCACGCCGCGCGGGCCGAACTGCTCGCGGAAGGCCGGATCCTGCGGATAATTGCGGTTCTCCGGCTCCTCCTCGGCGTTGAGGTGGTAGAGATTGCCGAAGAATTCGTCGAAGCCATGGGCGGTCGGCAGGAACTCGTCGCGATCGCCGAGGTGGTTCTTGCCGAACTGTCCGGTGGCATAGCCGAGGTCCTTGAGCGCCGAGGCGATGGTCACGTCGTCGTCGCGCAGCCCGACGTCGGCGCCGGGCAGGCCCACCTTGGAAAGGCCGGTCCTGAGCGTCGACTGGCCGGTGATGAAGGTCGACCGGCCCGCCGTGCAGCTCTGCTCGGCGTAATAATCGGTGAACTTGATGCCCTGGTCGGCGATGCGGTCGATGTTCGGCGTCTCGTAGCCCATCAACCCGAAGCTGTAGGTCGAGAGGTTGGTCTGGCCGATGTCGTCGCCCCAGATGACCAGGATGTTCGGCGGTCCGTCGGCCGATTCGGTGGCTTCCTGCGCCCAGGCCTGCCCGGCGGCCAACAAGGCGATCGCCGTCGCCGCCGCGACCCGGCCGCGCATATGTGCATATAGCTGCATTCGAATCCTCCCTGTCTGCCTGCCAAGGTAGCAGCGATCGCATGCCTGGCAAGCCGCGAGGATGGTAGCACAGGTCGGAATGCCGCGGCACCGGGCCATGGCCCTGCGGCCGCGCCTCGCAGGAATAACTCTTCTTTCTTCGACCGTCCCACAGCAAGACGAGGGCAGCGCCCTACCCGGCGGGCACCGCCAGGCGGGATGGTGACGCCAGCCACGCCCAAGACCTCCGTGAGCGCGGTCGCAGGGACAAATGCGATGGCCCCAGCACCCGAAGGCTCGTGGCTTGGCACCCTTCGCGGCGCGCGCTATCCCGGGGGCCGCATGGAATACGTGGTGGTGACCGGTTCCGGGGAGGCACCTGGGCCTTCGCCTTTCGAACGCAATGCGAACCGCCAGCGACAAGGAACGGCGAACATGAGCGAGGAAGTCACGAGGCGCCTGGCGCTGGCCGAGGAGACCGCCCGCGAGGCCGGCGCGCTGGCGCTCGATTTCTTCATGCGCCGCGGCGAGCTCGAGATCGAAGCCAAGACCAGCGCCCAGGACATCGTCAGCCGTGCCGACCGAGAGGTCGAGACGCTGATCCGCGCCCGTGTCGCGGCGAGCTTCCCCGACGACGGCTTCCTCGGCGAGGAATTCGGCGCGACGGCGGCCGCCTCCGGCTTCACCTGGGTGATCGATCCGATCGACGGCACCAGTCCCTTTCTCAGCGGGCTGCCGCATTGGTGCGTCTCGATCGCGGTGCATGACGGGCGCGACACGGTGGCGGGGGTCATCGCCGTCCCGACCGCCGGCGAGGTCTTCACCGCCCGGCGCGGCGGCGGCGCCCGGCTCGACGGCAGGCCCCTGCGTGTGCCCGAGACCCTGAACGTCCTGAACGGGGTCGTCGGCATCGGCGCGAACCACCGCACCCCGCCCCGGACCGCGGCGCAGGTCATCGAGCGGCTGCTCGGGGCAGGCGGCATGTTTTTCCGCAACGGCTCGGGGGCGCTCATGCTCGCCCATGTCGCCGCGGGCCGCCTCGCGGGCTATTGGGAGGCGCATATGAACGCCTGGGACTGCCTGGCGGGCCTTCTGATCACCGCCGAGGCCGGCGGTCGCTGCGCACCATTCTGCGAGGGCCGCGACCTTTCGGAAGGCGATGCCGTGCTGGCGGCGGCGCCCGGCGCCTGGGACGGGTTGCGCGCTGTCCTGGACGGCTGATGCCGGCTCCGGTTGACCGGAGCGGTTGGCGGCCCGTCCGACCAGAATCTCGAAAAATCATGTAATAACAATAGGATGCTCCGCGTATCATTGTGTAACGCCTCCCCGCGGACACGCCGGGGCGGGTTCGATGCCGGCAGGCCGGGCCGATAGGCCGGAGGTTCCGTGACGGACACGGCCCGGATCCTGGCGCGCTCCGGGCCGCGACCGCCGCGTGCCAGCGGCCGATCCGCCTGACCGCGCCCGCCGCCTCGGCTATCCCGGCTGCGGCGACCGCCGGCGCTGGAGCAGGATCGACAGGATGATCAGCCCGGCGCCGAGATACTCGGCCGAGGTGAACCGGCTGGCATAGACCACATAGGCCACGATCGCGGCGAAGACGGTCTGGAGCGCGAGCGCGTTGTTGACCATCGCGGCATGCACCCGCCCGACGCCGTAGTTCGTCCCGAAGAGGAACAGCACGTTCGCCGCACCCGCGACGAGCCCGATCGACGCCGCGTACCCGTCCAGGCCCGAGAACCCGGACAGGCCCCCGAAGCGGACCAGCGATGCGCCCGTCAGGACGACGGCGGCCACCGCGAGCATCAGGAAGGTCTTCTCGACGATCGACAATGTCTGCGAGATGCTGCGCTGCCCGAGGATGCCCGCGCTCATGAAGAAGCCCGCCCCGAAGGCCGCCACCATGGCCAGGCCATCGGCGCGCGACAGGGTGAAGCTGGTGCCGATCACGAGCGATGCGCCGAGGCTCGCCAGGGCGATGCTGGCGATCTGGCGCAGATTGAATCGCTCGCCGAAGAGCAGGAAGCCGACGATGGCCGGAAAGGGCATCGCCATGACCGTCGCGGCCGAGCCGTATTTCCCGTTGATATAGGCGAAGGTGTTGAGCGAGATCGCGACGACGTAGATCGACACCGAGGAGAGCGCGATCCTCCAGAGATCGCCGCGCTCCACCTGCCCGAGGCGCCGGCGCGCCGCCGGCCGGAGCATCAGGGGCAGAAGGATGGCCGCGCCCAGCGCGCAGCGCAGCGCCACCTGCTCGATGACATCCAGCGACCCCGAGAGCGCGCGCGAGAAGACGCCCATCACCGACCCCAGCGCCGCGGCGCCCACGAGGGCGAGCGCCCCCCGAAGCGCCTGGTTCATCAGGTCAGCCCGTCGCAGGCATCCTGCCAGGCCGACCGGAACGCCCCGGCCAGCCGCTCGCGGGTTGCGGCGTCCAGCCAGGCGGCGTCGAGCCCGGTCCACATCATGCGCTCGATCTGATCGAGGCCGGCGCCGAAATCGCGGTGCATGGAGGCCCAGACCCGGTTGGGCGAGGTATTGTGGAAGGTCGGGTCGTCGGTATTGGGATGAATGCGCAGCCCGGTGTCCAGCATCCGGCGGATGGGGTGCCGCTCCGCCCATTCCGCGCGCGGCAGCGTGCGCAGGTAATAGGAATTGGTCGGCACCACCGTCACCGCGAGGCCCAGATCGACGATGCGCGCCAGAAGCTCCGGATTGTCGAGCACCGTGTAGCAATGGTCCAGCCGGTCGACCTGCAGCAGATCGAGCGCGGTCTCGACGTTGCGCCAGTGACATCCGAACTCGCCGGCATGCATGGTGGTCTTCAGCCCGGCGGCGCGCGCCCTGCGGTAGGTCTTCCAGAACTTCTCCGGCGGATGGCCGGTTTCGAGGTAGTCCGAGCCAATCCCGACCGCACGCTCGTCGGGATGGACCAGGGCCCGTTCCAGCATGGTCGTGGCGTGCTCGGGATCGGCCTCCCGGTCGATCGCGTGGATCAGCCGGGCGAGGATCCCGAGATTCGTTTCGGCCTCGGCCATGGCCGCGGTGATCGCCGCCTGGGCGGCAGCGAAGCCCATGGCGGGATGATGGTGCAGCGTGCCGGTCGAGTTCCAGAACAGCTCGGCATGGCGGACGTTCTCCCGCGCCATGTCCTCGAGGCATTCGTAGGTCAGGCGATGCAGGAATTCCGGCCGGCCGAGCACATGCTGCTCGAGGAAGCGAAAGGCATGCAGCACGCCCTTCGGCTTCTCCCCGCGGATGTAGAAAGCGGCGATCTCCTCCGGCGTGATCGGCGCACCCGTGGCGGCCGCGAGCTCCTGGAAGGTCCTCTCGCGGATCGTGCCGTAGAGGTGGCAATGGATGTCGACCTTCGGAATTGCGGCGAAGAAGGTATCGGGAAGCGCCGGAACGCCAGCCATTGAAGTCTCCTGCATGGGTCAGACCTGTGCCAGCGCCGACAGGCACCTTTCGCGGATCGCGGGCGCATCGAGGTCGGTGGCCACCCAGCCGTTCGGCCGGGGACTCGTGAAATCCGTCACGGTGCGGCCGCGGGTCAGGGCGCCGCTGCATTCGACCTGGATCCGCGCCGGGGTGAAGGTGAAGAGCTCGGGGGCGATCAGCGCCGCCGCGGCCACGGGATCGTAGAGCGCCATGGCGGGCCTTCCCCGGGTGAGGGCGATGTCCAGGTAGCCGCCCAGAAGCTGCGCCATCGCAACGCTGTTCCGCCCCTCCGCGGCCGCGAGCGCCGTCACGTCGGCCTCGTCGATCAGGACCCTGCGGCAGGCGTCGAGATCGAGGATGTGCAGGGCGACGCCGCGATCGAGGAGGATCTGCACCGATTCCGGATCCGCGAAGGCGTTGAATTCCGCCGACGGGGTATGGTTGCCCCGTCCCACCGCGCCGCCCATCCAGACCAGCCGGCCGATCCGGTCGAGCAGGTCCGGGCGCGCCAGGGCCAGGATGGCCAGGTTGGTCAGGGGTCCCAGGGCCAGGATGCTGCGCGGCTCGTCCGCCGCTTCGAGCCACGCGCTGAGCGAGGGCAGGAACGGGCCGAAGGAGGCGGCACCGGCGCATGCATCCGCGTCGAAGAGCGGCGCCTCGCCCCGGAGCGGCAGGGCGGAATCGCCCAGAATTCGCTGCGCCGTCTCCAGCGGCCCGAGGATTGGTCGCGCGACGCCGGCGAGGATGGGGAAGTCCCATCCCAGCAGGCCGGCGAAACCTGCCGCGTTGCGCGTCACCTGGGCGAGCGGCGCGTTGCCGGCGACGAGCGACATTCCGTCGATCGGGACATGGCGGGCAGCGAGGATCACCGCGAAGGCGTCGTCGCTGCCCATGTCCGTGTCGATCCAGATGCCGGCCATCAGGCGGCTTCCAGCCGCACCGCCTCTCCCTCGGGCAGGTCGAACCGGACCTTTTCGCCCTCGCCGAAGGCGGGCAGCCCGGCCCGCACGCTTCCCTTGATTTCGCCCAGCGCGGAATCGATGACATAGGTCCGGTAGTCGCCGCCGAAGGACATGCCGCGGATCGTCCCCTCGTGCGGTCCGTCGCCCAGCCTTATGGCGGTGGGGCGCCAGGCCAGAAGGCCGCCGTCCCGCCCCGGAAGGATGTTCTCAAAACCGAAGAAATCCGCGGCGAAACGGCTGCGCGGCGCGCTGTACATCTCCTCGGCGAGCCCCGACTGGACGATCCTGCCGTCCTTCATCAGCACGATCCGGTCGGCCAGCGCCAAAGCCTCGCTCTGATCGTGCGTGACGAAGATCATGGTCACGCCGGTCTTCTTCTGGATGTCCTTGAGCACCATCTGCATCTCCAGGCGAAGCCGCGCATCCAGGTTGGAGAGCGGCTCGTCGAGCAGCAGCACCTTGGGCTCGACCACCAGCGAGCGCGCCAGCGACACGCGCTGCTGCTGGCCTCCGGAAAGGTCGGGGGTCAGGCGGTTGGCGAAATCGCGGAGCCCGACGGATTCGAGGCCCGCCATCACGCGTTCCCTGATGTTCGGCGCCTTGCGCATCTTCAGCCCGAAGGCGACGTTCTCGAAGACGGTCAAATGCGGGAACAGCGCATAGGACTGGAAGACCAGGCCGACCTCGCGAAGGGACGGCGCCAGGCGCGTGACGTCGCGCCCGTCGATGCGGATGGTCCCGGATTTCGGCGTCATCAGCCCGGCGATGGCGCGCATCGTCGTGGTCTTGCCGCAGCCCGAGGGCCCCAGAAGCGCGATCAGCTCGCCCTTGCCGATGCCGAAGCTCAGCTCGGGCACCGCAACGGTGTCGCCGTAGGCGAGGGTCAGTTTGTCGACGGAGACGAAGTCAGACATAGCGAGAGAACCCCAGAAATCTTTCTGCCAGGAAGACGATGCCGACCGACATGATCGCCAGAAGGCAGGCGAGCGCCGCGACCGACGGGTCGTAGGTGGTTTCCATGTAGGCGAGCATGTCGATGGGCAGCGTCCGCACCCCCGGGCCGGAGAGGAACAGCGAGACCGGAACCTGGTTGAAGGAGGTCACGAAGCCCAGGATGAAGGCCGCCAGGATGCCGCCCCTGATGTTGGGGAACACCACGCGGAAGAACGACCCGAGCCGCGAGCAGCCCAGGATCAGCGCGGCCTCCTCGACATCGACCCGCAGGTTCTGCAACGACGAGGTCACCACCCGCACCGCATAGGGCAGGATGAGCGCCGCATGCGCGAGGAACAGCGCCGCCATGATCGTGAATCCGGTCGGGATCACCAGATAGCGCAGCAGCGCCAGGCCGACGATGATGCCCGGCACGATCAGCGGCGACGACACGGCGAGCTGGATCGCCCCGGCGCCGGGGATGTCGTAGCGGGCGATGGCATAGGCCGCGGGCACGCCGACGATCAGCGCCGTGAGCGTCCCGAACACCGCGAGGAACATCGAGATGAAGAAGGAGATCCGGAAGCTCTCGACGGTGAAGACCTTGATGAACCACTTGAGCGACAGCCCGTCGGGCGGGAAGGCGAGGTTGTTTCCCGCGGTGAGCGCCGCGAGGATGATCACGATGAACGGACCGATCAGGAAGACGAGCGTCAGCCCGATGATGGTCCCGGTGGCGGTGCTGGACGGCTTCATCTCAGGCCCTTCGGTTGCGCGGCTTGGCAAGACGCTTGAGAAGCAGGTTGGTGACGATGCTCATGACGACCAGGATCATCGCGATGACGCTGGCGGCGGCGTAGTCGTTGGCGACGGTCACGCGCTGGTAGAGCAGCGTCTCGAGCATCAGGACCTTCGAGCCGCCCAGAATGGCCGGGGTGATGTAGGCGGTAATCGAGCCGGCGAAGACCAGGGTTCCGCCCACCACCAGGCCCTCGCGCGTAAGGGGCAGGATGACCCGGAAGAAGACGCTGAACCAGTTCGCCCCAAGCACCCGCGCGGCCGGCACCACGTCGCGCGGCATGTTCTCCATCGACGAGATGAGCGCGATGATCATCAGGGGCAGGAACAGCTGCAGCAGGCCGATGAAGACGGCGGTCTCGGTGAAGAGGAGCTGCAGCCCTTCCTCGGAGAGGCCGAGCCCGACGATCACCTGGTTGACCAGGCCGGTCCGGCCGAGGATGACGAGCCAGGCATAGGTTCGGGCCACGGGCGAAATCATCAGCGGCAGGATGATCAGGGCGAAGACCCTGCCGCGGGATTTGGGCGAGAGCTGGACGATGCTGAAGGCGGCGGCATAGCCGATGACCGCAGAGGTCAGCATGACCCAGAGCCCCAGGCGCAGCGAGCGCCAGAAGACCGTGTTGTTCAGTTCCGAGGAAAAGAACTCCACATAGGCTCCGAGGCTGAAGCCGCCCTCGCTGCCGGCGAAGCCCTCCGACAGGAGGATGCCCACCGGCAGGAGGAAGAGCACCGAGGCGAAGACGGCCGCCGGCAGTACCAGCAGCAGGCCCGTGGTCTTGTTCTCAAACATCGCTCTCGCCCTACTCGCCTTACCGGACGACGGTGCTGTTCCAGGTCTCCAGCCAGGCGTCACGGTTGTCGAGGATGACCCCGGGATCCATGAACACCAGGCTGTTGATGAGATCGGCACCGACCGTCAGCCCTTCGGCGGCCTCGGCGGATACCTCCACCGTGTCGTTGACCGGGCTGTCGATCAGCGCCTCGGCCAGCGCGAGCTGGATGTCGTGGGAGAGCCAGAAATCCATGAACTGCAGCGCGAGCTCCGCGTTCTCCGCCGGGATGCCCGTGGGCATGATCATCACGTTCATGTCGCCGAACTGGCCCTCTTCGGGCTCGGCCCATTTCATGTCGAGCCCGTTGTCCCTGAAGCGGCTCCAGGCGAAACGGCCGACCGGTGCGGCCCAGACCTCCTCCTGCTGGACGAGCTGGGCGAGCTGCGAGGAGCGCAGGTAGAAGGTGGCGATGTCGTCGGCCTTCTCGCCCACCAGCTTCATCGGCCCCTCGAGCGAGAGGTCATCGTCGCCGATGGCCTTGCCGATCATCCAGAGGGTGCCGGGTCCCTGGTTGGTGGTGATGTCGGGCAGCGACACGTATCCCGCCAGTTCGGGGTCCAGCAGGTCGGCCCAGCTCTGGATGTCGACCTTGTCGGCGCGATAGACGATCGAGGTGGCATAGACCGTGTAGCCGACCGCCTCGCCATTCCCGAGCGGGTCCTTGGCGATATCGAACAGGTCGCCGTAGTTGCTGAGCTTCGACGTGTCGATCTTCTGCAGCAGCCCCTTGCGCGACAGCGCCAGCGCGTCGTGCACCGACATCACCGCCATGTCGATGACCGGGTTTTCCTTGTTCGCCTCGATCTTGGACATCCGCTCGACCGAATTGCCGGTCTCGACGACGAGCTCGCAGCCGCAGATCTCCTCGAAGGGATCGTAGACCAGCTCCTTGAATTCGTCCTGAGCGAATGCATAGACCGAGATGGTCAGGGTCTTGTCCGCCGCCATGGCCGGCGCGGCGCAGAGCGCACCGATTGCGGCTGCCGCAGCGTATCTACCTAGTTTCATTCAGTTCTTCCTCCTTGCTAGCTGTTTGACGGTTTCTCGCCGGACGAGATGCATGGGAACGACTTGGCTTTCGACCGGCGCCCCGCTGTTGATGAGCCTAGTGAGGCCCAGGATCGCGCGTTCTGCGATCTCGGCCTCGGACGTGCCGATGGTTGTCAGCGCCGGGCTGATGATCCCGGCGAAGTCCAGATTGTCGAAACCCACGAGGCTGTAGTCCTCGGGCAGGTTCAGTCCGGCCTTGCCGAGCTCGGTCAGCAACTGCAGCGCGATCATGTCGGATGTCGTCGCGATCGCCGTGGCCCCGTCACGGATCAGGCCCACGACATCGGGTGCGTCCTCGAGCCAGAGCTGCAACAGCTGCGCGTCCGGGGCCGCAGCCCCGACCATCCCGCCGATGCGGGTTCGCTGCACCAGCGACGAGCGCGTCTCGCCGACACAGAGGATCCGGCGGTGCCCGGCCTCCTGCAGATGTCCGATCGCGATGGCCCCGCCGCCCGCGTGATCCGCCGATACGACGTTCTGGGCCGACCCCAGCGCATCGATGACGGCGACCGGGATGGGTTGGGGACCGACCTCGGTGCCCTTGCGCGGGATCACGACGATCCCGTCGGAGCCCAGGTCCACCAGGCGCTTCATCGCCTCGTTCTGCTTGGCGGGGCTGTCGTGACTGTCCGCGATGAGCACGCCGAAATCATGCTCCTCGGCGGCCATGACGATCGAGCGGGCCATGCGCGGGAACAGCGGGTTGGCCACGTCCGGAAGCACCAGGCCGATCACCTGCGAGCGGCCGGTGCGGAGCGCCTTGCCCATCGGGTTGGGAGAATAGCCCAGCCGGTTGGCCTCGGCCTTGATCCGCGCGACCATTTCGTTCGAGACGCGCCCCTTGCCTGACAAGGCCAGCGAGACCGTTGCCGCGGACACCGACAGATTGCGCGCAATGTCACTCAGCCTCGGCTTCACTGCCCCTCCCTTCCGGTCAAACGATTATCCAGCCGTTTGATGCCGCCACACAGCAGATTAATCGTTTTACCTATGAGGCAAACCGAGGCAAAAATCAAGCTTGGCGTTCTGCCTTCCCCAGAATCTCCCGCACGATGTGCTCGAAAACCTGCCGACCGATGGCCAGGGAGCCTTCGTCGATGTCGAAATCAGGCGCATGATGCGGTGCGGGGATGTCCGAACCGATGATGAAATAGGCGCCGGTGCCGCCGTTCTCCTGAACCCGGCGAATCATCTTCGAGGCGTCGTCGCCTCCTCCGATCGGCCAGCTATCCACAAGCTCGATCCCCGGCAGCGTCCGCACCGCCCGCGCCACCGTATCGACCGCCTCCGGACTGTTGTGATTGCCCTCCAGGCGCGACACCACGCGCATTGCCGAGGTAACGCCCTGCATCGCCGCGGAAGCGGCGACGATCTCTTCGGCGCGCGCCATCATGTAGGCATGGCCTGCCTCGGATTCGGCCCGGACCTCCATCATCAGGTCGCAGCGGTCGGGAATGATGTTGAACGTGGTTCCCGCGGTCATGCGTCCGACATTGACGAAGGTCTCTTCCCCCGCGACACGCGAGATCGCATGCAGGTTGCTGGCCGCGGCGGCGCCGGCGAGCAGCGCGTTGCGGCCCGCCTGCGGCGCCATGGCCGCATGCGAGGGCCGACCGTCGAAACGCACTTCGATCTTGCTCGACCAAAGAAAGCCGATGGCGCTGGCCGCGACCTTCCCGGATGCCAGGAAACAGCCGAGATGCGCGACGAATATGTGATCGACGTCGTCGAGGATGCCTGCGTCGATGATCGGCTGCGCCCCGCGCCCGCCTTCCTCGGCGGGCTGGAAGATGAACCGAAGCGTGCCCGCCAACCCCTCCGCCTGCGCCAGCGCGGCGGCAACGCAGAAACCGATGGCCACATGGCCGTCATGCCCGCAGCCGTGCATTCGTCCCGGCCGGACGGAAGCGAAGCCGCCGTCGTGCGGTGCGTGGCCGCCCCGGTCGGTTTCGTCGAGCGCGAGCGCGTCCATGTCGAACCGCAGTGCCAGAACCGGCCCGTCGCCGAACCGCTTCTCGGCAACGACCGCGGTCAGCCCTCCGGCCATCTGGTCGATCCATCGCGCGACGCCGCCATGGGCGAGCGCATCGGCCTTGCTCTCGCTCTCTATCTCGGCGGACGGAGGATTGACGATCGCTGCCGGCGCCATGGCTTCGCGCCCGGTGCGCACCGAATATCCGATCACCTCGAGGCTTTCAGCAATTCGCGACGCCGTGCGGTACTCCAGGAATGCCGTCTCCGGATACCGATGCAGATCCCGCCTTATTGCAATTTCGGGCGCATTGCTTTGCGTGAAATGGTCGGAAGAGTAGGCCAAAATCGCAGGTCCTCTTGATACGGAAAGACTCGATCGTGACCGCTCCGTGCGGAAGGGGCAAGGAGCGTCGGGGCATGCCCCTAAGGGATCTCTCTGCCGGTGTCATCGGTCGGGCGTCGGCCGACCACCCGGATCGGATCTGGCATCCCGAATCCGTGCCAGCCAACGGGAGCGGCAGCGCGGTTTGACCTGATGCCGTCATGCTCAGCGCGAGTCCGGGGCCTCGGGGCAGATGCCGGATGCGGAATCGCTTGCCGGGATTGATAGCGATCCTATGCAATCAACCGATCAAACCATGCGGATCTCCGCCATCCGCCCGTAAACATTCACGAAACGCCCCGGGCCGCTTTTGATATTCTGCGGATTGCGTATCCGGCATGATACGGAGCGCCGGAGGATGCATGCAGGTGAGCCGGCCTTCTCGCCCCGCGTTACCGCGCCGCGCCCAGGGGCGACCCGCGTCGCGAAGAACATGCCGCCACCATGTGCCGTCAGCCAAGACACGACGCCGTGCGGCAGCGCTTGCATTCCTACCCAATTCTGCGGGAGAACGCTGTCGATGATTGCCGGCCTCCGGGATGCGGGAAGGAATCGCCCTGTCACGATGCTCGCATTCATCGGACGGGCTCATTCCGCACAACCTTTGTGGACACCGAACCGGCCGCAGCGAGCAGCATCGGAAACCAGACCCGGTCCTCCGAGCGACCAATGCAGGCCCGCCGTGGCAACTGTCGGCTTTCTCGCACCGAGGGTCGCCGCTCCCTCAGACAGACGCTGTTCGGGGTCGGACCTTGGCATCATGACGGCCCACCACCCGGAAGACCACGCCGCGACGCTCGGCCGCCTGCGCTGCGCCGGTGGACGGTGCCGCGACAGGACAGAATGCATATCCAACAAAGAGGGCCCGAGATGACGAATGCCGACGGTGCTGCATGGACCGCAAGACGGCGGGTGAAGGCGGTCCTGGCGGGACAGCGGCCCGATCGCGTTCCGGTCAGCGTCTGGCTGCACAATTTCGCCCGCGAACAGCGGCCCGAGGACTTGATCGCCGAAACCCTGCGCCTGCAGGAGAAGTTCGATTTCGACTTCCTCAAGCCTCAATCGCCGGCGCATTCCGCGCCCCTGCTCTGGGGCGCGGAGATATCGCGCCCCGCATGCGCCGACGAATGGCCAGTGCTAACCCGCCCGGCCGTTCGCACCGCATCCGACCTCGAAGGGATCACCCGCCGGCCCGTTGGGGGAATGCTCGCCGATCAGGTCGCGGTGATGCGCGGCGTGCGGGCGGCGCTCGGTCCGGACGTGCCGATCGTGGCGACCATCTTCGCACCGATGATGACGCTGTCGCTGATGCATGCGGAGGGCAAGGCCGGCGCCCTCAAGCTGATGCGGTCGCACCCGCAATCGCTCCACAAGGCACTCGGCGCGATCTCCGAGACGCTGACGGATTTTGTCGAGCAGGTCATGGAGGTCGGCGTCGACGGCCTCTTCTACGCCTCGAACACCTGCAACAGGGGCGAGATCGACCGGCAGGAGCATGACGATTTCCATGCGCCCTTCGACGCGCAGATCCTTGAGGCCTGTTCCGGCGGCTGGATGAACATCCTGCATATCTGCGGACCGGCCGTGCAGACGGAGTTCTTCCTCGACTACGCGCCGCAGATCTTCAGCTGGGCACAGACGCCGGCCAATCCGACTGCGGCCGAGATGCATGAGATGACCGGCAAGGTCGTGCTGACCGGCGCCCCCGGCAAGCCCGAATTCGCCGAGACACCGACGGCCGAGCTGGGCCGCCAGGTCAGGTCGGTGCTGGCGGAGATGGACGGG
Organism: Rhodovulum sp.; assembly: GCA_020637615.1. Classification (GTDB taxonomy): domain Bacteria; phylum Pseudomonadota; class Alphaproteobacteria; order Rhodobacterales; family Rhodobacteraceae; genus Amaricoccus. The sequence goes on from JACKKC010000013.1 coordinate 63,527, forward strand.
CTGCATCAGCTCGTCGGGCCGGGATGCTCGATCAATCCCGGCGTCGACGAAGCGCTGATCGCGGCCGTCGTCGATGCCACCCGCTTTCAGCCGGAACTCGCGGCCTGATGCCGGGGGGGCGCTTCTTCCTGCGCCGTCTGGTCTATGCCGCCATATCGCTCGCCATCCTTGCGCTGACCGTGCTCGCGTTCAGCAAGGTCGGCGGCGACCCGGTCACGATGATGCTCGAGCCCGGCGCGAGCCAGGCCGACATCGACGCCTTGCGCCAGCGGCTCGGGCTCGATCTGCCGTTCTGGGCGCAATATCTGAAGTTCATGCAGAACGCCGTCACCGGCGACCTCGGCACCTCGATCTACTACGGCCAGTCCGCCGTCGGCCTCTATTTCGACAGGCTGCCGGCCTCGCTTCTGCTGGCCGGAACGGCGTTCGCATGGTCGGTGTTGCTGGGGATCGGCGTGGGCGTGACCGCGGCCGCGCGGCCGGGCTGCGTGCTCGACCGGGTCGGCGCGGTGCTCGCGCTGATCGGCATGTCGATGCCGGCGTTCTGGTTCGGCATGCTGCTGATCATGTTCTTCTCTGTACACCTGCGCTGGCTGCCCTCGTCCGGCAGCGGCAGCTGGCGGCATCTGGTGATGCCGGCGATCTCGCTCGGCTGGTATTTCGCCGCCTCGCATCTGCGGCTGACCCGGTCGGCGATGCTCGAATCGCTGCAATCGGACTATGTGCGGCTGGCGCGGCTGAAGGGCATGCCCGAATGGCGGGTAATCCTGCGACACGCTCTGCCGGGGGCGCTGATCCCGGTGGTGACGCTGGCCGCGATCAACTTCGTGCTGATGGTCAATGCGGCGGTGGTGATCGAGACGATCTATGCCTGGCCGGGCATCGGCCGGCTGCTCTACGAGGCGATCTCGTTTCGCGACATTCCGGTGATCCAGGCCGTCGTGCTGATGTCGGGCTCGATGATCGTCCTGCTCAACCTGGCGACGGACCTGCTCTATGTCGCGATCGATCCGAGAATCCGCCATGCGGAATAGATTTGGCGAGCTCGACCTCGCGGCGACCGCGGCGGCGCTGTTGCTGCTGCTCTTTGCCGTCCTGGCGATGCTCGCGCCCCTCGTCGCCCCGCACGACCCGACGGCGAGTTCGCTGTCCGCGCGGCTGTTGCCGCCGGTCTGGAGCGAAGGCGGGCAGAGCACCTATCTGCTGGGCACCGACCAGCTGGGGCGCGACGTGTTGTCGCGCCTAATCTACGGCGCGCGGGTATCGCTCACGGTCGGTGTCGCGGCGGTGCTGATGGCGGGAGCCATCGGCACTGCCCTCGGTATCACGGCGGGCTATCTAGGCGGCTTCGCCGATCAGATCATCATGCGGGTGGTCGATGCCTGGATGGCGATGCCGTCGCTTGTCTTCGCGATCTTCCTGGCGGCGATGGTGGGGCAGAGCGCGATCAATGTCGTGTTGATCCTCGGCCTGGTCTACTGGACGCGCTACGCGAGGCTGGTGCGCGGCGAGGTGCTGTCCCTGCGCGAGCGGGATTTCGTCAAGCTCGCCGTGGTGACCGGCGCCTCTTCCCTGCGCATCATGGTGCGGCACATCCTGCCCAACGTGGTCAACACGACGGTCGTGCTGGCGACGCTGATGCTCGGCGTCGTCATCGTGACCGAGGCCTCGCTGTCCTTCCTCGGGGTCGGCGTGCCGCCGCCGAATCCGGCCTGGGGCCTGATGCTGGCGGACGGCAAGCAGGCGATGATGGTCGGCAAATGGTGGCTCACGGTGCTGCCCGGGGCCTGCATCCTTCTAACCGTGATGTCGGCCAGCATTCTGGGCGACTACATGCGCGACCGGTTCGATCCCAAGGGGAAGATGCGATGACCGCGCCCCTGCTGGAGATCGAGGATCTCGCGGTCGATGCCACGGGCTCGGCCGGAACGGTCCGCATCCTCGATGGGGTCAGCATCGGGCTCGGCGAAGGCGAGACGCTGGGCGTCGTGGGCGAGTCGGGCTCCGGCAAGAGCACGCTGGCGGCGGCGATCCCGCGCCTCCTGGGCCCGGGCCTCGCAATCAGCGCCGGCCGGATGCGGCTCGCGGGCGAGGACGTGATGGCGATGACGCCGGCGCGCCTGCGCAGGATGCGCGGCGCCGAGGTGGCGACGATCCTGCAGGATCCGTTGCATTCCCTGACACCCTGGCTGAGGATCGGCACCCAGGTCGCCGAACCGGCGGTGGTCCACGACAGGCTCTCGTGGAAGGCCGCGCAGGCGAGGGCTCTCGATCTCCTGCGCGGCGTCTGGATCCCGGAGCCGGAACGTCGGCTCAGATCCTATCCGCACGAGATGTCGGGCGGCATGCGGCAGCGGGTGGCCGGCGCGGTAGCGCTCTCCTGCGCGCCGCGCCTCCTGATCGCCGACGAGCCGACGACCGCGCTCGATCCGACGATCCAGCTGCAATATCTCGATCTCCTGAAGTCGCTGCAACGCGAGCACGGCTTCGCGCTGATCCTGATCACCCATGACCTGGGCGTCGTGGCGCGCACCTGTCAGCGTGTCGGGGTGATGTATGGCGGGCGGTTCGTTGAGATCGGCACCACCGCCGAGGTGATGGAACGGCCGCGCCATCCCTATACCCGCGGCCTGATCGCCTCGATGCCCAGGCTGCGATCGGCGGGCAGTCGCAGCGACCGGCTCGCCATTATCCCCGGCCAACCGCCGGTGCCGGGGCAGATGCCCCCGGGCTGCCGCTTTCATCCCCGCTGCGCGCAAAGGTTCGAGCCCTGCGACAGGGACAGCCCCCCGGCCTTCGACCTGGGCAGCGACCGCCGCGTCGCCTGCTGGCTGGAGCGGGCGTTCGGCACATGACCGAGTCCCAGGCCATGATCGGCCTCGACGCCGTCGTGAAGACCTACGGTCGGGCACCGCGGATCGTTCACGCGGTCGACGGGGTATCGCTGCGCGTCGACCTCGGTGAGACGCTGGGGATCGTCGGCGAATCCGGCTGCGGCAAGTCCACGCTGGCCCGCATGATGCTCGGCCTGGAACCGCCGACCAGCGGGGTGATGCGGGTCTCCGGCACCGACCTGCGGGCCCTCGATGCCGGGCAGCGGCGGCGCTACCGCCGCGAGGTTCAGGCCGTGTTCCAGGACCCCTATTCCTCGCTCAATCCGCGGATGCGCATCGCCTCCACCCTGACCGAGCCCCTCGTCGTCCATCGCCTCTATTCCGCCAACGAACGCCGCGACCGCGCCCGCGCGATCCTCGAACGGGTCGGCCTGCCGGACGACACCCTGAGCCGCTACCCGCACGAATTCTCCGGCGGGCAGCGGCAGCGCATCGCCATCGCCCGGGCGCTGATCCTGGAGCCCAAGCTGATCGTGCTCGACGAGCCGATCTCGGCGCTCGACGTGTCGATCCGGGCGCAGGTCCTGAACATCCTGGCCGATCTGCGCGACGCCTTCGGCACGGGCTATGTCTTCATCGCCCATGACCTGGCCGCGGTCGCCACCATCAGCGACCGCATCGCGGTGATGTACCTCGGCCGCATCGTGGAGATCGGTGCGGCGAAGGATGTCGCCCATGACCCGGCGCATCCCTATACGCGGATGCTCTTCGCCGCCGCCGACCCGACGGCGGGCACGCTGCCGCCGCAGGGCGAGCCGCCGAGTCCGATCACCCCGCCCGCCGGCTGCCACTTCCATTCCCGCTGCCCGTTCGCGCGCCCCGATTGCGCCGCCCAGGCCCCTGCCCTGCGCGAGGTTCACGGCCGCCTGGCCGCCTGTCACTACGCCGAGTCGCTCTGAAATGACCAGAAGAGGGGACGATCATGACTAGCAGACCGCTTGCAACGCTGCCGATGACGCGCCGAAGCGCCATCGCGACCGTCGGTTCCGTGCTGGGCGCAACTGCGCTGTCCGGCTCGCTCGCCGGCAGGGTCCTTGCGGACGAGCCGCCGAAGCTTTCCTGGGCGGTGCATTTCTCGCCGACCAATCTCTTCTTCGATCCCGGCATCACGCCGGGGACCGGCGCGCCGCTGATCCTGCAATACGCCATGCACGATGCGCTGATCCGTCCGGTTCGCGACCAGGCATCCGGGCTGAGCCTGGCCGAGACGATGGAAGCGGCCGAAGACGGCCTGAGCTACACCTTCACGCTGCGGCCGGGCCTGAAGTTCCAGAACGGCGATCCGATCACCGCCGAGGATGCCAAGTTCTCGTTCGACCGCTACAAGGGCGCCAACGACGAGCTGATCCGCGAGTTCGTCACGGAAGCGGTGGTCGTCGATCCGCTGACCATCAGATACGTGCTCTCGAAGCCCTGGCCGGACTTCATCACCATCTTCGGCACACCGGCCAGCGGCGTGGCCTGGGTGTTGCCGAAGGCCTATCTCGAAGAGGTCGGCGACGAAGGCTTCAAAGCGGCGCCGATCGGCGCCGGCCCCTACCGGCTCGCCGATTTCGCGGCCGGGACCGAGATCACCTTCGAGGCGTCGGAACACTACTGGCGCAAGACGCCGGAAGTCCCCACGCTGGTCCTCCGCGTCATTCCCGACCCGGCGACGCGCCTGGCGGCGATCCAGAACGGCGAGGTCGACTTCGCCTATGGGGTCAAGGGCGACCTGGTCCAGCAGGCGATGGCGCAACCCGACCTGCGGGTCAAATCGTCGGCGATTCCGGTGACCAACTTCTGCGTCTTCGCTTCGATGAACGATCCGGAGTCTCCCTGGAGCGATGTTCGGGTGCGCAAGGCCGCCAACATGGCGCTCGACCGCGACGGCATCAACCAAGTGGCCTATGCCGGCCTCGGCCGGACCTCGAATTCGATCATTCCGCATGTCATGGACTACTACTGGCAGCCGCCGCAGACACCTTACGACCCGGAAGGCGCCAAGCAGCTGCTGGCGGAGGCCGGCTATCCGGACGGGTTCGACGGCGGCGACCTGAACACGAGCTCCGACGACGAACTGGCGGAACTGATCCAGGCGAATCTCCGGTCGGTGGGGATAACGCTGACCCTGCGCCCGACCGAGCGCGCCGCCTATCTGCAGAAGGTGATGGAGAAGAAGCTCACCGGCCTCGTGCTTACCGGATCGGGTGCACCGGGCAATGCCGCGAGCCGGCTGCAGCAATTCGTCCATTCACAAGGCTCGCTGTCCTATCTGCAGGACGACCGGCTGGATGCCGAGGTGCAGGAACAGGCCGGGACGCTCGATGCCGCGACGCGCAAGCAGCAGCTCGACACGATCCAGCAGCAGCTGGTCGAGGAATCGCTGTTCCTGCCGGTGGTGGAATTCGCATTCCCGGTGATCATCGGCCCGCGCGTGGACTACGACGGCGTGAACGGCATCCCCGGCAATCCCTATACCGGGCCCTACGAGGATCTGACGATCAAGTCCTGATCGGGACGGATGCAGGCGCTGGCGGGGGCCTCTCCCGCCGGCGCCGCGCCGGGCGGCTGCGGCCCCGAAACGGGTCGCCCCAGGACATCGCCATCGGGACGCTCGGAACGGATCGAAGGGAGGCCGGGCATGGACCTTGGAATCGCGGGAAGTCGTGCGCTGATCATCGGGGCGAGCGGCGGATTGGGCGCTGCCTGTGCGGCGCGACTGGCGGAAGCCGGCTGCGACCTCCATCTCGTCGCGCGCCGCAAAGGGCCCTTGATGGAGGTCGCCCGTGCCCTGTCCGATCGGTACCGCGTGGCCTGCGGAACGACCGCGGCCGATCAGGCCGATCCCGAGGCGCGGCTCGCCATCCTGCGCGACTGTCCCGATCCCGACATGCTGGTGATCAGCGGGGGCTGGCCCGATCGCGTGGCCGACCCGGCGAGCACGACGCTGGCGGAGTGGCGGCGTTCGGTCGAAGCGATGATGCTGCCGGCCATCGATCTGGTCACGCGGATCTATCCTGGCATGGTCGAGCGCGGCTTCGGCCGCATCGTGGTGGTGACGTCGCGTCTGATCAAGGACCCGGAACCCGACCTCGCCATGCCGGCGGCGGCGCGCCTGGGGCTGACCGGTTTCCTCAAGGCGCTGAGCCGCGAGGTCGCTCCGCATGGTGTGACGGTGAACACCCTGCTGCCCGGCGTGTTCGGCACCGGGACCCAGATGGCCAGCATCGCGGCGGCCTCGCGCGAAGCCGGGCACGGCGAGGCGGAGGAGATCGCGCGGCGGATGCGCGCGACGCCGGCCGGCCGGCTGGGCAGACCGGAGGAATTCTCGAGCCTCTGCGCCTATCTCTGCAGCGCGCAGGCGGGATTCCTGACCGGTCAGGCGCTTGTCATGGACGGTGGCGCCCATACGGGGATCTGGTGATCCGGCCGCGCCGGCGCGCCACCCGTCCGTTCCTTGCCGGCTTCCGCGTCGCCGAAGCCTTCGCCTCGCTTCATCGCGACCGGATGAGATTGGCGGCGCGGTTCTCGATGATGGCCTCCATCGAGAAGTAGCCGGTCACCGTCGCCAGGTCGAAATTGGTGATGAGCCGCTGATAGAACGCATCGTAGCCCGCCATGCCTTTGGTCACGACCTTGATGAGATAGTCCCACTCCCCGCCGATCCGATAGAAATCGACGACGTCGGGAAGCTGCTCGACATGCTTGCGGAAACTGTCGGCCCATTCCTTCGAATGATGCCGCGTGCGGACCATGACGAAGACGGTTAGGTCGAGCCCGAGCGCGGCGAGGTCGATGGTGGCGCGCGTGCCCTGGATGAGGCCGCTGGCGTTCAGCCGACGCAGCCGGCGCCAGCAGGCGTTCTGGGAAAGGCCGACCTGATCGGCGAGATCGCGCTGCGAAATGGCACCATCCCGCTGCATGCAGGCCAGAATCCTGAGATCAATCGCGTCGATTTTGTCCATATCTTCGATCATCCACCCCGAGATGCGGCGTAGGATGCAACTTTTCGATGAGGTTTCAACACCGTCTCCGCCGTATGATCGCGCCGTTCCTGTCAGGGAGGCCCGAGATGAAGACGCCGCAATCGAATGCCGCCCCAGGGGCGGGGCTGCTCCGGCCGTTCCGCGACAGTCTGGCGGGACCGGACATCCTCGGCGCCCTGCGAGCGGGCCTGATCGGGGGTGATGCCGAGATCGACGGCCCGTTCGGACACAAGCCGCTGGTCTATGCCGATTACGTCGCCTCCGGCCGGGCTCTCATGCAGGTCGAGAACTTCATTCTCAGGGAAGTGCTGCCCTTCTACGCCAACAGCCATACCGAAGCCTCCTATTGCGGCGGCCTGATGACCCGGATGCGCTCGGAAGCCCGCAGGGTGGTCCGGGATTGCTGCGGCGGGAACGACGAGCATGCCGTGATCTTCACCGGGTCGGGGGCGACGGCGGGTCTCAACCGTCTGGTCGAGCTCTTCGGGGTCAAGGCTGCGGTTTCGGCCGGCAAGCGGGCGCGCGTCGTCATCGGCCCCTACGAGCATCATTCCAACGTTCTGCCCTGGCGGGAAAGTGGCGCGGAGGTCGTCGAGATCGGCGAGGGTGCGCACGGTGGTCCCGACCTGGATGCGCTGGATGCTACCTTGCGCGATTCCCACGGCATCGATTGCCTGGTCTGCGCCTTCTCGGCCGCGTCGAACGTGACGGGGATCGTGACCGAGGTGGCCGCCGTCACCCGTGCCGCCAAGGCGGCGGGCGCGCTGATGATCTGGGATTATGCCGGGGCCGGCCCCTATCTGCCGATCGCCATGGCGCCGGCCGGGGATGCCGAGATCGATGCGATCGTCGTCTCGCCGCACAAGTTCATCGGCGGACCGGGTGCGTCGGGCGTGCTGATCGTTCGACGCGATGCCGTGACGACCACGAAGCCGACCTGGCCGGGCGGCGGGACGGTGAAGTTCGTGTCCGCCACGGGCCACGACTACAGCGACAGTCTCGAGGCGCGGGAGGAGGCGGGAACCCCCAATATCCTCGGCGACATCCGCGCGGCGCTCGCCTTCATCGTCAAGGATGCGATCGGCACGCAGCGCATGCAGCGCCGCAATGCCGAATTCAGGCGCCGTGCCATGGCCGCCTGGAGCGGTGCCGAGCGGATCGAGCTGCTCGGGTCGCTGACCGCCGAAAGGCTGCCGATCTTTTCCTTCAGGGTGCGGACCGGCACCGGCGGCCTCGTGCATCATCAGCTGGTGACGCGCCTGCTCAGCGACCGCTACGGCATCCAGGCACGCGGCGGCTGCGCCTGTGCGGGCCCCTATGTGCACCGGCTGCTCGCGATCGACGCGGCGGAATCCGATCGCCTGCGGCGCGCGATCCTGGCGGGCGAGGAAATCGCGAAGCCCGGCTTCGTGCGGCTCAACTTCAGCGTCCTGCTGCCCGACGACAAGGTGGACTATATCGTCAACTCGGTCCTCGAACTCGCGCGGGATGCGGCGCGGCTGGCACCGGGCTACGAGTTCGATGCCGGTCGGGCGATCTTCTCGCCGCGGGCGACCGTGATGGGCCTTGTGGGATGATCGGATGCTTTCCTAGCGGGGATTCTGGCCTCGCTGGAGGGTCGACCGGCGGTGCCCCAGACCTGTCCCCATGGGGACAGGCTGCAACATGCTGATATCGAAGGCCTATTCGCGCGTTCATGCGCCGTTAACCCTGTTGATGGGCCGCCCGGCCATGCCAGTGGTCGGTTCGTCGGCGGGACGCGCGGGAGGGTGGAGGCAAAGAGGGCGGGTTTGACTGTCCGCTGGCAATCCGCGCCGCCTGCCTGGCGGGCGCGCGCGGATCTGTCATACCGGCAGCCTTCCCGTCGACTCTCATCCCGCCCGAGGGCCTGCGTGGTCCGATCCTCAACCGACGGTGAGGCTGCACTTCCCTCGCCCTGCGGCGCGCGCCTCCAGGCGACCGGACCGGACAAGGCGCCGCTGGCGCTTCGCCTTTTCGGTCCGGGGGATTGTGGCGCGGGCCGCTCCAGCGTCGCCTTCTGTCACGGGCGGGGTCGGCGGCGGTCTTCTGCCTTCCCTGCCATGGTCAGAGCGAGGCCGTGATGCCGCCGTCGACGAAGAGCGTATGGCCGTTGACGAAGCTCGAGGCGTCCGAGGCGAGGAAGATCGCGGCGCCCACCAGTTCCTCCACCAGCCCCCAGCGGCCGGCCGGCGTGCGCTTGGCGAGCCAGGCCGAGAATTCCGGGTCGCCGACAAGCGCGGCGTTGAGCGGCGTGTCGAAGTAGCCCGGGGCGATGGCGTTGCATTGCAGGCCGTGCTTCGCCCAGTCGGTGGCCATGCCCTTGGTGAGGTTGCCGACCGCGCCCTTGGTCGCGGTATAGGGCGCGATGCCGGGGCGGGCGAGCGCAGTCTGCACGCTGGCGATATTGATGATCTTCCCGGCGCCCCGGGCGATCATGTGCCGCGCGCAGGCCTGGCCGACGTGGAAGACACTGGCGACATTGGCCTGGAGCAGGCGCTCGAAGGCCTCCGCCGGAAAATCCTCCAGCGGGCTCCGGTGCTGCATCCCGGCGTTGTTGACCAGGATGTGGATCGGCCCGATTTCGGCCTCGAAGCCGTCGATGGCGCTCCGGACGGCCTCGTGGTCGGTCGCGTCGAAGGGGAGCTCGGCGACGTCGCAGCCCTGCTCGCGCAGCGCGGCGGAGGCTTCGGCGAGCTTCTCCGGATTGCGGCCGTTCAGGACGATCGCCGCCCCCGCCGCCGCCAGCCCGCGGGCGAGGGCGAAGCCGATGCCCTGGCTCGACCCGGTCACGAGCGCGCGCCGGCCCGTCAGGTCGAAGAGTTTCGTGCCTTGCTGCAAGGGTGCCTCCGGGTTTCGGGCCGTCCGATGGGCCGGGTCGTGGATGGTATCGATAGCATCTGGCGTCAAGGCCTGCGGGTAGAGGCCTCAGGGCGGTCGTGTTCGGATCCCACTTTTTCTTTCTCGACCGTCCCTCCACAAACCGAGGGCAGCGCCTGACCCGGCGGGTGCGAAGCGCCCGCGTCGTGCCGGAGGCACGCCTTCAGCGTGACGGGGCGGGGCGGGCGCTGCCCGGCGGTGCCCGCCGGGCGGGATGGTGATACAGGGCGCGTCCGAAGGCCGGGCGTCAGGCTTCGTCCAGATCGACCCAGCGCCTTTCCTTCGAGGAAAGCTGCGCGGCCTCGATCACCCGCTGCACCTCGTAGCCTTCGCGAAAATCCGCAAAGGGCCGGTCGCCGCCGGCGATCGCCTCGAGGAAGCCGCCCACTTCGATCGTCTTGAGGTCGTTGAAGCCGATCTGATGCCCCGGAGCGACGCAGAAATTCCCGTAGGGCGGGTGCTGCGGCCCCGCCGCGATGGTCCGGAAGCCGTTGCGCGCGCCGTCGCTCTCGACCCTGAAATACTGCAGTTCGTTGAGGCGCTCCTGGGTGAAGACGAGCGCGCCCTTCTCCCCGGTCACCTCGAATTCGAGCTGCATCGTGCGGCCGGTCGCGGTCCAGGAAGCCTCGATCGTGCCGCTGCAGCCGCGCTCGAAATGGACGAGCAGGCGTGCCTGGTCGTCCACCTCGACGGGCCGTTGCTCGCTCGATCCGGGCGCGACGGGCCGCGCGGGGACGACGGTCTCGACATCGCCGCAGACCCGATCGATCGGCCCGAGCAGGAAGCGCGCCATGTTGACGATATGGCTGCCGAGATCCATCAGGGCGCCGCCGCCGCCATCGGACGCCAGGCGCCAGGTCCAGGGCGTCGCGGGGTCGCACATGTAGCCTTCGGCATGGATGCCGCGAAAGCCGGTGATCCGGCCGAGCTCGCCCGCGGCGATCATTTCCCGGGCCAGCGCGAGGACCGGATTGCGGATGTAGTTGAAGCCGACCTGGGTCACGACGCCGGCGCCTTCGGCGGCCGCGACCATGGCATGCGCATCGGCGAGCGTGGTCGCCAGAGGCTTCTCGCAATAGCAATGCTTGCCGGCCTCGACGCAAGCGAGGGCGATCGGGGCATGCAGCGCGTTCGGCGTGGTGATCGAGACCGCCTCGATCGCCGGATCCGCGATGACGGATCTCCAGTCGCTGGAATGGCGCCGGAAGCCCAGGCGGCGCGCGGCATCGGCCGCCTCGCTTTCGCCGGCGCCGACGATCGTGTCGAGCACCACCGGCCGCGGCAGGTCGAAGATGCCCCCGACCATGCGGTAGCCGAGCGCATGGGTCCTGGCCATGAAGCCCGTGCCGATCACGGCCACATGCAGGGGCGCGCCGGCCGGCGCCGACGGCCCGGCCTGGCCGCCGGTGCCGAAAAGCACGTTGGCCGTCATGGCGCCACCCTGACCGGCAGGCCGGTCTCGCGCGAGCGCGTCGCCGCATCCGCGAGCTTCAGGGCCTTCACCCCGTCCGCGCCGGTCGGCTCGGGCCTCGTCCCGGTCCTGAGGCATTCGAGGAAGGCGTCGAGCTCGTTCCGGTAGGCGGCGGCGTAGCGCTCGAGGAAGAAGTTGAGCACGGGCGCCTGCAGGAAGCCGGCCTCGGTTGCCTGCTCGACGGTGGTCTCGTGGAGGTTCCCGGTGCGCAGCAGCCCCTTCGCGCCCAGCACCTCGACCCGCTGGTCGTGGCCGTAGGTCGCCCGGCGCGAGAGCGAGATCTGGCAGATCGCGCCGGAGGCGGTGCGCAGGAGCACGGCGGCGGTGTCGATGTCCCCCGCCGCGCCGATCTCCGGATCGACCATGCAGGATCCGAGGGCGAAGACCTCCGTGGGTTCCTCGCCGAGCAGGAAGCGCGCCGCGTCGAAATCGTGGATCATGGAATCCCGGTAGAGTCCGCCGGACCGCTTCACGTAGCTGACCGGCGGCGGGGCGGGGTCGCGCGAGGTGATCGTGACGATCTCGATCCTGCCGATCGCCCCCTCGCGGAGCCGGCGCGCGAGGGCGCCGAGATGCGGGTCGAAGCGCCGCTGGAACGCGAGCATCAGCGGCACGCCGGCGGCCTCGGCCTGGGCGACCGCCCGTTCGGCGCGCGGGACCGAGAGGTCGATCGGCTTTTCGCAGAAGATCGCCTTGCCGGCGCGGGCGCAGCGCTCGATCAGGTCGGCGTGGGTATCGGTGGGCGAGCAGATCAGCACCGCGTCGATCCCCTCGCCGTCGATGATCTCGTCGACGGTGCGGAGCTCGGCCTTCGTGCGCGTCGCCAGCCGCTCCGCCGCGGCGGGATCGGGGTCGGTGAGCGCGACGAGACGCGCGTCGGGACTGGCTGCGGCATTGGTGCCGTGAATGATCCCGATGCGACCGGCGCCGATGAGTCCGAGACGGTGCATGGCAATTCCCCCTGGGTGACCGGGCCTTCGGGCGGAAGGTCCGGATCCATGTCGCAGACATCGCCCCGCTTGACCAGCGCGCTCGCGGGCGGGCGCCGTCTTGCATTCCCCGGCGGGGGGATCGAAACACGGGGGGGCGCGACGGCGCCGGCGGGGCGCGGCGGATTGTCCGCGAAGGGGGTTACCGGGTCATGATCGCCAATGTTCTGAGCATCGCCGGCACCGATCCCACGGGCGGTGCGGGCATTCACGCCGACATCAAGACGGTCTCGGCCCTCGGGGCCTATGCCATGGCGGCGGTGACCGCGGTCGTGGCGCAGAACACGCGCGGCGTCCGCTCCTTCGTCGCCCTCGACCCCGATTTCGTCGGCGAGCAGATCGATGCGGTCTTCGACGACGTGCGGGTGGATGCGGTCAAGGTCGGCATGGTGGCCAATGCGCGCATCGCCGAGACCATCGCGGGACGGTTGAAGCGCCACGCGGCCCGCAACGTCGTGCTCGATCCCGTCATGGTGGCCAAGAGCGGCCATCACCTGCTGGAGCCCGACGCGGTTTCCGCGATCCGCGAGCATCTGGTGCCGCTCGCCACCGTCATCACCCCCAACCTTCCCGAAGCCGGCGTGCTGCTCGGCGCCGACGAGGCCTGGAGCTTGGCGCTGATGCGCGAGCGGGTGGGCGATCTCTTGGCTCTCGGGCCCGACTGGGTCCTGCTCAAGGGCGGCCATCTGGACGGATCGAAAGAAAGCACCGACCTGCTGCACGGGCCATCGGGGACGGTCGAGTTCTCGGCGCCGCGGATCCGCACCCGGAACGACCACGGCACCGGCTGCACGCTTTCGGCCGCGATCGCGGCGCTCCTGCCCACGCGTCCGGTCGAGGAGAGCGTGCGCGAGGCCAAGGCCTATATGCACGAGGCGCTTGCCGCCAGCGGGGCGCTCAAGGTCGGCCAGGGGCACGGGCCGCTGCACCATTTCCACCGGCTCTGGGGCGGCCGCCCGCTATAGAGCGCCCCAGATCCGGGCCGGCAAGGGCGAGGCATTGCCTCGCGCCGGTTCGTCGGTTTGAGCGCGCGAGTCCGGAGACCGAGGAAGGTCGGGCCGCACCGTCGGTGGGTAATCCGCGCCAGATCCGCGAAGAGAGGCGGCGCCACGGGGCCGGGCGCCTGTTCGAGACGATCACCCGGAGGTCGTGCGCCAGTTCAGGATCGCCGCGGACAGGGCTCTCGCCGCGGCTTCGGGATCGGGCTGGCCGCAGATGGCGGAGACCACCGCCATGCCGGCGGCGCCGGCGTCGAGCACGGGCGGGACATGCGCGGCCTTCAGGCCGCCGATGGCGACCGAGGGCACGGGGCTGATCGCGGCGAGCCTGGCGAGGCCGTCGAATCCGATCGGCGGCTTGTGGTCGGGCTTGGTCGGCGTGGCGAAGACGGGCCCGACCCCGACATAATCGACGTCCGCCGGATCGACCGCGCGGGCGGCCGCCTCGGTCTCGACAGAGAGGCCGAGGATGCGCCCCCGTCCGATCCGCTGGCGCGCCGCGCCCGTCGGCATGTCGTCCTGCCCCAGATGGAGCCCCTCGGCCTCGACGGCGAGCGCCGCTTCGAGATCGTCGTTGACGATCAGGGGCACGCCGCTTCCGGCCAGCGCCGCCTTGAGCGCCCGGCCCACCTCGACGAGCCCCTCGGTACCGGCGGCCTTGTCGCGCAGCTGGACGATCGTCGCCCCGCCGGAGACGGCGGCGCGCGCCGTCTCGACCATGGAATGCAGGCGGCAGAGGTCGGGGTCGAGCACGAGGTAGAGCGACAGGTCCGGCCCTCTCATGCGCGTTCCACCTGAACGGCGCGCGAGGAAGCCGTGGCTCCCGCCCGTGCGCCGGCACGGGCAGCGCCCGCCCGTCCGCCAGGCGGCCGTTGCCCACGCTTCCCGATGGGATCAACCGGAAAGCGCATCATGCCGCTGCGATCCTCGCATCCGCGTCGAGGGAGGCGGCGTCGAGCGCGTGCAGGGCGTCGAGGAACCGCACGGCGAAGGACCCGGGGCCCTCGGCCCCGCGCCCGGCGGCTTCGCCCGCCGCCGCGAAGGCGGCGAGTGCGGCGGCGGTGGCGTCGAGCGGTTCCTCCGGCGCGACCGCGGCAAAGGCGCCGACCAGCCCGGTCAGCGAGCAGCCGAGCGCCGTCACCCTCGGCATGAGGGGCGATCCGCCGTGGATCCGCAGCGATTTCCGCCCGTCGGTGACGAAATCCACCGGCCCGGTGACGGCGACCACCGCGCCGCGCGCGGCGGCGAGTTGGCGGGCGGCCTCCTCGGCAAGCTCCACGGGATCGCCGCTGTCGACGCCCCGGCCCGAGCCCTGGCCGCCCGCGAGCGCGATGATCTCGGAGGCATTGCCGCGGATGATCGCCGGGCGCAGGTCGAGCAGCTCCCCCACGGACTGCCGGCGCAGGGCGGTGGCGAAATGGGCGACCGGATCGAGCACCCAGGGCTTGCCGGCGGCCGCTGCCCCGGTGGCGGCGGCCTTCATGCCGCCGATCCAGGCCGGCGAGAGGGTGCCGATATTGATGGTCAGAGCACCGGCGAGGCCCGCGAATTCGCCGGCCTCCTCCTCGGCATGGACCATCGCCGGCGAGGCCCCGGCCGCGAGCAGGACGTTGGCCGCCACGTTCATCGCCACGTAATTGGTGATGCATTGCACCAGCGGGGCGGTTTCGCGCAGGGCCGCGAGGAGCACGGAAGGTGTCGGCATCGCTCAGGCCTCCTCGTGGGCGAGGGGCATGTAGAGGTCGCCGCCCTCGCGGTATTTCTGCGCCATGGCGGCCATGCCCTCGTTCCGCGCCTCGGCGCGGATCTCGTGGCTGATGCGCATGGAGCAGAATTTCGGACCGCACATGGAGCAGAAATGCGCCACCTTATGCGCCTGCTTGGGCAGGGTCTGGTCGTGGAAGCGTCGCGCGGTCTCGGGGTCGAGCGAAAGGTTGAACTGGTCCTCCCAGCGGAATTCGAACCGCGCCCGCGACAGTGCGTCATCGCGGATCCGCGCCGCCGGATGTCCCTTGGCAAGATCGGCGGCATGGGCGGCGATCTTGTAGGTGATCACGCCGGTCTTCACGTCGTCCCGGTCGGGCAGGCCGAGATGCTCCTTGGGGGTGACGTAGCAGAGCATCGCCGTGCCGAACCAGCCGATCATGGCGGCACCGATGCCGCTGGTGATATGGTCGTAGCCCGGCGCGATGTCGGTCGTGAGCGGCCCGAGCGTGTAGAAGGGCGCCTCGCCGCAGACCGCGAGCTGCTTGTCCATGTTCTCCTTGATCTTCTGCATCGGAACGTGGCCGGGGCCCTCGATCATCACCTGGCAGTCCTTCGCCCAGGCGATCCGCGTCAGCTCGCCCAGCGTCTCGAGCTCGGCGAATTGCGCGGCGTCGTTGGCGTCGGCGATCGAGCCGGGGCGCAGGCCGTCGCCCAGCGAGAAGGACACGTCATAGGCGCGGCAGATGTCGCAGATCTCCTCGAAATGCTCGTAGAGGAAGCTCTCCCTGTGATGATGCAGGCACCATTTCGCCATGATCGAGCCGCCGCGCGAGACGATGCCGGTGACGCGATCCACGGTCAGCGGCACGTAGTGCAGCCGCACGCCGGCATGGATGGTGAAATAATCCACGCCCTGCTCGGCCTGCTCGATCAGCGTGTCGCGGAAGACGTCCCAGCTGAGGTCTTCCGCTACCCCGTTCACCTTCTCGAGCGCCTGGTAGAGCGGCACGGTGCCGATCGGCACCGGCGAATTGCGGAGGATCCATTCGCGGATGTTGTGGATGTTGCGGCCCGTCGAGAGGTCCATCACCGTGTCCCCGCCCCAGCGGGTCGCCCAGACCATCTTCTCGACTTCTTCGGCCATCGACGAGGTGACCGCGGAATTGCCGATATTGGCGTTGATCTTCACCAGGAAATTCCGCCCGATGATCATCGGCTCCGATTCCGGGTGGTTGACATTGGCCGGGATGATCGCCCGGCCACGCGCCACCTCGTCGCGCACGAATTCCGGCGTGACGAAATCGGGGATGGCGGCGCCGAAGCCCTCGCCGTCGCGGTCGAGCGCCGCCTTCGCGGCGCTGCGCCCGAGGTTCTCGCGGATGGCGACGAATTCCATCTCCGGGGTGACGATCCCGGCGCGCGCATAGGCGAGCTGGGTGACGGCCCCGCCGCCGCGGGCGCGCAGCGGCCGGTGGCGGACGGGGAATTCGGGGGTGAGCCTGTCCCCGAAGACGAAGCCGTTGTCCCCGGGCTTGACCCGCCGTCCCTCGTAGGCCTCCACGTCGCCGCGCGCGGCGATCCAGCCCTCGCGCAGGCGCGGCAGGCCGCGGGCGATGGCGATCTCGGCGGCCGGGTCGGTATAGGGACCGGAGGAATCGTAGACCGTCACCGGCGGCTCCCCGGCGCTCGGGTGCAGGGCGATCTCGCGCATGGGCACGCGGATGCCGGGGTGGAGCTGGCCCTGCCGGAACACCTTGCCCGAGGCGGGCAGCGGTCCGGTGGTGACCGTCAGGTTTGGTTCGGAAGTCATGTCGAGGCCCCTCGCGTCATCGCATCGGAGACCCAGCTCTGACCGGAAGGAAGGAGGACGCCCCTTGAAAGGATCGGTCGCGCGACCGGCGAGGCATCCGCACCATCCCTACGCCAGTATGAACTGGATCAGGTTCGTCGGGTCCCTGCGCTGCCTCGCGGCCCAGCAGAATCTCAGCCCCTTGTCGGGACACCCCTGGTGAGAGTCGGAGAGTGCGAAGTGGCGCGGGGGATGTCAATCGCCGGTTTCGCGCCGGGAGGGCCCGCTGCCGTGGCCGCGCGCTTGCCGGCTTCGACGGTCGCCGGTCGATCGGCCGGGCCGTCGCCACGACGGGATCGCGGATCGAGCCGTAGGGGCCTAATCTGACCGCCGGGCGCGGTCCCGTGCCGCCTGCAGGAGGGGAGATGTGCCGTGACGCTGATCGATCATGCCAGCCAGGCCCGTGAGGACTGGCGTCCGGGCGTTTCGACGCGCATGCGCGTCTCGGCGCTGACCGGCGCCTCGGCATTGTCGGTCTTCGAGCAATGGTGCGAGCCGGGGCTCGGCGCCCCGACCCATTGGCACGCGGTCGAGGAGGTCCTCACGGTGCTGTCGGGCGAGGCCGAGATCTGGATGGACGGGGAGAGGGTTCTGGCAAGGGCGGGTCAATCGGCCCTGATACCTGCGGGAAGCCGCCACGGCTTCCGCAACGCCGGGAACGGGGAGTTGCACATTCTGGCCGTCCTCGCCTCGCCCATTTTCGAGGCGCAATATGACGATGGTTCCGAGGTCACCCGGCGCTGGATGCT